>NZ_LSIC01000201.1 GCF_001556045.1 Bradyrhizobium sp. CCH5-F6
ACCCCTCATCCGGCGCTTCGCGCCACCTTCTCCCACAAGGGGAGAAGGGAAGAAGAGAGCATCCCATCATGGAAGGCGTCACGATCGTCGATCATCCCTTGGTGCAGCACAAGCTGACGCTGGTCCGGGACAAGTCCATCTCGACCAAGTCATTCCGCGAGCTGATCAAGGAGATCGGCATGCTGCTGTGCTACGAGGTGACGCGCGACCTGCCGCTCACTGACACCGTCATCGAGACACCGCTGGCGACGATGCATTCGGCCAAGATCGCCGGCAAGAAGCTGGTGTTCGTGCCGATGCTGCGCGCCGGCACCACCTTCGTCGACGGCATGATGGACCTGGTGCCGACCGCGCGGGTCGCGCATATCGGGCTCTACCGCGAGCCCCACAGCTTTGCCGCGGTGGAGTATTTCTTCAAATCGCCATCCGATCTCAGCGAGCGTCTGGCGATCGTGGTGACGCCGGTGGTCGCCACCGCCAACACCGCCGTCGCCGCCATCGACCGGCTGAAGGAGCGCGGCGCCAGGGATATCCGCCTCGCCTGCCTGATCGCCGCGCCGGAGGGCCTCGAACGGCTGCGCGGATTGCATCCGGACGTGCCGATCTGGACGGCGGCGGTGGATGAAGGCCTCGACGAGAACGGGTTCATCCTGCCGGGCCTCGGCGATGCCGGCGACCGCGCTTACGGGACGCGGTAGTTCAGAGCACAATGAGTGTTAGGTCGGTCGGCTGTCCGTGGGTTACCTCTCCCTAGCGGGGAGAGGTGCTCGAGTTCTGGGGCTCGCACCAGTTCAAACAAACCCGTCCCGCTTCAAATCTTCCCGCCGCCGCAGATTCCTTTCAGCGCCTGCCACTCCTTGTCGGTGAGCAGCGGCGGGCCGCTGGCGGGACGATCCTCTTTCGTCATGCGCGCGAGGCGGTCCTCGGTCAGCGGGTGGCTAGCAAGGATCGTGGTGAGGCCGGAGCCGCCTTCCTTGCCGGTGATCCGGAACATCAATTCGGCCGCCGGCTTGGGCGAACGGCCGAGCGCATGCATGATCTCGATGGCGAAGGTGTCGGCGCCGGTCTCGGCTTCGCGCGAATAGGAGGCCTCGACCAGGCTGCGCGAAGCGAAGATCACGGCCGAGGAGCCTGTGACGTCGCCGAACAGGAGGCCGATCAGGAACGAGGTGCCGCCGTTGTAGATCAGACCGCGCATGTTGTCGTGATGCTTGAGATGGCCGAGTTCGTGGGCGAGGATGCCGGCGAGTTCGTCGGGACTCTCGGCCTTGTCGAGCAGGCCCTTCAGCACGAACACCTTGCCGCCCGGCAGCGCGAAGGCGTTCGGCACCGAGGTCGGCAGCACGCCCGCCGTCATGGTGTCGTCGAGGCCGGCCGCATCGCGCAGCCGGTTGACGAGCTTGGTGAACGCGGCCTTGCCCGCGGGGTCTTCACAGACGCTGCGGCCGAAAATGGTCTTCATCTGCACTTCGGCGGCATCGCCGATGCGCCGTTCGACCGGCTTCGGCACCAGCGGCGCGAGACGATCGGCGGCGAGCGGCACGCCGAACAGGACGACGCAGACGATGGAAACGGCGGCGGCCACCGACCACCCCACGATCTTTGCAGTGCCGCGGCGCGTGGTCTGCTGCTCGTCGAGATGCAGGCAACGCGCGGTCACGTCTGCCGCCAGTGCCGCGTCGCGGATTTCGAGCCGCGCCAGGGACGAGGCCGACGTGCAGGCCAGGCGCAAAACGCCGGCCGGGCCGTCGGCGCGGCGGATATCGGCATAGGCCCAACGAACGGGTGCTTCGCCGTCCTCGGCGATTTCGAGCGCATCACCGAGCGCCAGCGTTACCTGACGCCTGCGGTTCGAGACGCCGTCGAAGAAGATGGTCGGCTTTGGGGACCCCGCCGGGACCTCGGTGGACACGTCACTCACGGCTCAAAATCCTGCAACATCCAGTCCATCGGCAAACCCTTCGCCAAGCGCACCGGCGAGCTCGCCGCGACCACGCACATTCGCCGCGGCCGCGATGTCGTGCACCTCGACGGTTTCCAGCACCTTGGCCCAGAGATCGCGCTGGAGATAGACGCGCATGACGATGTTGATGGCAAGCGCGACGGCGAAATAGCCGATGACCATCATTGCCACCACCGGGATGCTCTTCGCGCCGTCACCGGGCTCGAATACCTGATCGACCGGCACGCCGGTGAGCTGGACGACGAGCAAGGTGCCGACGACCATGTAAGCACCGAACGCGGCCGAGAGCAGCATCCACCAGCCGACCACCTTCCAGTACAGGCCGTAGAAGGCGTCATGAGGCAGGTTCGAGGACAGGCTGACGCCGCCGATGCGAATGCCGTCGAGCCACCAGCGCCACTCGCGGGCCTTGAACTCGGCATAGAAGAACGGCGCGAGCGGGAAGATCACGAGCGCGACCGGGCTGAGCAGCCACAGCCACCAGCCGCGCTTGAAGAATGTCCAGCCGTCGCCCTCGAAATCGCCGGAGAGATCGCCGTAATGGGTGTGCTGCATCTTGTAGCGCTCGAGCGCGGCCGCCCGCCAGGGCAGCGCCAGGCCGAGCGTCAGGAAAACGAGCAGGCCCCACAGCATGGCGCGGGCCGCATAGGCCCAGCCCGAGCCGTCCATCCAGAAGCGCACGCCGCGCCAGACCGTGCGCGTCAGGCGATAGCGCCGCGCGCGAAAAATCGCGAATTGGCCGAAGGCGTAGAAGCCGATGAACAGCGGCAGCGAGGCGAAGCCCTGCCATCGCTCGAACTCGATGCCGATGAGGAAATAGGCGAGATAGATCGGCACCAGGATCGCGAGTGCGACCAGGAAGCCGATCAAAAGCTCCTTGGCCCGCCCGGTGTATTCGGCTGCATCGCCGTCGATCGCAGTGTTGGCCCACAGATGGCGACGAATGTCGGTGACCAGCCAGAACCGGTAGAAACCGAAGGTGACGAGCTCCAGCATGGCACCCTTGGTCACCATTCTCCGGAAACCGGAGCGGTCGCCGGAGAAATCGACCCGCGTCGGCGGCAACGGCGGCGGTAAGGGTTCGGAGCCGATGGGGGTCCATTGCATGTTGTTCACGACGGCAACCTCTGGATGCGGGTCTGCTACGGCCAAACTATAGATCAAGGGTTAGTCGATCCCCAACATGGCCGGGTTCGATTTACCTCGATTCCAATCGGTTTCTGGCAAGATTCCTCAACCGAGAGCGTGCGGAAGATCACGCTCGCCTGGCGGCGTGACGGCCGTCCGACGCTCTCGTGAAAACTGGACGTGGCAAAACTCTCCCTTGCCCCGACGCAGACAACCGGATGTAATTGCAGATCAAATACCGCAGCGCAGAATTCAACGACGCGCGGTTGATGCAGGGAGAGCGGTCATGCATGGGACCATCGAGAGCGCGGCCAAGCTCGACGCGCTTCGCGCGCGCGCCACGTCATTGCCGCTGGAGCAATTCGACCCGGGCGATCCTGAACTGTTCAGGACCGATACGTTCTGGCCGTACTTCGATCGCCTGCGCCGGGAAGATCCCGTGCATTATTGCAAGGACTCGATGTTCGGGCCGTACTGGTCGGTGACGCGCTACAACGACATCATGGAGATCGAGACCAACCATGCGGTGTTCTCCTCCGCCTCCGCGCTCGGCGGCATCACCATCCGCGACATCGACCCGGATTTGCGTCGCGAGAGCTTCATCTCGATGGACCCGCCCCGCCATGCCGCGCAGCGCAAGACCGTGGCCCCGATGTTCACGCCGACGCATCTGGACAATCTCGCGATCAACATCCGCAAGCGCTCCGCCGAGTGCCTCGACAACCTGCCGCGCGGCGAGGTGTTCGACTGGGTCGATCGCGTCTCGATCGAGCTCACGACGCAGATGCTGGCGGTGCTGTTCGACTTTCCCTGGGAGGACCGCCGCAAGCTGACGCGCTGGTCGGACGTCGCCACCACCATTCCCGGTCCCGAGGGCCTCGTGGCCACCGAGGACGAACGGATGGCCGAACTGACGGAATGCGCCGCTTACTTCTCCCGCCTCTGGAAGGAGCGCAGCGAGCAGCCGCCGAAGAGCGACCTCTTGTCGATGATGGCGCATAGTGCCGCCACGCGCGACATGGACGCGAAGAACTTCCTCGGTAATCTCATCCTTTTGATCGTCGGCGGCAACGACACCACCCGCAACACCATGTCGGGCTCGATCTACGCGCTGAGCCAGCATCCGGAGCAGTATCGCAAGCTGCGCGAGAACCCCGATCTGCTCGACAGCTTCGTGCCCGAGGTGATCCGCTGGCAGACGCCGCTCGCGCATATGCGGCGCACGGCGCTCTCCGACTTCGAATTCCGCGGCAAGCAGATCAAGAAGGGCGAAAAGGTCGTGATGTGGTACGTCTCGGGCAACCGTGACGAGGAAGTGATCGAAAAGCCCTATGATTTCATCATCGACCGCGCCCGCCCGCGCACGCATCTCTCCTTCGGCTTCGGCATCCACCGCTGCGTGGGTCTCAGGCTTGCCGAGCTCCAGCTCAAGATCATTTGGGAAGAGATTCTCAAGCGTTTCGACCATATTGATGTGGTCGGCGAGCCCAGGCGGGTCTATTCGAGCTTCGTGAAGGGTCTCGAGACATTGCCGGTGAAGATTGCGGTGTAGATTCGCGGTAAGACGAACCTGAACGACACCCACACGGAAGCTGCGCCCACTCCCCCGCTTGCGGGGCCAACTGGAGCCACGACCATGAACATTCAAGCGCCGCTTAAAGTGGACAAGACCGAACGCATGCGCAGGGCCCGCGAGGAGGCCTATGCGACGCCGCTGTCGCAGTTCCATCCCGGCGCGCCCAGGCTGTTCCAGGACGACACGCTGTGGCCGTGGTTCGAGCGGCTGCGCAAGGAAGAGCCCGTGCACTACTGCACCAACGCGCCGATCGAGCCCTATTGGTCGGTGGTGAAATACAACGACATCATGCATGTCGACACCAATCACGGCATCTTCTCCTCGGATTCGACGCTCGGCGGCATCTCGATCCGCGACGTGCCGCCCGGCTATGACTGGCCGAGCTTCATCGCGATGGACCAGCCCCGGCATTCGGCGCAGCGCAAGACGGTGTCGCCGATGTTCACGCCGACACACCTCGACGAGCTGGCGAAGCTGATCCGCCAGCGTTCGCAGACCGTGCTGGACAACCTTCCGCGCAACGAGACCTTCAACTTCGTCGAGCGCGTCTCGATCGAGCTGACGACGCAGATGCTGGCGACCCTGTTCGACTTCCCCTGGGAAGAGCGGCGCAAGCTGACGCGATGGTCCGACGTGTCGACCGCGCTGCCCAAGAGCGGCATCGTCGCCTCGGCCGAGGAGCGCCGCCGCGAGATGGACGAGTGCTACGCCTACATGTCCAAGCTGTGGAACGAGCGCGTCAACTCCGCGCCGCGCAACGACCTGCTGTCGCTGATGGCCCACAACGAGGCCACGCGCCACATGGACCCCGACAATCTGATGGGCAACATCATCCTGCTCATCGTCGGCGGCAACGACACCACGCGCAACACCATGACCGGCTCGGTACTGGCGCTGAACGAGAACCCTGAGCAGTACGACAAGCTCCGCGCCAATCCGGCGCTGATCGATTCCATGGTGCCGGAAGTGATCCGCTGGCAGACGCCGCTGGCACATATGCGGCGCACCGCGCTGCAGGATACGGAACTCGGCGGCAAGCACATCAAAAAAGGCGACCGCGTCGTGATGTGGTACGTCTCGGGCAACCGCGACGAGGAGATGTTCGAGAATCCGAACGACTTCATCATCGACCGCCCGCGCCCGCGCACCCACCTCTCCTTCGGCTTCGGCATCCACCGCTGCGTCGGCATGCGTCTCGCCGAGCTGCAGCTCCGCATCGTCTGGGAAGAGATGCTGAAGCGCTTCGACCGCATCGAGGTGGTGGGCGAGCCCAAGCGGATCTATTCGAGCTTCATCAAGGGGTATGAGAGCCTGCCGGTGCGGATTCCGGGGTAGGGCGAGCCGCCTCTTCAACCTCCGACGTCATGCCCCGCGAAGTCGGGGCATCCAGCACGCTGCGGCTTCTCGGCTCAAGCACTGCTGTCTCTGGAATACTGGATTGCCCGCCTTCGCGGGCAATGACACTGAGGGTGGGGCTTAGAAAGCGCGCCTCACACCCTCCTCATCTCGAAAGTGCTGGCCCAGCTATAAAATTCCGGCATGACAGGTCGCGCCAGATGCGAAGGCAAGGCGGCGCGCGGCTGTTCTAGGACACAGCGGACCTAGCTCAGCCTGATGTCCCACAGGCCTTCCTTGCGGCAGGCGGCGACCTCCTCGCGCAGGAGGGCGGTGATGGCGAGCGAGGCGGTCGAGGCCGGGCGATCGATCGGAGAGGCAAAGATGAGCTCGCGCGTCATCGGCTTGGAGACGGGCGCGGTTTCAAGCCGCCCGTCCGCGACCTCGCCGTGGACCGACGAGGGCGGCAGCAGCGCGAAGCCGAGGCCTTCTTCGACGAGGCTGGTCAGCACGCGGAACGAATCCGCCTCGAGCTGGACGTTGAGCTTGATCTTGCGTTGCGCGGCGGCGTGCTCGATCAGGGCCCGGAGGCCGTGGGAATGACTGGGCAACACCAGGCGCTGGCGCAGCAGCCAGCCGATATCGACGCTCTTCTTGCGCGACAGGCCGCAGCCGCGCGGACCGACCGCGACGATGTTGTCGCGGCCGAGACTCTCGACGTTGAGATGCAGATCGGCCGAGCGGCCGTAGAGGATGGCGAGATCCATCTCGCCGCGATGCAGCCATTCGACGAGATGGCCGCTGTAGCTCTCGACGATGCGCAGCGAGATGCCGGGAAATTTCTCGACGCAGCGCCGCGCAAAGCGCGCCGACAGCACGCAGCTCACGGTCGGAACCAGGCCGAGCACGACCTGGCCGGACGGCGGCCCCTTGGCCGACTGGATGTCGTCGCGGATCTGGTCGATCTGCCGCACGATGCCGGAGGTGCGAGCGAGCAGAAGCCGGCCGGCCTCGGTCAGCACCATGCCGCGGCCGTTACGGGTGAACAGATCGGTGCGCAGCTCGTGTTCCAGGAGCTTGATCTGGCGGCTGAGCGCCGGCTGCGCCACGCGCAGCGTGTCGGAGGCCTTGGAGAGGCTGCCGAGCTCCGCCACGCAACTGAAGGTCCTGAGCTGCCGGAAATCCATGCTTGCCAATCCTGGAAGGCTACTTCATACGCTATAGCAAATGAGCATAGGGGGCTGGCGTTGTTTTCACAACGCCAGGGGATTGGCCGGCGTTATCTTAACTGCCGCCATCGATTGGAAACGCCATGAGTCAAGAACACCACACCGAAGACTACGCCGACATCCGCGATGCCGTCGCCAAGCTCTGCTCGCAGTTTCCCGGCGAATACTGGCGCAAGCTCGATCGCGAGATGGCCTATCCCAAGGCGTTCGTGGATGCGCTGACCGAGGCCGGCTATCTCTCGGTGCTGATCCCCGAGGAATATGGCGGCGCCGGCCTGAAGCTGTCCGCTGCGGCGGCGATCCTGGAGGAGATCCAGCGCGCGGGCTGCAACGGCGGCGGCTGCCATGCCCAGATGTACACGATGGGCACCGTGCTTCGTCACGGCAACGACGAGCAGAAGGCCAAGTATCTGCCGAAGATCGCGAGCGGCGAATTGCGGCTGCAGGCCTTCGGCGTCACCGAGCCGACCAGCGGCACCGACACCTCCTCGCTGAAGACGTTCGCGCGCAAGGACGGCAACGACAGCTATATCGTCAACGGCCAGAAGATCTGGACCAGCCGCGCCGAGCATTCCGACCTGATGATCCTGCTGGCGCGCACGACTCCGAAGGAGCAGGCCAAGAAGCGCACGGACGGCCTGTCGGTGTTCATCGTCGACATGCGCGAGGCGAAGAACAACGGTCTCGAGATCCGCCCGATCCGCACCATGATGAACCACGCCACCACCGAAGTGTTCTTCACCGACATGAAGGTGCCCGCCGAGAATCTGATCGGCGAGGAAGGCAAGGGCTTTCGCTACATCCTCTCCGGGATGAATGCCGAGCGCATCCTGATCGCGGCGGAATGCGTCGGCGACGCCAAATGGTTCATCGCCAAGGCGACCAACTACGCCAAGGAGCGCAGCGTTTTCGGCCGGCCGATCGGCCAGAATCAGGGCATCCAGTTCCCGATCGCCAAGGCCTACGCCTCGATGCGCGCGGCCGAGCTGATGGTGAAGGAGGCCACGCGCAAATACGAGGCCGGGCTCGACTGCGGCGCCGAGGCCAACATGGCCAAGATGCTCGCGGCGGATGCATCCTGGGAAGCGGCCAATGCCTGCATCCAGACCCATGGCGGCTTCGGCTTCGCCGAGGAATACGACGTCGAGCGCAAGTTCCGCGAGACGCGACTCTACCAGGTGGCGCCGATCTCGACCAACCTCGTGCTGTCCTATGTCGCCGAGCACGTGCTCGGCATGCCCCGCTCGTATTGAGGCGGCCATCATGGGAGCACTTGACGGGATCAGGGTGATTGCGGTCGAGCAGGCGGTCGCGGCGCCGTTCTGCTCCTCGCGCCTGGCGGATGCCGGCGCGGAAGTGATCAAGATCGAGCGGCCCGAAGGCGATTTCGCCCGCGGCTACGATGCGGCGGCCAAGGGCCAGAGCAGCTATTTCGTGTGGCTCAACCGCGGCAAGCAATCCGCAGTGGTTGATCTCACGACGAAGGAAGGCCGCGCCGAGCTGGAGAAGCTGATCGCCAGCGCGGACGTGCTGATCCAGAACCTCAAGCCGGGCTCGATGGACAAGCTCGGCTTCTCGCGCGAGCGGCTGTTGAAGGACTATCCGAAGCTGATCTCGTGCACCATCACCGGCTATGGCGACGAAGGCCCTTATGCGCACCGCAAGGCGTATGATCTGCTGATTCAGGCCGAGAGCGGACTTGCCTCGATCACCGGCAACCCCGACGGCGCCTCGCGCGTCGGCATGTCGATCGTGGATGTGGCGACCGGTGCGACCGCACATGCGGCGATCCTGGAAGCGCTGATCGCGCGCGGGCGCACCGGCAAGGGCGCCGATATCCGCATCTCCATGTTCGACGTGATGGCGGACTGGTGCACCGTGCCGCTGCTCAACTCCGAAGCCGGCAACCCGCCCAAACGCATGGGCCTGCGCCATCCCTCGATCGCGCCCTATGGCGTGTTCACCTCGAAGGACGGCAAGGACATTTTGATCTCGATCCAGAGCGAGCGCGAGTGGAAGACGCTCTGCGCGAAGGTGCTGGACCAGCCGGACCTGCCGGCCGATCCGCGCGTCGCCAACATGGTCGAGCGCGTGCGCAACCGCGACTTCACCGACCAGACGGTGGCCGATAGTTTCGGCAGGATGACCCGAGACGAGCTCTTGAAGCGGCTGTCGGACGCCGACATCGCGTTTGCCGAGGTCAACACCATGGCCGACCTCACCAACCATCCGCATCTGCGCCGGATCGAGGTCGACACGCCGAACGGCCGTGTCAGCTATCCCGCGCCGGCGCCGATCATCGTCGGCGAGGCGCGCAGCTATGGCGCCGTGCCCGCGATCGGCGAAAATCCGAAGTCCAGGAAATAACAGAGCGAGGCGTCATGACCGAGAAGCTCGACATCGACCATTTGCGGCAATGGATCGGCCGCAGCACGGAGGCCACCGACACCGTCACTGCGCACCTCGTCATGGGTTTGCGCGCGACGCTGTTCCAGGAGGTCGGCGAACCCAAGAAAGGCGACGCTGCGCCGTTCACGGTGCATTGGTGCCTGGCGCAGCCGGTGTTTCCGATGTCGATGCTGGGGCCCGACGGCCATCCGACCCGCGGCGGCTTCCTGCCGCCGGTGCCGCTGCCGCGCCGGATGTGGGCGGGCGGCGAGATCGAATTCCTGCAGCCACTCTGTGTCGGCGATGAATCGACACGGACCTCCCGCATCGCCGATGTGCAGGTCAAATCAGGCTCGACCGGCACGCTGTGCTTCGTCTCGGTCGAGCACGGCATTTCCTCGCCGCGCGGCACGGCGATCCGCGAGCGGCAGGACATCGTCTATCGCGAGATGACGAGCAACGCGCCCGCTCCCGCAAAGGCCCCGCCCCCGCCGCCGAAGGCGCAGCACCGCGAGACCCATGTCTCGGATCCCGTGCTGCTGTTCCGCTACTCCGCGCTGACCTTCAACGGCCACCGCATCCATTACGACCGCGACTACGTCACCAAGGTCGAGGGTTATCCGGGCCTGATCTTCCACGGTCCGCTGCAGGCGGCGCTCATCATCGAGATGGCGGCCAAGCTTCGCGGCGGCAAGGCGCCGAAGAAGTTCACCTATCGCGGCCTGCAGCCGCTGTTCGAGGGCACGGAGTTCTCCGTCAACGCCAATGAGACCGAGGCTGGCATGGAGCTGTGGACCGCGAATGCGGAGGGGCAGCCGACGATGAAGGGCACGGCGGTGTGGTAACGCTCTCTCCTCGTCATTGCGAGGAGCGAAGCGACGAAGCAATCCAGACTGTCGCCGCGGCGGCAGTCTGGATTGCTTCGCTGCGCTCGCAATGACGGGTGGGTTGGCGGCGCCGACAAACAAGAGGGAACGGAAACCATGTCCAAGAACGGCAAGACCGGCAGCAAGTCCGTCACCGTGAAGCAGGCGACGCTCGGCCTGCTGCGGGCCTTCGGCATCGACAGGGTGTTCGGCAATCCCGGGTCGACCGAGCTGCCGTTCCTCAGCGACTGGCCTGACGACATCGACTACGTGCTGGCGCTGCAGGAGGCGTCCGCGGTCGGCATGGCCGACGGCTACGCGCAGGCGACGCGCAATGCCGGCTTCGTCAATCTGCATTCGGCAGCCGGCGTCGGCAACGCGCTCGGCAACATCTATACCGCGCATCGCAACCAGACGCCGCTCGTCATCACCGCGGGCCAGCAAGCGCGCTCGATCCTCCCGCTGCAGGCGTTCCTCTATGCCGAGCGCGCGTCGGAATTCCCGCGGCCTTACGTGAAATACAGCGTCGAGCCGGCGCGACCCGAGGACGTGCCGGCGGCGATCGCGCGCGCCTATTACACCGCGATGCAGCCGCCGTGCGGGCCGACCTTCGTGTCGATCCCCGTCGACGACTGGGCACATGCGGCGGCTCCCGTCGAGGCGCGCAAGGTCAGCCGCGAGATCGGCCCCGAGCCTGACGCGATGCAGGCGCTGGCGAAGGCGCTCGGCTCAGCAAAGCACCCTGCCCTCGTCGTCGGCCCCGGCGTCGACCGCGCCGGCGCGGTGGACCTGATGGTGCGACTCGCCGAGAAGGCCAAGGCCACCGTCTGGGTCAGCCCGTTCTCGGCGCGCTGCTCATTCCCCGAGCGGCATCCGCAATTCGCGGGCTTCCTGCACGCTTCGCCTGCGCAGCTGTCCGACGCGCTACGCGAGCACGACCTCGTCGTGGTGATCGGCGCGCCGGTGTTCACCTTCCATGTCGAGGGCCATGCCGCGATCTTCGACGGCGGAACGACGATCTTCCAGATCACCGATGATCCGGATGCGGCGGCGGTGACGCCGGTCGGCACCAGCATCATCGCCACGATGAAGCCGGCGCTCGCGACGCTGATCGAGTTGCTGCCGGAGAGCAAGCGCGCGGCGCCGAAGGGCCGCACGCTGCCGCCGGCACCGCAACCCGCCGATCCGCTGCCGGTCGAATTCCTGCTGCACGCGCTGTCGAAGGCGATGCCTGAGGGAGCCTCGCTGGTCGAGGAAGTGCCCTCGCATCGGCCGGCCATGCAGAAGTTCATGCCGATGCGCGGCCAGGACAGTTTCTACACCATGTCGAGCGGCGGGCTCGGCTACTCCCTGCCCGCCGCCGTCGGCATGGCGCTCGGCAAGCCGAACAGCCGCACCGTCTGCCTGATCGGCGACGGGTCGGCGATGTATTCGATCCAGGCGCTGTGGACCGCGGCGCAGCGAAAGCTGCCGCTCACCGTCGTCGTCATCAACAATTCCGGCTACGGCGCGATGCGCTCGTTCAGCCAGGTGATGCAGGTGCGCAATGTGCCCGGGCTGGAGCTGCCGGGCATCGATTTCGTGCGGCTCGCCGAAGGCATGGGCTGCCATGCGGTGCGGGTGACGAAGGCGGCGGAGCTTGGCGAAGCGCTGAAGCGCGGCATGGCGTATGCCGGCACGAGCCTCGTCGAGGTCGTCGTGGATTCGGCGGTGCCCGTGCTGTACGGGCAGAAGCATTGAGGTGCCGTAGCCCGGATGAGCGAAGCGACATCCGGGAACTGCACCAAAGGTCCCGGATGTCGCTTCGCTCATCCGGGCTAGGAAGCTACGACGCCAGAAATCCTCCGTCCGCGGCGAGCACATGCCCGACGACATAGGACGACGCATCTGAGGCCAGCCAAACCACGGCCTCTGCCACTTCCTCCGGGCTTCCCATCCGCCGCAGCGGCAGGCCGGCGCTGACGGTTGCGACGTCGCCGACGCCGGCACGCAGCATCATGTCGGTGACGACGCGGCCAGGGGCGATCGCGTTGATACGGATGCCGCGCGGTGCGTTCTCCATCGCGGCCGAGCGCGTCAGCGAGATCGCGGCGGCCTTCGAAGCCGAGTAGAGCGAGAAGCCGGGATTGGGATTGCGCACGCCGCTGACGGAGGCGTTGACCACGATGCTGCCGCGGCCTTGCGCCAGCATCGCCGGCAATTGGTGGCGCAGACACAGGAATAGTGCGCGGACATTGGTGTCGAACACGCTGTCGTAGGTCTCGGTAGCCTGCTCCTCCAGCGGCGCGCGGCGCTCCTGGAATCCGGCATTGTTGAAGGCAACGTCGAGCCTGCCGCAGCGCTCGACCGCCGCGCGGACCAGCCGTGCAACGTCGTCCTCCTCAGTGATATCGGTCTTGACCGGGACGGCATCCACGCCGATTTCGCGACACGCCGAGGCAGTGGAGTCGATCTCGGCTTCGCGCCGGCCGGCGACGAAGATCGCTTCGGCCCCTTCTGCTGCCATCCTTAGCGCGGTGGCGCGGCCGATGCCGCTGCCGCCACCCGTCACCAGGCAGACCTTGCCCCTCATCCGCTCACCAGACGGCAAAGTTCCGCTCATGGCTCACTCCAAAACGCTTGCGCGCGTCGCTACGCGCATATAGTTGTATGATACAACTATGTGCCGGGAGTCAAGCGGTGACCCAGCTTGCGCTGATCGACGACATCCGCGCCGCGTCGCGCCTGATGGTGCGCGAGCTCGGCTTCATGGACGCGACGGTGGCGGCATCGGACTATCCGCCCTCGGCGGTCCACACCATCCTGGAGATCGGCATCCGCGGTCCCCTGACATCGGGCGAGCTTGGTGATTTCCTGCGCCTGGAGAAATCCAGCGTCAGCCGCATGGTGCGCAAGCTGATCGATTGCGGCGAGCTCAGGGAGACGGCGGATGAGCTTGATGCACGCAGCAAGCTGTTGTCGCTGACGGCAAAGGGCCGCCGCACGCTGGAAGCGCTGCATGCGTTCGGGCGGCAGCAGGTGCGCGGTGCGCTGGCGGCGTTGACGCCGGCGGAACAGCGCATCGTGCGCGAGGGCATGATGCTCTATGCGCGGGCGCTTCGGCAGAGCCGGGAGGAGGAGGCGGGGCGGAGTGCGGCGTAGCTGCACTCTCTGTGTCATCGCCCGGCTTGACCGGGCGATCCAGTACTCCGGGACGGTCGCTGTTCAATCGATAGGCCGCAGCGTACTGGATGCCCCGCCCCCGTGCGCAATTGCGCACTAGGCGGGGCATGACAGCGTCAGGTCTGGCGGTCACTTCCCGAACTCCTCGCGCATCTTCGCCTGGATCTTGGCCATGCCGCCGATCCAGCGGTCGTAGTTCTCGGTCTTTTTGCGCATGTAGCCGAGCACCTGGGGGTGCGGCAGGATCAGGAACGTCTCCTGCTCGAGGCCAGCGAGCACGTCCTTCGCCACTTGTTCGGGCGTGAGGTCGCCGTCGCCGGATTGCGGACCCTTGGGGATCGAGCGCAACATGTTGGTGTCGACCCCCTGGGGACAGAGGATCGAAACCTTGATGTTGTGGGCCTTGTGCGAGATCGCGAGATTTTCGGCAAAGCCGACCGCGGCGTGCTTGGTCGTCGAATAGGCCGGGCTGCCGACCTGCGACAGCAGGCCCGCGGCCGAGATCGTGTTGAGGAAATAGCCGCCGCCGCGCGCCCTCATGCGCGGGATCAGATGCCGCGCCGCGTAGACGTGCGCCATGACGTGGATCGCCCAGCTGCGCTGCCACGGCTCGTCCGAGGTGCCGCCGGCATTCTCAGACATCGGATCGAAACCGCCGCCGATGCCGGCGTTGGAGCAGAACAACGCGATCGGCCCGAACTGCCGCTCGGTCTCCTCGATGACGTGGGCGATGTCCTTTTCCTGAGCAACGTCGCATTTGAAGGCGGCGCCATCGACCATGGCCGCGACGGCCCTCGCATTGTCAGCGTCCATGTCCGCGACCACGACCTTGGCTGCGCCCGCGTTGTGAAAAGCCTCGCACAGCGCCTTGCCGATGCCGTTTGCGCCGCCCGTGACGACCACGACCTTGCCGGTCACCTGCATGCGACGTCTCCTCTCGTCTTATACCGCTTCGCGGAAACTTGTTCAGCTCAACACGAGGTCGAGCACCGCGGTATAATGGCATGCCGCGCCGGCCAAGACAAAGCCGTGCCAGATCGCATTCTGGAATCGCAGCCGCCGCCAGGCGTGGAAGATCACGCCGAAGCTGTAGAGCAAGCCGCCCGCAACGATGAAGCCCAGCACCAATGCGGGCAACGCCTTGACCACGGCGTCGTAGAGCATCATGCCGCTCCAGCCCATCGCGAGATAAATGCCGACCGAGACGCGGTCGAAGCGGCCGGGATAGAGAAGCTTCAGCACGATACCAAGAATCGCCACGCACCAGACGCCCGCGAGCAGCACCAGCGCGAACACGCTGTCCTTCACCTCCAGGATGAACGGCGTGTAGGTCGCGGCGATCAGGAGATAGATCGCAGAATGATCGAACCGGCGCAGCAGCCATTTTGCCGGCGACACCGGCCAGAGATTATAGGTCGCCGACAGCACCAGCATCGACAGCAGGCCGGCGACATAGATCGAGACGCCGACGATGTCGGTCGCATCGGCATAGACCGCCGTCAACACCACCAGCACGGTCGCGGCGACGATACCGGCGAAGACGCCGATCGCGTGGATGATACCGTCGGCGATCAGCTCGGCGCGGTCGTAGTGCCAGCCGATCATGTCGGCGGCGGCGTGGACGGAGGTGGATGCGAACTCTTTCAGTTGGAAGACGGTCATGGGCAATCCGCTCACGTGAGGCAAATGTTCTCTTCATGGGTGTTTCGGGATCGGCGCGTCGTTCAAACGGCTGACTCGCCGACAAAGGCGGTGGAAGTATGGAGCTTGATTTTCCTAACGCAATTGCCACTTTTGTGAACGGCCGCACATTCCCTCCGCCCCGGATCCTCTTAACGTTCATATGGCATTCAGTTTCCAGGATATGGTCGAAGAAGCGCGGCTGTCGGCAAGGGCGCTGATCGACTATGGCGAGCACTTCTTCAACCCGACAGTGCGGCTCGGCGTCACCGGGCTGTCACGGGCAGGTAAGACCGTATTTATCACCGCCCTGATCCACGGGCTGACGCGCGGCGGCCGGTTTCCGGTGTTCGATGCCTATGCCTCGGGCCGGATTGCGCGGGCGTATCTGGCGCCGCAGCCCGACGATGCCGTGCCGCGCTTTGCGTATGAGAACCATCTGCGCGCGCTGATCGAGGAGCGGCGCTGGCCGAACTCGACCGTGGACATCAGCGAGCTCAGGCTCGTGATCGACTACCAGCGCCCGAACGGTGCCGATCGCACGCTGACGCTCGACATCGTCGACTATCCCGGGGAATGGCTGCTGGACCTGCCGCTGCTGCAGAAAAGCTTCGAGCAATGGTCCGCGGAGAGCCTCACATTGTCGCGCGAGGCGCCGCGCGCGCATCTGGCCGCGGACTGGCACGCGCATCTGGCGACGCTCAAGCCCGAGGCACGCGAGGACGAGCAGGCGACGCTGACGGCCGCGAAGCTCTTCACCGACTATCTGCGCGCCTGCCGCGACGAGCGCTTCGCGATGAGCCTCCTGCCGCCCGGACGTTTCCTGATGCCCGGCAATCTCGCAGGCTCACCCGCCCTGACCTTTGCGCCGCTCGATTTGCCCGCTGGCGGGCAGGCGCCCGAGGGATCGCTATGGGCGATGATGGTGCGGCGCTTCGAGGCCTACAAGGACGTCGTGGTGCGGCCGTTCTTCCGCGATCATTTTGCGCGGCTCGACCGCCAGATCGTGCTGGCCGATGCGCTCGCCGCATTCAACTCCGGGCCCGAGGCGCTGCACGATCTCGAAGCCGCACTTGCCGGAATTCTCGACTGCTTCAACATCGGCCGCAGCAGTTTGTTTTCCAGCCTGTTCCGACCGCGCATCGACCGCATCCTGTTTGCGGCGACCAAGGCGGACCATCTGCATCATTCCAGCCACGACCGGCTCGAGGCGGTGCTGCGCCGCGCCGTCGCGGGCGCCGTCGCGCGCGCGGAAAGTACCGGCGCGGCGATCGACGTCGTTGCGCTCGCCGCCGTCCGCGCCACGCGCGAGGCGCAGGTGGCCCGTGGCCGCGACAAATTGCCGTCGATCCTGGGAACGCCGGCTGCGGGCGAAAGCGCCGGCGGCGAGTTCTTCGACGGCAACACGGAAGTCGCGACTTTTCCGGGTGATCTGCCGCTTGATCCCGAACCGCTGTTCAAAGGTACGGACGCGTTCCGCGGCCTTTCGACCGCCGCCGCCGAGAAGAGCGACTTCCGCTTCCTGCGTTTCCGCCCGCCCAAGCTGGAGCGTGAGGGCACGGAAGAGCCGACACTGCCACACATCCGCCTCGACCGTGCCCTGCAGTTCCTGATCGGAGACAAGCTGTCATGACCCAGCGATCCCAGCAGCGACGGCCGGCGACGTTCCGGCTGGACGATCCCGGCGTCGTCGTCACGGAGGCCGACGAGATCAGCCGGCTCGGGCGAGCGACCATCCAGATCACGCCGGAGCCTGATCCATCGACGCTGCCGGTGCCGATTCAGGCGACGCTTCCCGCGCGGCGCCGCTTTCCCTGGGGCGCTCTGTTCTGGTCCGGCCTCGCCGGATTGACGCTGCTCGGGGTCGGGCTCGGCGTCGTCCATTTGATCGAGGATTTGTTTGCGCGGAGCGAGAGCCTCGGCTTCGTCGGGCTTGCCTTCGCGCTCGTCACGGCGTTGGCGCTTGCGGTGGTGATCGGACGCGAGGCGTTCGGCCTGGCGCGGCTCGCCACGATCGAAAAGCTGCATCAGCGCGCCGCCGACGTGCTCGCCAGCGACGATCGCGCCGAGAGCCGCGTCATCGTGCAGGACCTCCTGAAGATCGCGCACCAGAACCCTCAACTCGCGCGAGCCCGCGCCAAGCTCGAGAGCCATGCCGGCGAGATCATCGACGGCGCCGACATGATCCGGCTCGCCGAGCGCGAGCTTATGTCGCCGCTGGATGCGGAGGCGCGGCGGCTGGTGTCGTCGGCCGCGCAAAAAGTCTCGATCGTCACAGCAGTCTCACCCCGCGCGGCGATCGACGTGCTGTTCGTGTTCGTCGCCGCGCTGCGCCTGATCCGGCAGCTTGCCTATCTCTACGGCGGCCGCCCGGGCGCGCTCGGCATGATCCGTCTGCTCCGCCACGTCATCGCCCATCTCGCCATCACCGGCGGCATGGCCGCGAGCGACAGTCTGGTGCAACAGATGCTCGGCCATGGCATCGCGGCGAAGCTGTCGCAGCGGCTGGGCGAAGGCGTTCTCAACGGATTGTTGACGGCGCGGCTTGGGCTGGCTGCCATCGACGTGACAAGGCCGCTGCCGTTCGCGGCGCTGCCGCCGCCGAAGCTGGCGGATCTGGCAACGGATTTGCTACGGAAGAAGGACGACGAGGAGTAGCGTGGTTCCTTTCGCCTCTCCCCGCTTGCGGGGAGAGGGAGAGAAAAGCCAGCACCTTCCACTTGAACAGCGGCGAATCCTTTGGCGGTGACAGCTCCGGGGTCCAGCCGGTGAGCTTTTCCAGCACGTAGGTGTCCATCACGCGGCCTCGCCAGCGGCGTTCGACCTGGCCGAGCTGCTCGCGCTTCGCCGGGATGTTCTCCCACAGCGATGAACGATTGTCCGGCTCGCGCCCGACATAGACGCCCGCCTGTCCCTTGATCCTGTCCATGCCGGGATCGCGGAAATCCTGGAAGCGCCCGCGCTCGTTGATCTCGACGACGGGCACCCGGCCCCGGAACAGCCAGCGCATCATGGCGTAGGTGCGGTAGTCCGTGGTCGCGATCCAGGTTGCGCCTGTTGCGTCGAGTGCGGCCTGCGCGCGCGCGGCGACCTGCTCATAGCCGGCTTCCGCGCCGATCGGATCGATCCTGCCGAGAAAATTCCAGGGCGCGGCGACGTAATAGAGGAACACGATGACGACGAAGGCGATGCCCGAGACGATTGCCGTCTTGACCCAGAACAGCGACGATTCGAGCATCCGGGCCGACCATCCCTCCTTCGTCATCGCCGCGATGTTGACGGCCGCAGCGGCAAAACCGACCGGCCACATGAACATCGGCCAGGTGTCGCCGACCCGGAGCGTCATCGACTTCGCAAGGAAATAGAGAAACGGCACCAGCACGCCAGTCGACAGCAGGATCGCGACCGGCTCGCGCGTGCGATAACCCCGCCATGCCGTGAGCACCAGGCCCGTCAGCACCACCGGCAGCATGACGAAACCGACCAGGCCGAATTGCAGACCGATGTAGTCGCCGATCGTGCGCAGCGAGATGCCGTAATTGGCGGTGGCGCGCACGCCCTGGAAGCGGAACGAGGCCCAGTCGTGCTGCGCGTTCCAGATCAGCACCGGCGAGAACGCGGCGATCGCAACCAGCACGGCGAGGTAAGGGTAAGGACTCCGCAGCCAGCGCCAGCGCCAGTCCGGCACCAGCAGAAAGGCGGCAACGGCGGGTGCGAACATGATCGCGGTGAACTTCGACAGCATCGACAGGCCAGCGAACAAGCCGGCCGCGAGCCACCAGCGGCCGTCGCCGCCCTGTGCAAGCCGCACCAGCGACCACATCATCGCCACCGCAAACGGGATCATGGCGACGTCGGGCGCGACCTTGGCCATCAGCAGGCCGTAATAGAGCGCGGCCTCCGGCATCAGCACCGCGAGCACGATGGCGCGCGCATCATGGGTGAGGCGGCGGACGATGTCGGCGAGCAGGAGCTGCGTCACCAGCATTGCGACGATGCCGCCGAAGCGGACGCCGAGCGCGGTGTCGCCGAAAATCGCGGTGCCGAAACGGATGAGCCAGGCAATCATCGGCGGATGATCGAGGAAGCTGAGCGCCCCTTCCTTCGACCAGGTCCAGTAGTAAGCCTCGTCGGTGCGTAGCTCGATCGCGGAGGCATAGACGATGCGCAGCACCGTCATCGCGGCAATGACCGCTGCAGCCATCACGAAGGCCCGGCGCGGAGCGCCGCCGGAGGGCGCGGTGATGTCAGAGGCTGTCGTCACGGCCGCGCTTTTCGCCAACCTGGCAGGGGGAGTCAATGCGGAGGTTAGCGCCGTCCCGGAGCGCGACGTCGTCGCCAGCCCGCATGCGATCGGCGGGCTGTCGTCCTCCGGAATTCAACGCTACGCTGGCTGTTCTCCCCGATGAACTGATACAACCGAATCATGGCCACCGCTCCCGTACACATGCCCGAACTCGTCCGCGCCACCGGCGTGCGGCAGGTGCGGCTCATCTGCGGCGTCATCCTGTTCGCCTATGTGGTCAGCCACTTCCTCAACCATGCACTCGGCAACATCTCGGTCGATGCCATGGAGGTCGGCGTCTACTACCACACCGTCTTCTGGCAGTTCCTCCCCGTCACGATCGTGTTCTACACGGCCGCGCTCACCCATATGGGCCTCGGCATCTACGCCTTGTATCAGCGCCGGCAGTTCCGCTGGCGGACGATCGAGCCGCTCCAGCTGGCGCTGGGCCTGAGCATCCCCGTTTTGGTCATGGGGCACGTGGTCGGGGTGCGGCTCGGTTACACGCTGTATGATCATCAGAAGCTCTATCCGCAGGAGCTCTATCTGTTCTTCGTCGCAGCGCCGGGCCGGCTTTGGCAGATGACGATCCTGCTTCTCATCGCCTGGGTGCATGGCTGCATCGGGATTTATTTCTGGCTCCGCCTCAAGCCGTTCTTCCCGCGCGCGGCGCCATATCTGCTCGCGGCCACCGTGCTGGTTCCGACATTGTCGCTGCTCGGCATCTACCAGGGTGGCCGCAGCGTCGCCATCGAGAGCGAAGAGAGAGAGTGGCGCACCCAGAACCTCACCCGCCGTCAGGTCGGCACGGGCGCTGAAGGCGACACGCTCGACCGTATCGCCAGCAGTCTCACTATCGGTTATTTTGGATTGCTCGCCTTCGCGCTGGCGGCGCGCGGCGTGCGCGCCTTGCGCGAGCGGCGCGGCGGCATGATCGCGCTGTCCTACGGCAACGGCAAGACGGTGCGCGTGCCTAAGGGCCTCTCCGTGCTGGAGGCGAGCCTTCGCCACAACGTGCCGCATGCCAGCGTCTGCGGCGGCCGCGCCCGCTGCTCGACCTGCCGCATCCGCATCATCGGCGATCATGACGCCCTGCCCGAGCCGTCGCAGCGCGAGGCCTTCGTGCTCACCCGCGTCGGCACTGCCGATCCCTCGATCAGGCTCGCCTGCCAGCTGCGACCGACGTCCGACCTCTCCTTCTTCCAGCTGTTCACGCCGCACACGCTGTCCGCGAATGCGCAGGCCTCGACGTCGGCGGGTATCGGCCAGGAGCGCTATCTCGTCAGCCTGTTCGTGGACATGCGCGGCTCGACGCAGCTCGCCGAGAAGCGGCTGCCGTTCGACACGGTATTCATCGTCAATCGCTTCCTCGGCGCGGTGTCGCAGGCCGTGATCGAGAACGGCGGCCAGCCCAACCAGTTCGTCGGCGACGGCATGCTGGCGCTGTTCGGGCTGTCGGCCGACCCGCAAACCGCGTGCCGTCAGGCGCTGAAAGCCGCCAGCAGCATCGCAGCGCATATCGACGAGCTCAACGAGCTCCTGAGCCACGATCTGCATCAGCCGATCCGCTTCGGCATCGGCATCCACGGCGGCGAAGTCATCATCGGCGATATCGGCTATCGCGATCACATCGTGTTCACCGCGCTCGGCGATGCCGTCAACGTAGCCGCCCGCCTCCAGGACATGACCAAGACGCTGGCTTGCGAGACGGTCGTGTCGGAGGAAGTCCGCCGCACCGCCGGCCTTGCCGAGGACGCGCTGCCGCAGCAGGAAGTCGCGATCCGCGGCCGCGACGAACCGTTGGCCGTGCGCGTGGTGGCGGACGCGAGAGAATTGTCGGCCCTCGTCGATCACGGTGCGCGCGTCGCGGCGTGATTCTTCACCTCGCCCCGCTTGCGGCAGGGCCATCGCATATGGCTCGTTGTGGCGGCCTGCGCGCACGCCTCGTCCTTCGAGACGGCGCTCACGCGCCTCCTCAGGATGAGGCTCATCAACGTCAGTGCCCGTTGAAACTGCAGCCAAGCACTCTGTCCTCATCCTGAGGAGCCCGCCAAAGCGGGCGTCTCGAAGGATGGCCGCAGGGAAAAGCTCTCATATGCGATAGCCCTGCCCGCAAGCGGGGGAGGGAGCGCACCTCCCTCGACGCTTCCTACTCCGCCTTGGCCTCGATCGCTTCCATATCGCCGTCCGACAGACCGAAATGATGGCCGATCTCGTGGATCAGGACGTGACGGACGATGTGGCCCAGGGTTTCGTCGTGCTCGGCCCAGTAATCCAGGATCGGCCGGCGGTAGAGCCAGACCATGTTGGGCAGCCGCGCCACGTCGCCAAGGCTCTGCTGCGGCAGGCCGATGCCCTGGAACAGGCCGAGCAGGTCGAACTCGCTCTCGCATTCCATCTCGTCGAGGACTTCCTCGGTCGGGAAGTCGTCGACGCGGATGATCACGCCCTCGCAGAGCTTGCGAAACTCCGCCGGCAGGCGCTCGAAGATGTCGTGGGCCGTCGCTTCCATCTCGGCCAGCGAGGGCGCTTTCAATTCCGTCCACATGGACCTCTCTTAGCGCGGGTTCCGTGGCGATGCATCCCGCTTTATAAGCGTGGCGAGGTTGACGGGCGCCGCCAAAACGGGGAGCGTGGGGCCTCGAACGGGACGTTTCAGGTGGGCGGTAAAATGCGAGCAAAAACAGCGCTGACGCTACTGTGCATGGGGTTGTTTTCGCAGTTTTGTGTTGAGGCTCAAGCCCAAACTCAAGCCCAGACCGCCGGCCCCAAGATCCGCCTCGCCCAGGCGGCCTCGCCGGACGAGCTTCCCCCGCCGCGCAAGCGGCCCCCGGCGCGCTTGCGCGTCACGCCCTATTACAGCCCCGACGGGGTCTACCCACGCTACAATCCAGGCCCGGACGCAGTTCGCGTTTGCAACGCCACTTACGTGCAGGAATTCCGGCCGAGCGGCACGGTGATCGTGCCGCGCGTGAGTTGCTACTGGCGTCGGGGATGATGACCGGCTCGGCGCCGTCGCTCATCAGGCTGATCGTGACGCGATCGGTTCCATTGGCCGTCGCCGTCGCGCTTGTCGCCGGGCTGCCCCGCGCCTTCGCTGCGCAAAGGGCGACGATACCGGAAGCCTCGGCGGGGATCGCGGTTTTCGATGCGCGACGACCCGCTCGGCACCACACGATCGTGCGGCCCGCCGTGCGCCATGATCCGCGCTACTACGCGCGGCCCGTCTACTACCGTCCTTATCCCTACGGCGTGCCCGCACCTTTCGTGTTCAGCTACGGTCCCTACTGGTGAGGCGCCGCGCTAGCCGGGCGTGAATCCCCTGACCAGCAGCACGGTTGCCTGCGCGCCCGCTTTGCGGTCCCGCGAGATGTCTTCATACTCGGGCGAGTTCGAGAAGGCGAGGAACGCGGCCTCGTCGGGGAACGACATCATGACGAGCTTGTCATGCGGCCATGCGCCTTCGAGCACGCGCGGGTGCTCGTCGGCGGCGAGAAGTCTTCCGCCAAACTTCCTGAACACATCGAAGAACCGCGCCTGATAGCGGTCATAGGCGGCGCGGTCCGTCATCTTCAATTGCGCAATTGCGTAGACAGTCATCTGCAAGAGTCCCTCTGTCGCGGCACTGCGTCGCATCGCGGAGCACAGTGTCGTTCATTCATGGCGCGTTCACCTCGCTCTCCGCAATTTAATCGAGGGAGCGACTGTAGTTGAACGGCAATGGCACGGACGAGATTTTGCGACGTAGCTCTGCTGTTCAGATTCAGGGAGAATTCCATGCTGAAGATGTTGGGTCGCAGGGTCGGCCCGATGCGCTTGCTCGGGATCGCGGCCGCCGCGACGCTGATGCTGTCGGCCGGCACAGCGCGCCGCGCTGAAGCTCTCACCTTGATCAATCCGGCGACGTCGCCTGCGACGAAGGCCGCGACCGACGACCTCGTCACGCAAGTTCGTCACGGCGGGCCCGGCGGACATGGCGGCGGCTTTCACGGCGGAGGTCTCCGCGGAGGCGGTTTCCATGGCGGAGGCCATGTCGGCGGCTTCCGCGGTGGCGGTTTCCGCGGCGGTCACATCGGCGGGTTCCGCGCCGGGCCGGCCTTTCATCACCGCCCTGTCGCTGGCTATCACCATGGTGGCTTTCGGCACGGCGGATATGGCGGCTACCACCGTCACTGGGGCCATCATCGTCCCCATTACGGCTATCGACACTTCCACCGGCCCTATTACGTTGGCGGGTACTATCCCTCCTATCACTATCCGCGCCGCTGCCGGATTGTCTGGACCTATTACGGCCCGCGCCGCGTCTGCCATTGGCCGCGCTGGCACTATCCGTACCGCTATTGGTGAGCACGACTGACAGGGAAAGGGCGCCTCGAGGCGCCCTTCGTCCATCTGGCTTAAAGCCAATCCTTCAGCTTCCACGACGCCGACTTCCAGCGCATCAGGTTCTCGAGCTTCCACTGCCTGAACATCGCCGGCGGCCAGCGGCTCAGCTTCGAGGTCTCCTCGATCTCCGGATTGGCGACGATGCGCAGCGGCGTTGCGCGCCGGCGGTGCTGGCGCGTCGCGTCGCTGATCAGATCGACATATTCAGGCTTGTTGGTCATGAGGCGTGTCCTCGCGAACCGTCGCGAGGACACTGTCGGCGCCGCCGATTAACGGCGGTTTGCCGCGATCGCTACAATTGCAGGAACCGGCTTACCGCCACTCCCTGACATCGACGAAATGTCCCGCGATCGCCGCGGCAGCAGCCATCGCCGGCGAGACCAGATGCGTGCGGCCCTTGAAGCCCTGGCGGCCCTCGAAGTTGCGGTTCGAGGTCGAGGCGCAGCGCTCTTCCGGCTTCAGCTTGTCCGGGTTCATGGCAAGGCACATCGAGCAGCCCGGCTCGCGCCATTCGAAGCCGGCCTTGATGAAGATCTTGTCCAGGCCCTCGGCTTCGGCCTGTTCCTTCACGAGGCCCGACCCCGGCACGACCATGGCGTTGACGTTGGCGTTGACGGTCTTGCCTTCCGCGATCTTCGCCGCCGCGCGCAGATCCTCGATGCGGCCATTGGTGCAGGAGCCGATGAAGATGCGGTCGACCTTGATGTCGGTGATCTTAGTTCCCGCCGTCAGGCCCATATACTTGAGCGCGCGATGCTTGGAGATGCGCTTGGCCTCGTCCGCGATCTCATCGGGATTGGGCACGACGCCGGTCACCGAGATCACGTCCTCGGGGCTCGTGCCCCAGGTCACGATCGGCGGCAGCTTGGCTGCGTCGAGGCGCAACTCGTTGTCGAAATGCGCGCCCTCGTCGGAACGCAGTTTCTCCCAATAGCGCATGGCCGCGTCCCAGTCTGCGCCCTTCGGCGCCTTCGGGCGGCCGCGCAGGAAATCGAACGCCTTCTGGTCGGGCGCGACCAATCCGGCGCGCGCGCCGCCTTCGATCGACATGTTGCAGACCGTCATTCGGCCTTCCATGCTGAGCGCGCTGATGGCATCGCCGGCATATTCCAGCACGTAGCCGGTGCCGCCGGCCGTGCCGATCTCGCCGATGATGGCCAGGATGATATCCTTGCCGGTCACGCCGTCGGGCAGTTTGCCGTCGACGGTGACGCGCATATTCTTGGCCTTCTTCTGGATCAGCGTCTGCGTCGCCAGCACGTGCTCGACCTCGCTCGTGCCGATGCCGTGCGCGAGCGCGCCGAACGCGCCATGCGTCGAGGTGTGGCTGTCACCGCAGACGATGGTGGTGCCGGGCAGGGTGAAGCCCTGCTCGGGACCGATGACGTGAACGACGCCCTGGCGCTTGTCGAACTCGTTGTAATATTCGATGCCGAATTCCCTGGCGTTCTCGGCCAGCGTCTTGATCTGCTCGATGCTCTCGGGGTCGGGATTGGGCTTGGTGCGATCGGTGGTCGGCACGTTGTGGTCGACCACGGCGAGCGTCTTCTCGGGCGCGTGCACCTTGCGGCCGGTCATGCGCAGGCCTTCGAAGGCCTGCGGCGAGGTCACCTCGTGCACCAGGTGGCGATCGATATAGAGCAGGCAGGTGCCGTCCTCGGCTTCGTGCACCAGATGGTCGTTCCAGATCTTGTCGTACAGCGTGGTGGGCTTGGACATGAGCGTCAGCTCCGAAGAATGTTGGTAACGGATATGCGCGGTCACGCGCGGGCAACAATGTCGAATTCAGCGCAGCCTTTAAGCTGCGGGGCTAAGCTCTGACGTTGCCGAGGTCGCAAAGCGTCCGAAGAACCGGCCGGGCAGCCGCGAGCGATCGTCGATGACGATGCGCTTGACGGGGACGAGGCTGGTCGGAGCTGGAAACATTCTAGACGCTATATAGCACGCAGCTGTGAAAGCGCGAGACCTTAGCGGCGGCGTCATTGCGAGGAGCCCTTGCGACGAAGCAATCCGGAATCTTTCAGCAGAGACAGTCTGGATTGCTTCGCTTCGCTCGCAAATGACGGGGGTGGTCGTGCTGCAGCACAAAAAAAGCGCGGGGTTTTGGCCCCGCGCTTTTCGAAACTCGTCTGTCAGCGACAGCCTACTCGTTGACGGCGGCCTTGGCGTGCTCCGTCTTCTCGACGATGCGGGCCGACTTGCCGCGCAGGTTGCGGAGGTAATAGAGCTTGGCGCGACGCACCTTGCCGCGGCGCACCACCTTGATCGAGTCGATCATCGGCGACATCACCGGGAACACGCGCTCGACGCCTTCGCCGTAGGAGATCTTGCGGACGGTGAAGCTCTCGTTGAGGCCACCGCCGGAACGGCCGATGCAGACGCCTTCATAGGCCTGCACGCGGGTACGTTCGCCTTCGACCACCTTCACGTTGACGATCACGGTGTCGCCGGGACCGAACTCCGGAATGTCCTTGGTGGCGGCGAGCTTGTCGAACTGTTCCTGCTCGAGCTGCTTGATCAGGTTCATGGGTAAATCTCCATCGGCGCGCCCAGCCTTCGAAACGGGGGGCTGCGCGAAATTCGTCTATCCAGCCATTGCGGATGTGGCCGCTCCTATAAGGCAAGCCGGAGCGTTTGTCACCCGTCTGTCTTGGTTTTTGGCGTTTTTTGGCCCCTCCCCCGATTCGCGGCTTTTTCCCACAGATCCGGCCGTCTGGCGGCCGTCAGGGCTTCGGATTCGGCCCGCCGCCAGGCCGCCACCTTGGCGTGGTCGCCGGAGGTCAGGATCTCCGGGATCGGCGCCCCCTCGAACAGCTGCGGGCGGGTGTATTGGGGGTACTCCAGCAGGCCGTCGGAGAAGCTTTCCTCGGTTCCCGAGGCCTCCTTGCCCATCACCCCCGGCAGCAGCCGGACGCAGGCGTCGATCAGGGCCAGGGCTGCGATTTCGCCGCCTGAAAGCACGTAGTCGCCGATCGAGACCTCCTCCAGCCCCCGCCCGTCGATCACCCGCTGGTCCACCCCCTCAAACCGCCCGCAGACGATCAGGGGGCCGGGGCCTTTTGCCAGCTCCAAGACCCGGGCTTGGGTCAATGGCCGGCCGCGCGGGCTCATCAAGAGGCGGGGCCGCTCCCGGCGGCCAGAACGTCCGCGCGCAGCACCATGCCCGGGCCGCCGCCGGCCGGGGTGTCGTCGACGCTGCGGTGGCGGTCGGTCGCGGAGGCCCTGATGTCCCTGGCCTCGAGCTGCCAGAGCCCTCCTGCCAGCGCCCGGCCTGCCAGGCTCACGCCGAGCGGCCCCGGAAACATCTCCGGAAACAGCGTCAGCACCGTCGCGCGCCAGGGTGAGGGATTGGTCATTGGATCTCAGTTGTTGTCGTTCCGGGGCGCGCGGAGCGCGAGCCCGGAACCCATAACCACCGCAGCCTGTTTTGCGATGATGGAAGCCACCAGTTTAGCCAAAAACCACGGCCTGTGGTTATGGGTCCCCGCCCCCGTGCGCTTTGCGCACTAGGCGGGGACGACGCGCGGAGAGATCGCTGCCCCCGTCCTCGCCCTCGATCTCCTGCGGCAGCGCGATCACGACGCGGCCGCCGGCAATGTCGACCTCCGGCACCACCGCGTTTGAGAACGGCAGCAGCATCGTCGCGCCCTTCGGCGGCGCGATCTCGATGATGTCGCCGGCGCCGAAATTATGGATCGCGAGCACGCGGCCGAGCGGCTCGCCATCGGTGGTGACGGCGGCGAGCCCGATCAGGTCGGTGTGGTAATATTCGTCCGCGTCGGTTGCGGGCAACTTTTCGCGCGGAACGTAGAGCTCGATGCCGTTGAGGTGCTCGGCCTCATCGCGCGTCGTGACGCCCTTGAACGTTGCGACCAGATGATCCCTGGCCTCGCGCGCCGTCGCGACCTCGAACTGGCGCTTGCCGTCCTTGGACAGCAGCGGGCCGTAGTGCCTGACGGCGAAGGGATCTTCGGTGAAGGTCCAGAGCTTGACCGCACCGCGCACCCCATGCGCGGCGCCGATCCGCGCGACGCAGACCAGCGCCGACATCGACGGGCCTTACTTCGCGGCGGCTTCGGCCTGCGCCTTGCGCTCCTTGCGCGGCACGGCCTTCTCGGGGTTGTTGCGCGCTTCGCGCTTCTTGACGCCGGCGGCGTCGAGGAAACGCGCCACGCGGTCCGACGGCTGCGCGCCCTTGGCGACCCAGGCCTTCACCTTCTCCAGGTCGAGCTTGAGGCGCGCCTCGTTGTCCTTGGGCAGCAGGGGATTGAAATAACCAAGACGCTCGATGAAGCGACCATCGCGCGGAAAGCGCGAGTCGGCGACGACGACGTGGTAGACGGGACGCTTCTTGGTTCCTGCGCGGGCGAGGCGGATAACGACGGACATTCAGTTCTCCTTCAAAGTACGTTTTGTTCGGTTGATTGGTATTTTCGCGCCGCGCGAGACCGTGCGGTCCCTCGCGACGAATTCCTCATTTCTTCTTGCCGGGAAATCCGCCGAGCCCCGGAAGGGTCGGCTTGCCGCTGAGGCCTGTAAGCCCCGGCAAATTCGGCAGGCCCGAGCGAAGACCGGGCGGCAGATCCTTCGGCAGGCTGGGCAGACCTTGTCCGCCGCCGCTCTGCATCTTCTCCTGCATCGCCTTCATCTCTTCGGGCGAGGGCATCTTCATGCCGCCGCCGAAGCCCATGGCCTGCGCGATGCCGGCGAGCGGGCCGCGCTTGCCCGAACCCATCGCCTTCATCACGTCGGCCATGTTCCGGTGCATCTTGAGCAGCTTGTTGACCTGCTCGACGCTCTGGCCGGACCCTGCGGCGATGCGCTTCTTGCGGCTGGCCTTGAGCAGGTCGGGATGCCGGCGCTCCTCGCGCGTCATGGAATCGATGATCGCGACCTGGCGCTTCAGGATCTTGTCGTCGATGCCGGCCGCCGCGATCTGGTTCTTCATCTTGGAGATGCCGGGCATCATGCCCATCAGCCCGCTGATGCCGCCCATGTTCGCCATCTGCAGCAGCTGCTCGCGCATGTCGTTGAGGTCGAACTGACCCTTGCGCATGCGCTCGGCCGTGCGCGCGGCCTTCTCGGCGTCGATGTTGGCGGCGGCGCGCTCGACCAGCGACACCACGTCGCCCATGCCGAGGATGCGGCCCGCGATACGATCGGGATGGAAATCCTCCAGCGCGTCGGTTTTTTCTCCGGTGCCGAGCAGCTTGATCGGCTTGCCGGTGACCGCGCGCATCGACAGCGCGGCGCCGCCGCGGCCGTCGCCGTCTACACGTGTCAGCACGATGCCGGTGAGACCGACGCGCTGATCGAACGCGCGCGCGAGATTCACGGCGTCCTGGCCGGTGAGACTGTCGGCGACCAGCAGCACTTCATGCGGATTGGCGGCGGCTTTGATCGCGGCCGCCTCCGCCATCATGTCTTCGTCGAGCGTGGTGCGGCCGGCGGTGTCGAGCAGCACGACGTCGTAGCCGCCGAGCTTGCCGGCCTCGAGCGCGCGCTTGGCGATCTGCGGCGGCTGCTGGCCTGCAACGATCGGGAGGGTCGGAATGTCGAGGTCGCGGCCGAGCACGGCGAGCTGCTCCATCGCCGCCGGGCGATAGACGTCGAGCGAGGCCATCAGCACCTTGCGCTTGTCGCGCTGGACCAGGCGGCGGGCGAGCTTCGCGGTGGTGGTGGTCTTGCCGGAGCCTTGCAGGCCGACCATCATGATCGGCACCGGCGGCACGGAATTGACGTCGATGGTCTGGCCTTCGCTACCCAGCGTGTTGACCAGCTCGTCATGGACGATCTTGACCACCATCTGGCCGGGCGTGACCGACTTGACGACGGTGGCGCCGATCGCCTGCTCGCGGACGCGCTCGGTGAAGCTGCGCACCACCTCGAGGGCAACGTCGGCTTCCAGCAGCGCGCGGCGCACCTCGCGCATCGCGGCGTCGACGTCCTTTTCGGTCAGCGCACCGCGCCCCGTCAGACGATCGAGAATGCCGCCAAGCCGTTCCGACAGATTGTCGAACAATGCCGTTGTCCTGTTGCTGTCCTCCCGAAGGGGAGAAGCGCTCCGTATTCTCCATTTTCATGCCCCGCGCAGGCGGGGCATCCAGTACGCCGCAGCTTCTCGGTTCCAGCCGAGCCATCTCGGAGCACTGGATCCCCCGCCTGCGCGGGGGATGACCACTTCCTTGGCCAAACGATCTTCCAAACACCTTTGCGCCCGAGGGCGCACAGCGCTGTCGGGCGTTGACCTCCGGTCCTAAGACCGGTCGGCGGGTCGAAAAGAAAGCCTTTCCGAGAAAGTGGCGGGGTTAAACGCCGCTCCCGCCCAAATGTCAAGGAAAGTTAGGGTGCCGGGGCGCGCTTGGTAAGGCAAGGCACTGAAAAATATGACCTTTTTGGCCGCGGGTTCCTTTTCTGCCAGCCCGGCCCATATAGCCGGTGATGTCTTACCGTCCGACTATCCTTACGAGCCTGCCGGTCGCCCGACTCTTGGGGGCTGCTCGCCGGCGCCGGTGCTCTGGTCGGCATCCTCGCTCTGGATCTTCCGCATGAAAACCGATGACGGCCCCGGCTCCGACCATTTCAACGGCCTGCACTTCTTCGATCCGGACGGGGCGCCGCCGAAATCGCTTCGCGAGGTGCTGCGCTGGCAGTTCGGCGGCAAGCGCCAGCGCGCGACCTGGCCGGAATGGGCGCCCAGCCCGCATGCCGACACCCCGCCGGAGCGCGTCGAGGGCGACAAGGTGCGGCTCTCTTTCGTCGGCCACGCCAGCTGGCTGATCCAGGCCGGCGGTCTCAACATCCTGGTCGATCCGGTCTGGTCGATGCGGGCCTCGCCGGTCGCCTGGGCCGGGCCGAAGCGGCACAACGATCCCGGCATCGCCTTCGAGAAGCTGCCGAAGATCGATGTCGTGCTGGTCTCGCATGGACACTACGATCATCTGGATATCGCGACGCTGTCGCGGCTGACCAAGAATTTTGCCCCGCGCGTCGTCACCCCGCTCGGCAACGACGTCACGATGCGCGGCGCCGATCCCACGATCAAGGTCGAGGCCTTCGACTGGCACGACCGTGTCGAGCTCGGCAGCGGCATCGCCGTGCATCTGGTGCCGACACGGCATTGGACCGCGCGCGGCCTGTTCGATCGCAACAAGGCGCTGTGGGCGAGCTTCGTGCTGGAGACGCCGGCGGGCAGGGTCTACGTCGTCTGCGATTCCGGCTATGGCGACGGCCGGCACTTCCGCCGCGTCGCCGAAAGACATGGGCCACTGCGCCTCGCGATTCTCCCGATCGGCGCTTACGAGCCGCGCTGGTTCATGCGCGACCAGCACATGAACCCGGAAGATGCCGTGAAGGCGCTGCTCGACTGCGGCGCGCAGGACGCGCTCGGGCACCATCACGGCACGTTCCAGCTGACGGATGAAGCGATCGATGCGCCGGCGAAAGCACTTGTCGAAGCGCTCGATGCCGTGAAGATCCCGCAGGAGCGGTTCGTGGCGATGAAGCCCGGGCAGGTGGTGGAGATTTAGCAGAGAGTTCTCGTCATTCTCCGCCGTCGTCCCGGACAAGCGCAGCGCAGATCCGGGACCCATACCCACAGGGAGATGTTTGACCAAGACTCGGAGTGGGAGCCAGGCCCCACACTCCTTCCTGTGGTATGGGGGCCGGCCTTCGCCGGGACGACCCCGTTGTTGTCGCGAACAGAGTGCCTTTTACTGCCCCGGCTTGATCGCCCAGCTCACATTCACCGTCACCGACAGCGTCTCCTCGCCAGGGGCGACCGCGGCCTGCGGTGCTGCGGCCATTGGCGACGCCATGCGGCCCTTGAACAGCGGCACCGGGCCACCGCCCTCGGTGACGCTGAGCGGCGCACCCAGCGTCACGCCGGTGGCCTTGGCATAGACCTCCGCCTTGCGTCGCGCATCGGCGATCGCCTGCTCACGCGCATCGTCGAGCAGCTTTGACGCCTGGGTCACCTCGAACGAGATGTTGCCGATGTCGTTGGTGCCGGCGCTGACCAGCGTGTCGATGATGCCGGCCACCTTGGTCACGTCGCGAATCTTCACGGTGACGCGGTTGCTCGCGCGGAAGCCGACCACTGGCGAAGCGCCGGTGGATTTGTTCTGGCCGTATTGCGGCTGCAGCGACAGCCGCGAGGTCTGGTAGTCCTTCTCGGCGATCCCTGCGCCTTTCAGCGCCAGCAGCACCTTGCCCATCGCGGCGTTGTTGGCATCGGAGGCTTCCTTCGCCGTTCTGGCGTCGTTGGCGACGCCGGCATCGATTTGCGCCAGATCGGGCGCCGCCGAAATCGTGGCTTCGCCGCTCACCGAAATGGCGGATGGAAAGTCGTCGGCGCGCGCGGGCGCCGTCAGCAGTGCGGTGGCGAATACGGCGGCGGCGAGCAGGGCAGGCTTTTTCATCATTCTCACTTCAGCGGCACGAAAACATTGATCACGAGCTTGTCCTCGGCCGTCTTCAGCGGATCGGTGAGGTACTCCTCGATGAAGGTGTCCTTGGCTTCCAGCCTCTTGTCGTCGAGGTGATTGGTGATCGCCTCATAGGTGTTGTCCATGTTGTCGTAGGAGCCGCGATGGACGAATTTCAGCGCCTTGCCTTCCGGCGATTTGCCGATGCTCATGTCCTTGGGCAGGTTCTTGGGATCCTGGTCGACCGGGATCTCGGCAAGGAAGGTGAAGCCGGTGTCGTCGGTCGAGGTGTAGACGATCATCGAGTTGCCGGCTTGCTTGATGCCCTGCTTGTCCAGCAGCGTGTTGAGGGCCTTGAAGGCATCGATCAGCGTGTCGAAGGCCGAGTCCCAATTGGCAGTGCCCTTGACCATCACGACCTTCCTGGACTCGAGCGTAGTCTCGAGGCCGAAGGGATCGGCGGTCTGCACCGGAGCGGGGGTTGCGGCCGCCGCGGGCGGGGGCGTTGCCGGGCCGGGTGAAGCGCTGGCTGCGGGCGAAGGCGTCGCGGCCGGGGAAGGCGAGGCACTGGCCGCCGGCGCCGGGCTCGCCGCCGGGGCTGGCGAGGCGCTTGCCGCGGGGGCGGGTGCCGCCGACGGCGCAGGCGAGGGGCTTGCCGACGCGGCCGGCGCCGGGCTGGGTGTCTGTGCCGGAGCCCCGGACAGGCCAATCATGGCCGCCGCCGGGATCAGCGCGGCCAGAGCGAAACGGCGAAAACCAGTCATTCTATTCTCCCCAAGGCCTTGATCCACCATGGCCTCATTCATCAAGGCCTTACCCACCAAGGCCTCAATCCGGCCGCGCGTCCGGGTTCGCGCGAACCGCGCCGTTCTAACACGCGAGTGCCGAATTCGTCCCATGACAGATGCGTCATGGCCGATGTCCTGCCTTGCGGCCGCAAGTCACTGGCCAAGCGGGCAAGTATCGCCATATAAGGCAGGCGAAATTCGGGAATTTTCATGAGCGCGCTGGCCAATCACGCATTTGCCAAGATGAACGGCATCGGCAACGAGATCGTCGTCGTCGACATGCGCGATTCCACGGCAAAGGTGACGCCGGACGATGCGCGCGCCGTGGCGTCCGCCCAGGGCGGCGTGCCCTATGACCAGCTCATGGTGCTCCAGAAGCCGCGGCTGGACGGCACCGAGGCGTTCATCAGCATCTACAACAATGACGGCTCCGAGGCCGGTGCCTGCGGCAACGGCATGCGCTGCGTGGTGCGCCGCATCTTCGAGAAGACCGGGCAGACCACGGCGACCTTCGAGACGGCCGCCGGCCTGCTCAATGCCTGGCAGGGTCCGGCGGCCGATCTCTACACCGTCGACATGGGTGCGCCGAAGTTCGGCTGGCAGGACATTCCGCTGGCGGAGGAGTTTCGCGACACCCGCTACATCGAATTGCAGATCGGGCCGATTGACAATCCGATCCTGCATTCGCCCTCCGTGGTGAGCATGGGCAATCCGCATGCGGTGTTCTGGGTCGACGACGTCAACGCCTATGACCTCGAACGTTTCGGTCCGTTGCTGGAAAACCATCCGATCTTTCCCGAACGGGCGAACATCACGCTCGCTCATATCGTCGATCGCGAGCACATCACGATCCGCACCTGGGAACGGGGCGCCGGCCTCACCAGGGCATGCGGGTCGGCGGCTTGCGCCACGGCCGTCGCCGCGGCGCGGCTGAAGCGCGCCGAGCGCAAGGTCGAGATCACCTTGCCCGGCGGCAAGCTCGGCATCGAATGGCGCGAGCGCGACGACCACGTGCTGATGACGGGCACCGCGACCTTCGAATATGAGGGCCGTTTCGATCCGGCGCTGTTCGCGCCTGTCGCCTGATGGCCGTCGACATCGTCACCTTCGGCTGCCGCCTCAATGCCTTCGAGGCCGAGGTGATCCGCAGCAAAGCGGAGGGCGCGGGCCTTTCCGACACCATCGTCATCAACAGCTGCGCCGTCACCAACGAGGCGGTGGCGCAGGCGCGCCAGTCGATCCGCAGATTGAAGCGCGAGCGGCCCGGTGCGCGCATCGTCGTCACCGGCTGTGCCGCGCAGACGCAAGCTGCGATGTTCGCCGACATGGCCGAGGTCGATCGCGTCGTCGGCAATGACGACAAGATGCGCGGCGAAGCGTGGCGCGAGACGCATGCGGCGTTCGGCAGCGGCACCAGCGAGAAGATTGCCGTCAGCGACATCATGTCGGTGAAGGAGATGGCGCCGCATCTCGTCGACGGCTATGCGAGCGGCCTGCCGCGTGTGTTCGTCCAGGTGCAGAATGGCTGCGACCATCGCTGCACCTTCTGCATCATCCCGTTCGGCCGCGGCAATTCGCGCTCGGTGCCGATGGGTGCCGTGGTGGAGCAGGTGCGGACACTGGTCGAGCGTGGTCATGCCGAGATCGTGCTGACCGGCGTCGATCTCACCAGCTACGGGACCGATCTGCCGGGTGCGCCGAAACTCGGCATGCTGACGAAGCAGATCCTGCGGCACGTGCCGGAGCTGAAGCGCCTGCGCATCTCCTCCATCGATTCGATCGAGGCCGACGGCGATCTGCTCGATGCCATCGCCGACGATTCGCGGCTGATGCCGCATCTGCATCTGTCACTGCAATCGGGCGACGACATCATCCTGAAACGCATGAAGCGGCGGCATTCGCGGCGCGACGCCATCGCGTTCTGCGACCAGGTCCGCCGCCTCCGCCCCGATGTTGCCTTCGGCGCCGACATCATCGCGGGCTTCCCGACCGAGACGGAAGAGATGTTCTCGCGCTCGCTCGACCTCGTCGATGAATGCGGCCTGACGTTTCTCCACGTCTTCCCCTATTCGCCGCGTCCCGGCACGCCGGCCGCGCGGATGCCGCAGGTTGCGGGCGGCGCGATCAAGGAGCGCGCGAAGCGGTTGCGGGCAGCGGGTGAAGCGGCGTTGCGGCGGAGGCTGCAAGCCGAGATCGGCGCAACGCGCGAGGTGCTGATCGAGAGCGTGGGGCAGGGCCGCACGGAGCACTATTTGCCGGTGTCGATTGCGGGCGAGTGTGTTGGAAGCGTGGTGTCGCGCAAGATTACCGGCAGCGATGGCGAGCGGCTGACTGCATAACAGGTGTCGTCGCCCGGCTTGACCGGGCGACCCAGTACGCCGCGGCTTCTCGATTCAATCTCCGGCGTCTCTGAATACTGGATCACCCGCCTTCGCGGGTGATGACAGCGTCGTACTTGGCGATCGCCCTCGCCTCAATTGCGCCGCTACGACGCCCGTACCTGCCAGAATCGCAGCGTGCGCCGCGCGTCCTCCGTCGTCATGAGCGCATAATGCCCCTGCGCCCGCGCGAGATCCGCCGGCTTCATCGTGCCGATCGCAAAGCGGCTCTCGAGCACGGCCGCCGTCGTGTCCCAGCCGAGCTGCGCCGCCTTGCATGGCACCAGCAGACCGTCCTCGCGGAGGCTCTGCATCAGCGGGCGAATCACCTCGACCGTCGACCCGGACAACGCCGCCAGGGCCGCCACCGTCTCCTCATAACGCCGCTGTCTGGCGAAGCCGAGCAGCGTCGCCTCGTCGAGCTGGCCGGTCGCCGCGAGACGCGCAATCGCGCGCTTGGCGCCTTCGAAATCGCGAGCGCCGGACATCTCGCGCTCGACGCCGACGGTGACGGCGGCGATGGCGCTCTGGATCTCCTCGAACAGGTGCGGCGGTGCGCGCGATAGCAGCCGGGTGCGCACCGCGTCCGTCGCCGAGCGCAGCAATTGGCGGCGCAGCTCCGAGGGCAGATCGACGCGGACGCCGACGCTGACCGCGAGCTCCGGGTCGCTTTCGGCCTGTCCGACGATGATGGCGAATCCGTTGCCTGACACACGCGCGCCGGGATTGGCGACGAGCCGTCGGCTGACGCTGGGATAGCGGCGCGCCAGCAGCGCGTCGGTGACGATCTCCTTCAGCCACCAGCGGCCCGCCACCGCGAGCAGATGCGGCTCGCCCTTGCTGGAGGCGATCTTCACCAGCTCGCCGTCATCGAGGCGCGCGGATTCCTGCAGCACGGGGCCGGCGATGCGGATCTCGTCATTGTTGGCGAGGCGGCGCATCACGGACGGCGGCGCCTGCGCGATCGGCGCGAGCTGCGCGCTGATCTCGGCCAGCGCGATGCGTGCGCCCATGTCGGCGATGGCGCGCAGCTCGATGGTGCCGATCAGGCGTTCGAGCACGTCGTCGAACAGCGCGATCTGCTCGTCGTCGAAGCTGCCGGCGGAAGCCAGGAACAGGTCGGTGACGCGCCGGGCCGTCTCCAGCCCCTTTTCCGCCGAGCCGGTCCGAATCGCGGATTCGACCTCGTCGACGATCGATAGCCCGGCCTTGGTCATCACGCGCGGCTCGTCCTGAGCGGATACGGAAGCTTGTTCTAAGCAACCGCTATCATTAGAGCGGAGCACTGAAGGTTTGGTAAACCATGGGGAGCGGAGGGGTCGCGAGCTTGGCGAGCTTTCGCCGCGAATGCGGTGCGCTCCCTCCCCCGCTTGCGGGGGAGGGCTGGGGAGAGGGTTGTCTCGACAACGGGACAGTCTCCAAGAAACGGGACAATCCCCAAGAGGAGAGAGCCCTCACCCGCGCCTTCGGCGCGACCTCTCCCGCAAGCGGGAGAGGTTGGCGGCACCGCCGCTCACTCCCCATTCCACCCGCAAGCCCTGAGCTTTTCGTGCATATGCGGCGGGGCCGGCGCCACCACGCGGACCGGCTCCTTGTTCCGGGAGATCGGCACCACGATCTCGCGGGAATGCAGGTGCAGGCGCGGCTCGCCGAAGCGCGGGCCGTTGCCGTAAATGTTATCGCCGAAGATCGGCCAGCCGCTCGCGGACGCGTGCACGCGCAATTGATGGGTCCGGCCGGTGACGGGTTCCATGGCGAGCCACGTGAGGCCCTCGCCGCGGCCCATCACCTTCCAGTTGGTGACGGCCTTCTGCCCCTCCGGGTCCGGCTTCTGCCACCAGCCGCGCTCGGCATTGAGCCGGCCGAGCGGCATGTCGATGGTGCCTTCGTCCTCGGCAGGCCCGCCCTCGACCACGGTCCAGTAGGTCTTGCCGATCTTGCCGTGCTTGAAGAGGAGACCGAGCGAGGCGGTCGCCTTGCGATGGCGGCCGAGCACGAGGCAGCCGGAGGTATCCTTGTCGAGCCGATGGGCCAGCACCGGCGGTCGCGGCAGGCCGAATCGCAGCGCGTCGAAGGAATCCTCCAGATTGGCGCCGCCCTTGGGGCCGCGATGCACCGGCAGGCCGGCCGGCTTGTCGATGATCAGCATCAGCCCGTCGCGATGGAGCACGCGCGACAAAATCTCCTCGGCGGTCAATTCGGGAACATCGAGCAATGGCAAGACTTTCGTTTAATCGCCGGAACGGCTAACACACGCCCGCCATGAACGATACCTCCGAAACCCCCAAGCTGAGCTGGTGGCGCCGCCTGTCCAACGGGCTGAAGCGCACCTCGTCCTCGCTCGGGACCGCGGTCGCCGACCTCGTCACCAAGCGCAAGCTCGACCGCGCCATGCTCGACGACATCGAGGACGTGCTGCTGCGCGCCGATCTCGGCACGCAAGTCGCGGTCCGGATCGCGGAGGCCGTCGGCACGGGACGCTACGACAAGGCGATCTCGGCGGACGAGGTCAAGGACGTGGTCGCGACCGAGGTCGAGAAGGTGCTGTCGCCGGTGGCAAAGCCGCTCGAGATCGACGCGGCCAAGAAGCCATTCGTGATTCTGGTCGTCGGCGTCAACGGTTCCGGCAAGACCACCACCATCGGAAAGCTCTCGCAGAAATTCGCGTCCGAAGGCCGCAAGGTGATGCTCGCCGCCGGCGACACGTTTCGCGCAGCCGCGATCGAGCAGCTCAAGGTCTGGGGCGAGCGGACGAAGACGCCGGTCATCGCCGGCGCGCAGGGATCGGATTCGGCGAGCCTTGCCTTCAACGCGCTGACCGCGGCGAAGGAGCAGAACACGGACGTGCTCCTGATCGACACCGCCGGCCGCTTGCAGAACAAGGCCGAGCTGATGAACGAGCTCGAGAAGGTCGTGCGCGTCATCCGCAAGGTGGACGCCACTGCGCCGCATGCGGTGCTGCTGGTGCTGGATGCCACCGTCGGCCAGAACGCGCTGTCGCAGGTCGAGGCCTTCCATCGCACCGCCGGGGTCACCGGGCTCGTCATGACCAAGCTCGACGGCACCGCCCGCGGCGGCATCCTGGTGGCGCTCGCGGAGAAATTCAAACTGCCGGTGCATTTCATCGGCGTCGGCGAAGGCGTCGACGATCTCGCGCCCTTCACCGCGCGCGACTTCGCCCGCGCCATCGCCGGAATCGAGTCATAGGTTTCTTTCGTCATCCCCCGCGAAGGCGGGGGATCCAGTATTCCGAGGCGCCTGTGGTCTGCAACGAGCGGCACGGCGTACTGGATGCCCCGCCCCCCGTGCGCAATTGCGCACTAGGCGGGGCATGACAGCAACAAAGGTCAGGTAATGGACAAGACCCAGCCGCATCCACTGTTCAAGCTCGCGACCGAGCTCGGTCCGCTGCTCGTGTTCTTCTTCGTGAACGCGAAGTTCAACCTGTTCGCCGCGACCGGCGCCTTCATGGTGGCGATCGCCGTCGCGATGGTGGCCTCCTACATGGTGACGCGCCACATCCCGATCATGGCGATCGTGACCGGCGTGGTCGTGCTGGTGTTCGGCACGCTGACCCTGGTGCTGCACGACGAGACCTTCATCAAGGTCAAGCCGACCATCATCTACGGCCTGTTCGCCGCGATCCTCGGCGGCGGCCTGCTGTTCGGCCGGTCCTTCATCGCCGTGATGTTCGACCAGGTGTTCAATCTGACCCCTCAGGGCTGGCGTATCCTGACGCTGCGCTGGGCGCTGTTCTTCGCCGGCATGGCGGTGCTGAACGAGATCATCTGGCGCACCCAGAGCACGGACTTCTGGGTGAACTTCAAGGTGTTCGGCGTGACGACGCTCACCATGGCCTTCGCCATCGCCCAGTTGCCGCTGACCAAGCGCTATCACCTCGAGCCGGTATCGCTGGAGACCAGCGAGGCCGAGGCGGGGGATGTGAGCAAGGGGTAGGGCGAAGCCACCCTCCGCATGCCGCTGTCATGCCCCGGCTTGACCGGGGCATCCAGTACGCCGCGGCTTCTCCGTGTTCCACTGATGTCTCTGGAATACTGGATCGCCCGATCAAGTCGGGCGATGACAGTTGGGTGTGTCGCACGAGCGCGGCGATCAGCTCCCCGCCCCCAGCGCCTTCTCCATCTGCGGCAACAACACCTTCCGCAGATTGTCCGGCGTGATCGGGCCGACCAGCTTGTAGACGATGGTGCCCTCGCGTCCGACGACGAACGTCTCCGGCACGCCGTAGACGCCCCATTCGATCGAGGCGCGGCCGTTCGTGTCCACGCCAACGCGGCTGAACGGGTTGCCGTAGCGCCCCAGGAAACGGCGCGCGTTGTCGGCGGCGTCCTTGTAGTTGATGCCGACGACCTGGAAGCGCTTGTCCTTGGCGAACTCGGTCAGCAGCGGCGCCTCGTCATGGCACGGCACGCACCAGGACGCCCAGACGTTGACGAGAGTGACCTTGCCCTTGAACGCGGCGGGATCGAGCCCCGGCACCTGCGCATTGCCAGCCTGCAATCCCTCCAGCGGCGGCAGCAGCGTTTGCGGCGCCGGCCGACCGATCAACGCGGAAGGAATTCGCGAGGGATCGCCGCTGCCGAGCCGGAACCAGAACAGCAGCGCAAGTCCGATGAAGGCGATCAGCGGCAGCACCATCAGGAAGGTGCGGCGCTGCGGTGGAGCGGAGCTCGACTGATCGCTCATCGCAGCTCCGTCGCGCTGCGGCCGGAACGGCGCGTGATGCCGCGCTCCTCCAGCTCGCGCAGGCGCTGCGTCTGGCTGCGATAGTCGACCATGACCCAGCCGATCAGGATCGCGACCACGACGGCCGCCGCGGCATAGGACGTCACGATGAAAGAGGCGTAGGGACCGAGCGACATGATCAAGCGGCCCCGACTTCGTTTGAAGCGTTGTCTCCACGCGAACCGCTTTCGCTCGCGAACGCGATGCGGCTTGCCTGCATCATCTGCAGCGAGCGGACGCGGCGGCGCAAAATCTCGTTGCGCATCGCTGCCAGGTGCAGCGTGACGAACAGCAGCGTGAATGCGACCGCCATCACCAGCAGCGGAATCAGGAACGACTTGTCGAGGGCGGAGCCGCCCATGCGCATCACCGAGGCCGGCTGGTGCAGCGTGTTCCACCAGTCGACGGAGAACTTGATGATCGGCAGATTGATCGCGCCGACCAAGGTCAGCACCGCCGCCGCACGCGCTGCGCGCGAGGGATCGTCGACCGCGCGCCACAGCGCCATCAGGCCGAGATACATCAGGAACAGGATCAGCACCGAGGTCAGCCGGGCATCCCATTCCCAATAGGTGCCCCACATCGGCCGGCCCCACAGCGATCCCGTGAGCAGGGCGAGGAAGGTGAAGGCGGCGCCGATGGGAGCAGCTGCCTTGGCGGCGACGTCGGCAAGCGGATGCCGCCACACCAGCGTGCCCAGCGAGGCGATGCTCATCACGCCCCACACGAACATCGACAGCCAGGCATTGGGCACGTGGATGAACATGATCTTGACGGTCGCGCCCTGCTGATAGTCGTCGGGCGCGAGCGCGGCCTGATAGAGACCGATCGCGAGCAGGATGACGGTCGCGGCCGCAAGCCACGGCAACACCCGCGCGGTCAGCGCGAGGAACCGGGTCGGGTTGGCGAGGTCGATCAGCGTCATGGTATCCTGATAATCACCGGGGGCCGCTCAGGCAATCAGCACGAAAGCCCGTCTCGAAAGTTGATCGGGGTCAAGGTCGGTCGAGCCCATCTCAATCGAGACCATGCCGCAGGCTCGCCGCTGCCGCGAACGGGCCGATCACGAAGCTGACCAGCGACAACGCGCACAGGATCGAGAACGGCGCGCCGAACGTCATGGGACCGACGATCACGGCCTGGGAGGCGGCAACCCCGAAGATCAGCACGGGAATCGACAGCGGCAGCACCAGCACGGCCATCAGCAGCCCGCCGCGGTGCAGCGTCACCGCAAGCGCCGCGCCGATCATGCCGGTGAAGGTCAGCGCCGGGGTGCCCGCCAGCAGCGTCAGCGGCAGGCCGGCGGCCAGCCAATGCGCCAGCGCCTTGGCGGCGCAGGCGAGTTCCAGCGGCGTCCGGCTCATCGTGATCAGGTCGAGCGAGCCGTCCTCGTGGTCGGCCATGAACAGCCGGTCGAGGGTCAGCAGGCTCGCCAGCAGCGCACCGAGCCACAGGATCGCCGGCCCCAGCCGCGACAGCAGCGCCAGATCCGGCCCCACCGCGAACGGCATCAGCACCACCACGGTGAGGAAGAACAGCACGCCGATCAAGGCCCCGCCGCCGACGCGGAGAGCGATTTTGATGTCCCGGCGGATGAGGGCGGCAAGGGCGGTCATGGGGGGCTCCCATCGTCCCGCTGGCGCGACGCGCTCCCTCCCCCGCCTGCGGGGGAGGGTCGGGGAGAGGGTGCCTCGACAACGAAGATTCCCCCAGAGGAGAGAACCCTCACCCGCGCCTTCGGCGCGGCCTCTCCCGCAAGCGGGAGAGGCGAGCACACCGCCAGAGCAGAGCTTGGCCGCTCGGAAAGCTGAGGGTGAGGCCGGCTCATGCCACACCCCCGATCCGAAGCTCCCGCGAATCAATGCCGAGCGGGCCATGGGTGGCCGCGATGATCAGCCCGCCGCGGTCGAGATGCTCCCGCATCAGCCCGCCGAACATCGCTTGGCCGGCGACGTCCAGCGCGTTGGTCGGTTCGTCCAGCAGCCAGACCGGGCGGCGGACGGTCAGCAGGCGGGCCAGCGAGAGCCGGCGGCGCTGGCCGGCCGACAGGAACGCCGCTGGCAGATCGACGGCATGGGCGAGGCCGACGGTCGCAAGGCTGGCGGCGGGGTCGGTGGGCTCGCCGCCTAGAAAATCAGCCCAGAATGCCAGGTTTTCCGTCACGCTCAGCGCCGGCTTCAGGGCGTCGCGATGGCCGAGATAGTGGCACTGCTCCGGCAGCGTCAGTTCGCCGTCGCTCCCGTCCAGCGCAATCGTCCCGCCGGCGGGAACGAGCAGGCCCGCGATCAGCCGCAGCAGCGAGGTCTTGCCCGATCCGTTGCGACCCACCACCGCCACGGCTTCGCCCGAGGCGGCCGCGAAATCGAGCCCGGCGAACACCTCGCGTCCGCCGCGCACGCATCGGAGCCCGTGACCGGAAAGCCGCATCTCGCCTCGTTTCAACCCGCTCAAAGCCGGGCCTCAGGAAATCTTGGGGTAGCGCATGGGAATTTTTGGCTCGCGAATTGCTGCGGCACGATTGTGGCTGTGGCGGCGCGGTTAGAAAGCTTCTATAAGCCCGGAACTACTTGATGCAGCAACTCAACCTGCCCCTGCAAGCGGCCCAGCCTGATACGCTGACGGTGTTAAAATACCCTGCCGGGTATAGCTAACAATTGGGATCTCCTCCATGACCTCGCTCGACAGCTTCAAATGCAAAAAGACCCTCAAGGTCGGCGCCAAGACCTATGTGTATTACAGCCTGCCCACGGCCGAGAAGAATGGTCTGAAGGGAATTTCGAAACTTCCCTATTCGATGAAGGTCCTGCTCGAGAACCTGCTGCGCAACGAGGACGGCCGTTCGGTCAAGAAGGAAGACATCGTCGCGGTGTCGAAATGGCTGCGCAAGAAGTCGCTGGAGCATGAGATCGCCTTCCGCCCGGCGCGCGTCCTGATGCAGGACTTCACCGGCGTGCCCGCGGTCGTCGACCTCGCCGCGATGCGCAACGCGATGCAGAAGCTCGGCGGCGATGCCGAGAAGATCAATCCGCTGGTGCCGGTCGACCTCGTCATCGACCACTCCGTGATCGTGAACTTCTTCGGCGACAACAAGGCCTTCGGCAAGAACGTCGCCGAGGAATACAAGCAGAATCAGGAGCGCTACGAGTTCCTGAAGTGGGGCCAGAAGGCGTTCTCGAACTTCTCCGTCGTGCCGCCCGGCACCGGCATCTGCCACCAGGTCAACCTCGAATATCTCGCCCAGACGGTCTGGACCAAGAAGGAGAAGATGACGGTCGGCAAGAAGACCGGCACCTTCGAAGTCGCCTATCCCGACTCGCTCGTCGGCACCGATTCCCACACCACCATGGTCAACGGTCTCGCCGTGCTCGGCTGGGGCGTCGGCGGCATCGAGGCGGAAGCCTGCATGCTCGGGCAGCCTCTGTCGATGCTGCTGCCCAACGTCGTCGGCTTCAAGCTGAAGGGCGCGCTGAAGGAAGGCGTCACCGCGACCGACCTCGTGCTGACCGTGACGCAGATGCTGCGCAAGCTCGGCGTCGTCGGCAAGTTCGTCGAGTTCTTCGGCCCCGGCCTCGACCACCTCTCCGTCGCCGACAAGGCGACGATCGCCAACATGGCGCCCGAGTATGGCGCGACCTGCGGCTTCTTCCCGGTCGATGCCGCCGCGCTCGATTATCTCAAGACCTCCGGCCGCGCCTCGGCGCGGGTCGCGCTGGTACAGGCCTATGCCAAGGCGCAGGGCCTGTTCCGCACCGCCAAGTCGCCCGATCCGGTGTTCACGGAGACGCTGACGCTCGACCTCGGCGACGTTGTGCCGTCGATGGCCGGCCCGAAGCGTCCCGAAGGCCGCATCGCGCTGCCGACCGTCGCAGACGGCTTCTCGCTCGCGCTCGCCAGCGAGTACAAGAAGGCTGAGGAGCCTGCCAAGCGCTTCCCGGTCGAAGGCAAGAACTTCGACATCGGCCATGGCGACGTCGTGATCGCCGCCATTACCTCCTGCACCAACACCTCCAACCCGAGCGTCCTGATCGGCGCCGGCCTGCTCGCGCGCAACGCCGCCGCGAAGGGCCTCAAGGCCAAGCCGTGGGTGAAGACCTCGCTCGCCCCGGGCAGCCAGGTGGTCGCGGCCTATCTCGCTGATTCCGGTCTGCAGAAGGATCTCGACAAGGTCGGCTTCAACCTGGTCGGCTTCGGCTGCACCACCTGCATCGGCAATTCCGGACCGCTGCCCGAGGAGATCTCGAAGTCGATCAACGACAACGGCGTCGTCGCGGCCGCCGTGCTGTCCGGCAATCGCAACTTCGAAGGCCGCGTCTCGCCGGACGTGCAGGCGAACTACCTGGCCTCCCCACCGCTGGTCGTCGCCTATGCGCTCGCCGGCAGCGTCACCAAGAACCTCGCCACCGAGCCGCTCGGCGAGGGCAAGGACGGCAAGCCGGTCTATCTGAAGGACGTCTGGCCCACGACCAAGGAGATCAACGCCTTCATGAAGAAGTTCGTGACCGCGTCGATCTTCAAGAAGAAGTATGCCGACGTGTTCAAGGGCGACACCAACTGGCGCAAGATCAAGACGGTCGAGAGCGAGACCTATCGCTGGAACATGTCCTCGACCTATGTGCAGAACCCGCCTTATTTCGAAGGCATGAAGAAGGAGCCGGAGCCGGTCACCGACATCGTCGAGGCGCGCATCCTCGCCATGTTCGGCGACAAGATCACCACCGACCACATCTCGCCGGCGGGTTCGATCAAGCTCACCTCGCCCGCGGGCAAATATCTCAGCGAGCACCAGGTGCGTCCCGCGGACTTCAACCAGTACGGCACGCGGCGCGGCAACCACGAAGTGATGATGCGCGGCACCTTCGCCAACATCCGCATCAAGAACTTCATGCTGAAGGGCGCCGACGGCAACATCCCGGAAGGCGGCCTGACCAAGCACTGGCCCGACGGCGAGCAGATGTCGATCTACGACGCCGCGATGAAGTACCAGGAGGAGAAGGTGCCGCTGGTGGTGTTCGCCGGCGCCGAATACGGCAACGGCTCTTCGCGCGACTGGGCCGCGAAGGGCACGCGCCTGCTCGGCGTTCGCGCCGTGATCTGCCAGAGCTTCGAGCGCATCCACCGCTCCAACCTGGTCGGCATGGGCGTGCTGCCGCTGACCTTCGAGGAAGGCACGTCCTGGTCGTCGCTGGGTCTCAAAGGCGACGAGAAGGTCACGCTGCGCGGCCTCGTCGGCGACCTCAAGCCGCGCCAGAAGCTGACGGCCGAGATCGTCTCCGGCGACGGTTCGCTGCAGCGCGTTACGCTGCTCTGCCGCATCGATACGCTGGACGAGCTCGACTACTACCGCAACGGCGGCATCCTGCACTACGTGCTGCGCAAGCTGGCGGCGTAAGCGCGGATTTGTGAACGATGGCTCACTGCGAAGTGAGTAGAAGCCTCAACGAAGGCGGCCTATCAAGGGCCGCCTTCGCGCGTTTGCGGTACGCTTCAGATGGGCCCGCCCGGCGGAAGACCTTCCCTTGGACGGTCGCCTGGTCGGACGAACGTACCGCGCTCCGTAAGACTACGGTGACCATCAGGCGATAAGATCTCTCCTCCCACGAGCAACGGTGTGCGGCGTTTCGACATGACGACAATGACGGCTTCTCATCCGATTTCGCGCTGGTCCAGTACCCTCTGGTCGGGGGCTCTCGGCATCTGTGCCATCGTCGCCGTCGTCCGTCCTGTCCACGCCGATCCCCGCGCCGTGGTTGAGCTGTTTACCTCGCAGGGCTGCTCGTCCTGCCCGCCCGCCGACCAGATCATCGGCGATCTCTCGAAAGACCCGTCGATCATCGCGCTGAGCATGCCGATCGATTATTGGGATTACCTCGGCTGGAAAGACACGCTGGCGGACTCGCGCTTCTCTGCACGGCAGCGCGCCTATTCGCGCATGCGCGGCGACCGCGAAGTTTACACGCCGCAGGTCGTCGTCAACGGCTCCACGCATGTCATCGGCAGCGATCGCGCCGGCATCGAGAACGCGATCGGAAAAACCGACAAGGGCACTGGCGTGATGAGCGTGCCGGTGACGATGTCGCTCTCCGGCAAGCAGATCAACGTCTCGGTGGCCGCAAGCAAGGAGCCCGCGGCCTCGCGCGGTGAGGTCTGGATCTGCTCGATCTCCAAGTCGGTGCCGATCGCGATCACCCGCGGCGAGAATCGCGGACAGCAGGTCACCTATCACAACGTGGTGCGCAACCTGCTCAAGGTCGGCGACTGGACCGGCCGTCCGGAAAGCTGGACGGTGCCGATCGAGAACCTCACGCGCGACGGCGTCGACGGCGCGGTGGTCTACGTCCAGGACGGCAGCCGGGAGAAGCCCGGCCCGATGCTGGGCGCGGCGTACACGTCGCTGCACTGATTCGATTCTCTCGCCAGCATCGCACTCGCTCTTACCCTCATGGTGAGGAGGCGCGCCCTGGCTCGCGTCTCGAACCATGAAAGGCCCCTCCACGTGAGCCGGACATCATCCTTCGAGACACCGCGCAAGCGCGGGTCGCGCGGGATGATGAGAGAAGCTTCAGGCTGACGAGAGGGAAAGCGCGCCGGCAGAAACATCCCGACACAGACAAAAAAGGACCAACTTGCGTTGGCCCTCCTTGCCGTGCGTACAGACCCGATCCTGTTCGACCCCGGGGGGCTGGGGGCTGAGGAATCCGGAACCGAAAGGACCGGGTCAACGCACATGAGTCTTATCGCAATGCAGGGCGGCGGGCGCTTGGCGGAAAAGCGGCGACACTATGATTCCTGCTAACGATCCCGTGACGGTTTGCCGCGACAAAGTTCCACCATTGCGTGTGTCCTGGTTCGCCACCGATTCGACGGGTTGAACAAGGGGCCCCCTTGCAGTGCGTAACGGTTGGCGCAATCATGCGATTGTCATGAACGCGGTTCCGGGGACGGTCTTCGCGGACGCGGGTCATTGGCGTGCGATGAGGAGGCGCTTCCCATGGGTCTGATGTCGGAGGATGCCGAACCGAGCGAGCAGCGCGCGGCGGCGCGCCCCGCCGCGGCGAATGCACAGCCGAACCGGGTGACGTTCAACCGGCTCGAGCTGCACCGCATTCTCAACCTCTACGGCCGCATGGTCGCCGATGGCGAGTGGCGCGACTACGCCATCGACTTCCTGAAGGACCGCGCCGTGTTCTCGGTCTATCGCCGCGCTTCGGAAGTACCGATCTACCGCATCGAGAAGGACCCGCGGCTCGCGCGCAAGCAGGGCATGTACAGCGTGATCTCGGCGACCGGCCTCATCCTGCGCCGCGGCCATGAGCTGGAGCGCGTGCTGCTGGTGATCGACCGGAAGCTGGCGGTGGTGTGACGTTTGTAGCCCGGATGGAGCGCAGCGTAATCCGGGGCCGTATCCGCGGATAAACCCATCCCGGATTGCGCTGCGCTCCATCCGGGCTACGAGGCCCTACGTCCCCGGCACCGTGCTCGCGCCCTCGCCCAGGTCGCGCTGCATCATCACCGTATCCAGCCAGCGGCCGAATTTCAGCCCGACATTGGGATGCGTGCCGATCATCTTGAAGCCGCCCTTGGTGTGAACGCCGATCGAGCCCGCATTGGCGGAATCGCCGATCACCGCGATCATCTGGCGGAAGCCGCGCGCCTCGCATTCGGCGATCAGCCGTTCCAGCAGCAGCGAGCCGACGCCGCGGCGGTGGAAGGAAGGATCGAGATAGATCGAGTTCTCGACCGTGAAGCGATAGGCCGGCCGCGGCCGGTACGCGCCGGCATAGGCGTAGCCGGCCACGCGGCCGTCGAGCATGGCGACGAGATAGGGATAGCCGCCGTCGATCAGCGCGCGATACCGGCGCGTCATTTCAGTGAGGTCGGGCGGCTCCAGCTCGAACGTCGCGGTGCCCTCGCGGACGGCCTGCTGATAGATGGCGGTGATGGCGGGAAGGTCGGCCTCGGTCGTAGGCCTGATTTCGGGTGCGGACATGGCGGGGAAGATTAGAGTCTTCCCGCGGCGGCTGGAAGGGGCCAGGAGCCTCTCCGCGTCGTCATTGCGCCCGCAGCCAAGCAATCCAGAAATGCATCCGCGGAGGGACTCTGGATTGCTTCGTCGCAAGGGCTCCTCGCAATGACGAGGAGAGGCATAGTCCCACAAACAAAAACCCCGGCCTTTCGGCCGGGGTTCGTGTCGTTCTCTCAGTCTGGCGCTTACTCGCGCTGGCCGAGGAGCTGCAGCAGCAGCGTGAACAGGTTGATGAAGTTCAGGTACAGCGACAATGCGCCGGTGATGGCCGCACGCTCTGCGATGTCGCCGCCGGCCGAAGCATAGCCGTAGATGTAGTCGTTCTTCAGCCGCTGCGTATCCCAGGCGGTGAGGCCCGAGAACACCAGCACGCCGACCACCGACACGATGAACTGCAGCATCGAGCTGGCCAGGAACAGGTTGACCAGGCTGGCGAGGACGATGCCGATCAGGCCCATGAACAGGAACGAGCCCATTCCGGTCAGGTCACGCTTGGTGGTGTAGCCGTAGAGGCTCAGGGCACCGAAGGTCGCCGCGGTGATGAAGAACACCCGCACGATCGAGGTGTGCGTGAACACCAGGAAGATCGACGACAGCGAGATGCCCATCAGCGCCGAGAACACCCAGAACAGGATCTGCGCGGTCGAGGGTGCCAGACGGTTGATGCCCGCCGAGATCACGAACACCATCGCGAGCGGCGCCAGGATGAACAGCCACTTGAGGGGGCTCACGAACATCGCGTAGCCGAACGGCGTCAGGAACATCTTGCCGACCCGGACGGCATCCGGGGTCGCAACGTCAGTCACGGCGGCCATGTAGACGCCGAGCGCAGCGAGACCGGTGATGGCCAGGCCGATGGTCATGTAGTTGTAGATGCGCAGCATGTAGGCGCGCAGGCCGGCATCGACCGTCGCGGCGTCGACACGCCCGGCGGCCCTGCCGAAGGGAGAAGCGTAGTTACGGTCTAGGTCCGACATGGTCGAATTCCCGTTGGTTGGCCGGTCCGGCATGAGGGTCGCAATGCCGCCGGTTCGTCAAATTCTATCTCGGATTACCAATCGCGCCGACTAAATTTTGGCTAACAATCGGGTCTCCGAACCCATCCGATATGTGGGAAACTAACACATTCGATGCAACCATCCACGCGCGGCTGAATGTCGCCCTCGCCTACAATCCTGACGGGCGGCCATGGTTAATCGCAGGAATCGCGCGATTCCGCTCCCGCGCGGTGCGCCCGCTACCTTTTGTCACAAATTCCGCAACACCGTCGCGGGCTTTTTGTTCAACGCCAGCAGCGTGCCGGCGAGCCCCAGCCCGACGGTGACCACGAGGGCGGCCGCGACCACGCCGGCCGCGCTGCCGGCCTGCCAGACGAAGCTGAGCGTCATCAGCCGCGTCACGATCATCCAGGCCGCGATGCTTCCGGCGAACACGCCGAACACCGCCGTGGCGAGCCCGATCAGGAGGTATTCGAGCGCATAGGCGCCGAGCAGCCGCAGCCGCGTCGCGCCCAGCGTCTTCAGGATCACCGCATCGTAGACGCGGTGCCGGTGGCCGGCGGCGAGCGCCCCGCCGAGCACCAGGATCGCCGAGATCAGGGTCACGGCGCTGGCGCCGCGGATCGCCACCGCCAGGTTGGTCACCACCGAGCCGACCGTCTCCATCACCTCGCGCACGCGCACGCTCGTTACCATCGGATAGACGTCGGCGACCTCCTTGATGATTTTGCCGTCGCCGGCCGCGTTGCCGCCCGCTTCGGTCAGCGTGGCGATGTGGGTGTGCGGGGCGCCCTTGAAGGCGTTCGGCGAGAAGACGAGGACGAAGTTGATGCCGAGTCCCTGCCAGTCGATGGTGCGCAGGTTTCCGATCCTGGCCGGGATGTCGCGCCCGAGCACGTTGACCACGATTTCGTCGCCGAGCTTGAGGCCCAGTCCGTCGGCGATCTTCTTTTCCATCGAGACCAGCGGCGGGCCGGAATAGTCGGCGCTCCACCATTCGCCCTCGACCACCTTGGAACCTTTCGGCAGTTCGCCGGTGTAGGTCAGGCCGCGGTCGCTCTGGAGCACCCATTCGGAATCGGTCGTCGGCTTGAGGTCCTCGGCGCGAACGCCGCGCGCCGCGACGATGCGTCCCCGCAGCATCGGCACGTCCTCCACCTTCGCGCCGGGAGCGATCCGGCGCAGATAGGAGTCGAACTGCTCGGCCTGCGCGCTCGGGATGTCGATGAAGAAGAAGGACGGCGCCTGATCGGGGAGAGCTGCGAGGAACTGCCGGCGCAGATTGCCGTCGATCTGGGTGATGGTGACGAGCACGGCGAGCCCGAGCCCCAGCGACAGCACGACGGAGGGCGTCAACGCGCCGGGCCGGTGGATGTTGGCGATCGCCAGCCGCAGCATCGGCAGCCGCGTGCGGGGCAGGCGGCGCGCGATCGCCATCAGCAAGGCGGCGATGCCGCGGAGCAGGGCGAAGACGACGACCGATGCGGCCACGAACACCGCGGCGATGCGTTTGTCGAAGGACAGGCCGACCACGACGGCGACCAGCAGGACGACCACGACGCCCATGAACACCAAATAGCCCAGGCGCGGCCGGTGCCATTCGGAGCTGACGGTGTCGCGGAACAGCGCGGCCACCGGCACGTCGTGGACGCGGCCGAGCGGCCACAGGCCGAAGGCGAGCGCAGTGAGGAGGCCGTAGACGAAGGACAGCGCGAGCTCGTCGGCGTGCACGGCCGGCACCACCGGCAGCGGCAGGAGCTTGCCGAACAGGCCGACGATGGCGAAGGGCATGGCGGCGCCGAGCGCAAGGCCGATCAAGGAGCCGATGGCGGCGAGCAGGAGGACCTGCGCGAGATAGATGCCGAACACGTCGCGGCCGGTGGCGCCGACGGCCTTGAAGGCCGCGATCACCTCGAGCTTGCGGTCGATATGGCTCTTCACGGCGTTGGCGACGCCGACGCCGCCGACGAGAAGGGCGGCGAGGCCGACCAGCGTCAGGAACTCGGTAAACCGGTTGATGTTGCGCTCGAGCTGCGGGGAGGCGTTGGAGCGGCTGCGGATCTCCCAGCCCGCCTGCGGAGCGGCGTTGCGGGCGTCCGCGATGAAGGCTTCGGTGGCGCGCTCGCTGTTCGCGGTGTCGGGCAACTTGACCCGATACACCCAGCGCACGAGGCTGCCGGGCTGGATCAGGCCCGTGGCGCGCAGGCCGGCCTCGCTGATCAGGAAGCGCGGACCGAAGCCGATGCCGCCGGCGAGCTTGTCCGGCTCGGCCTCGACCGTGCTGCGGATCTGGAAGGTCGCCGCGCCAATGGTGACGCGGTCGCCGGGCTTGAGCGAGAGCCGCGCCAGCAGCGTCGGATCGGCGGCGGCGCCGAACGCGCCGTCACGCTCGACGAGCAGTTCGGGCATCGGCAGGGGCGGCGCCAGCGTCAGCTGTCCCAGCATCGGATAGGTGTCGTCGACCGCCTTCATCTCGACCAGCGCGAGCTTGCCCTCGGACGAGCGCGCCATGCCGCGCAAGGTTGCGGCGGTCGACACGGTGCCGCGCGAGCGCAGGAAGGCGACCTCTTCGGGCTTGGCCTCGCGCTGAAACAGCACGAAGGAGACGTCGCCGCCGAGGAGCGTGCGCCCCTCGCGCGCAAGACCGTCGGAGAGGCTCGCCGAGACCGAGCCGACGCCCGCGATCGCCATCACGCCGAGCGCGATGCAGGCGATGAAGACATAGAAGCCGCGCAAGCCCCCGCGCAACTCGCGTAGCGCATAGCGCAGCGACAGCGCGACGCCATTGGGCTTCGCGAACGGTTCGACTGAAATGCTCATGCCGGTGCGGACTGCGTGTCGATGCGCCCCGAGCGCAGGCGGATGACGCGATCGCAGCGATGCGCCAGCGAGGAATCGTGAGTCACCAGGACCAAGGTCATGCCGCGCTCGGCATGCTTGCTGAACAGGAGATCGACGATCTGCTTGCCCGTGGCCTCGTCGAGATTGCCGGTCGGCTCGTCGGCGACGAGGATCGTGGGATCGGGCGCCAGCGCGCGCGCGAGCGCGACGCGCTGCTGTTCGCCGCCGGAGAGCTGCGTCGGATAATGATGCAGTCGGTCGCCGAGCCCGACCGATTGCAGCTCCTGCGCCGCGCGCTTCGCAGCGTCGGGATTGCCGGCAAGCTCGAGCGGGACGGCGACGTTCTCGAGCGCCGTCATGGTCGGGATCAGATGGAAGGACTGGAAGACGATGCCGACCTGGCGGCCGCGGAAGCGGGCCAGCGCGTCCTCGTCGAGGGCATTGAAAGGCGTGCCTGATACCACCACCTCTCCGCTGTCAGGACGCTCCAGCCCCGCCATCACCATCAGCAGCGTGGATTTGCCCGAGCCTGACGGGCCGATCAGGCCGATCGTCTCGCCCGAGGCGACCCGCAGGCTGATATCCTTGAGGATGTGAACGCGTGCCGCACCGGTGCCCAGTGAGAGATTGACGTTGGAGATGGCGATGGTGTCCGCGGCGTTGGCGGCGAGGGAAGAGGGTTCGATGCGAGTGTCCATGGTCCGGTCATATGGCAACTCCGCTGGCGCGGTCGAGGGGCGTTACGGATTGTTCATGCACATAGCCGTGTTGATGCTCGCTTTGATGACGATGGCGAACCCCGCCTGGGCGGGAGCGACAAAGCCGGTCAAGCTTGTCGTTCTCGGCGATTCCTTAAGCGCCGGTCTCGGCCTCCCGGCCCAGGAGGCGTTTCCTCAAAAGCTAAAAAAAGCCTTGCAGGCCAAAGGCATAGATGTCGAGATAACCAATGCCGGGGTGTCCGGCGACACCTCTTCCGGCGGCCGCGACCGGCTCGATTGGTCGGTGCCCGATGGAACTGACGGCGTCATCGTCGAGCTCGGCGCCAACGATGCGCTGCGCGGCATCGATCCCGCCCTGACGCGCGCCGCGCTGACCGACATCATCCAGCGGCTCAAGGCGCGCAAGATCGCGGTGATGCTGTGCGGCATGCTGGCGCCGCCGAACTACGGCGCCGACTATGCCGCCCGCTTCAATTCGATTTATCCGGATCTGGCCAAACAATTCGACGTGCCGCTCTACCCGTTCTTTCTCGAGGGCGTTGCCGCCGATGCCAAGCTCAACCAGGCCGACGGCATTCATCCGACCGCGGCCGGCGTCGACATCATCGTCGGCAACATCATGCCCACCATGGAGGCATTCCTCGGGCCGATAGCTGAGCAACGACGTTGAAAAACAGGCAGCGCTAACCCTAATTCCCAGGGTTTTACCGGGGTGAGGCGCGGCATGCTTCGCAGAGTCACACAACTGCGATAGGAATCGAGTTACCGGTGATTCGTCGCCGGCTCTGATTTGGATATGGTCCTTGCCTTGCGGGCTGTACCCAAGCATCGGGAGTGCGAAACGATGCCGCGTTTGTTCACGGGTCTGGAAATTCCGGCCGAGATCGGCCAGTCGCTTTCCAACTTGAGGGGTGGCCTCCCCGGCGCCCGCTGGATCGATCCCGAAAACTATCACGTCACCTTGCGCTTCATCGGCGACATCGACGGCGCTTCCGCCAACGAGATCGCCTCGTTGCTGTTTCGCGTCGACCGCAAGCCTTTCGAGGTGAAGGTGCAGGGGCTCACGAGTTTTGGCGGCCGCAAACCGAGGGCAGTCGTCGCGACGATCGTGCCGAGCAAGCCGCTGATGGACTTGCAGGCCGAGCTCGAGCGGATGATGCAGCGGATCGGCCTCGACCCCGAAGGACGCAAGTTCATCCCGCACGTCACGCTGGCCCGGCTGCACGATGCCACCGACCGCGACGTCGCCGACTATCTCTCGCTGCGCGGCTACTTCCCGAGCAAGGCGTTCATGGCCGAACGTTTTGTGTTGTTCTCGTCGCGGGCATCGACGGGCGGCGGCCCGTATGTCGTGGAGGACGCCTACGAGCTGTGTGCGTGACGTTATCGCTTGGAGGGCGGTGAGTGTGTTCAGCGCGGCAATCCGCGTTCGTCATATCCAACAAGCTCTTCGGGCGTCCGATCGTCGATAACCGGCAGTTCGCTCCACCGCCGCCGAATCTCCGCCATGTCATCTACCTCGCGGGTACGACTGCTAACTCGGCAGAGTCGCTCTTCGAGGGCTCGCTTCGTTGCCATTGCAATGGTCTCGCCTGTCAGCTTTGCGAGGCTCTGGGCTAGGTGCTCGGTCTCGGAATCCTCGATAATGAGGGCCATGTCAGGTTTCCCAGCTCTTGGTCATGCAAACTTCAATGCTGTCCGATGCTAAACAGAACCCCGGAGTGGTGGTTTAACTCCTTGAGATTCCAATCTAACGTCCAATTGATCCGGTAAGGTGGACTATCGCATAAGCCGTTGCGCCAATACGCAGTTGCAATTTCCGCCGGTCTCTGGCGGTAAAGGGCCATGCTATCGACCCCCAGTTCCCCCTTCAGTGATGCCTATCAGGCCCAGGTCGCCTCGGGCGCGATCGAGCCCGATGCTGCGCAGGCCGAGGTCGCCGAGGCCTATGCGGCGCTCGACCAGCGGCTCGCAACCTACAAGCCGCAGCGCAAGCAGGGCCTGCTCAGCCGCCTCTTCAGCGGGGGCGACAAGGACGAGGCGCCGCGCGGGCTCTACATCCATGGCGAGGTCGGCCGCGGCAAGACCATGCTGATGGACCTGTTCTTCCAGCACAGCACCATCGAGCACAAGCGTCGCGCGCATTTCCACGAGTTCATGGCGGAAGCGCATGAGCGCATCTACGATTATCGCCAGAGCATCGCGCGTGGCGAGATCGCCGATGGGGACGTCATCGCGCTGACCGCGACCGCGATCTTCGAGGAGAGCTGGCTGCTCTGCTTCGACGAATTCCACGTCACCGACATCGCAGACGCGATGATCCTGGGCCGCCTGTTCGCAAAGCTGTTCGAGCTCGGCACCGTCGTGGTCGCGACGTCCAATGTCGCGCCCGACGATCTCTACAAGGGCGGCTTGAACCGCTCGCTGTTCCTGCCCTTCATCAAGCAGATCACCGATCACATGGACGTGGCGCGGCTCGACGCGCGCACCGACTTCCGACTGGAGAAGCTCCAGGGCGTGCCGATGTGGCTGACCCCGGCCGATGCCGATGCGGATGCTGCGCTCGACCGCGCGTGGTCGCGCATGTCAGGCGGTGCCAAATGCAGGTCGCGCGACATCTCGATCAAGGGCCGCATTCTCCACGTGCCGTGCTCGGCCCACGGCGTGGCGCGGTTCTCCTTCGCCGACCTCTGCGAGAAGCCGCTCGGCGCATCCGACTACCTCAGGCTGGCGCACGACTATCACACCATCCTGGTCGACCGTATCCCAGTGATGGATCTCTCCCAACGTAACGCGGCCAAGCGCTTCATCACGCTGATCGACGCGCTCTATGACAATGCCGTGAAGCTGATGGCCTCGGCCGACGCCAACCCGATCTCGCTCTACCTTGCCAGCGAGGGCAACGAGGCCAACGAGTTCAAGCGGACCGCCTCGCGGCTGATCGAGATGAGTTCGCAATCCTATCTGGCGCTGCCCCACGGCCGCAAGGATTCCGCCGCGAGCGGCTCGACCAAGGGTCTGGTGGAGACTTAAGTCCTATTTTTTCCGCTCCCATCGGTGTCATTCCGGGGCGCGACGAAGTCGCGAGCCCGGAATCCATCGCGTTACCGACTGTGCAGCCCGATGGATTCCGGGCCTGCGCCTGCCGGCGCATCCCGGAGTGACGAACCGGATGTGGCTGGCGCCTCTCTCGGCAAGCCCGACAATTGGGCATCCACCGACTTGAACGGGCGAGGCGAAAGGGATAACCACCCTTTCAGTTTTCCCCTCCTTACGTGTCTGAAGGACAGGTACACATGGCGCGCGACAAGATTGCTCTGATTGGCTCCGGCCAGATCGGCGGAACGCTGGCTCACCTCATCGGCCTGAAAGAACTGGGCGACGTCGTGATGTTCGACATCGCCGAAGGCGTGCCGCAGGGCAAGGCGCTCGACATCGCGCAGTCCTCGCCGGTCGACGGTTTTGACGCGCACTATAGCGGCGCGAATTCCTACGAGGCGCTCGACAACGCCAAGGTCTGCATCGTCACCGCCGGCGTGCCGCGCAAGCCCGGCATGAGCCGCGACGACCTCCTCTCGATCAACCTCAAGGTCATGGAGCAGGTCGGCGCCGGCATCAAGAAGTACGCCCCCGACGCCTTCGTCATCTGCATCACCAACCCGCTCGACGCGATGGTCTGGGCGCTGCAGAAGGCTTCGGGCCTGCCGCACAAGAAGGTCGTCGGCATGGCCGGCGTGCTGGATTCGGCCCGCTTCCGCTACTTCCTGGCCGACGAGTTCAACGTCTCCGTCGAAGACGTCACCGCCTTCGTGCTCGGCGGTCATGGCGACACCATGGTGCCGCTGGTGAAGTATTCTACCGTCGCCGGCATTCCGCTGCCCGATCTCGTGAAGATGGGCTGGACCTCGCAGGCGCGCCTCGACGAGATCGTCGACCGCACCCGTAACGGCGGCGCCGAGATCGTCAACCTGCTCAAGACCGGCTCGGCCTTCTATGCCCCGGCCGCGTCCGCGATCGCGATGGCCGAGAGCTATCTGAAGGACAAGAAGCGCGTGCTGCCCTGCGCCGCCTATCTCAACGGCGAGTACAGCGTGAAGGACATGTATGTCGGCGTTCCCGTCGTGATCGGCTCCAAGGGTGTCGAGCGCGTCGTCGAGATCGAGCTCGCCGGCAAGGACCGCGAGGCCTTCGACAAGTCGGTCGGCGCGGTTCAAGGCCTGGTCGATGCCTGCAAGAAGATCGCGCCCGATCTTCTCGGTCGCTAAGGCGCAAGAAATACCCCGCCGAAGATCGATAACCGGTCTTCGGCGGTTTCACTTCCGGGCCCATTGACCGGGCGGGCCCCGGGTTCGACAGTCCAGAGATCTCGAAGTCAAAGAAGCCGTGTTGCAGTTCTTGTGGTATATGGTATGCCAGCTACAAGACTGAGGCGGGGTCACCGCCCGCGGGTTCAGGGAGCGACCATATGAATATCCATGAATACCAGGCCAAAGCGCTGCTTAACGAGTTCGGCGTGCCGATCTCCAAGGGCGTGCCGGTCCTCAAGCCCGCTGACGCGGAAGCCGCCGCCAAGGCGCTCCCCGGCCCGGTCTATGTGGTGAAGAGCCAGATCCACGCCGGCGGCCGCGGCAAGGGCAAGTTCAAGGAAGCCAGCGCCGGCGACAAGGGCGGCGTCCGCATCGCCAAGTCCGCCGCCGAGGTCTCCGAATTCGCCAAGCAGATGCTGGGCGCCACGTTGGTCACCGTGCAGACCGGCCCGGCCGGCAAGCAGGTCAACCGCCTCTACATCGAGGACGGCTCCGACATCGACAAGGAGTTCTATCTGTCTCTCCTTGTCGACCGCGAGACCTCCCGCGTCTCCTTCGTCGTCTCGACCGAAGGCGGCGTCAACATCGAGGACGTCGCGCACAACACGCCCGAGAAGATCGTGACCTTCTCGGTCGATCCGGCGACCGGAATCATGGGCCATCACGGCCGTACCGTCGCCAAGGCGCTGAACCTGACCGGCGATCTCGCCAAGCAGGCCGAGAAGCTGACCGCGCAGCTCTACGCCGCCTTCGTCGCCAAGGACATGGCGATGCTGGAGATCAACCCGCTGGTCGTGACCAAGCAGGGCCAGCTCCGCGTGCTCGACGCCAAGGTCTCGTTCGACGACAACTCGCTGTTCCGTCACCCCGAGGTGCTCGCGCTGCGCGACGAGACCGAGGAGGACGCCAAGGAAATCGAGGCGTCCAAGTACGACCTCAACTACGTCACGCTCGACGGCAATATCGGCTGCATGGTCAACGGCGCCGGTCTCGCCATGGCGACGATGGACATCATCAAGCTCTACGGCATGGCGCCGGCGAACTTCCTCGACGTCGGCGGCAGCGCCAGCAAGGAAAAGGTCGCCGCCGCGTTCAAGATCATCACGGCCGATCCCAACGTGAAGGGCATTCTGGTCAACATCTTCGGCGGCATCATGAAGTGCGACGTGATCGCCGAGGGCGTCACCGCGGCCGTGCGCGAAGTCGGCCTCAGCGTGCCGCTGGTGGTCCGCCTCGAAGGCACCAATGTCGAGCTCGGAAAGAAGATCATCAACGAGTCCGGCCTGAACGTGGTGCCGGCCGACAATCTCGACGACGCCGCGCAGAAGATCGTGAAGGCCGTCAAGGGAGGCTAAGGTCATGCCCCAGGACCATCTCGCTGCATCATCACCGCTCCCCGAGCACGCGCGTCTCGCCGCGTTCGCCGGCGAATGGAATGGCGAAGAGGTGGTCTTTCCGTCGCGCTGGACGGAGGGCGGGCCGGCCACCTCGCACGTCGTCGCACGCATGGACCTGAACGGGTTCTACCTGATCCAGGACAGTGTCCAGACGCGCGACGGCAAGCAGGCCTTCGCCACCCACGGTATCTTTACCTACGACCGCGACGACCGGACCTACAAGCTGTTCTGGTACGATTCGCTCGGCTACACGCCGCCTTCGCCCGCTTCCGGCGGGTGGGTCGGCAAGACCCTGACGCTGGTGCGCGGCTCGCTCCGCGGCAATGCGCGCCACGTCTACGAGATCATCGACGACAATTCCTATTCGTTGAAGATCCAGTTCTCGCCGGACGCGGAAGGCTGGGCCGACGTGCTCACCGGCGTCTACCGCCGCATCCACTGACCTCTCACTCGTTAGTTTCGCGAAAGCAGACCTCATGTCCATCCTGATCGACAAGAACACCAAGGTCATCTGCCAGGGCTTCACCGGCAAGAACGGCACCTTCCATTCGGAAGCCGCGATCGCCTATGGCACGAAGATGGTCGGCGGCACCTCGCCGGGCAAAGGCGGCTCGACGCATCTGGGCCTGCCGGTGTTCGACACCGTGCGCGAGGCGCGTGAGAAGACCGGCGCCGATGCCTCGGTGATCTACGTGCCGCCGCCGGGTGCGGCGGATGCGATCTGCGAAGCGATCGACGCCGAGATCCCGCTGATCGTCTGCATCACCGAGGGCATTCCTGTCCTCGACATGGTCCGCGTGAAGCGCTCCCTGATCGGCTCGAAGTCGCGCCTGATCGGTCCGAACTGCCCGGGCGTCATGACCGCGGGCGAGTGCAAGATCGGCATCATGCCTGCCAACATCTTCAAGACTGGTTCGGTCGGCATCGTCTCCCGCTCGGGCACGCTGACCTATGAGGCCGTGTTCCAGACCTCCCAGGAAGGCCTCGGCCAGACCACCGCGGTCGGCATCGGCGGCGACCCGGTCAAGGGCACCGAGTTCATCGACGTGCTGGAGATGCTGCTCGCCGACCCCAAGACCGAATCCATCATCATGATCGGCGAGATCGGCGGTTCCGCCGAGGAGGACGCCGCCCAGTTCCTCAAGGACGAGGCCAAGCGCGGACGCAAGAAGCCGATGGTCGGTTTCATCGCAGGCGTCACCGCACCTCCCGGCCGCCGCATGGGTCATGCCGGCGCGATCATTTCGGGCGGCAAGGGCGATGCCGGCTCGAAGACCGAGGCGATGAAATCGGCAGGGATTACAGTGTCCCCGTCGCCCGCCCGCCTCGGGCACACGCTTGCCGAAAAGTTGAAGGGCTAATTCACTTCTTCGTGCTTTTCCGGGCGAAGTTTCGCAGCAAATAGGGTAAAGGGTGCCTGTCGCGCCGAGCCTCTGCCGGGGAGCTCGGCGCCAGCGCCGTTTGTTATGCGCGAACCGAAATCGCCAGGAACTCCAGTATGTCTCGCCAGGACGCGAACGCAGCCTTTGCCTTGTCTTCCTTTTTGCAGGGCACCAACGCCACCTACATCGACGAAATCTACGCCCGCTACGAGAAGGACCCGTCCTCGGTCGATGCCGAGTGGCAGGAATTCTTCAAGAGCCTGAACGACCAGCCCGCTGACGTCCGAAAGAACGCCGCAGGCCCGTCCTGGGAGCGTGACAACTGGCCGCTGACCCCGAAGGACGATCTGACCTCCGCGCTCGACGGCAACTGGGCCGAAGTCGAGAAGACGGTCGGTGCCAAGATCGCTGCCAAGGCGCAGGCCAAGGGAGGCGACAAGGGCGCCGACATCTCCTCCGCCGATCTGCTCCGGGCCACGCGCGACTCGGTCCGCGCCTTGATGCTGATCCGCGCTTACCGCATGCGCGGCCACTTCCATGCCAAGCTCGATCCGCTGGGCATCGAGGCGCCGCGCAACCGCGAGGAGCTCGACCCGCGCACCTACGGCTTCACCGAGGCCGATTACGACCGCAAGATCTTCCTCGATCACGTGCTCGGTCTCGAATACGGCAGCTTGCGCGAGATCACCGCGATCTGCGAACGCACCTACTGCCAGACGCTCGGCGTCGAGTTCATGCACATCAGCAATGCGGCGCAGAAGGCCTGGATCCAGGAGCGCATCGAGGGTCCGGACAAGGAGATCTCGTTCACCCGCGAAGGCCGCCGCGCCATCCTGATGAAGCTGGTCGAGGCCGAGGGCTTCGAGAAGTTCTGCGACACCAAGTTCACCGGCACCAAGCGTTTCGGCCTCGACGGCGGCGAATCGCTGATCCCCGCGCTCGAGCAGATCATCAAGCGCGGCGGCAATCTCGGCGTGAAGGAAATCGTGCTGGGCATGCCTCATCGCGGCCGCCTCAACGTGCTGACCCAGGTGATGGGCAAGCCGCACCGCGCGCTGTTCCACGAGTTCAAGGGCGGCTCGGCCAATCCCGACGTGGTCGAAGGCTCGGGTGACGTCAAGTATCACCTCGGCGCCTCCTCGGACCGCGAGTTCGATGGCAACCGCATCCATCTGTCGCTGACCGCGAACCCCTCGCATCTCGAGATCGTCGATCCCGTCGTGCTCGGCAAGGTCCGCGCCAAGCAGGATCAGCACGGCGATCCGCCTGACATGCGCATCTCCGTCATGCCGCTGCTGATGCACGGCGATGCCGCGTTTGCCGGCCAGGGCGTGGTGGCCGAATGCTTCGGCCTGTCCGACCTGAAGGGCTACCGCACCGGCGGTTCCGTGCACTTCATCGTCAACAACCAGATCGGCTTCACCACCTATCCGCGCTACTCGCGCTCCTCGCCCTATCCGTCGGACGTGGCGAAGATGATCGATGCGCCGATCTTCCACGTGAACGGCGACGATCCGGAAGCCGTGGTGTTCGCGGCCAAGGTCGCGACCGAATTCCGGCAGAAGTTCCACAAGCCCGTCGTCATCGACATGTTCTGCTACCGCAGGCATGGCCATAACGAGGGCGACGAGCCGGCCTTCACCCAGCCGGTGATGTACAAGCGGATCGCGGCGCATCCCTCGACGCTGGAGCTCTATTCGCGGCGGCTGATCAGCGAAGGCGTGATCACCGAGGGCGAGGTGGAGAAGGCCAAGGCCGACTGGCGCGCCCGGCTCGATGCCGAGTTCGAGGCCGGCACCTCCTACAAGCCGAACAAGGCCGACTGGCTCGACGGCAAGTGGGCCGGTTTCAAGATCGCCGACCAGGAAGAGGACGCCCGCCGCGGCGTCACCGGCGTCGATTTGCCTGTTCTGAAGGACATCGGCCGCAAGATCACCAAGGTGCCGGACGGCTTCCGCGTCCACCGCACCATCCAGCGTTTCCTGGAAAACCGCGCCAAGGCGATCGAGAGCGGCAACGGCATCGACTGGGCGACCGGCGAGGCGCTGGCGTTCTGCACGCTGCTCCAGGAAAATCACCATGTCCGCCTCTCCGGACAGGATTCCGAGCGCGGCACCTTCTCGCAGCGTCACTCGGTCCTGATCGACCAGGAGGACGAGAGCCGCTACACGCCGTTCAACCATCTCGGCAGCCAGCAGGGCCATTACGAGGTCATCAACTCGCTGCTGTCGGAAGAAGCCGTGCTCGGCTTCGAATACGGCTACTCGCTCGCCGAGCCGAACACCCTGACGCTGTGGGAAGCCCAGTTCGGCGACTTCGCCAACGGCGCGCAGGTCGTGTTCGACCAGTTCATCTCCTCGGGCGAACGCAAATGGCTGCGCATGTCCGGCCTCGTCTGCCTCCTGCCGCACGGCTATGAGGGACAGGGACCGGAGCACTCCTCGGCGCGGCTCGAGCGTTTCCTGCAGATGTGCGCCGAAGACAACATGCAGGTCGTCTACCCGACGACGCCGGCGAACTACTTCCACGTGCTGCGCCGCCAGCTCCATCGTGAGATCCGCAAGCCGCTGATCATGATGACGCCGAAGTCGCTGCTGCGTCACAAGCGGGCGGTGTCGCGTCTCGAGGAGCTCGCGAAGGGCACGACCTTCCACCGCATCCTCTATGATGACGCGCAGATGCTGCCGAACGAAGCGATCAAGCTCGTTCCGGACGAGAAGATCCGCCGCATCGTGCTCTGCTCCGGCAAGGTCTATTACGACCTCTACGAGGAGCGCGAGAAGCGCGGCATCGACGACATCTATCTGATGCGCGTCGAGCAGCTCTATCCGGTGCCGCTGAAGGCGCTGGTGGCCGAGCTGTCGCGCTTCAACAAGGCCGAAGTGGTGTGGTGCCAGGAAGAGCCCCGCAACATGGGTGCCTGGCACTTCATCGAGCCCTATCTGGAATGGGTGCTGAACCAGGTGAACGGCGCGAGCCGGCGTCCGCGTTATGTCGGCCGCGCCGCTTCCGCTGCGACCGCCACGGGTCTGATGTCCAAGCATCAGGCGCAGTTGCGGGCGTTCCTGGACGAAGCACTGAGCTAGGCAATTTCAAACTGAGTCATGCCCCGCGAAGGCGGGGCATCCAGTACTCCGCGGCATTCGTTCTGCTCATCGACGTCACGGCGTACTGGATCGCCCGCCCCCGTGCGCAAGCGCGCACAAGGCGGGCGATGACACATGAATTCAAGACCGCGATCTCCTTAAGGAAAAGACCATGACTGAAATTCGTGTGCCGACGCTCGGCGAATCCGTCACCGAGGCCACCATCGGCCGCTGGTTCAAGAAGGCCGGCGACCCGGTCGCCGTCGACGAGCCCTTGGTGGAGCTCGAGACCGACAAGGTCACCATCGAGGTCCCGGCGCCCTCCGCGGGCACGCTGAGCGAGATCATCGCCGCCGACGGTGCGACCGTCGCCGTCGGCGCGCTCCTTGGCCAGATCACCGAAGGTGCTGGCGCCGCGAAGCCTGCTGCTGCCCCCGCCAAGCCTGCGGCCGCCGCTCCGGCGCCCGCCGCTGCTGCTCCCGCCGCCGCGAAGGCTCCGCCGGCCGACACTCCGCTCGCTCCGTCGGTGCGCAAGCTCTCGGCCGAGACCGGCATCGACGCTTCGACCGTTCCCGGCTCCGGCAAGGATGGCCGCGTCACCAAGGGCGACATGCTGGCCGCGATCGAGCGCGCCGCCTCCGCGCCGACCCCGGTCAACCAGCCCGCCGCCGCCGTGCAGGTTCGCGCGCCCTCGCCGGCCGATGACGCCGCCCGCGAAGAGCGCGTCAAGATGACCCGCCTGCGCCAGACCATCGCGCGCCGCCTCAAGGACGTGCAGAATACCGCCGCCATGCTCACGACCTTCAACGAGGTCGACATGACCAACGTCATGGCGCTGCGCGCGCACTACAAGGACGCGTTCGAGAAGAAGCACGGCGCCAAGCTCGGCTTCATGGGCTTCTTCACCAAGGCCGTCGTGCAGGCGCTGAAGGACATCCCGGCCGTCAACGCCGAGATCGACGGCACCGACCTGATCTACAAGAACTACTACCACATCGGCGTCGCCGTCGGCACCGACAAGGGTCTCGTCGTGCCCGTGGTGCGCGACTGCGACCACAAGTCGATCTCGGACATCGAGAAGAGCATCGCCGATTTCGGCCGCCGCGCCCGTGACGGCCAGCTCAAGATCGACGAGATGCAGGGCGGCACCTTCACCATCACCAATGGCGGCATCTACGGCTCGCTGATGTCGACCCCGATCCTGAACGCGCCGCAGTCCGGCATCCTCGGCATGCACAAGATCCAGGAGCGCCCGATGGTCGTCGGCGGCAAGGTCGAGGTCCGCCCGATGATGTACCTGGCGCTGTCCTACGATCACCGCGTCATCGACGGCAAGGAAGCCGTCACCTTCCTGGTCCGCGTCAAGGAGAGCCTGGAAGACCCGGCGCGGCTGGTGCTGGATCTCTGATCCCTGTTGCTCAGTAAGCGCCGTCGCGGCCAGCGCGGCGGCGCGTGTCGAACCATGGAGGCGCGCGTGACGGATAAAGTCGTTGTCATCACCGGCGGCAGCCGCGGCATCGGACGGGCGACCGCGATTGCGGCGGCCGCGCGCGGCTTTCGTGTCGTGGTCGGCTATGCCAGCAACAAGACGGCCGCGGACGAGGTCGTCGCGCAGATCGCGGCCAGCAACGGCAAGGCCATCGCGGTGAAATGCGATGTCGCCGAGGAAAGCGACATCATCGCCCTGTTCAAGGAAGCCGACAAGTTCGGCACGCTGGGCGCGCTCGTCAACAATGGCGGCATCGTCGGCAAGAGCGGCGTGCGGGTCGACGAGATGTCGGCCGAGCGCATCCAGCGCGTGATGGCGGTCAACGTCACCGGCTCCATTCTCTGCGCGCGCGAAGCCATCAAGCGTATGTCGACCAGGCACGGCGGCAAGGGCGGCGTCATCGTCAACCTCTCGTCGGTCGCTGCCAGGCTCGGCGCCCCCAACACCTATGTCGATTACGCCGCCTCCAAGGGCGCGGTGGATTCCTTCACCGTCGGCCTCGGCTATGAGGTCGCGGGCGAAGGCATTCGCGTCGCCGCCATCCGCCCCGGCCTGATCGATACCGAGATCCACGCCGCCGGCGGCGAGCCCGACCGCGCGCATCGTCTCGCCCATATGGTGCCGATGAAGCGCGTCGGCACGGCGGACGAAATCGCCAACGCCATCGTCTGGCTGATGTCGGACGAGGCCTCCTACGTCACCTCAGCCATTCTCGATGTGTCCGGCGGACGCTGACGCACCGGCGGACGCTGACACACCCTCATCACGCCAAACCTCACGGGACTTTCTCTCATGGCTACCTACGATCTCGTCGTCATCGGCACCGGACCGGGCGGTTACGTCTGCGCGGTGCGCGCAGCCCAGCTCGGCATGAAAGTCGCCGTGGTCGAAAAGAACGCGACGCTCGGCGGCACCTGCCTGAACGTCGGCTGCATGCCGTCGAAGGCGCTGCTGCACGCCTCCGAGATGTTCGAGGAAGCCGGGCATTCCTTTGCCAAGATGGGCGTCAGCGTTTCCGCGCCGAAGCTCGATCTCCCCGCAATGATGAACTTCAAGCAGCAGGGCATCGACGGCAACGTCAAGGGCGTCGAGTTCCTGATGAAGAAGAACAAGATCGACGTGCTCAAGGGCACTGGCAAGATCTTGGGGACGGGCAAGGTCGAGGTCTCCGCCGACGGCAAGTCGCAAGTCATCGAAACGAAGAGCATCGTCATCGCCACCGGCTCGGACATCGCGCGTCTCAAGGGCATCGAGATCGACGAGAAGCGCATTGTCTCCTCCACCGGCGCGCTGTCGCTGGACAAGGTCCCCGGCAAGCTCCTGATCGTCGGCGCCGGCGTGATCGGCCTCGAGCTCGGCTCGGTCTGGCACCGCTTGGGCGCCGAAGTCGTCGTCGTCGAATTCCTCGACCGCATCCTGCCCGGCATGGATGGCGAGATCGCCAAGCAATTCCAGCGCATCCTCGAGAAGCAGGGCTTTGCGTTCAAGTTGGGGGCCAAGGTCACCGCGGTCGACACTTCGGGCAAGACGCTGAAGGCGACGATCGAGCCCGCTGCCGGCGGTGCGGCCGAGACGCTCGAAGCCGATGTCGTGCTGGTCGCCATCGGCCGCGTGCCCTACACCGACGGTCTCGGCCTGAAGGAAGCCGGCGTCGCGCTCGACGCGCGCGGCCGGGTGCAGATCGATCCGCATTTCGCCACCAGCCTGAAGGGCGTCTATGCCATTGGCGACGTCGTCGCCGGCCCGATGCTGGCGCACAAGGCCGAGGACGAAGGCGTTGCCGTCGCCGAGATCATCGCAGGGCAGGCCGGCCACGTGAACTACGACATCATTCCGGGCGTCGTTTACACCACGCCGGAAGTATCCTCTGTCGGCAAGACCGAGGAGGAATTGAAGCAGGCAGGCACGGCCTATACGGTCGGGAAGTTTCCATTCACCGCCAATGGCCGCTCCAAGGTCAACCAGACCACTGACGGCTTTGTGAAGATTCTCGCAGATGCGAAGACCGACCGCGTGCTCGGCGTTCACATCATCGGCCGCGAGGCCGGCGAAATGATCCATGAAGCCTGCGTTCTCATGGAGTTCGGCGGCAGTGCGGAAGATCTCGCGCGCACCTGCCACGCCCATCCGACCCGATCGGAGGCGGTCAAGGAAGCCGCGCTTGCAGTCGGCAAGCGGGCGATCCATATGTAACCACGCGCCCAGCTCGGAATCGGGCGGGACAACACATGCTGCGCCGCCTTCTTCAACCGCTCTGGGTCCTGCTTGCGATCGTCTTCCTGATCGAAGCCTGGCTGTGGGACCATCTCGAGCCGATTGTTGCCAGGGTCGTCGCGGCCATCCCGCTTGCCCGCTTCAAGCAATGGCTGACGGAGCGCGTCAATGCGCTGTCGCCGGCCATGTCGCTGATCGTGTTCGCGGTCCCGGTCGTGCCGCTGTTTCCGCTCAAGCTGGTCGGCCTCTGGCTGCTCGCGCACGAATACTGGACCGGCGCGTTCTTCACGATCGTGTTCGGCAAGCTGGTCGGCGTCGGCGTCACAGCCTTCGTGTTCGACGTGACGCGCCACAAGCTCCTGGAGATGCACTGGTTCGAGCGGATCTATGATCTGGTGCTGAAGGTGCGCGCCAAGGCCGCCGAGCTGGTCGATCCGATCAAGCGGCGCATCAGGGAGCTGATCGCCGGCAATGGCGAAGGCTGGTCGTCGCGTACGCTGCGCATGATCCAGCGCTTCCGCAGGAGCGTGCACCAGGCGCGGTGAGCGCTGCGGCGCGTTCGGTGTTCGCCACACACTCGCTGTCATCGCCCGGCTTGACCGGGCGATCCAGGGCGGATTCAACCGTTCGTCGCAACACCCTGTTTATCGCTCACTCGTAGCAATT
>NZ_LSIC01000202.1 GCF_001556045.1 Bradyrhizobium sp. CCH5-F6
CAATCCGGGTTATGGACTCTACCCATTTTTGGAGGAAATACCGGGGCTCAGGTCAGTGGCTCCAGGTCGACCTTGGGGCCAAAACCTTCGATGGCACTCACCCAAAAGCGTCGAGATTAATCCGCGCTGCAGCTATTTTGGCTTGCTCGAACAAGCTTGAGCACCGTCGCGCAGCATACCGAGTTGCGACCTCTCTGTACGAGCTTTGCGGCAGCAGCGAATTGCCTCTCGATCAAGGGCTACGTGTGGTACTCGCTAGACTGGGCAATTTCCCAGCGTTCGGGACGCGACCAGATGTCGACGGCGCTCTCGTTAGACTACCTACCGCGCTGGCGATTGAAGAAGTTGCTTCAGCCTCGGCTCGAGAAGTTAACGTCAACGGCTCCACCGTACACCTGACGGACTTTCAGTACCAGCTGTGGGGAAGCTTGCAGCGCAAAGATCGCGTTGCGCTGGCCGCGCCGACCTCAGCGGGAAAGTCGTTTGTATTGGAAGGTTATCTAGCTTCCCTATTCGCTTCAGAGGCGCCGCAGTCAATTATCTACCTCGTACCGACCCGAGCCTTAATTACTCAAGTCTCTGAGGATCTCAGCGAGTCGTTTAAGGCGTCAGGGCACGAACAGCCCGAGATCTTGACCATCCCGATCGATAGCGGAACAGCTTTGCCTGAACGCGCGATCTACGTGATGACTCAGGAGCGCGCGCAAATTTTGATGATAAATCATCCGAGCTTTGCAGCGGAACTCATCGTCGTGGATGAAGCGCACTCAATTGCTGACACCTCGCGCGGTATTCTCCTCCAATGGGTTATTGATGACCTACTTGAAAGGAATGAAACCGCTCAAATTCTTTTTGCGAGCCCGAACGTAAAGAACCTAGACGTTTTCGGAAAATTGTTCGGTTTAAAGGACGTGGTGCCGTTTTCATCGACTGAGCCGACGGTCGCACAGAACTTTCTTTTGGCGAGTATCGACTCGGCAATCGATGGACGAGTTCACATTTCAACGGTCGGCGACGGCTCGCGACAGCCTAGCTTCGTTTCCAATTTCAACCTTGGACAAACGACCGCCAACCGCATCGAACAGTTGGTTCATTTTGCAGCTACCCTAGGCAAGGGGCACTCTAACATCGTCTACGCCAATGGCGCGGCGGACGCGGAGGATATAGCCCTTCAGCTCGCCGATCTATTTTCAGAGAGGAAACAAACGCCGGCGCGCATAGCGCTGTCTGAGCTCGCCGGCGAGGCCGTCCATCAGAACTACGCTCTGGTCGAATGCGCGAAGGTTGGTGTGGCGTTCCATTACTCCAACATCCCAACGCATTTGCGGCGAGCTATCGAGGTAGCGGTATCGACGGGGGAGGTCGACTATCTGGTTTGTACGAGCACTCTACTGCAAGGCGTCAACCTGCCAGCGAAAAACATCTTTATGTCGTATCCCACGAAGGGAAAAACAAATGCGTTAGATTCGACCGACTTCTGGAATCTTGCTGGACGGGCGGGTCGACTAAGGCGCGAATTTCAAGGCAACATATTCCTTATCGAATACGATAAATGGAAGAAGAAGCCGCTCGAAAGCTCCAAAGAAACGCTGATATTGCCTGCCATTGAGACCAACGTGAAGGATCTGAGCGGACAATTGGTGAGCGTCATTCGCGACGATGTCGAAGCGCGGTCAGATAGAACGAACCTTGAGTCGACCTTCGTGCGACTCTTTTCCGACCACAAAGAGGGACGGCTGACTACAACCCTTCAGCGTATTGGCATTTCTAGCGATGCACCTAGAGCCAAAGAGCTGCAAGAAGCACTCGATGCAGCCGACCTGTCGGTTTCGCTACCTACCCGCATTCTAAGAAATGCTCCCAGCATCTCTGCGCACAAACAACAGAAGATGTTTGATGAACTTTTCGGAATCGCGAGCCAGGGTAAAGAGGCTGCGCGCGGCCTGATCCCCAAGCATCCTCGCGAGTCGGGAGCCTTCGATTCCTACGCCAAGATTTTGGAACGATGCCATCGGATCATCAGGGGTATCGATACTTCAAGAAATCTCCATCGCTTTCATGCACTCATGGCAGTGTGGTGGATGGAAGGCAAACCCCTACCGTTGATCGTCGAAAATCAAATTGAGAGAAATCGGCGCACGAGCGCCCGTACCAACATTCGGAAGACATTGGAACTCATTGAGACTGAGATACGGTTCCAGGCTGTTAGACTATTTGGCTGCTACACCTCGTTGCTGGTGCACACACTTGAGAAGGCCGACTTCCCTGAACTGGTATCCAGCATACCGTCCATTCCCGTCTATTTGGAGATCGGAGCCTCGGACAAGACGATGATTAGCTTCATTTCGCTCGGCTTATCTCGCGTAGCCGCTATGAGGCTAAACACTCTTTCGGTCCGAAAGGATCTGGACGAAAAGGGCGCGTTAACGTGGCTTCGTACCCGCCCTCTCGAGGCGCTCGGCCTCTCTCCGCTTCTATTGAAAGAAGTGGGGGCAATCCTGGCACGGTAACGGGAAAACCCGCATCTACCGTTGCAAGCAGTTAAGGGATAAATGTGAAGAAGATCCGGTACCCGCGCCCCCTGCGTTACAACGCCAAGGCTATTGTACGGGGGATTCTTCGGGGGGTAGAGATAGCGCCAAACAGAATGGCAGCTAACTCATTGATTTTAATGGTCGGAGTGGCAGGATTCGAACCTGCGACCCCTGCGTCCCGAACGCAGTGCTCTACCGGGCTGAGCCACACTCCGACAAGAAGGCGGCTTATAGCGTCGGGTTTGACGCACTGCAAGCGGCCGAGCCGAGGAATTTTATCCCTGTGAGAACGGGTGTTGAAACGCTGATTTTGCCGGCCGGCGAGGCCGGCGCGGAAGCCGCCGCCCGGACCCTGGCCGCGGGCGGGCTGGTCGCGTTCCCGACCGAGACCGTCTACGGGCTTGGGGCGGACGCCGCCAATGCCACCGCAATCGCCCATCTCTATGCCGCCAAGGGGCGGCCGGCGTTCAATCCGCTAATCGCGCATGTCGCTGATATCGCGGCCGCACGGCGGATCGGGCGGTTCGACGCGCGCGCGTCGAAGCTCGCGGAGGCGTTCTGGCCGGGGCCGCTGACGCTGGTGGTGCCGAAGACGGAGGGCTGCCCGGTGACGGATCTCGCTACCGCCGGCCTCGATACCGTGGCGATTCGCGTCCCCGCCCACCCGGTCGCGCAGGCGATTTTGCGCGCTTTCGGCGGCGCCGTGGTGGCGCCGTCCGCCAACGTTTCCGGCCACGTCTCGCCGACGCTCGCCGCCCATGTCGAGAGCGACCTTGCCGGGCGGATCGATCTGATCGTCGACGGTGGACCTGTTACGGTCGGCGTGGAATCGACGATCGTCGGCTGCCTCGACGCACCGATGCTGCTCCGTCCCGGCGGGCTGTCACGCGAGCGGATCGAGGCGGTGCTCGGCATGGCCTTGGCGCGGCCGCCCGTGGAGGCCGAAAGCGACGAAAGCCAGCCTCTGGCCCCGGGGATGCTGGCCTCGCATTACGCGCCGCGCGCCAATGTGCGGCTCGATGCGCGTGACGTCGCACCGGGCGAAGCGCTGCTCGCGTTCGGCCCGGCCCGCCTGCCCGGCCTTGACGCCGCCGCCGCCGTCATGAATTTGTCCCCCACCGGCGATCTCGATGAAGCTGCCGCCAATCTGTTCGGCCATCTTCGCGCCCTCGATGCGGAGAGCCCGCGGGCGATCGCGGTGATGACGGTGCCCGAACAAGGCCTGGGCGAAGCGATCAATGACCGGCTGCGCCGGGCTGCGGTCGCTCGATAAGAAGCTTGAGAAGAGACACGAGCATGAACGTCAATCAATCCGCGCCCCCTCCGCTTGCTTCCGAGCTGGTCGACCAATTCCGCAAGATCGTCGGCGATCGCCACGCGATCACCGATGCCGCCGACATCGAGCCTTACGTCACCGAGGAGCGCAACCTGTTCCACGGCCGCTCGCCACTCGTGCTGCGCCCGGGCTCGACCGCGGAAGTCTCGGAGATCTGCAAGCTCGCCTCCGCGCACAACATCGCGCTGGTGCCGCAGGGCGGCAACACCGGGCTGGTCGGCGGTCAGACGCCGCACAATGGCGAGGTGGTGGTGTCGCTGCGCCGGCTCGACAAGATCCGCGAGGTCGACACCGCGTCCAACACCATGACCTGCGAGGCCGGCGTGGTGCTGCAGATCGCGCAAGCGAAGGCGGCCGAGGTGGACCGCCTGTTTCCGCTGTCACTGGGCGCCGAGGGAAGCTGCACCATCGGCGGCAACCTCTCGACCAATGCCGGCGGCACCGCCGCGCTCGCCTATGGCGTCGCGCGCGAGATGGCGCTGGGGCTCGAGGTGGTGCTGGCCGACGGGCGCGTGCTGAACACGCTGTCGAAGCTGAAGAAGGACAACACCGGCTACAATCTGCACAACCTCTTCATCGGCGCGGAAGGCACGCTCGGCATCATCACCGCCGCGACGCTGAAACTGTTCCCGAAGCCGCGGGCGGTCGAGACCGCCTTCGTCGGGCTGAAATCGCCGGCAGCGGCGCTCCAGCTGCTGACGATCGCGCAGGGCGAAGCCGCCAATGCGCTGACGAGCTTCGAGCTGCTGTCGGAGATGGCGGTGGACTTCTCGGTGCGGCACGGCATCGACGTGCGCGATCCGCTTGAGGCGAAGCATCCCTGGTACGTGCTGATGGAGTTGTCCTCGCCCGGCGAGGATGCCCGCACGCCGCTGGAGACGATCCTCGCCCGCGCCATGGAGGAGGAGATCGTCGATGACGCCGTGATCGCGGCCAACCTCACCCAGCGCGCCGGCTTCTGGAAGCTGCGCGACGAGATGTCCGCGGCGCAGAAGCCGGAGGGCGGCTCGATCAAGCACGACATCTCCGTGCCCGTCGCCGCCGTGCCCGCCTTCATCGCCGAGGCCGATGCCGCCGTGGTGAAGCTGATCCCCGGCGCGCGGCCGGTGCCGTTCGGCCATCTCGGCGACGGCAATCTGCACTACAATGTCAGCCAACCCGTTGGCGCCAATACCGCGGATTTCCTGGCGCGCTGGCACGAGATGAACGCGGTGGTGTTCGAGATCGTGCTGCGCATGGGCGGCTCGATCTCGGCCGAGCATGGCATCGGTGTGCTCAAGCGCGACGAACTGCCGGAGGTGAAGGACAAGACCGCGATCGAGCTGATGCGCTCCATCAAGGCGATGCTCGATCCGCACGGCATCATGAACCCGGGGAAGGTGCTGTGAGCGGCCTTGCGATCGACGCCATCAAGGATGCCGACATCGAGCCGGTGGTCGCGCTCTGGCAGCGCTGCGGCCTGACGCGGCCCTGGAACGATCCGCATGCCGACATTGCCCTGGCGCGGCGGCGCGACAATTCCACGGTGCTGGTCGGCCGCGACAACGGCGCGATCGTCGCCACGATCATGGTCGGCCATGACGGCCATCGCGGCTGGGTCTATTACGTCGCAGTCGATCCCGACTGCCGGAAGCGCGGCCACGGCCGCGTCATCATGGCGGCCGCGGAGGACTGGCTGCGCGCGGCCGGAATTCCAAAACTGCAGCTCCTGGTCCGCCGCGAGAACGTGCAGGCCAATGCCTTCTATGACTCGCTGGGCTTCGAGCTATCCACCTCCGTGATGTTCCAGAAGTGGCTCGACGGCCGCACCACCATGCCAGGCAATTGAGATCGAGATGCGGCTGCGAACGCAACTGCGCCCCCTCGCCCCGTTCTTACGGGGAGAGGGTTGGGGTGAGGGGCCTCGCTCCGCACGTGAGATCGTCGACGGACCGGTACCCCCTCACCCGGCTTGCTGCGCAATCCGACCTCTCCCCGCAAGCGGGGAGAGGTGAAGAAGAGAGAGACCTCATGACCATTTCGGATCGCGTCCGCATCAAGGACGTTCGCCTGCTCTCGAACAACTGGACGCCGCTGAAGAACACGACCCTCGAATACCGGCGCGCCAATGGCGAGTGGCAGACGCAGCACCGCGAGACCTATGAGCGCGACAATGCCGCCGCCGTGCTGCCCTACAATCGCGCCCGACGCACCGTGATCCTGGTGCGCCAGTTCCGCCTGCCGGCGTTCATTCGCGGCTACGACGATCTCCTGATCGAGGCAGCCGCCGGCGTACTGGACAACGCCGAGCCCGAGACGCGCATCCGCGCCGAGGCCGAGGAGGAAACCGGCTATCGCCTGCACGACGTGCACAAGGTGTTCGAGGCCTTCATGAGCCCCGGTGCGATCACCGAGAAGCTGCATTTCTTCGTCGCCGAGTACGAGCCCGAGATGCGCGTCAGCGACGGCGGTGGCCTCGAACACGAGGGCGAGGACATCGAGGTGCTGGAGCTGTCGATCGACGAGGCGCTGGCGATGATCGCCGACGGCCGCATCATCGACGCCAAGGCGATCATGCTGCTGCAATACGCGGCGCTGCATCTGTTCAGGTAGGTGAACCTGTCCGCGCGTGCGGTGCAGACCCTTCTCCCCTTGTGGGAGAGGAAAAGCGCAGCACTGGCCCCAGCTTGATTTGCAATTCTGTCCTGCGTCGCCCCGCCCCCCGTTGAGCAACTCCGAAACTATCTCTAGTCTGGCCCCAACCAAGAACCAGGAGACGCGCCCATGTCCGCTCCGCGCGACGACGAATTCGGCTTTGCGCCCGACCATGACTCCCCCGTCCCCTACATGCAGCGGACTCGCGACTATTACGCGGCGATCGGCTACACCACGCCGTATCGCTGGGCGCATTACACCGAGGCGCCGTTCCAGACGCTGAAGAAGCCGCTGTCGCAGTCGCGCGTCACCATCATCACGACGGCCGCGCCATACGATCCGGCCAAGGGCGATCAGGGGCCGGGTGCGGCGTATAATGGCAGCGCGAAGTTCTACGAGGTCTATGACGGCGACACGTCGAAAGAGCACGACCTCCGCATCTCGCACATCGGCTACGACCGCAAGCACACCAGCGCCACCGACAGCGGCACCTGGTTTCCGCTGCCGCAGCTCTTGAAGGCCAGCGCCGCGGGGCGCATCGGCGAGGTCGCTCCGCGCTTCTTCGGCGCGCCGACCAACCGCAGCCATCGCGTCACGCTCGACACCGACGCGCCGGAGATCCTGGCGCGCTGCCGCACCGATGCGGTCGACGTCGCCGTGCTGGTGCCGAACTGCCCGGTCTGCCACCAGACCACGGCGCTGGTGGCGCGGCATCTGGAGCGCAACGGGATTCCGACCGTGATCATGGGCTGCGCCAAGGACATCGTCGAGCACGCCGCCGTGCCGCGCTTTTTGTTCAGCGACTTCCCGCTCGGCAATTCCGCCGGCAGACCGCACGACATCGCCTCGCAAGCCCAGACGCTGGATCTGGCGCTGCGGCTGCTGGAGACGGCAAGCGGTCCGCAGACCACGATGCAGTCGCCGCTGCGCTGGAGCGAGGATGCCTCCTGGAAGCTCGACTACAACAACGTCGCGCAGCTGAGCCCCGAAGAGCTGGCGCGGCGCCGCGCCGAGTTCGACAAGCAGAAGGAGATCGCGCGCGGCAACCGCGCCGCCTGACGTCCTCCGACAACGATAACAAAGAGGGGAGAGCGACGTGACGCGACCGTTCGAGGGCGTGAAGATCCTGGACTTCACGCAAGTGCTGGCCGGCCCGTATGCGAGCTACCAGCTCGCGCTTTTGGGCGCCGACGTCATCAAGGTCGAGCGGCGCGAGGGCGAGGATATGCGCCGCACGCCGCTTTCCCGGGAATGGGCCGAGCGCGGACTGGCACCGGCGTTCCAGGCCGTCAACGGCAACAAGCGCAGCTTGACGCTCGATTTGCAGAAGCCGGAGGCGGTCGCGATCGTGAGGAAGCTCGCCGCGCAGGTCGACGTGGTCATGGAGAACTTCCGCCCCGGCGTGATGGACAAGCTCGGCATCGGCTATGAGGCGCTCTCCGCGATCAATCCCAGGCTGATCTATTGCGCGGTGTCCGGCTTCGGCCAGACCGGTCCGGACCGCCTGCGGCCGGGCTATGACGGCAAGATGCAGGCGCTGTCGGGCATCATGGCGATCACGGGCCACCCCGAAACGGGACCGACGCGCGCCGGCTTTGCGGTGTGCGACGTGCTCTCGGGGGCGACGGCCGCATTCGGCGTGTCGAGCGCGCTGTATCAGCGCGACCGTACCGGCAAGGGCCAGCTCATCGACGTCTCCATGCTGGAGGCGACGCTGGCATTTCTCTCCGGGCAGATCGCGGACTGGTCGGTCGCCGGCCATCGCCAAACACTCTCGGGCAACCAGGCGGTCAGCCGCAGGACCACGGCGAATTTGTTCAAATGCGGGGACGGCCACATCCTGCTCGCCGTCAACAACGAGAAGCAGTACCGCGCGCTGATGGCCGCGCTCGGCCGCGAGGACACCCTCGCCGACCCGCGCTTCGCCGACTGGTTCGCGCGCAACGCGAACGAACCTGCGCTCCGCGCCATCATCGAGGAGGCGCTCGCCGCCAAGCCCGCGCGCGAATGGGAGACGATTCTGGAAGACGCCGGCGCGCCCTGCGCAAGCATCTGGAAGGTCGAGGAGGTCATCGACCATCCGCAAGTAAAGGCGCGCGGCGCGATCCAGGAGCTGGATACTCCCTACGGCCCGCTGCGATTTGCCGGCAGCGGATTCAAGCTCGCGCATGGCGGCGGCAAACTGGACCGCATGGCGCCGGAGCTTGGCGCGGATACGGATGCGGTGCTGGGCGAGCTGGGATTCGATGCCGCGGAGATCGCCACGCTCAGGGCACGGGAGATTGTTTGACGGCCAAGCCGTGACTTCAGAACAACGACCCCTGCCCGTCATCTGACGAAGCCGCCGCCACCTTCCGCACCGCCTTCCTCGGCTTCACCGCCTCCGCCTCCATTTCCTCCGTGCTGATCGGCAGCACGAGCTGCTCGTCGTCATTGGCAACGCGGTTGACGCGGGTGGAGACGGGGTGCCAGGCGAATTCGCCGATGCGTGGTGCGGTCATCATCGGCAGGATCTCGTCGATCTCGTCGCCGCGGCAGTCGAGCCAGCGCTCGAAATCGCGCGGGCTGATGGTGACGGGAACGCGGTCATGCAGCGCGGCGAGGTCCTCGCCTGCCGCCGCGGTGACGATCGCGACCGTGTCGAGCTCCTCTCCGTTGGGCCCGACCCATGTCTCGAACACCGCAGCGAAACCAAGGGGCTCGCCATCGGCGCGATGGATGAAGAAGGGCTGCTTGCGGCCGTCCTCCGCCTTCCATTCGTAGTAACCGTCGGCCGGGATCAGGCCGCGGCGACGGCGTATCGCTCTCTTGAAGGCAGGCTTCTCCAGAACCGTCTCCGAACGCGCGTTGATCAGGAGCGTGAAGCCGCGGGGATCCTTGACCCAACCCGGCAAAAGACCCCAGCGCATCAGGCGGAAATGCCGCGTGCCGTTGTCGATCAACACGACCGGAATCGGTTGTGTCGGGGCGACATTGTACCGGGGCGGGAAATTCGGCTGCTCGACATAGCCGAACAGTTGCCGCAAAGCCGCGGGGGCCGAAGTTATGACGAAGCGTCCACACATGCCTGGGAGTCTATATAGGGTCCGTTCAGGTCCTTTTAACCCCGAACGTTAACACTGCGGCCGATGAGCTCAACGGCCTCCCAACCCGCGCGGACGCATGTACAGTCGGGCCCCGAGGCCGCCGCCTGGGCCGAGCGGCTGCGCGTCGCCAACATCAACCCGCGCACCGGGCTTGCCACCGACTATCTCAACCATTTCAATGAAGCCGTGATGCTGCTGGAAATGGTCCCGGACATGCCGGAATGCGCCGAAGACTTCCTGACCTGGACGCCGCTGTCCTATGCCGAGCATTTCACGGCATCGAACTTCAAGGCGCGGGATCTGGCGATCGAGGCCTACGAGAAGGCCGATCCCACCGTGCGCGCCCAGTTCGACCACATCACGGACACCATGACCTCGATCCTCACCGCGGTCGGCTCGGCCATGCGCGAGGTCGAGAAGGACACCACCCGCGTCCGCCTCGCCGAGCAGGCCACGGCATGGGTCAAGCCGCTGATCGCGGCCTGCGGCGGCATCATCAATGGCGGGGCGGAAGCCGACGTCGACTCCATCATGGCGAACTAGGCCCGTGAGACCGAATCGCACCTTGCTCCCTCGCCCGTTTGGCTGCGCAAATCGACATCTCCCCGCCGGGGAGAGGTGAAGTCGCCATGGCGGTCGCCCAGCCCAGCCATCCCCAGCTTGCGGTCAGCGCGGCGATCTTCCGCGACGGCAAGGTGCTGCTGGTCCGCCGCGCCCGCTCCCCCGCCAAGGGGTTCTATTCGCTTCCGGGCGGCCGGGTCGAATTCGGCGAATCGCTGCACGAGGCCCTGGCGCGCGAGGTGGACGAGGAGACCGGGCTCGGCATCGAGATCATCGGCCTTGCCGGCTGGCGCGAGGTGCTGCCGGCCGCGGCCGGCGCCGGCCACTACCTGATCATGTCCTTTGCCGCCCGCTGGCTGGCCAAGGAGCCGACCCTGAACGACGAGCTCGACGATTACCGCTGGATCGCTCCCGATGCCCTGGCGAGCCTCGGCGACCTCAAGCTGACCGGGGGGCTGGAGGAGGTCATCCAGTCCGCGGCGCGCTTGATCGGACATTGACGCCCTGCCTTGCGTCCCTAGCCTCGACGGGGCATACACCCGCCGATGTCCACACGATTTCTGGCGATTTTTGCCCTGATTCTCGCCTGCACTTTCGCGCCCGCCCGGGCCCAGGACGCGGCAGCGCCGTTTGACGGCGATTTGCAGCGGCTGGCGGAGATCCTCGGCGGGCTGCACTACCTGCGCGGCATCTGCGGGGCCAACGAGGGCAACAAATGGCGCAACGAGATGCAGGCGCTGATCGATGCCGAAACCCCCTCCGGGGAGCGCCGCACCCGCATGATCGCCGGATTCAACCGCGGCTATAACGGCTTTCAGCAGACCTACCGCAGCTGCACGCCGGCCGCGATGGTGGCGATCCGCCGCCATATCGAGGAAGGCTCGAAGATCTCGCGCGATCTCACGGCGCGCTACGCGAACTAGGTTCTCTCCACCTGTCATTCCGGGGCGCGCGTAGCGCGAGCCCGGAATCCATTGTGCGGCAGTCTCTGCGGCCAGATGGATTCTCAGGTGCGCAATTGCGCACCGTAGCTCGCGACTTCGTCGCGCCCCGGAATGACGGCGACAGATGCGGGCGCGGCGCGACGGGAGCCCTGCCGTCGACTTTGTACACAGCCGTTAACCGTTCTTAAAGAAGTGGCCTAGCGGTCGTTAACGACCGTGCTACACCTCTCGCACAGCGCATCGCCGTGGATCGCGCCCCAGCCCTGACCGAGTTTCATGAGCCAGCCGATTTCCTACGCCCCCGCCCGCGCGCCGCTGCCCGATCACGAGCAGAAACAAGCAGCCCTGAGCTATCTCAACGAGGCCTGGGCCGAGGCGCGCCATGACGGCGTCGACGGCGACTGCCTGGCGCAGGCGAGCCTGTTTGCGGCATTGGCCGAGCTGGTCGGCACCTATGGCGAGGACGCGGTGGCGAAGTTCGTCGAGGGCTTTCCTGGCCGCATTCGCAACGGCGAATTCTCGGTCGGCATCTCCAGGCAGTGAGTCTGTCGAAAATGACCCCGCCACGCGGGCGGGGCCAGTCGACGGATGAATGACTCTGCGAAGAGGTCGCGAAGTCTGTCGCTCTTATCGCACGGAAGCCGTTCCCCGCCGACAAGCATTAGTCTTGCGACGAGCGGGAGATGTTCCCGGCACTGTCGGGAATGCGCACTTTAGTCCGTCTCGATCGGCAGCGCCGGATCCCTCGCCCATTCGCCCATCGAGGCGTCGTAGAGCGTCAGCTTGTCGAAGCCAAGCTGCGTCAGCAGCAGCAGGTCGATCGTCGCCGAGATGCCGCCACCGCAATAGAGGATCACGTTCTTGTCGCGCGTCACGCCCTGGGCCGCGAATTTGGCTTCCGCATCCGCAAGATTCGTCAGCGTCTTGTCGGCGTTCACGAGCGTTGCCGCTGATACGTTGACGCTGCCGGGAACGCGGCCCGGCCGACCGTAGCGGCTCGGCTCGAGGCCGCGGTGAAACTGCGGCCCGAGCGCGTTGACGATGACGGTCGCAGGATCGCCGATCCGCGCCAGCACAGCTTCCTTGTCGACGAAGAAGCCCGCGCGCTGCGCGGCCTTGAAGATGGTCGCAGGATAGCCCTTCGGCGCGCCTGTCTCGACCGGCCGCCCCTCCGCCTTCCATTTGTCGAAACCGCCGTCGAGCACGCGCGCCTCGACGCCGAGCGAGCGCAGCATCCACCAGAACCGCGTTGCCCACATCATCGTGCCGATGCTGTAGAGCACGATGGTCTTGGATGCGTCGGCACCGTGGCGGCCGAACGCGGCCTCCAACTGGGCCGTATCGGGCATCATGAAGAATTGTTGCGCAGAGGCATCGGAGAACTCGCCTTGCAGGTCGAGGAAATCGGCGCCGGGGATGTGGCCGGCGGCGAAGGTCTTGTCGCCTGGCACCGCGCGATAAGGCGCGTCGCTACCGGGTGGCACAGGCTCATTGTAGGTCGTGCAGTCGTAGAGGCGGAGGTTGGGATCGCCGAGTATGGCGGCGAGTTGCTCGGTGGTGATGAGGGTTGTCGCTTGGGGCATCGGACTGCTCTCCCTGTCGAGGGATTGTAGCTCTCTCACCTCGTCATTGCGAGCGCAGCGAAGCAATCCAGACTACCGCCGCGGAGGGATTCTGGATTGCTTCGCTGCGCTCGCAATGACGGGTGGAGAAGCGCTGTGCGTCCGCACAACACATCAACCTACGGCTTCAGCGTCTCCAGAAACCGCACCGGCTCGCCTTGCGACGGCGTCACCAGCTCGCCCTGCCACATCACGCGGCGGCCACGGATGAAAGTGCCGACGGGCCAGCCCGTCACGCGCACGCCGTCATAGGGAGTCCAGCCAGCCTTGGACGCGACCCATTTGTTGGTGATGGTCTCGCTGCGCTTCAGATCGACGATGGTGAAGTCCGCGTCATAGCCGGCGGCGATGCGGCCCTTGCAGGCCATGTTGTAGAGCCGCGCGGGGCCGGCGCTGGTGAGGTCGACGAAGCGCGCCAGAGAGAGCCGACCCGCGTTGACGTGATCGAGCATGATCGGCACCAGCGTCTGCACGCCGGTCATGCCGGAGGGCGAGGCCGGATAGGTCTTCTGCTTCTCCTCCAGCGTATGCGGGGCGTGGTCGGAGCCGAGCACGTCGATGATGCCCTGCTCGATGCCGCGCCAGATGCCGGCGCGATGATCGGCGCCGCGCACCGGCGGGTTCATCTGGGCGAGCGTGCCGAGCCGCTCGTAGCATTCGGGCGCGACCAGCGTGAGATGGTGCGGCGTCGCTTCGCATGAGGCGACATCCTTGTGGTCGCGCAGGAACTCGATCTCCTCCTTGGTCGAGATGTGCAGCACGTGGATGCGCTTGCCGGTCTCGTGCGCGAGCTTGACCAGCCGCTGCGTCGCCATCAGCGCCGCGGTCTCGTCGCGCCAGACCGGATGGGAGCGCGGATCGCCCTCGATACGCTGCGACTTGCGGTCGTTGAGGCGATATTCGTCCTCGGCATGAAAAGCGGCGCGGCGGCCGATGACCTGGAAGATGCGGCGCAGGCTTTCGTCGTCCTCCACCAGCAGCGCCCCGGTCGAGGAGCCGATGAACACCTTGACGCCGGCGCAGCCGGGTGCGCGCTCGAGCACCGGCAGGTCCTGCACGTTCTCGCGGGTGCCGCCGATGAAGAAGGCGAAGTCGCAATGCATGCGGTGACGGGCTCGCTTCACCTTGTCGGTGAATTCGGCCTCCGTCACCGTCAGCGGCGCCGTGTTCGGCATTTCGAACACCGCGGTGACACCGCCCATCACCGCGCTGCGCGAGCCGGTCTCGAGGTCTTCCTTGTGCGTCAGCCCGGGCTCGCGGAAATGCACCTGGGTGTCCATCACGCCGGGCAGGATGTGCAGGCCCTTGCAGTCGATCACCTCCGCGGCACTGCCTTGCAGCGGGCCGAGCTCGGCGATACGGCCACCGGCAATGCCGATATCCCGAACACCCTCGCCGTCCTGGTTGACCACCGTGCCGCCCTTGAGGATCACATCGAAACGCTGGCTCATGGCTGAAGGCCTCTCTCATCCCCAAGCGCAGGGCTCGAGGTCTTGTCGTTTATGCGTTGCGGGCTTACGTTCCGGAGCAACATGTCGCAAGAGATTTTCGCATGAAATCCGCGTTTCTTCCCGACCGGGGTGTGATCAAGGTCGCAGGCGAGGATGCACGCAACTTCCTCAACGGCCTCATCACGACCGACGTCGACAGGCTGAAACCGGGCCTGGGACGATTCGGCGCGCTGCTCACGCCGCAAGGCAAGATCATCGTGGACTTCCTGATCACGGAAGCGCCCGCGGGTCACGGCGGCGGGTTCCTGATCGATTGCCCGAAGGCTCTGGCGGACACCCTCGCCACCAAGCTCAAGTTCTACAAGCTGCGCGCCAAGGTCACGGTGGACAACCTGTCCGGCGATCTCGGCGTGCTCGCGGCCTGGGACGGCCAGCCCGCCGCCCAGCCGGACCTCGCCTTCGCCGACCCGCGCAATGGCGCGCTCGGCTACCGCATCCTGATCCCGGAAGATCTCAAGCAGAAGCTGTCCGACCTCATCGGCGCCGAGCTGGTCGATGCGGCCGAATACGAGACGCACCGCATCGCGCTCGGCGTTCCCCGGGGCGGGCTCGACTTCATGTACAGCGATGCCTTCCCGCACGAGACCAACATGGATCGTCTCGCCGGCGTCGATTTCGACAAGGGCTGCTATGTCGGCCAGGAGGTCGTCTCGCGCATGCAGCATCGCGGCACCGCGCGCACCCGCAGCGTCAAGGTGCTGCTCGACGGGCCCTCGCCCGAGATCGGGGCCACAATTCTCGCCGGCGACAAGCCCGTCGGAACCATCGGCTCGACCGCGGGCGGCAAGGGGATCGCCCTCGTGCGCATCGACCGCGTCGCCGACGCGCTCGACGCGGGCCAGCCGCTCACCGCTGGGGGGCTGGCTATGACGATCGCTGAACCGGACGCCGTTCGCATTCCAGCCAAGCAGCCCATCGCATGAGCCGTGCCGCCCGCCTGCATCCCGACGGCCTGAAACGGTGTCCCTGGCCTGGCGAAGATCCGCTTTACGTCGCCTATCACGACACCGAATGGGGCGTGCCTGAGTATGACGACCGCGCGCTGTACGAGAAGCTGATGCTCGACGGCTTCCAGGCCGGCCTGTCCTGGATCACGATCCTGCGCAAGCGCGACAATTTCCGCAAAGCCTTCGACGATTTCCAGCCCGAGAAGATCGCGCGCTACAACGCGAAGAAGGTCCATGCGTTGATGAACGATGCCGGCATCGTGCGCAACAAGGCCAAGATCGACGGCGCGATCCTGAGCGCGAAATCCTATCTCGACATCATGGAGAAGGGTCCAGGCTTCTCGAAGCTGCTGTGGGACTTCATGGACGGACGGCCCAAGGTCAACCAGTTCAAGACCACCGCGAGCGTGCCCGCCTCGACGCCGCTGTCGGTGCAGATATCCAAGGAGCTGTCCTCGCGCGGCTTCAAATTCGTCGGCCCGACCATCGTCTACGCCTTCATGCAGGCGACCGGCATGGTCAACGACCATCTCGTCGACTGCCACTGCCACGCAACCTGCGGCAAGACGCAACGCAAGCCGCGTCTCAAGGCCAGATGACGACGAAGAAGACCGCGCGCGATGCGCCGTCCCGCGCCTGGCAGCGCATGCTGTCGGGCCGGCGGCTCGACCTGCTCGATCCCTCCCCGCTCGACATTGAGATCGCCGACATCGCGCACGGCCTCGCCCGCGTCGCGCGCTGGAACGGGCAGACCGTAGGTGCGCATATCTTCTCGGTCGCGCAGCACACGCTGCTGGTCGAGACCGTGCTGCGGCACGAGATGCCACGGGCCGACGAGCGCATGAGGCTCGCAGCCCTGCTGCACGATGCACCGGAATATGTGATCGGGGACATGATCTCTCCGTTCAAGGCCGTGCTCGACGGCCACTACAAGGCGGTCGAGAAGCGCCTGCTCGGCGCCATCCATATCCGCTTCGGCTTGCCGCCGGTGCTGCCGGAGGAGATCACGGCGGCGATCAAGGCCGCCGATCGCGGCGCGGCTTACCTTGAGGCGACCGAGCTCGCCGGCTTCAAGATGAGCGAGGCGAAGCGCCTGTTCGGCAAGGATCCCGGCCTGTCCGACAGTGTCCGGCGCGACTACCTGACACCGTGGACCGCGGCGCGGGCGGAGAAGCAGTTTCTGGAGCGGTTTGGCGCGCTGTTTGCGTAGGTCCTGGGCTGGGCAAAAAGGCGCACGGCCCCGTGACCACCGTCCCTTCGCGTTTGCGACAAAAAGTGTGGGCACGCACCGCTTTGCCCACTCAACAGACCCCCGCTATAATCGCCGGCAAAAAGGTCCGCCATGATCCACGTCTGTTCCCTCGCAGCACTTCCCGAGACCGTCCGTACCACAGGCGCCAGCCATGTCCTGACCGTCATGGCCAATGTCGAGCAGGTGGCCCGTCCGGTGTCGGTGCTCCCCGCCAACCACCTCAAGGTGTCGATGGACGACATCACCGAGGAGATTGACGGTTTCGTCGCACCATCGGAAATGCATATCGAGCAGGTGCTGACCTTCGTGCGGGGATGGGACCGCAGCGCACCGCTGGTGGTGCATTGCTACGCCGGCATCAGCCGCTCCACCGCGAGCGCGTTTGCGGCCGTCTGCGCGCTCAATCCGAACCGTGACGAGATCGAGATCGCCAGGAAGATCCGCGCGGCCTCGCCGATCGCTTCGCCGAACCGGCGTATCGTCAGCCTTGCCGATCGCGCTCTCGGGCGCAACGGCCGCATGCTGCGCGCGCTCGACGAGATGGGCCCGGGTTCGATGATGGTCGAGGGCCGTCCCTTCGTGATCGAGCTCGAATGAGAATTGCGCGCCACAACGCAGGTGAGCCCCTTCTCCCGCTTGCGGGAGAGGGTTGGGGAGAGGGTGGGTCCTCATCGGGACACTCCCGGTGTGGAGACAACCCTCTCCCGGCGCAACGCGCCGACCTCTCCCGCAAGCGGGAGAGGTCACACCGAGCCCGCGGAGAGATAGCCGCAACCAGTCGACATATCTTTCTCGCAACAGCTGCGCGCAACACCGCATGAACGACAGACTGACGCCGATCGAGATCGGTCTCACCGCTGCGATCGTTGCGATCGAGAACCACGAGCCGCTGATCCTGACCGCACGCGGTGCTGACGGCCTTGCCGGCCTGCCATTCGGCCCGTTCGATGCGCTCGCCCATCGCACTTTCGAGATCGGCCTGCGCGCCTGGGTCGAGCAACAGGCGGGCCTGCGTCTCGGCTATGTCGAGCAGCTCTACACGTTCGGCGATCGCGGCCGTCATGCCGAGGCCGGCGACACCGGCGCCCATATGGTGTCGATCGGCTATCTCGCGCTGACGCGCGCGATCGGCGGCGAGCTCGTCGCGACCGGCGCGAGCTTCGAGCCATGGTACCGCTTCTTCCCGTGGGAAGACTGGCGCGAGCAGCCGCCGGGGATCATCGCCCGCGACATCATTCCGGCACTGACGAAGTGGGCCGAGGAGGAGACGCCGGAGACGACGCGCGCGCTGCCGCGGAAGGACCGCGTGCGGTTCTGTTTCGGTCTCGACGGCGCGCCCTGGGATGAGGAACGCGTGCTCGACCGCTATGAGCTGCTGTACGAGGCCGGGCTGATCGAGGAGGCGCGGCGCGATGGCCGCCCCGCGGCCTTGGCGCGCAAGACGCTTCCCCCGCTCGGGACCTCGATGCGGTTCGACCACCGCCGGATTCTCGCCACGGCCATTGCGCGGCTGCGCGCAAAGCTGAAGTATCGTCCTGTCATCTTTGAACTTTTGCCGGCTGAATTCACACTTACCGAACTGCAGCACACCGTGGAGGCGATCTCCGGCCGGCATCTGCACAAGCAGAATTTCCGTCGCCTGGTCGAAATGGAAGCCCTGGTCGAACCGACCGGGGTCATGTCGACACAGACGGGCGGACGGCCGGCGGCGCTCTATCGCTTCCGCCGCGACGTGCTCCAGGAACGACCCGCGCCGGGCTTGCGCGTACGCTCCCGGCGCTAGATCCTGATATTTGTGGTACCGGCCCCTGCCCGCCGGTTGCCTGGAGGCTTCATGTTCGACGGCCCGTTTGACGTCTCTGCGCTGATCATTGCGATCGTCGCCTTCCTGATCGCGATCAAGGCGTCCAGCCAGGCAGCCGAGCTGCGCCGCCGGCTGAGCTCGCTGGAAGAGATGCTTTACGCGCAGCGGCAGGTGCAGCCGCCGCCGTTGATGCCCGCGCCGGGGCAGACCGAAGCGCCCGCGACGGCTCCAGCAGAACCGCCGCCGCTTGCGCCCGAGCCCGAGCTTGTGCCGCCGCCGGTCGCCGCAGAGGTTTCGCCGCCCCCGCTCGAGGCCAGCCCTGAAGCCGGCGCACCGCCGCCGCTGCCCGCGCCCGCACCCGGCTTCGAGGAGCGGCTCGGTACCCGCTGGGTGGTGTGGATCGGCGGGCTCGCGCTGGCGCTCGGCGGCTTCTTCATGGTGCGCTATTCGATCGAGGCCGGTCTGCTCGGCCCCGGCGTGCGCGTGTTCCTGGGCGGATTGTTCGCGCTGGCGCTGCTCGGCGCCGGCGAATGGACGCGGCGCAAGGAGGCCATCTCGAGCATTCAGGCGCTGCCGATCGCCAACATCCCGGCGATCCTCACCGCGGCCGGCACGGCGGTGGCGTTCGCCACCATCTACGCCGCCTACGCGCTCTACGGCTTCCTCGTGCCCGCAACCGCCTTCGTGCTGCTCGGCCTCGTCGCGCTTGGCACGCTTGCCGCAGCGCTCCTGCATGGACCCGCGCTCGCCGGCCTCGGCGTGGTCGGCGCCTTCGTGACGCCGGTCCTCGTCTCCAGCGGCAAGCCGGACTATTGGGCGCTCTACATCTATCTCGCGATCGTCACCGCGGCGAGCTTTGGTCTCGCTCGTATCCGGCTGTGGCGCTGGCTCGCGGTCACGACAATCGTGTTCGCCGTGCTCTGGATCTTCCCGGGTCTCGACACCGCCGAACTGCAGGTCGCGCCGCACGCCTTCCATGTCATTGCGGGCTTCGTGCTGGCCGCGCTGCTCGTCGTCTGCGGATTCATGTTCGGACCCGGCATCGAGGACGGCGAGATCGAGCCGGTCTCGTCGAGCGCGCTCGGCGCCTATCTGTTCGGCGCGCTATTGATCGTGCTGTCGAGCGGGCATGCCGATCTGGCGTTGATCGCCTTTACGATGCTGGTCGCGGGAACACTGTTCGTCGCCTGGCGTGCGCCGGCGGCCACGGGCGCCCTGGGGGCAGCCGCAGCGACGGTCTTCATCGTGTTCGCCGAATGGGCGGTGCGAGCCAATCCCGATATGCTGGTCCTGCAGGGCGGCCCCATGCCGGGCATCGGACCGACAGCGACCGACAGCGCGGTGACGCTGCATCTGGTCACGGCCGCGCTCTTCGCCGTCGGTTTCGGCATCGCCGGATTCCTGGCACAAGGCCGCTCGAACTCGGCAATCATTCCGGTGGTGTGGGCGGCGGCCGGTGTCGCGACGCCGATCGCGATCCTGGTTGCGCTCTATGCGCGTATCGCTCATCTCGACCGCTCGATCCCGTTCGCAATCCTGGCGGTGCTGCTTGCCGGCGCCTTCGGCGCTGCGACCGAGGCGCTCACGCGCCGCGAGACCCGGCCGGGCGTCGCGATCTCCACGGCCCTGTTCGCGACCGGTACGCTCGGCGCACTGGCGCTGGCGCTGACTTTCGCGCTGGAGAAGGGCTGGCTGACGATCGCGCTGGCGCTGATGTCGCTCGGCACGGCCTGGATCTCGATGCAGCGGCCGATTCCGTTCCTGCGCTGGCTCGCTGCGATCTTCGCGGGGCTCGTCACCGCGCGCATCGCCTACGATCCTCGCATCGTCGGCGACGCCGTCGGCACCACGCCGATTCTGAACTGGCTGCTGTGGGGCTACGGCTTGCCGGCACTTTCCTTCTGGGCCGCGAGCGTCTTCCTGCGCCGCCGCGCCGACGATGCGCCGCTGCGCATGGTCGAGACCGCCGCAATCCTGTTCACCGCGCTGCTCGTCTTCATGGAGATCCGGCACTTTGCGACCGGCGGCCGGATGACAGCGGCCCCCTCCTTGCTCGAATTCGCACTGCAAGTCTGCGTCACGCTGGCGATGGCCATCGGGCTGGAGCGCCTGCGGCTGCGCAGCCGCAGCATCGTGCACAATGTCGGCGCGGTCGTGCTGACGGCGATCGCCGGGCTCATCAGCGTGTTCGGCCTCTTGATCCTGGAAAATCCGCTGCTGTGGCGCACCGACGTCGGCGGCGCGGTGTTCAACCTGCTGCTGCTGGGCTATGCGCTGCCGGCTGTGCTGATGCTGCTGCTGTCCTATGCCGTGGCCGGCGAGCGCGGCAAGGTCTACGCCAATACGATTGCAGGCGGCGCGCTCGTGTTCGCGCTCGCCTATGTCACGCTGGAGATCCGCCGCTTCTATCACGGCCCGATCCTGTCCACCGGGCCGACCACGGGAGCCGAGCAATACACCTACTCGATCGGCTGGCTCGCTTTCGGCGTGGTGCTGCTCGGCGTCGGCATCCTCGTCAATTCGGAACGGGCACGGCTGGCGTCGGCCGTGGTCATCGCGCTGACGATCCTCAAGGCCTTCGTCATCGACATGTCGACGCTGACGGGGGTCTACCGCGCGCTGTCGTTCATGTGCCTAGGCATCGTGCTGGTCGCGATCGGCTGGCTGTACCAACGGATCCTGTTCCGGCGGCAGGTCGCGCCGCCGCCGGCCGCGCCGCAGACCGGCAGCTGAGGATCAGGCTGCGCGGACGGATTGCAGGAACTGCGCGACTTCGACTTTCAGGCGGGTGCTGTCGGTCGCCAGCGACTTCGCCGCGGACAGCACTTCGCCCGAGGCCGAGCCGGTCTCGATCGCACCGCGCTGCACGTCGGTGATGTTGGAGGAGACCTCCTGGGTGCCGAGCGCGGCCTGCTGAACGTTCCGCGATATTTCCTGCGTGGCCGCGCCCTGCTCCTCGACGGCGGCGGCGATGGCCGAGGACACCTCGGACAGCCGCTCGATGGTGCCGCCGATCTCCTGGATGGCGCTGACGGATTCCTGCGTCGCGGCCTGGATGCCTGCGACCTGCGCGCCGATCTCGCCGGTCGCCTTCGCCGTCTGCTCGGCCAGCGCTTTCACCTCGGAGGCCACGACAGCGAAGCCGCGGCCGGCCTCGCCGGCGCGGGCCGCTTCGATGGTCGCGTTCAGCGCCAAAAGGTTGGTCTGGCCCGCGATGGTGTTGATGAGCTCGACGACGTCGCCGATGCGGGAGGCCGCCTGCGACAACGCGTTGACGCGCTCGTTGGTCCGCGCCGCCTGCTCGACGGCTTCCGCGGCCATGCGCGCCGAATCCTGCACGCGGCGGCTGATCTCGGTGATGGAGGACGACAGCTCCTCGGAGGCGGACGCCACCGCCTGGACGTTTGTGGAGGCTTCCTCCGACGCAGCCGCAACCACGGTTGCGAGCTCCTGGCCGCGCTGCGCGGTCCCGCTGAGCGTGGCCGCGGAGGCCTCGAGCTCGGTCGAGGCCGACGACACGGTCTCGACGACCTCGCCGATCATGACCTCGAAATTGCGGGTGATGGCATCGACGCGGCGGCCGCGCTCGATCTTGGCCTCGGCGTCGCGCGCCGCCGCCTCGTCGGCGGCCTTCTTGGCGATCAGAGCCTCCTTGAAGATCTGGAGCGCATCCGCCATCGAGCCGATCTCGGTCTTCTCGCCGCGATGCGGCACCTCGGCCGAGAGGTCGCCCTCGCCGAGCGACTGCATCGGACGGATGATCGAGGCGATGCCACGAGACACGTCGCGCACGAGATAGTAGGCGGCGGCGATCGCGATCGCGACGGCTGCAACGATGATGCCGACGAGCACGCGAAAGATGGTGGCGTAGCTGGCTGCCGCCTCCTTGGTTTCAGCTTCGGCGCCGCTGTTGTTGAGCTCGATGCTCTTCAGGAGCAGCGGATCCGCCGCCTGAGCCATCTTGGCGACCTTGGTCTGCAACAGCTCGTTGGCCTCTGTCGGGAAACCGCCGGGGCTCTTGCGCGACAGCGCCATCGTCTCCTGAACGCCGGTCAGGTAGTCGGCCCAGGCCTTGGTCCACTGCTCGTAGATCGAGCGCTCCTCCGGCAAGGTGATCAGGCCTTCATAGACCTTGCGCGTCTTCTCGATGCGCTCGCGTAGCGGGGCCATGCGTTTCTCGGCGGCGTCCTTGCCTTCAATGCTCTGCTGCATCAGGTGCAGTCGCAGGACGACGCGCAGCTCATTGATGTCGGCGCGCATCGAACCGAGCGCACGCACGCTCGGCAGCCAGCTCTCCGCAATCTCGACCGTGTGGGCGTTGATGTTCTGCATCGTGCCGATCGCCATCACGCCGACGCCGGCGAGCGAGAGCACGAGGACCGACAGCACGGTCAGCAGCTTGAAGACGATTGACAACTTCGACATCACGACAATCCCGATGGTACCTGGCAAGGCGCACGTCACCTGCGCCGCAGGCGTCACGACGGACGGCAGGCGGAGGTCAGTTCAGCAATGCTGGCTGGTTCTTATCCCGTGAGGATTAAGCCCATAATTGCAAACAGGCGTTAACATGATCGCCCGTAAAACTACGGGCGCGCGCACGGTCGCTCTTCAACCAGCTGCAGAGATATCTCTCGGAAAACTCCGGAAGTGAGCTCGCTCTCCCGCTTTCGGGAGAGAGTTGGGGAGAGGGTGTTTCCGCAAAGGGACAATCCCCAAGAGGAGACAAGAGGAGACAGCCCTCACCCGGCGCACGGGACGAAGTTTCGCTTCGTCCGGATGCGCCGACCTCTCCCGCAAGCGGGAGAGGTGAACGAGCCGCGGCAATCGATCCAACCCAAGCCCATTCCGCTTTAGCACCGGTGCGGACGGCGAACGTCAGGCAGCGCGCACGGTACCCAGGAACTTTCCAACCTCGAGCTTCAGCCGGTTGCTGTCGCCGGACAGCGATTGCGCCGCCGCCAACACCTGCGAAGACGCCGAGCCGGTCTCGCTCGCGCCGTGCTGGACATCGATGATGTTGGACGACACCTGATGGGTGCCTGCCGCCGCCTGCTGCACGTTGCGGGAAATCTCCTGCGTCGCGGCGCCCTGCTCTTCGACCGCGGCTGCGATGGTCGAAGAAATCTCCGAGAGCTTTTCGATGGTATGGCTGATGTCCTTGATCGCGCCGACCGAATGCTCGGTGGCGGTCTGGATGCTGGCGATCTGCTGGCCGATCTCGCCGGTCGCCTTCGCGGTTTGCTCGGCCAGCGCCTTGACCTCGGAGGCGACGACGGCGAAGCCGCGGCCCGCCTCGCCGGCGCGCGCGGCCTCGATGGTTGCATTGAGCGCCAGGAGATTGGTCTGGCCGGCGATGGTATTGATCAGCTCGACCACGTCGCCGATCCGTGCCGCGGCAGCGGAAAGCTCGCCGACGCGATCGGTCGTGGTGCGGGCCTGGTTCACCGCCTCGCCCGCGACGCGGGCCGATTCCTGCACCTGCCGGCTGATCTCGGTGATCGACGACGACAGCTCTTCGGTCGCCGACGCCACCGACTGCACATTGGTGGACGCTTCCTCGGAGGCGGCAGCAACCATGGTGGTGAGTTCCTGTCCACGCGCCGCAGTCGACGTCAGCGTCGATGCAGAAGCTTCCAGTTCGGTCGAGGCCGACGAGACGGTATCGACGATTTCACCGATCGCGGCCTCGAAGCTGTCCGCGAGCTTGTGCATCTCGGCCTTGCGCTGCGCGGCCGCAATCTGATCCTGCCTGATCTTGGCTTCGGCCTCCTCGCGCGCCTTCTGTTCCGACACGACCTTGAACTTTTCGACCGCCGCAGCGACGCCTCCGACCTCGTCCTTGCGGCCGAGACCAGGCAGCACCACGGAGAAATCGCCGCCGGCGAGCTTGTCCATGGCCACGGTGAGCGCGCGGATCGGCCGGGCGATGGTCAGGAACGACATCAGCCAGGAGCCGACGAGGACGAGCACCGCGAACACGCCGACGACCATTCCGACATGCTCGCTCAAGGCCATCTCCTGCACCGAGGCGGCGATATCCTCTTCACTCCGGTGCCTGGCGAAATCGGCGACCTGATTGGCGACCTGATCCATCTCGCCGGCAATCGGCAACGTGACCTCGCGAGTGAGACGCGCCCCCTCTTCGACGAGCTTGGCGACGCGGGCTGCGTCGTTTGCGCCCATCGCCGCGATGGTTTCATTGCGCACCGAGGCGACTTGTTGCCCGGCCTTGAGATAATTCGCGGCGTGGGTCTTGAGCGCCTCCATCCTCGCGCGATTTTCCGCCGCGGGCGACAGCTTGAGCATTGCATCGGCAACCTTGACCAGCCGGCCGGAACGTTCGACGAGCGCATCGCTCGCCTTCTGCAATTCGCCTGAGTTGTTGGCGAGACGTATGTCACGTACCGCGAGCTGCATGCTCCGGACCGAGAACTTGGCCTCGACTGCCTCACGCGCCAGTTCCTGCTGGGCGAACGCGGCCTGGTTGGATCGGCGCACATGGCCGTTTCCAACCATCTGGCTTGCGATCATGGCTCCAACCAGGAGCACTCCAAGCGCCGAAGCGATCGCCAGCTTGGTCCCGATCTGCAGATTTCGAAAGAGACTCAACATCGGTGCGTTTCCCCGGAAACGAGCTGCCAAGTCGTTGTTGGCCGCTTGGACGTTGATCGCCCTTACCGCGAAGCTACCGGTGAGAGTTCCAGCTTTTGGTTAACGAGGCCCCTCGCACAAATACGGATCTCGTACGCTAATTAATTGAACGCGAAGAGGAATGATCGCGTCATAGTTGCAGTTTGCATCTTGAAGTGGGATCTAGGAAGCCTTGCATCCGACGGTCTCGCCGACGAGGCTGATGCGAAAGACCGGCCTCTTGTTCTCGTCGAGCAACTCCATGCACCACTCGGCGTTCGGCTTCAGACTGCGCGAGATGCCGCCGAGCAGACTGGCGCACACTTCGGTCATCTCGGTCCAGGCGGCCGCGCGATCCTCGAACTCGTAGGGCTGGTCGGCGGCGCCGGAGTAACGGCCGGTGCTGATGCGGAAGAAGTAGAGCGACATCGTTGAACCCCTTGCGTGGGAGCGCCCCCGGCCGCACGCAAACTGAGGCGCGAACAGCTACCAACGCATGAAAGCCGCCGCCCGTATGACTACGGCGCGGCGGCTTCGTGTTCGATCAATGTTTTCAACGACGAAGCGCGCGGTTCGTCCGCGTGGACCGGCTCACTGGGTCGACCGGCGCAGCTCCAGCGGTCCCTCGTTCTTCGCTGGCTCGGACTTCACCGGCTCGAGCCGGCTGCTCTCGACACGCGGCGTCTCGACGCGCGCGGCGACTTCGGTATTGGACGGTCCGACCGAACCGGTGTGTTCCGAAGTCCGCAGCGAGCGCGGTCGCGCCGCAGCGCGCGCCATCAGCATCTGATTGCCACCCTGATGGCGGAAGTCGCAATAGGCGAAGCCCATGCCCGACACCGAGCCGCGGAAGCTGCGATCGTCGGTCTTCTCGAGGTTGAAGCAGGGCTCGAACGGTATGCCCTTGATCGAGGCGCAGACGTTCTGGCCGCGGATCTGGAGCGTATTGCCGGGCAGGCGGAGATGACGGACCGGGCCTGCGCCCGAAAACTGCACCGCACCGGCGGCGCCGAGATCGTCGAGGATGCGGCCTGCGCCGCGGGTGCCGTCGAAGCAGGTGAAGGCGAACACTTTGCCAGCTACGAAGCGGCGCGCCTCATCGGCGTTCATGCTCCCAGCAATGGCCGGCGCAAACGTTGCTGCCGCCGTGACAGCCCCCAACACAATACGCGCAAGCATGCTCAACTCCGAACCCAACCCCCGCAGCGGGCGATGCCTTATCTCTTTACCCGTTGCTTACCATACCAACCATGGCGACATTGAAGCAGCTTGGTTGGTAAAGTCTGAACGCCGTTAGACAATTTTTACCACGATGCGGCCGCGGACCTCACCGGCCAGGATTTTAGCGCCCCAATCCGAGACCTCGGCCAGGGGAATTTCCTTAGTAATTTCAATAAGCTTTTCTCGGTCCAGATCGGACGCCAGGCGCTGCCAGGCGGCTTTCCTGGGCTCAATCGGGCACATCACGGAATCGATGCCGAGAAGGCACACTCCGCGCAAAATAAACGGCGCCACCGAGGACGGCAGGTCCATGCCGGCCGCCAGGCCGCAAGCCGCAACCGCTCCGCCATATTTCGTCATCGAGAGCAGGTTGGCGAGGGTGGTCGAGCCGACGCTGTCGACACCGCCGGCCCAGCGCTCCTTGGCGAGGGGCTTTGCCGGTCCCGACAATTCGTTGCGGTCGATGATTTCGGCCGCTCCCAGGTGCTTCAGGTAGTCGGCCTCGGAGGCCCGTCCGGTCGAAGCGACGACATGGTAGCCGAGCTTCGAGAGCACGGCGATCGCGACCGAGCCGACGCCGCCGGCGGCCCCCGTCACCACGACCGGGCCGCTCTTCGGCGAGAGACCGTGCTTCTCGAGCGCCAGCACCGCTAGCATTGCAGTGAAGCCGGCGGTGCCGATCGCCATGGCGTCCCGCGCCGACAGGCCTTGCGGCAAGGCGACCAGCCAGTCGCCCTTCACCCGCGCCTTTTCGGCATAAGCGCCGAGATGGGTCTCGCCCATACCCCAGCCGGTGCAGACCACCTTGTCGCCAGCCTTCCACTGCGGATGCGAGGACGCTTCGACCGTGCCGGCGAAGTCGATCCCTGCGATCATCGGAAAGCGGCGCACCACCGGCGCCTTGCCGGTGAGCGCGAGCCCGTCCTTGTAGTTCAGCGTCGACCATTCCACACGGACGGTGACGTCACCATCCATCAGCTCGGCTTCGTCGAATTGCGTCAACGCGGCGGTGGTCCCCTTGTCCGCCTTGTCGATCCGGATCGCCTTGAATGTGGCCACGACTGCACTCCCTGACTTGTTTCAGGGATTGTTTATCCGATCAGGCAGGTTGCGCAACCGCCCGCTCGACAGGTTTCTCCACAATCGGAAGATTGATCAGCGCGGAGAGCACGCCGAACAGGATCGAGAGCCACCAGATCGGCGTGTAGGAACCGAACTTTTCAAACACAATGCCCCCCAACCAGACGCCGAGGAAACCGCCGACCTGGTGGCTGACGAAGGCGAAGCCATAGAGCGTCGCGAGCCAGCGCGTTCCGAACATCAGCGCCACCAGCGCCGAGGTCGGCGGCACCGTCGATAGCCAGGTCAGGCCGGAGATGGCGCCGAACGCGATCGCCGAAAACGGCGTGATCGGGAATGCGATGAAGGCGAGGGTCGCCAGCGCACGGGTGAAGTAGATGGTCGAGAGGATGTAGCGCTTGGGCAGATAGTTCTGGAGATAGCCGACGCTGAGCGAGCCGATGATGTTGAACAGGCCGATCGCCGCGATCACCCAGCCGCCGGTTTGCGTGGAGATGCCGCGATCGACCAGAAAGGCCGGCAGATGCACGGTGATGAAGGCGAGCTGGAAGCCGCAGGTGAAGAAGCCGAGGACCAGGAGCACGTAGGAGCGGTGGCCGAAGGCTTCGGCAAGCGCCTTGGTGAATGTCTGCTCATCCGCGGGCGTCGCGTTTCCCGTATTTGCGACCGGCGGCGTCGAGAGCGCCAGCGACAGCGGAATGATCAACAGCATCAGGAAGCCGAAAACGGAGAGCGCCTGCTGCCAGCCGAAATTGTCGATCAACGCGACGCCAATCGGCGCGAACAGGAACTGCCCGAACGACCCCGCCGCGGTGCCGGCACCGAGCGCAAGGCCGCGCTTCTCCGGCGGCAAGAGCTTGCTGAATGCCGACAGCACCAGATTGAACGAGCAGCCGGCAAGACCAAAGCCGACCATCACGCCGGCGCCGATGTCGAGCGACAGCGGCGTCGAGGAGTAGCGCATCAAGAGCAGGCCGCCGGCATAGAGCAGAGCGCCGACGCACATCACCCGGAACAGGCCGAAGCGATCAGCGACCGCGCCGGCGAACGGCTGGCCCAGGCCCCACAACAGATTCTGCACGGCGATCGCGAGGCCAAACACGTCGCGGCCCCAGGAGAACTCATGGCTCATCGGCTGCACGAAGAAGCCGAGCGCGGAGCGCGGACCAAAGCCGAGCATGCCGATCGCACAGCCGCAGAGAATGATGACGGCCGGGGTGCGCCAGTTGGAGGAACGTGAGGCCGGTGCGAGTTCGCCGATCTGTGCCGACATGGTCTTCCTCGTCTGTCGTTGGCGGATCCGCAAATGAGCAGCCGCGGGTGAGCCGTTTAATGCATCTGCATGGAAATCCCAAGTCAAAAACGATTGCATTCCACGAGGAGCTGCCGCGGGAGCATTGCGTTTCAATACGGCCTCGCTCGACGCATCCGCCGCGAACTAACGGGAATGTGTGGGGAAAGACCTAGCGGCACGCCTTGAGGCGTGCTAAGTTTGATTTACTCAGATTGAGCATATTTAGTAGCAGCGGAGTTCAGCCCGGCCTCTCGGCCGGATTTCTCGGGCCTAACATATTCTCATATTGAGCATAAATCGCACACGGGAGGCTTCAATGCCGATCACTGGAATTTACGGCCCCGATGACTTCGCCAGCCGGCCGCAGGGCGAACCCACCACCTTCCCCCGCGTTGCGCCGGCGCCCAGGGGACCGAAATTGCCGATGCCCGCGCTGGAATGGACGCCGCGGGTCGAACGTGCCACCGCCCCGCTCTACGAGCGCGTGAAACACGTGATCCCACCGATCGAATGGCCGCTGATGGCGCCGACCATCAACGCGATCAACGAGCTGAAGCGCGCGCGAGGCGCGGTCATCCTCGCCCACAACTACCAGGCCCCGGAGATCTTCCACTGCGTTGCAGATATCGGCGGCGACTCGCTCCAGCTCGCAGTCGAGGCCACCAAGGTGAAGGCCGACATCATCGTGCAGTGCGGCGTGCACTTCATGGCGGAGACCTCGAAGCTCCTCAATCCGGACAAGACCGTTCTGATCCCGGATTCGCGCGCGGGCTGCTCGCTCGCAGCGAGCATCACCGGCGCGGACGTGAAGCTGCTCCGGGAAAAGTTTCCGGGCGTGCCCGTCGTTGCCTATGTCAACACCTCGGCAGAGGTGAAGGCGGAGGTCGATATCTGCTGCACGTCCTCGAACGCGGTGCAGGTCGTCGAGAGCCTGGGCGCTCGAAGCGTGATCTTCCTGCCCGACCGATACCTCGCCACCTATGTGGCTTCGAAGACCGACGTGAAGATCATCGCCTGGAAGGGCGCGTGCGAGGTGCATGAGCGCTTCACGGGCGAGGAGCTGCGGACCTTCCGCGAGGCCGATCCGTCCGTCCAGATCATCGCGCATCCGGAATGCCCGCCGGACGTGCTGGCGGAAGCCGACTTCACCGGTTCGACCGCGCACATGATCAACTGGGTGCGCGCGAAGCGGCCGCGGCGCCTCGTCATGATCACCGAATGCTCGATGGCCGACAACGTGCGGGCGGAGCTTCCCGACGTGGAGATGCTGCGGCCCTGCAATCTCTGCCCGCACATGAAGCGCATCACGCTCGCCAACATTCTGGAGAGCCTGCTGACGCTTGGCGAGGAGGTGACGATCGATCCCGCGCTTGCGGAACGTGCACGGCGATCGGTCGAGCGCATGATCAATTTGAAGAATTGAGAGCACAGCATGCAGCACAACGTCCACAACCTCACCCGCACCACCGACGACGTCGTCATCGTCGGCGGTGGCCTTGCCGGACTGTTCTGCGCGCTGAAGCTTGCGCCGCGGCCGGTGACGTTGATCTCGGCGGCACCGCTCGGACAGGGCGCATCGTCCGCATGGGCGCAAGGCGGCATCGCCGCGGCGGTGGCCGAAGGCGATACGCCGGAGGCCATAGCACTCGGGATCGCACGCGAGGCGGCGCCGCGCATCCATGATCTTCTCGCCTATGACGTTCCGTTCGACCGCGATCCCGGCGGCAGGCTTGCCGTCGGGCGGGAAGCTGCGCACTCCGCGCGGCGCATCGTCCATGTGCGCGGCGATGGCGCCGGCGCCGCGATCATCGCAGCGCTGAGCGAAGCCGTGCGACGCACGCCCTCGATCCGCCTGATCGAAGGCTTTGTCGCCGAAGCCCTGTCGACCGAGGACGGCGCCGTCACCGGCCTTCAATTGCGCGAGGCAGGCAATCCCGCGGCACGGCCCGTCGTGCTCGCTTCGCGCGCGATCGTGCTTGCAACCGGCGGACTCGGCCATCTCTATGGCGTCACCACGAACCCGCTCGAGGCCAGCGGCTCCGGCCTGGCCATCGCAGCCCACGCCGGCGCCGTGATCGCCGACCCTGAATTCGTGCAGTTCCACCCCACCGCGATCATGGTCGGGCGCGATCCGGCCCCGCTCGCCACCGAAGCCCTGCGTGGCGAAGGCGCGACGCTGATCAACGGCGATGGCGAACGATTCATGAGAGCGCGCCATCCGCTCGCCGAGCTCGCACCACGCGACATCGTGGCCCGCGGCGTGTTCGCGGAGATCGCGGCGGGGCGCAGCGTCTTCCTCGATGCCCGGCAGGCGCTGGGTCCCCGCTTCGCCGACAAGTTTCCGACCGTGCATGCGAGCTGCATCGCCGCCGGCATCGATCCCGCGACGCAGCCGATTCCGATTGCGCCCGCCGCGCATTACCACATGGGCGGAATCGCAGTTGACGCCAGCGGCCGCAGCTCGATCGACGGCTTGTGGGCCGGCGGCGAAGTGTCCTCGACCGGCATGCATGGCGCCAACCGTCTCGCCTCCAACTCGCTGCTGGAGGCCGTGGTCTATGCCGCGCGGATTGCCGACGACATCGCCGGCCGCACAGTGCCATCGCCCGGCCGCGTTCCCGACGCGCTGGTGATGCCGCGCGCCGGCACGCTGGATGCCGCAGCGGTGAAGCGGCTGCGCACGATGATGAGCGCCCATGTCGGCGTGATCCGCGACGGCGACGGGCTTGCGGAAGCCGTGCGCCACTTCGCCATGCTCGAACGTGAGGCGGGAAGCATCGCCCTCCGCAACATAGCTATTTCGGCCCTGCTCGTCGCCGCTTCCGCCTGGACACGGCGCGAGAGCCGGGGTGCGCATTTCCGCTCCGATCATCCGGCGGACGCGCCCGGACCGGCCCGGAGAACGATGACGACGCTCGCCGCGGCACGCGAGGTGGCGGAGACCCTGAACGAGCGTCCGTTGCCGCGCATCGCGCAATCCATGACCGCCTGAAGGAGGCCCCATGATCGCCCCGACCTCACTGCTCTATCCCGACGCCTTTCTCTCTCCGCTCGCGATCGACTTGGCGGTCCAGCGCGCGCTCGACGAGGACCTCGGCCGCGCCGGCGACATCACCTCGCTTGCCACGATTCCGGAAGCGACGAGGGCGCAAGCGATCCTGGTCGCGCGCCAGTCCGGCGTGATCGCCGGATTGCCGCTGGCGCTCGCGACCCTGCAGAAGCTGTCGCCCGACATCGAGCTGCGCGCACATGTCCGCGACGCCGCACGGGTTGCGCGCGGCCAGCATGTGCTGACGATCTCGGGCCCCGCGCGCGGCATTCTCACGGCGGAGCGGACCGCGCTGAATTTCGTCGGCCGCCTCTCCGGCGTCGCCACGCTCACGGCGGACTATGTCGCGCGCACCGAAGGCACGAAGATGCGCATCTGCTGCACGCGCAAAACCACGCCGGGATTGCGCGCATTGGAGAAATACGCCGTGCGCTGCGGCGGCGGCTTCAACCACCGCTTCGGCCTCGACGATGCCATCCTGATCAAGGATAACCACATCGCGGTCGCGGGCGGCATCGGTCCGGTGCTGGAGCGCGCCCGTGCCCATGCGGGCCATCTCGTCAAGATCGAGATCGAGGTCGATACGCTGGCGCAGCTGCGCGAGGTGCTGGACACCGGCCTCGCCGACGCCGTGCTGCTGGACAACATGGACCTTGCGACACTGCGCGAGGCGGTGAGAATGACAGAAGGCCGGGTTGCGCTGGAGGCATCCGGCGGCGTCACGCTGGACTCGATCGCCGCCATCGCGGCGACCGGCGTCGACTACGCGTCGGCGGGTGCGCTGACACATTCGGCGCCCAATTTCGACTGTGCGCTGGATATCGAGGCGTGATTTGAGCACCAGCGCCTCCGCAACGTCATGGCGCTACCGACGTTCGCCCATCTCGGCCGAGCTCTTGGCCTCCTGCGCGAGTTCGGCGGACAGCGCGGCGGTCTGGGCGGGGGTGCCCCAGCTCGGTTCCTCGCTGCCGTCGCCCCAGTTGCGCGGCCGATAGAAGGTGTGCACGCCGGTCCTGTACAGCTTCTTCATCTCGGCGACCCAGGACGGACGCACCCAATAGGCGTGGTAGTGCGTGGATTTGCCGACCTCGGGCAGCCAGATCTGGCCGTCGAGCATCGCCTTCGAGATCTTCTTGGCGCGCTCCCACATTTCGGGTTCGCGGATCACGTCGGCATTGTTGTCGCAGGCGAAGGTGAACTGGCAGGCCAGATGCCGGTACTTGTTCTGGTAAACCACGCCGCACACGGTGTCGGGATATTTGCCGGAGAACACGCGGTTCATCACCACCTGCGCCACGGCCATCTGACCGCGTACCGCCTCGCCGCGGGATTCGAAATAGACGGCCTCGGCGAGGCACTTCTCGGATTTCGCACGCGACTTCTCGTCGAGCGCAAGCCGCTCCGCCGGCGACCTGGCGCGCTGGTTGTCGGCGTTGACCTCGCCCTTCGGCGCAACGCTCTCGCCGCTTTCGATGTCCTTGGCGATCTCCGCCGTCGGCGGCGACAGCGAGGCCGTCACCTTCATGTCGGAGTCTGGCATCACGATCAGCGGCTCGGCGCCGGGCTGCCAGCTCTCGATGGGCTCGAGATTGCCGCCGAGCGAGGAACTGCCGAAGAACAGGCTCGAGGTCTTGACGCTGAAGGGGTCGCGCGCCGGCGCGGGCGCGGCGGGCGTGCGCTTCAACGCCTCCAGCGGTGCGGTCGCGAGCGCGCGCGCAGCGTCGCTGGCCTGCGGTGGATTGGAGTATTGCGGCAGCGGCGGCGCGCGCAGCGCCTCCTGGAGCTCGGGATCGAGCGCGGCCGCGGATTCCGGCGACATCGCGTCAGGCAAGGCGGCGGTCTTGGCGCCGAACACCGAGCGGTTGGACGTCGCGGGATCTTCCTGCGCCGGTGCCGCAGCTGGCGCGACCGTCTCGGGAGGCTGGGTCGGTGCAACGATGGCGAGGCGATCGCCCTTCATGGAGCGATCGACCTTGGGAAAGTCGGAAGCCTGGTAGCGCGGCGGCGCCTGAAGCGCGGGATTGCGGCCGATCGCGCCGGTGACGTCGCGGCCATCGAGGCTCGCCAGGCGAACCATCGCGCTCTGTGGAACCGACGTGCCGATGGGGCGCGAAAAGCTGTAGGTGGCCAGCTGTATGGAGGACGCCGCTGAGAACACCTGCTTCTGCCAACGCTCGGCGACGCCGGGTTGGCGCGCCAGCAGCGAGGCAATATCCTGATAGCCGGTCTCTCTCGGCATCAATGCGAAGATGCAGAGACCGATTCCGAAGGACGCGAACCGCGCGCCCTTCGGATGGTTACGCAACACTGACATCGATACGCTCACGCTACGCTTACGCTCGTCCGATCGAACTCAGTACATCCGTGCAATTCGATCTTTATCGTGAGTATCTAATTTAGGTTGCCGGGGCGTTAATCCGCGTTGCGCATACCGCACACTCAAGCGAACACGGGTGTTTTCACGGGGCGCAGTTGCGCATTGGTAAATGCCGCCTGACGTAAAGCGGTAAACGACCGGTCAACGTGGATGGTGAAGGAACTCTTGCGCATGCGTATCATTACGGGACGGGTGATGAGTTCCCGGTGTTGGGTTCGCGCAAAGCGCTTCCTCATCACCGGTGTCATTCCCCGCGAAGGCGGGGAATCCAGTACGCCGCCGCGTCTCGATTCAATCACTACCGTCTCGGCGTACTGGATCGCCCGGTCAAGCCGGGCGATGACAGCGGAGTGTGTGGCGAGCGCGTCCCACGAGCTCGTCATTGCGAGCGCAGCGAAGCAATCCAGAATCCCTCCGCTGAAAGACTCTGGAT
>NZ_LSIC01000203.1 GCF_001556045.1 Bradyrhizobium sp. CCH5-F6
CCTTCCCTTCTCCCCTTGTGGGAGAAGGTGGCGCGAAGCGCCGGATGAGGGGTCTGCCTCGGCACACTCAACGAGAGTTGGACTCGCGGAGAGAGACCCCTCACCCGGCTTCGCTGCCGCGAAGCCACCCTCTCCCACAAGGGGCGAGGGTTCACCGTCACCGCGGCGCGCTTGTCACCCGCCAGATCGTGCCGTTGCCGTCCTCCGAAACCAGCAGCGATCCATCCTTCGCAACGGCGACGCCGACCGGCCTGCCCCACACTTCGGTGTCGCTCGCCACGAAGCCTGTGACGAAATCCTCGTACTCGCCTGTCGCCTTGCCATCCTTCATCCTGATGCGGATCACCTTGTAGCCGGTGCGCTTCGATCTGTTCCAGGAGCCGTGCTCGGCGGCGAAGGCGTCGCCTTGATATTCACTCGGAAACTGCGTGCCCTGGTAGAAGGTCATCCCGAGCGAGGCCGAGTGCGGCTGGATCAGCACATCCGGCACCGTCACCCTGTCCTTGATATCCGGCCGTGCGCCGGCGTGGCGCGGGTCTTCGTTGCTGCCGATGTAGAACCACGGCCAGCCGTAGAACGCGCCTTCCTTCACGCTGGTCACGTAGTCGGGCACAAGATCGTCGCCGAGGCCATCGCGCTCGTTGATCGAGCACCAGGGCACACCGGTCTGCGGCTGGATCGCGAGGCCGACGCAATTGCGGAGCCCGGTGGCGTAGATCTTCCGCTCCTTGCCATCGGGAGTGAAGGCGAGCACGGTGGCGCGCTCGGTCTCGCTGGCCCAGGCCGCGCCAAGCGGCTGCGTCTTCGACCACGCATCCATCCCGCCCGGCGGCGTGCCCATGCCTTCGGCGACGTTGCTGAGCGAGCCGACCGAGACCAGCATGCGCTTGTTGTCGGGCGTGAAGACGATGTCGCGGGTGGAATGGCCGCCGTCATGCGGCAGGCTTGCCACGATTGTCTCCGCCTTGCCGCGCGCCTTGAGATCGCCGGCCTGGTAGGGAAAGCGGACGACGCTGTCGGTGTTGGCGATGTAGACCCATTGCGGATTGTCACCGTTCGGAAAGAACGCGATGCCGAACGGCTGCCGCAGTCCGCCGGCAAACACCTCGTTGGTCGCGGCCTTGCCGCCGTCTCCCGCGCGCAACACGCGGATGTTGCCGGCCCGCGTCTCCGCGACGAACACATCCCCATTCGGCGCCACGCGTATGATGCGGGGCGCGCGCAGGCCTTCGGCGAAGAGCTCGATCTTGAAGCCGGCCGGAACCTGAAGCGCCGCCTCCGCCGGACGCGGCACCACGCGCGACGAGCTCGCCACCGACCGCGTCGCGCCGGGCCTGACCAGATCCTGCGGCCGGATCAGCCTGACCGTGCCGGGCTTGTCGGCCCGCCAATCGCCGTAGGCGTCCTTGCCTTGCAGCACCGGCTCGGCCTGCACGCTGGTCACAGCTGTGGCCAGCAACCCCGCGGAGACCGCCCCACACCATCTTCTGCTCTTCACGTCGTCGTCCTCCCGGACTGCATCTTCCAGACGTCAATGCGCGTCGACCCGCAAACGTTCAACTGCCGGTCATGCACCTGCCGAATCCCACGTCAGCTCGTGCCCGCACGATGGGCGTCCGCCGCGGCCCATCATACTGGAAAACACTGCTGATCGGTGCGACACATTGCAGGGGCGGCGGCCGCCGGTTGCAGGCATCAGGTCTGCGACATCGACGTCGCAACTGATGGGAAGATCATGTGGGGATCCGTCATATCGGAATGGGCGAGCCTGCTGCTCCGCTGGCTGCACGTGGTGGCGGCGATCGCCTGGATCGGCAGTTCCTTCTATTTCATCGCCCTCGATCTCAGCCTCAGGCCCAGGAGCAGCCCAACGGGTGATCTGCCCGATGGCGTGCAGGGCGAAGCCTGGCAGGTCCATGGCGGCGGCTTCTACCGGATCATGAAATATCTGGTCGCGCCAAGCCAGATGCCGGACGAGCTGACCTGGTTCAAATGGGAGGCCTACACCACCTGGCTGTCCGGATTCGCGCTGATGGTGGTGGTGTACTATCTCGAGGCCGATCTGTTCCTGGTCGACAAATCCATCCTCGACCTCACGCCATTCCAGGCCGGGCTGTTCAGCTTCTGCAGCCTTGCGCTCGCATGGCTCCTCTATGAAGCCGCCTGCCGGACCGGGCTGGCGCAGCGTGAGCTGCCCTTCGCCATCGGCGGCTATCTGTTCCTGGTCGCGCTGACCTATGCCTTCACCCATGTGCTGAGCGGCCGCGGCGCCTTCAACCAGATCGGTGCGATCATCGGCACCATCATGGTCGCCAACGTCTTCGCGCTGATCATCCCGAACCAGAAGAAGATCGTCGCCAGCCTGATCGCGGGCGAGGTGCCCGATCCGAAGCTCGGCAAGGCCAGCAAGGAGCGCTCGGTCCACAACAACTATCTGACGCTGCCCGTGGTCGTGCTGATGATCAGTAATCACTATCCCCTGCTCTACGCCACGCGTTTCAACTGGATCATCGTCGCCATCGTCCTGGCGCTCGGCCCCGTGATCCGCCACTTCTTCAACGAGCGCCACGCGGGGCGCAAATCGCCATGGTGGGTGTGGGGCGCGGCCGCCATCGGCGCGATCGCGATCCTCTTCCTCTCCGCCGCCGGTCCGCGCGAGGTCAAGACCGGCGCATTGCAGGCACAGCCGACGCTCGCCAGTGTCGCGGAGATCGTGACGTCCCGCTGCAGCATGTGCCACGCGGCCGAGCCGGTCTGGGCCGGCATCGCCACCGCGCCGAAGGGCGTACTGCTCGACGCGCCCGAGCACATCCATCGCAACATCCGCCTGATCGGCCGTGTCGCGGCCTGGTCCAATGCGATGCCGCCGGGCAACATCACCGAGATGACCAGCGAGGAGCGCGCGCTCATCGCCGCCTATATCGAGCAGGCGCGCTAACGCCGGCTTGCCTCGAGGGATCGTTTCGCGGAATGAAATTCCGCAACTCCCATTGAATTGAAAATGACTTGCCTTCCTAACCGGCGTAGACAGGATCGACGGCCGCCGTCGCGGCCCAAGATCAGTTTGCCATCGGGGAAAGAACAGTGGCCCTCAAGAACGTCATCGGTATCGACCACGCCGTCGTCATGGTGAAGGACCTCGACAAGGCCGCCGAGAACTACCGGCAGCTCGGCTTCACCGTCTCGCCGCGCGGCACCCACAGCGCGCATATGGGCACCGGCAACTACACCATCATGTTCGACCCCGACTATATGGAGCTGCTCGGCGTGCTCGCCGCGACCGAGCAGAACGCTCCGGCGCGCGCGTTCCTCGACAAGCAGGGAGAGGGCATCGAGCGCATCGCCTTCACCGCGGTCGATTCCGCCGCAGGCGCCGAGGAGATTCGCGCGCGGGGCCTGGCGCCGATCGGCCCGACCGATTTCGAGCGGCCGGTGACGTTGCCGAACGGCACGGTCTCGGCGGCGAAATTCCGAACCTTCATGTGGCCGACCGCGGAAGCGCCCGGCGGCGTGCGCATCTTCGCGTGCCAGCACAAGACGCGCGAGACCGTGTGGATTCCCGAACTGATGAGCCACGCCAATGCGGCGAGGCGGATCAAGCTGGCGCTGATCGCAACGCCCGAGCCCGCGAAGGAAGCCGCGCATCTCGGCCGCCTGATCGACCGCGAGCCGAAGATCGAGGCGGACGGCGCGGTCACGATGCCCTCCGGCGGCGATCGCGCCGACTTCGTCTATATGACGCTCGACCAGCTCGGCAAACGCTATCCCGGCGTGCCGCTGACCGGCCTCTCCGAGCGCGGAGGTGCGGGGCTGGTGCTCGTCAGCGGCGATCTGGCGGCGACGGAGAAGGCGCTGGGTTCAGCCGCCGTCCGCAGCGGCGCCGCGATCTGCGTGCCGCCGGCCAAGGCCAACGGCACCCTGCTCGCCTTCGTTGCCGGCTGATTTGAACCAATTCTTTAACGGGTGTTTACTCCGGCGATGCTAGGATTCCCGGCAATCCAAGTCGCCGGGACCATACCCATGTTCAAAGAGGGATCGCCGATCGCCTATGACGCGCCGGCCGAATTGAAGAAGTGGCCGTCGCTGAAGGGCGAGAGGCAGAAGGACCGAGGTCCGCCCTATCTCGTCTACAACGGCACGCTCGCCGAATGCGTTCGCGAGCTCATGGGCAAGCCGATCAAGGGCATCTCGCTCTACGACATCATGACGAGGCCGCAACCGGCCTTCGATCAGACCGTGCTGTCGCCCGGCGATGCCGCCGAGATCGCGATGCGCGAGGATTTCCCCAAGGACTAGTTCGAGGCACGGCTTCGCAGCCGGCTTGCCCTGCTGCCTGGACGAGGTGTCAGTCGGCGGATCGAGGAAGACGACGGGCGTACCGCGCTTGACGTTCTCGCCGATCGCGCGCGCGCTCCAATTGAACGCGACCAGAGTCCTCGCATGCTTTCAGCCTCGCGTGCGTCTTGTCGATCTCGATGCGAACGATGCGCGCAAGCTCTCGCCGCGCCGGCTCGTTTGCACAGCGACATCACGGGGCCAAGCATCCATCGCTTCATAAGCGCTCGTCCCATTCACCGATCGCCGCAAGTAATGATCCGCAAAGCCGCGGACGGTTTCTGTTCGGGAACACCGTAATAACACCGAAGGAACCGGCGAGATCGCAGCTTTGCCGCAATCGGAAGGTTAAGAACTTCCTATCGCCGGCGCATCGCTGGCCGTTCATCCCACAGTTCGAGGTTGCCCCAGCAAATGCGATTTGTCGTCGCGGCTTGCGCCGCGTTCCTGCTTCTGATGTGCGACCTCGATCCGTCGGCGTCCCGGCAAACATCATCTTTCGACACCGCCGTTCTTCAGAACAATCATGCCTCGCCACTTGTTCCAGTGGTCGAACTCTTCCTTGCCAGCGTGCAGGCCATCGAGGTCGCCAACGCCCGCGCGGCACATGAGGAAACAATCGAGCCGCCGCGCGAAATCGAACCTGTTGCACCTGCGCCGGTTTCACCGACCGACCAATTCTGCCATGCGCTTCGCGCGGCCGCCGAGGCCAGCGGCATTCCGGTGCCGTTCTTCGCGCGCCTGATCTGGCAAGAGAGCCGCTTCAAGCCCGATGAGGTCAGCCACGCCGGCGCACAAGGCGTTGCGCAATTCATGCCGGGAACGGCGGCCGAGGTCGGGCTCGACGATCCCTTCGATCCCATGAAGGCGCTGCCGGCATCGGCGAAATTCCTGCGAAAGCTCCGCGACGATTTCGGCAATCTGGGACTTGCCGCGGCGGCCTATAACGCAGGTCCGGGCCGCATCCAGAAATGGCTGGCCAGGGAGAGCGAGCTGCCGCGCGAGACGCGCGACTATGTCCGCATCATCACCGGCACCAAGGCAGAAGACTGGATCGAACGGTCGGAGGCTCTGGCGATCAGGATCGACCTGCCGCGCGAAGCGCCGTGTGAAGGCATCGGCAGCCTGTCGAAGACGAAGGACGTCGCCTGGGTGCCGGTGAACCTGACGCCCTCGGTCACGACCATCATTCGCAAGGCCGAACAACTTGCCGCACGCCTGACGACGAACCGCGCACGCAAGCGATTTGCAAACTCCTCGCAGAGGAGCGCTTCGGCTCACGGCAAGGCGCGCAGCATGATTGCAGCGCGTGCGGCTGGAAAGAGCGCGAAGGCCCGTGCCGTTCGCTTCGCATCGCGCGAGCGGCCGTCGGGATAGCGCGTTCGGAGCCGCGGCGTCGAGCGGCTCCGATCACGCTGCTCTAGTCGATCTCCTCGATCACGCGCCGTTATGGTTTACTTCCTCGTGTCGGTTCAAGCGTTGGCTACCCACCCGTGTTGAGGCACCAAGTTCAGTTGTCCCGACACGCCGGCACGGAAACCTGCGATGCCACGTAAGAGTGCCGGAATACTGCTCTATCGGATGAGGCCCGATATCGAGGTCCTGCTCGTTCATCCCGGCGGGCCGTTCTGGCGCAACAAGGACCTTGGCGCCTGGTCGATCCCGAAGGGCGAATATGAAGACGGGCAAGACCCCGAAGCCGAAGCGCGGCGCGAATTCGCCGAGGAGCTTGGCTTCGAGGTGACGGGACCGCTGACGGCACTGGGCGACGTCAAGCAGCGCGGCGGCAAGACCGTCACCGCCTTTGCCATCGAGCTCGACATCGACACGCGCAACATCCAGAGCAACACGTTCGAGCTCGAGTGGCCGCCGCGCAGCGGCAAGTGGCAAAGCTTTCCCGAGATCGATCGCGCTGAATTCTTCGCCCTGGACGAGGCGGCCCGGAAGATCAACGCAGGCCAGCGCCCGCTGCTGGAGCGGCTGGCGCGGCTGGTCGAGGGCGGCAGCGGCTAGCCGCCGCGCCGCCTGTGTCTCGCGTTCTATTCCGCCTTGATGTTCGCGGCGGCGACGACCTCGGCGAGCTCCTTCGTCTCCTTGGCGATCTTGGCGGCGTAGTCGGCCGGGCTGAGCACGCTGACGACGCCCTGCGAGCCGAGCTTCTCTTCGGCCGCCCGATCCTTGGCGGCAGCGACAATCTCGCGGTGCAGGGTCTCCAGGATCGGCGCGGGCGTCGCCTTCGGCATGAAGAAGCCGACCCAGAACGAAATGTCGAAGCCGGGATAGCCGGCTTCCGCGACGGTCGGCACATCGGGCAGCGCGGGCAGCCGCTCGGCCGAGGACACCGCGAGCGCGCGCAGCTTGCCGGCCTTCACCAGCGGCACCGCGGAGAGCGGATCGAACACCGCCAGCACCTCCTGCGCGAGGATGCCGACCTCGGCGGCCGAACCGCCACGGTACGGCACGTGAATCATCTTGATGCCGGCCTTCTGGCTGAGCAGCTCCATGGCGAGATGGGCGAGGTTGCCGTTGCCGCCTGAGCCGTAAGCGAGCGCGCCGGGAGCGGCCTTCGCCGCGGCGACGAGATCGGCCACCGTCTTGATGTTGGCCGTCTTGGGATTCTCGGGATTGACCACGAGCACGAGCGGCGCCGAGACGACGGTGGTGAGCGGCGCGAAGTCCTTCTCCGGATCGTAGCGGATCTCCTTGAACAGCGTCTTGTTGAGCGTGATCGTGGACGAATTGCAGGCGAGCATCGTGTAGCCGTCCGCGTCCGCACGCGCGACGATCTCGGCGGCGATCATGCCGTTGGCGCCGGCGCGGTTCTCCACCACGAAGGGCTGCCCGAGCTTGTTGCTCAAGCGATCGCCGATGATGCGCGCGACGACGTCGACCGGCCCGCCGGCGCTGAAGCCGACCATGACCTTCACCGGCCGCGCCGGATATTTCTGCGCCAGCGCCTGCGTCGACAGCGCAGAGGCGCACAATCCGGCGATGACTGCCAGCAGGCGGGCCATTCTTTGCATTCGTTCTCTCCCAGACCTCTCAGCGCCGCTTGTGCATGTTTGTTCATGCGACGCATTCGAAGATCATGAATAGCGGCCACGCCGGATTTCGCAATCGCGTTCGGACGCCGGCATTCCGCCGCACGGCACGTGCGCGCCGCTTCCAAACAAAAAATGCGAAAACAACCCCATGCACAGTAGACGGCCCCAGTCGAAACAAGCACTTACGGCAGGCACACGATTTCGGATCCCACGAATCGCCCTTTGACTCGTCGGGCAAAACACTGGCAGAATGGCATCATCGCGACATCCGCCGGTATCCACGTCGCCCCGCTCTTGGGCGCCACGAGGCGGATCCGCGTAAGCCCCTCATCGACATTCCAGAATCGCAATCTCGCGCAACGAGCGCGCGACCGGCCTCGCGCACAGCGAGCCCTCGCGCCTGCGCCAATCAGGGACACACCGACATGACGAACGCTCCACTCAGCAACAGCCTGGCGCCCGCCGCAGCACACGATCGCAACCGGCCGAGCCCGCGGATCAAGCTCACCCGACGGCGCATCGTGATCCAGCATCCCGACGCGCGGGCCGGCGAGCGCCTGCTGGCCGACGCGCTCGGAGCCGCCGACCTCGACGCACTGCACGGCCTCCTCAAGCAACTGATGAAGGCCAGCATGATCTGCCAGAAGCCAGACGAGGCCAATCTCGCCTTCATGATCTCGATGATGAAGAGCATCGCGCCGAGGGATTCGATCGAAGCCATGCTGGTGGCGCAGATGGTGTCCGTTCACGCGGCCACGATGCGCTCCGCCTTTCGTCTCGCCCTGACCGAAAATCTCAAACAGCAGGAGGGCATCACCCGCGCATTGACCCGGCTGGCCCGTACCTTCGCGGCCCAGATGGAGGCCCTCGGCCGCCACCGCAGCAGCGGCGAGCGGCCGATTACCGTTCAGAACGTGTCGGTGCAGGACGGCGGCAGCGCGATCGTCGGCAACGTGACACAGCATGCCAATGTGATCATGCCCGAGTCGGACGCAGCGGAGGCACCGCTGGAGGTACGGATGGCCATGAGGCCTGCTGAGGGCGAACGTGCCGCAACGCGGTCTGGCCAATCATGAGTCACCACCCCCGAAGCACGGGCCCGATGCGGGCAAGCCCGCGTTGCGGCGCCCGCACCCGCGGCGGTCACACCTGCCAAGCCCCGGCAATGCGCGGCAAGACGCGCTGCCGCATGCACGGCGGCGGACGAGGCTGCGGTGCACCGAAGGGAAACTTCAATGCGCGGAAGCATGGCATGTTCGCGCAGGATGGCATCGCCGAGCGACGGCAGGTTCAGGACCTGCTGGACGACGCATGGAAGCTTCTCCGCGAGATGAAGTAAGAAGCCGTGTGCGCCCACGCCAAGACATGGAGATGGCTCTGCCGCGCAGGACAGTCAGATGCGACGAGGACGGCAACGAGGTCGTGCACGACCGGCCGCGGGAAAGAAAAAAGAGCTTGCGGCCTAGCCTCGCCGGCCAGCGGCGCCGCCAAGATACAGCTTCCACGCCTTCTCGAAGTAGAGCTTCCGCTCCTTGGGCGAGGCGAGCGGCTTGTATCCGAACATCGCCAGCGTGGTCGGGCCGACGATGATGCTGTTGATGAGAAAGTCGGTCAGGAAATTGACATCGCCCGTAACGATGTGCCGATCCGCCTGCGCCTTCATCACCGACGTTCGCAGCAGAGACATGATGGCATCCGGCTCCGGCTCGGCATGACTGCCGGCGGCAACCAGGCTTTCGCTGGCGGCGATCCTCTTGAAGGCAACCAGCTCCGGATCGAGATTGATGTCGAGCAGGAGGCTCGTCAGTTCCTTGAGCTGCGCCAGGCTGTCCTGGCTCGATTGTCTCACCTGAAGGTCGCCGAGACGCGCCATGATGCGCCGGCGGCTTCGCTCGAGGACTGCATCGAAAATTGCGCGCTTCGACGGATAGCGCCGATAAATCGTGTCCTTGCCGGCGCCGCATTCCGAGACGACTCGCTCCATGGACGTCGCGGCGTAGCCATCCCGTGCGAACAAATCCGCGGCCACCGCCAGGATCCGGTCCTCGATCGCCTGCGCCTCTGCCTTGGTCGGTCGCCCGCCACGGCTTGCGCCGATGCGCCTCTTCGTGCGCTTGGCGGTCTTGACTGCCTGCTTCATGCCTTCCCCTGTGCGATCCGGAATCGCTCTTCTAGACTTTTAATAGTTCTAAATACTCGAAAAGGCCAACCGCATAACTGGACACTATCGTCCCGTTTTGTTTTAACCCTGTCCGTCGGATTTGGGTGGGGTTTTGACGATGGGAATGACCGGGGGATCGCAGCGGGTTCTGCGAGGTGCGGCGCTTTTGCTTGGCTCGACTGCTTTTCTTGCGCTGGACGGGCCGACGTTTGCGCAGAACTCCGCGCTGCCGCCGGTGACGGTGGACGCACCGCAGGCGCAGCGGTCGGCCCGCAACGTGGCATCGCCGCGTCAGCAGGGCGCGACGCGGCGCAGCAACCGGTCGAGGACGAACTCCGACGCGCCAGCGACGGCCACGCCAGCCGCGGCTGCATCGGCGACGGCACGGCAGGACACCCGCGACCAGATGGCTGCGACCAGCCAGTCGACGGCGACGAAGACGTCCACGCCCGTGCTTGAAACGCCGCAATCCGTCACCACGGTGACGCGCCGGCAGATTGATGCACAGAACCCGCAGACCGTCGGCAATGCCCTGCAGTACACCGCAGGTGTCCTTTCCGAACGCGACGCGACCACCCGCTATGACAGCGTCTTCCTGCGCGGCATCGGCGGCTTCGGCACCTCCACCAACTTCGTCAGCTTCCTCGACGGATTGAAGCTGCCGCGCGGCCAAGCTTTCGCGGTCACGTCGATCGACGCGTTCCTGCTCGATCGAATCGAGGTCATCAAGGGACCTTCGGCCGTCCTGTACGGACAGATCAGCCCGGGCGGCCTCGTCAATCTGGTCAGCCGCCAGCCGAGCGACATTCCCTATAACGAAGCGCGCATCGAAGGCGGCAGCCACGGCCGCGTCCAGGGCGGCATCACCAGTCAGGGCGCATTGGATGCCGCGCATCAATGGCTCTACAGCATCAGTGCGATCGGCCGGATGTCCGGCACGCGCTACGACGGCGTGGACGAGCAGCGCTTCGGCGTCGCGCCGGCGATCACCTGGCGGCCGGATTCGGACACCCAGCTCACCGTCTCGGGCTTCTACCAGCGTGACCCGAAGGGCGGCTACTTCAACTCGCTCTATCCGCAATCGCTGGCGCCGGCCGCGTACCGGCCGTATCTCAATCGCAACCTGAACATCGGCGATCCCGGCTTCGACCGCTTCGAGCGCGAGCAATCCGGCGTCGGATATGTGTTCGATCGCCGCCTGAACGACATCGTGAGCTTCCATTCGGCGCTGCGATACTCCAAGGTCGACACCGATTTCCAGTCGCTGCAGATGGCGGGCCCGCTGACCGCTTCCGGCACGATTCCGCGCGCGGCGATCCGGTCGATCGAGAGCGCCGACGGCATTACCGCCGACAACCGCCTGCGCTTCGACTTCAGGACGTCGGCCGTCGAGCACACCGTGCTCGCCGGCTGGGACCAGCAGAATTCGCACAGTTCGTGGATCTACCAATTCGGCGGTGCGACCTCGCTCGATGTCGTGAACCCCGCCTACTACCAGCCGGTGGGAACGCTGTTCCCGTTCATCAACAACGACCAGTCGCTGTCGCAGACCGGACTCTACGTCCAGGACCAGATGAAGCTCGGCGGCTTCCGCCTGACGCTGGGCACAAGGCACGACTGGACCGAGCAGAACAACGACAACCGGATCTCGTCGACCAGGACGTCGCAGGAGAGCGACAAGCAGACCTATCGCGCCGGCCTGCTCTATCTGTTCGACAACGGTCTTGCCCCCTATGTCAGCTATTCGACGTCGTTCGAGCCGACCATCGGGGTCGGCAGCAACGGCCTGCCCTTCGTGCCCACGACCGGCGAGCAGTACGAAGGCGGCCTGAAGTACAAGCCGGCCTTCGCCGACATGCTGTTCACGGCCGCCATATTCGATCTGCGCCAGCAGAACACGCTGACGCCGTCCGCCGTGCCGGGTTTCAGCGTCCAGCAAGGCGAGATCCGCTCGCGCGGCATCGAGCTGGAAGCGCGCGGCAAGCTGACGGAGAACATCGAGATCGTCGCGGCCTCGACCTTCCTCGATACCAAGGTCACGAAATCAACCGATCTCACGGCGATCGGCAAGCGCCCGCAGGCGGTGCCGACCCATTTCGAATCGCTCTGGGCCAACTACAGCTTCCTGACCGGCGGCCTCGCAGGCCTGACCGTTGGCGGCGGCGTGCGCTCGGTCGGGCCCTCCTATGGCGACGACATCAACAGCCTGGTGTCGCCGGGCTACGTCGTGTTCGACGCCGCGGCGCGCTACGACCTCGTCAATCTCGTGCGCGCCTGGAAGGGCGCGGAGCTCACGCTCAACGTCACCAACCTGTTCGACAAGAGCTACTACACCAGCTGCAGCTCCAATTTCTACTGCCAGTTCGGAAACGGCCGCCTCGCGCTGGCGGGCCTGCGCTACAGGTGGTGATCTGATGATGTCGTGCCGGCCATGACAGCGAGACGGCTGCGTTGGTGGTCCTGGATTCACAAATGGAGCAGCCTGATCTGCACGGTCTTTGCGCTGCTCCTGTGTCTCACCGGACTGCCGCTCATCTTCCGTGAAGAGCTGGGGCCGAACCCTGCGCTCGAGCAGGTCGACCAGCCCGGCATCCGTGCTTCCGTCGACACCATGATCGCTCAGGCGCTGGCCGAGCGTCCGGGCGAGGTCGTACCCTACCTGTTCTACGATCGCGAGAAGCCGATCGTGAAGATCCCGACGGCCGCCGAGATGACGTCTGCGCCCGACAGCTTCTTCTACAAGGTCTTCGATATCAGGACCGGCAAGGCGCTCGCGGTCGATCAGCCCAATGAGGGCTTCATCTACGTCATGCTGCGGCTTCATGCCGATTTGTTCGCCGGCATCAAGGGCACGCTTTTCCTCGGCGGCATGGGACTGCTGCTGGTCGTCGCGATCGTCTCCGGCATGGTGCTGTACGGTCCGTTCGCCCGCCACCTCAGGTTCGGCGAGGTGCGCAAGCAGCACAGCAGCCGGCTGCGCTGGCTCGACCTGCACAATCTGCTCGGCATCATCACGCTGGCCTGGTTCGGCATCGTTTCGCTGACCGGCGTGATCAACACGCTGGCGGCGCCGATCGAGCTGATGTGGCAGTCGAACCAGCTGATGGAGATGGCGGCGCAAAGCCGGGGCAAGCCGCAAGGCAATGACAGGGCTCCGGTCGACCTCGTGCTCGCCAGGGTGCGCGCGGCGGTTCCGGGAATGACCGTCACGACGCTCGCCTTTCCGGGCAGCCCGTTCGCCACGCCCGGTCACTACGCCACATTCCTGGCCGGCGATACGCCGCTGACGAGCCGCATCCTCAAGCCGGCCGTCATCGATGCCGCGACCGGCGAGGTCGTCGCCGTGCGCGACATGCCGTGGTACGCAACGGCGCTGTTCGTCTCGCAGCCGCTGCATTTCGGCGATTACGGCGGGCTGCCGCTGAAGGTCATCTGGGCGGTGCTCGATATCGTCACCATCATCGTGCTGGTCAGCGGCCTCTATCTCTGGCTCGCGAGATGGCGGACACGGCACACGGCCGCAGCCGACATGCGGGCAACCTCGACAGGGTTCGCCCGATGACGCCGAAGCCGACGCCCTGGACGATTCCGGCGCTGCTGGCGCTCGTGACGCTGTTCGGTCTGCTGGCTGCCTTGATCGGCGAAGGCGGCATCTGGTGGCCGCTCTCGTGGGCGACGCTGACTGTTCCCTGCGCCTGCAGTGTCTACTACCTCGTTCGAGGCTTGACGCCGCGTCAGAAGCCCTGAGATCAGGTCCGGTCGACCCTGCGCGAGCGGGACACCTCTCGCCATTGGCAGCCTCCTCTCAATCGTGTAACCCGGCCAAAAGCTTGCCGGGACGAAACGCTGATGACGACGGCTGCCACGAAACAGGCGGGAGATGGCACCCGCGCGCTGATCTTCGCGCTCGTGGCGCTCGCCTGCGGGCACATGCTCTCGACCTTGCTGCGCACGATTCCGGCGGTCAGCCTCGACCTGATGGCGGCGGATTTCCATATCGAGCCGCAGGCCCTCGCCAGCCTCACCTCGATCTATCCTTTCGCCTTCGCGGCGGCGCAGATCCCGGTCGGCGCGGCGATGGACCGGTTTGGCGTGCGGCCGGTGTCGCTGAGCCTGCTCGCGGGAACCGTGTTTGGCGCAGTCGCGTCCGGCTTTGCGACCGGACCGGAGAGCTTCGCGGTCGGGCAGATGCTGCTGGGCGTTGCCACCTCGGGCATGCTGATGTGCCCGATGACGCTGGCGGCCAAGCAATTGTCGGCGGCGCGGTTCGGGCTGTGGTCGGGCGCGATCCTCTCGATCGGCAATATCGGCATGCTGCTGTCGTCGAGCCCGCTGGCCTTCGTGGTGGACAATTGGGGCTGGCGCGCCGGATTCTGGATCTCGGCGCTCGGCGGGGTCGCGGTGGCGCTCGCGGTGTTCATGCTGGTGCCGCGTCAGCCGGCCGAGCACAAGGACGAGTCCTCGCCGCTGGCACAGATGATCGAGGTGCTCCGGCTCGGCCTCTCGCGGCCCTTGCGCGGACTGATCGCGCTGGCGCTGGTGTCGCTGGCGACATCGCTGGTGCTGCGCGGCCTGTGGGGCGGGCCATGGCTGATGGACGTCAAGGGACTCTCGCGGGTCGAGGCCGGCAACCAGCTCGGTGCGTTCACGCTGGCAATGATCGTGGGCCCCCTGTGCATCGGCATGATCGACCGCAGGCTCGGCCGCCGCCGCGCGCTGGTCGCCGGCTCGCATATGGCCGGGGCGGTGCTGCTGGCGCTGATGGCGTTGGGCGCGCCGCATTACGCCGTCTCCACGCTGTTCGGCCTGCCCGTGATGCCGCCGCAATACGACCTCGTGCTGTTCGTGCTCATCGGCTTGGCCACCTCCGCCCAGCCGCTGCTGTTCGGCATGTCGCGACAGCTGGTCGATGCGCAAGTCGCGGGCAAGGCGCTCGCGGCCGTCAACCTCGCCTTCTTCCTCGGCGCCGCGCTGATGCAGTCGGTCACCGGCGCGGTGGCGGGGCTCGCGGGATTGCCGGCGGTGCTGCTGTTCATGGCTGCCATGCTGGCGCTCGGCGTGCTGATCTTCTTGGCTTACACCTCGCCAAGCCCATAGGATGACGCGCTCCGCTCGCCAAAGGAATCATTCATGCCCGTCGACACCAAAGCCGCCACCGACCGCCTCATGCGCTTCCTCGCCGTCGAGGGCGTGACCGGACAGGAGGCGGCGATCGGGCGTGAGCTTGCCGCCGCGCTGAAGGAAGCCGGCGTGCCGGCGAAGGCGATCCGGCTCGACGATGCCAATACGCGCATTCCCGTGCCGACAGAGACCGGCAATCTCATCGTCGACCTGCCCGGCCGCGGCGCGCTGCACAACCAGCCGCGGATCATGTTCATGACCCACATGGACACCGTGCCGCTCTGCGCCGGCGCCAAGCCGAAGAAATCCGGCCGCAAGATCGTCAACGAGGCGAAGACCGCGCTCGGCGGCGACAACCGCTGCGGCTGCGGCGTGCTGGTGACGCTGGCCGCCGAGCTCGCCAGACAGAAGCTCGATCATCCGCCGATCACGCTGTTGTTCTGCGTGCGCGAGGAGAGCGGGCTCTACGGCGCGCGCTACGTCAAGCTGGACGAGCTCGGCTCGCCGGTGATGGCGTTCAACTATGACGGCGGCTCGGCCTCCAACGTCGTAATCGGCGCGGTCGGCGCGGACCGCTGGAGCGTCGAGATCTTCGGCCGCGCCTCGCATGCCGGCGTGGCGCCGGAGCGCGGCATCTCCTCGACCATGATTATGGCGCTCGCGCTGGCGGACGTGAAGGCCGGCGGCTGGTTCGGCAAGGTGGTGAAGGGCAAGCAGCAAGGCACCAGCAATGTCGGCCCCGTCACCGGCGGCGAAGGCCGCCCGGCGGGCGATGCCACCAACGTCGTCACCGATTACGTGCATGTGCGCGGCGAAAGCCGCAGCCATGACGGAAAATTCTTCAAGGAGATCACCAAAGCCTACAAGGCGGCGTTCGAGAAGGCGGCAAAGAAGGTCACCAATGCGCAGGGCAAGTCCGGCAAGGTCAAGTTCAAGGCCGAGACCGACTACTATCCGTTCCGCATGAAGGACAGCCAGCCCGTCATCAAGCGCGCGGTCGAGGCAGTATCCGCGGTCGGCGGCACGCCGAACGTCCGCACCGCCAATGGTGGCCTAGATGCCAACTGGATGGTCCGCCACGGCATTCCGACCGTGACCTTCGGCGCCGGCCAGAACGAGGCGCATACGGTCGACGAGTGGATCAATCTCGACGAATACGACCGCGCCTGTGCGCTGGCCGTACAACTCGCGACGATGCGGTGAGCATGTGAGCCAGCCTATCCCGAAAGAGCTGCATACTCTGATCGAGTTTCGTCAACGAGACCTGCCGGGATTTGCAACGGTAAACTCGGCTCTCAAGACTTTCGAAATGAAATCAGCCTTTCCCTGGCATCTCTCCGTGCTGGTCGATTGTGTCCAATTGGTACTCGATCGTCTTCCGTCCCAACAAGAGCAGGATTTGCTCTACGAGTTTGAAGACAAGCTCGACCTGCACGTCAAGGCGGACGGCAACGCCTTGTTCCTCGCTCGCGTTACACACGATGCTCGCCGTGAGATTATCTGGCGTATCCACGATCCGGAGAGAGCGAACGCGATATTGCTTGGCGTCCTGAGCAGGAAAGACTACCCACGCCCATTTGAGCATCGTATCGACGATGATTCCGCGTGGACTAAGGCAGCTTGGTACTTGGACAATCTGCCCGTTGATAGATGATGCAGACTTGGAGCGCGCGCAGAAACCCATCGTTCCCCCGCAAAGACGGAGATGATGGGTTTCGCTTCGCTCTACCCATCCTTGTAATAGCGCAATCAGATATTGTTGGAGCGTTCCGAGAGGAATGGCCTACCGAGGCTGCAACCACGGCAGGCCGCTGGCGATCGGATCGTACCCATCCTGAGCAGTTTGTGGCTGACCCGTAGCGTGATCGCGCCAGCACCTTCATCGGACCCGGATGGTTGCCGGAACAACTTGGTTCGCTTCACAAGGCAGGGTCGACGAAGATGGATAAGACTAGCATGATTGTGGCCGGCATCGATACGGCCAAGGACAAGCTGGACGTTGCGATTTGCGGACAGACCCAGCGTTTGCAGGTCGCAAACTCAATGCGGGGTTGGAAGCAACTTCGCTTGGAGTTGACAAAGGCCGGCGTCGAACGCGTCGGGATCGAGGCGACCGGAGGTTACGAACGTGGTGTGGTCAGGCACCTGCAGGCGGCGGGTTTTGTCGTTCTGGTTCTCCAACCGATCCAGGTGCGGGCCTTTGCGCGCATGCACCGCCAGAAGGCTAAAAATGATGCGCTCGATGCGGCTTTGATCGCGGCATGTGCGACCGCAATCGAACCGCATCAGATGGGAGCAGACCAGCGACTGACGGGGCTTGCCGACAGCCTGACCTTCGTCGAGCAAATCGAGGAGGATATCGCTCGCTTCAAGACCCGGCTCGAGCACATTGCCGAACCGCGCCTGAAACGAATGGTTCTCGCCGACATTGCGCGGCTCAAGGTTCGAAGACTGGCGCAGCTACGCCTCATTGCCAAGCAATTGCGCGATCACCGCGACCTGGCTGTCCGACTTGATCTCGTCATGAGCGTTCCGGGCATTGGCGAACGCACCGCGCTCGCCCTGATTGTCCGGATGCCCGAGCTCGGCCGCATCAGCCGAGAGCAGGCCTCGGCGCTCGCAGGTCTTGCTCCCTTTGATGACGACAGTGGAAAATACAAAGGACAGCGCCATATCGCCGGTGGCCGGGGCCGCCTTCGGCGCTCCCTCTACGCCGCCGCGCTCCCGGCAGCCTTCCGCTGGAATAAGGCCTTGATCAACCTCTACAGCCGCCTCACTGCCGCGGGGAAAGCCCACAACCTCGCTATGGTAGCTTGCGCCAGGAAGCTCCTGATCTATGCCAACACCGTCGTTGCCAGAGGTAAACCCTGGCGCGAAAATGCCGTCCCTACTTAATGGTTGCTACGAAAAAGAAAAAACAGGGAGGCCACATGCCGCGCATCGCCAATATCGAATCCGCCCTCTACCGGATCCCCCTTCCCGTCACGCTGTCCGATTCCACCCATGGCGAGATCACCGCATTCGAGCTGATCACCTGCCGCATCCGTGATGCCGATGGCGCCGAAGGCGTCGGCTACACTTACACTGTCGGCCGTAACGGCGGGGCGACTGCCGATATCCTCAAACGCGAGATCCCGCCGCTGGTCGAAGAGCGCGAGGCCGACGACACCGAAGCGATCTGGCATCATGTCTGGTGGGCGCTGCACTATGGCGGGCGCGGCGGTCCGGCGGTGCTGGCGCTCTCCGCGCTCGACATCGCACTGTGGGATTTGAAGGCGCGGCGCGCCAAGCTGCCGCTGTACCAGTTGCTCGGCGGATTCGATGCGCGCGTGCCTTGCTACGCCGGCGGCATCGACCTCGATCTCTCGGTCGATGCGTTGCTGAAGCAGACCGACGGCAATCTCGCCAAGGGATTTCGCGCCATCAAGATGAAGGTCGGCCGCCCCGACCTGAAATCCGACGTCGCGAAGGTCTCCGCGATGCGACAGCATCTCGGCGACGGCTTTCCGCTGATGGTGGACGCCAACATGAAATGGACGGTCGAGGAGGCCATCCGTGCCGCGCGCGCCTTCGTTCCCTATGACCTCACCTGGCTCGAGGAGCCGATCATCCCAGACGACGTCGCAGGACATGCGCGCATCATGCAGGCCGGCGGCGTGCCGATCGCAGCGGGCGAGAATTTGCGTTCGCTGTGGGAGTTCAAGAACTACATCACCGCCGGCGCGGTGTCCTATCCCGAGCCGGACGTCACCAATTGCGGCGGCGTCAGCGCCTTCATGAAGATCGCCCGGCTGGCGGAAGCGTTCAACCTGCCGGTCACCAGCCACGGCGCGCACGACATCACCGTGCATCTGCTGGCGGCCTGCCCGAACCGGTCGTATCTGGAAGCGCACGGTTTCGGGCTCGATAAGTATATCGAGCATCCGCTGGTGCTGAAGGATGGCTTGGCGCTGGCACCGGACCGGCCTGGGCATGGGATCGGTTTCGACTGGGCGGGGCTGGCGAAGCTGGTGGCTTAGGGAGATGCGACAACAAGGGAAGCTGCGCGCCCTCTCCCGCTTGCGGGAGAGGGTTGGGGAGAGGGTGTCTCCGCAGTGAGACTTCCAATGACGATCCAGCCTCTCCCGGCCTCTCTCGCAAGCGAGAGAGGTGAAGTGGAGCACACGGCACGGTTGGTGCCCAGCGATCGCCGATCTCATTGCTGCACGCGAGCCATTCCAAGGCGCTTGATGCATGCGGCTGACAATCCGCTATGGTGTCGGCACCCGACATTTTGCGAGACACTGCCTTGCCCCCCGAGCTGCACCAGAAACTGACTGCGTGGCGCCGGCACCTTCATGCCCATCCGGAGCTGTCGCTTCAGGAAAGAGCCACCGCCGCCTTCGTGCAGGACAGGCTCACCGAGCTCGGCATTCCCTTCGTCGGGGACATCGGCGGGCACGGAATCGTCGCGACCTTGACGCGCGGGCATGCACGAAGGCGCGTCGGCCTGCGCGCTGACATGGATGCGCTGCCGATCACCGAGGACACCGGCCTGCCCTATGCCTCGAAAACAGCCGGCGTGATGCATGCGTGCGGACATGACGGCCACACCGCCGCACTGCTGGGCGCCGCCGCGCTGCTCGTCGCCGACACCGACTGGAGCGGCACGGTCGATTTCATCTTCCAGCCGGCCGAGGAAGGCTTTGGCGGCTCGCGTGCGATGGTCGCGGCCGGGCTGTTCGACCGCTTTCCGATGGAGCGGGTGTTCGGCTTCCACAACTGGCCGGGCCTGGCAGCCGGCACCATCGCGGTGCACGACGGCGTCGTCATGGCCTCAGGCGGGCGCATCACCATCACCATCGAGGGCCATGCCGGACACGCCGGCATGCCCCATCTGACGCGCGACCCGGTGGTCGCGGCGGGGCACCTGATCGTGGCGCTCCAATCGATCGCATCGCGCAGCGTCGATCCGCTCGACACCGCCGTGCTCTCGCTGTGCACGATCGAAGGCGGCACTGCGCCGAACCAGATCGCCGGTCGCGTGACCATCCGCGGCACGCTGCGCTACCACCGCGAGGCGGTCAAGGACACCATCCTCGACGGCATCGAGCGCACCTGCGCCGGGATTGCGACGAGCTTCGGCGTCAAGGTCACGCCCGAGATCGTCTGGGGTGTGGGCGTCGTGATCAACACGCCGGCCGAAGCCGAGCTCGCGCGCATCGCCGCGGAGAAGGTGCAGGCGCCCGTGCGGCGCGATCTCGCGCCGAGCATGGCCGGCGAGGATTTTGCCCACTACCTGCAACAGCGGCCGGGCGCCTTCGTCTGGATCGGCAATGGCGCGTTGCGCGACGGCGCGGAGCTGCACGGGCCGCGCTACGATTTCAATGATGAGATCCTGCCGGTGGCCTCCGGCTGGATGGCCGAGGTCGCCAAGGCGGCGCTGGCGTCGAACTGACGCAAAGGCGCGCCGACAGCAACATATCGCCCGCATGAACGTTTCCTCCTGCAAAGCGCGGCAACTGCCGCCGCGCCGCTTGGATGGCTCGTGAAACATGGCGCGCGTTCTGATCGGAACCTCCGGCTGGCACTACGCCTCCTGGCGAGGCTCGTTCTTTCCCGAAGGCGTGACGCTGAAGGAGCAGCTGCGTTACTACGCCGGGCAGTTCGACACCACGGAGCTGAACGGGGTGTTCTACCGCACGCCGACGCCGGAGGCGGTGAAAGGCTGGCGCGAGCAGACCGGCCGCGATTTCGTGTTCGCCTGGAAGGCGTCCAAATTCATCACGCACTGGAAGCGCCTGTCGGACCGCTCCGTCAACAGCCTCGAACTGCTGGAGGATCGCATCTCGCGGCTCGGCGGCAAGGCCGGCCCGATCCTGTTCCAGCTGCCGCCGCAATTCGAGGCGAATGCGGACCGGCTTGCATCCTTCTTCAAGCTGCTGTCGCGCAAGCGGCGTTATAGTTTCGAGTTTCGTCATCCGAGCTGGTATCAGCCGCGCATCCTGCGGATGCTGGCCGAGGAGAACATTTCGCTGTGCCTGTCCGACCATCACGATGCGCCGGCGCCGTGGAAGCGCACGGCGGATTTCGTCTATGTGCGCGGACACGGTCCGGGCGGGCGCTATCACGGCCACTACACCAAGGCCACGCTGGGACAATGGGCGAAGCGCATCAAGTCCTGGAAGCGGCAGGGCTCCGACGTCTACGTCTATTTCGACAACGACCAGAAGAGTGCGGCGCCGGCCGACGCGCTGGCGCTGAAGCAGCTGCTGTGACGCTAGACGATTCCATCTCGCCGAAGCGCCGCGATCGCCGCCTCGTCATAGCCGAGCTCGGCCAGAACGAGATCGGTGTGCTCGCCGAGCGTCGGCGGGCGGTTGGCGATTTCGCCCGGCGTTTCCGACAGCCGCACGGCGGCGCGCGCGACCGGCGCCTGCTTCGGCAGGCCCGGATAATCGACGTCCTGCATGAAGCCGGCGGCACGAATATGCGGATGGTCCAGCGCCTGTTGCGGCGAGAGGACGGGGCCGGTCGGGATCATCGCCTGGCCCAGCGCATCGACGGCCTCCTGCGTGGTGCGCTCGGCGCACCAGCGCGCCATCCGCTCGCTGACGATGCGGCCATTGTTGCCGCGGCTGATGTCGTCGGCAAAGCGCGGGTCGTTCAGCCAAAGCTCCTCCTCGCCCATCAGCCTGGCCCAGCGCTTGAACAGCGGGTGGCCCGTGACCTGGCACAGCACCCAGCCGTCCCTGGTGCGGTAGATATCGGCGGGCGCTGATGTCTGGCCGAGATTGCCTGTCGGCACGCGGTTGACGTCGATGACGGCCTGCTCGATCAGCGTCGCATTGGTGAAGGAGAGCGCGGTTGCGAGCAGCGCGCCCTCGACGATCTGCCCGCGTCCGGATTTGCCGCGCTCGATCAGCGCGGCGAGCGTTCCGAACGCGCAGTGCAGCGCGGTGCCGAAATCGACCCAGTTCACCGCGGCCCGGTACGGCGGATCGCCCGCGCCGGTCATGTACACCGAGCCCGACATCACCTGCCCGACGCCGTCGAAGCCGACGCGATCGGACCAGGGCCCCGGTCCGCCGAACGCCGTGGCCGTGGTCAGGATGATGTCCGGCTTGATCGCCTTGAGCGAGTCATAGTCGAGCCTCATCGCCCGCAATGTCTGCGGCGGCAGATTGGCGACCACGACGTCAGCAGTCGCGACCAGGCGGCGCATCACCTCCTGCCCTTCCGCCTTCATCGGATCGAGCGTGATGCACTTCTTGTTGCGATTGACCTGGAGAAACAGCGCGCCCTCGCCGCCTTCGCCCACCGGCGCCACGAAACGATCCTCGCTGCCGTCGCGCTTCTCGACGCGGATGACCTCGGCCCCGAACTCCGCCAGCAGGGTCGCGCAATAGGGCCCGGCGATGTAGCGCCCGAAATCGAGCACGCGCACGCCCTCCAGAACTCCTCCCATCGGCCCTTTCCTCCTGTTTTCTTCAGCTTACAGGGACTGGCCGCCACGGCAAGGCGACGCGGCGCATCATGCCATGCTCTCAAGGACGTGGGTCGGTGAACGGTTTCGTCCGACGGAAATTGTATGATTCGTCGTCCCCAGCCGGGCCGCGATCCCGCCGGCGACGGTCGAAGATGAGCGCAACGCGATGACCGATCGCAATCATGCGCTCGGGCATGACGAGACGGCGAAGGATTCAGCCAGCCGTCGCCCTGCTGGAATCGCCTCCCCGCCGCGGACGTGACGGATCAGGCCGATCGCCGAGACCCGCCTTCGCTCAACATCTTGCCGCTGGCGAGGCTGACGAAGTGCAACGAGGCGCAAGCGGGACATCGGACCGGGACGTGCGTTTCCGCGGCGTCGGACGTCGTGCCGGAAAGCCAGTGCTGCACGTTCATGCCGGTGCGGGGGCATTTGAAGATGATGTTGCGCTCCATGCCGCCCATATGCGCCCGGCCTTGCGGCCGTGAAATGCGGGCGAATACTTACGCAAATGTCCTGAACGTATTCGCGCGGGAATGCCAAGGACTTTCTACCGCCTCAGAGGCATGGACACCTGATCGCCTCCTTTGAGCTGGATCAAGTCATGTCGGCGCCCCAGATTGTAGCGATATGGAGGCATCCGAGTGCGCCAATCAGGAGAACCGATATGGCTGCCGACATTCGCAGCGACGATCTCACTGCAGTCGTGCGCTACGCATTGGAGACCACCCGCGCGACGACTGTCTGCCCTTTCCACAACGACGTGATCGTCCGGATCGGAGACGACGCTGCGGAGAGCCACGCCTTCGAACGCGCCAAGCGAATGGTCAAAAAGGACGGCACGAACTGGGAGAAGGAAGCTCTGAGAGCGGAGCTGGGACGTCAGCTTGGAGCAGCCGCGGACGGCCGCTGTCCCAAATGCGATCCGACGTCTTCAGACGGTTAGGAGCCGGAGACTTGAAGTCCTTCCGCCCCATCCTAAGTCCAATGCTGCCGGACTTGGCGTTCGGCACAATGAAACCCATGCAGAGGAATGAGAATCCCGCGCGTCGCGGGTGCGTCTTCGAGGAAAGTCAAATGAGAAAGCTTGCTCTTGCAATCGCCGCGGCAGCAACGCTCCTCATCGGAACGGTTGCACCGGCTTCGGCCCATTGGCGGGGCCATCATCACTGGGGCGGTCCGGGCATCGGTCCGGCCGTCGCGCTCGGCCTGTTCACGGGAGCGCTGGCCGCCGCCACTGCACCTCCAGTCTACTATGCGCCGGTCTATGGTCCGCCGGCGTATTATTATGGCCCGCGATATTATCGGACCGTTCGCTATTACCCGGCGCCATACCCCTACTGGTACCCCTGGTAAGCTGAGCATAAGGCCCGGCCTGCGACCGGGCCTTATCGCCCGCCCATGACCCCGGCGCGCCGACGCGACCCGGCCGCGCAACACCATCGGATCTGGCTCCCGCATGACCATGAACAAGAATGTCCGCTTCAATCTCGGATATGCCGTCGCCGCAATCTTCGCGGTCTTCCTGATCCAGCATCTGATCTCCACGGCCAACCAGATCGCAGTGATCCCCTACAGTGAATACCAGCAATTGCTGCGTCAGGGGAAAGTCGACACCGTCGGCATCTCCGACCGCACCCTGCAGGGCACGCTGAAGGAGCCGCTGCCCGGCGGCCAGAAGCAATTCGTCACCACGCGTGTCGACCAGGACGTTGCGCAGGAGCTGGAGAAGTACAACGTCCGCTTCACCGGGCAGATCGAGAGCACGTTCCTCCGCGACCTGTTGTCGTGGGTCATGCCCGTGCTCCTGTTCTTCGGTCTCTGGTGGTACATCGGCCGCCGCATGGCGGAAGGCGGTGGCATCGGCGGCGGACTGATGGCCATCGGCAAGAGCAAGGCCAAGGTGTACGTCGAATCCAATACCGGGGTCACCTTTGCCGACGTCGCCGGCGTCGACGAAGCCAAGGACGAGCTGCGCGAGGTGGTCGATTTCCTCAAGAACCCGACCGATTACGGCCGGCTCGGCGGCCGCATGCCGAAAGGCGTGTTGCTGGTCGGCCCGCCCGGCACAGGCAAGACCTTGCTGGCCAAGGCGGTGGCCGGCGAAGCGAGAGTGCCGTTCTTCTCGATTTCGGGATCGGAGTTCGTTGAGATGTTCGTCGGCGTCGGCGCCGCGCGGGTGCGGGACCTGTTCCAGCAGGCCCACGAAAAGGCGCCGGCCATCATCTTCATCGACGAGCTCGATGCGCTTGGCCGCGCCCGCGGCTTCGGCCCCTTCGCCGGCGGGCACGACGAGAAGGAGCAGACGCTCAACCAGCTGCTCGTCGAACTCGACGGCTTCGACTCGCGATCGGGTGTCGTCATCCTCTCCGCCACCAACCGGCCTGAAATCCTCGATCCAGCCCTGCTCCGTGCCGGCCGCTTCGACCGTCAGGTCCTGGTGGACCGCCCCGACAAGAAGGGCCGCATCGATATCCTCAGGGTTCACATGAAGAAAGTGCGCCTGGGAGACGACGTCGACGCAAACGCCGTTGCCGCGCTCACGCCGGGCTTCACGGGCGCGGATCTCGCCAATCTCGTCAACGAAGCGGCACTGCTGGCGACACGCCGTGGCGCCGACGCGGTGAGCATGAGCGACTTCAACAATGCGGTCGAGCGCATGGTCGCCGGCCTCGAAAAGCGCAACCGCCTGCTCAATCCCAAGGAACGCGAGATCGTCGCCTATCACGAGATGGGGCACGCCCTCGTCGCGCTGTCCCTGCCCGGGACCGATCCCGTGCACAAGGTCTCGATCATTCCGCGGGGCGTCGGCGCGCTCGGCTACACCATTCAGCGGCCGATCGAAGATCGCTTCCTGATGACCAAGGAGGAGCTGGAGGACAAAATGGCGGTGCTGCTCGGCGGCCGCGCCGCGGAGCTGATCGTGTTCGGGCACTTGTCGACCGGTGCGGCCGACGACCTGCGCCGGGTGACCGACATCGCCCGCAGCATGGTGACGCGTTACGGCATGTCGGAGAGACTGGGCAGCGTCGCCTATGAGCGCGATCCCGGCAGCTTCCTTGCCGGCCCCGACCGCTCATTTCCGGGCCGCGAGCGCGACTATGCGGAAGACACCGCAGCCGCAGTCGATCGCGAGGTAAAATCCATCATCGACCAAGTGTTCCAGCGTACCCAGGCCATCCTGACCACGCGGCGGCCGATCCTGGACCGCGCGGCAAAGAAGCTCCTGGAGAAGGAGACATTGGAGCAGAGCGATATCGATGCGCTGATCCGGGAAATGCCCAAGGAGGGGCTGCGGGCGATCTGAGCTTCGCAAGTCAGCGCAACGACCTTGCGCAGGCCGTTTCCGTTCTGATCATCCTCCTTTCATCTCAACGTAGCAGCGGCTGCGGAGCCATGCTCCAACGCTGCGAGCTCAATCGAACACCGCGTTCACGAGCAAAGCCGGAGCGGCCCACCAGCCGCTCCGCCTTCTCAGCTCATTGCCTTTTTAGCTCATGGCCTTTTCAGCTCATTGCAGGCTGTGGCTGGTCCCGATCCGGCGGCGTGACGTCGAGCCGGATGCCTGAGGGTCCGAGAACCGGCGACAGCAGCGTATCCACCTTGATACCCGGGCTGCCCCGTTCCCAGCTCGACCACGGCATCGTGTCGAGGTACGGGATCGGCGGCAAGGCGAGCCGTTCGAAGCCATCGGCCGCGCCGCGGCCGGTGCCAGGGCTCTCGGCGCCATAGGCCGCAAAGGGCACGAGAGTGAGGCCGGTGCCGACGGCCAAGGCGGCGAGGTGCCGCAACTTGTTGCGGGTGTTCTCCGCGCGAGCGGAGAAAGTACGATGCTTGATCATCTCATCCTCCTATCGTTCGAAAACAGATCCGATTGACGATGACGGAGCTCATGGAAAACGAGCCCGGCCGCAGGGCCGGGCTCGCTGGTCTCAGAAGTCCATGGCCGGAGCGCTTGCCGCTTCCGTCTTCTTCGGCTTGTCGGCCACCAGCGCCTCGGTCGTGATGAGCAGCGAGGCAACGGAGGCCGCGTCCTGCAAGGCCGTCCGCACCACCTTGGCGGGATCGATCACGCCGGCCTGGACCATGTCCTGGTACTCGCCCGTCGCAGCGTTGAAGCCCCAGCTGTAGGTCGCATTTTCAAGGAGCTTCCCGACGACGACCGAGCCGTCCTCGCCTGCGTTCTGCACGATCTGCCGCGCCGGCACCTGGATCGCGCGACGCACGATGTCGACGCCGGCCTTCTGGTCGGCATTGGCGGTCTTGACGCCGTCGAGCGCTTTGAGTGAGCGCAGCAGGGCGACGCCGCCGCCGGGCAGGATGCCCTCCTCGACCGCGGCACGTGTCGCATGCAGAGCATCGTCGACGCGGTCCTTGCGCTCCTTGACCTCGACCTCGGTCGCGCCGCCGACCCGGATCACCGCGACGCCGCCGGCGAGCTTGGCGAGGCGCTCCTGGAGCTTCTCGCGGTCGTAGTCCGAGGTGGTTTCCTCGATCTGAGTCCTGATCTGCTGGCTTCGCGCCTCGATTTCCTTCCTGGCGCCGGCCCCGTCCACGATCGTGGTGTTCTCCTTGTCGATCACGACCTTCTTGGCGCGGCCCAGCATCTTCACCGAGACGTTCTCGAGCTTGATGCCGAGGTCTTCGGAGATCACCGTGCCGCCGGTGAGGATGGCGATGTCCTCCAGCATCGCCTTGCGGCGGTCGCCGAAGCCCGGCGCCTTCACGGCGGCGACCTTCAGACCACCGCGCAGACGGTTCACGACCAGCGTCGCCAGCGCCTCGCCCTCGACCTCCTCGGCGATGATCAGCAGCGGCTTGCCGGATTGCACGACCTGTTCGAGCAGCGGCAGCATCGTCTGCAGGCCCGACAGCTTCTTCTCGTGGATCAGCACATAGGGATCCTCGAGCTCGACCCTCATCTTCTCCGCGTTGGTGACGAAGTAGGGCGAGACATAGCCGCGGTCGAATTGCATGCCCTCGACCACCTCGAGCTCGGTGTGCAGGCTCTTGGCTTCCTCGACCGTGATCACGCCCTCGTTGCCGACCTTCTGCATGGCGTCGGCCAGGAAGCGGCCGATCTCCGTATCGCCATTGGCGGAGATGGTGCCGACCTGGGCGATCTCGTCGTTCGAGGTGATCTTCCTGGCGTGCGACTTGAGGTCGGCCACGATCGCGTCCACGGCAAGGTCGATGCCGCGCTTGAGGTCCATCGGGTTCATGCCGGCGGCGACCGCCTTGGCACCTTCCTTGACGATGGCCTGCGCCAGCACGGTCGCCGTGGTGGTGCCGTCTCCGGCGAGATCATTGGTCTTCGACGCCACCTCGCGCACCATCTGTGCGCCCATGTTCTCGAACTTGTCTTCCAGTTCGATCTCCTTGGCGACGGTGACGCCGTCCTTGGTGATGCGCGGCGCGCCGAACGATTTCTCGATGACGACGTTGCGTCCCTTGGGACCGAGCGTGACCTTCACCGCATTCGCCAGCGTGTCGACGCCCCGCAGCATGCGCTCGCGGGCCTCGGTCGCAAACTTCACGTCCTTGGCAGCCATGGTGCAAACTCCTTTCTCTTCGATGACTGTCCGTTACGCCGCCTTCTTCAGCGCGCCGGCCTGCTCGACCACGCCGAGAAGATCGCTTTCCTTCATGATCAAGAGCTCCTCGCCGTCGATCTTGACCTCGGTGCCCGACCACTTCCCGAACAGCACCCGGTCGCCGGCCTTGACGTCGAGCGGCACGAGCTGGCCTTGCTCGTTACGCGCGCCCGGCCCGGCGGCGATGATCTCGCCCTGCTGCGGCTTCTCCTTGGCGGTATCGGGAATGATGATGCCGCCGGCGGTCTTCTCCTCGGCATCGATGCGGCGCACGAGCACACGGTCGTGCAACGGGCGGAAATGCATGCACATCCTCCTTGAGTAGGTTCAGCGATGTCCAAAATCCGGGTCCGGAACCGGCCCCCGGGCGGCAAACGACCTAGGAACGGGCCGATCTCCGTTCAAGGGGGCTCTGTGAAAATTTTCATCCCGCGGCGTGCCGCCGGCTTGCCGAGATGCACCGTTAACACCCGCGCAAGACGCTGGGGCTCGGTGCCGGACAGCCGCTAAGACGGTTTCCCGCCCCGCAGAGCTCTCAGGGCGTTCAATATCACGGCGACGTCGATCAGTTCCTGGATGAGCGCTCCCTGTACCGGAGTGAGATAACCCAACGCCGCCGCGACCATTCCGATCACGGACAGCCCCATTCCGGCAAAGACCCCTTCGAGGGCGATGAAACGGGAACGCCGGGCGATCTCCATGGCAGGCACGATACGATCCAGATGATCGACGAGGATGACGACGTCGGCGGCCTCGGCGGATGCAGCCGTGCCTCTCGCGCCCATCGCCACTCCGACATCGGCGGCCGCCAGTGCCGGCGCATCGTTGACCCCGTCGCCGACCATCATGACGGACCCGTTCTTCCGCTCGGAGAGGACGACCAGGACTTTTTGGTCCGGCGTCAGCCCTGAGCGCACGGCGTCGATTCCCAGTCCTGCCGTAACGGCGTCTGCCACCTCCCGGCGGTCCCCCGTAGCGAGAACGATTCGTTGAACACCCAGCGTCCTCAGCCGATCAAGCAGAGCCTGCGTTCCCGAACGCAATTCGTCAGCCAGCCTTATCTCGCCTGCCAGACGGCCGTCGACGGCAACGGCGACAACGACCGCCCCGAGCGCTCTCGTCGGCTGATGGAGGTGTTCAGCTCCCTTTGGCAACTTCGACATCACGAACCGGATGCCTCCGACCGCCACGGATCGTCCCTCGACAACGCCCGTGACGCCTTCTCCTGGCGTTTCGACGACGTCGGATGGGATCGCCAGTTTGAGCCGGCGGCTCTGCGCTTCGCCGACGATGGTCTGAGCGATGATATGCTTGGAGGCCTGATCGAGCGAAGCCGCGAAGCGCAACACATCGGCGGGATCGGCGCCGGACGATACGTCGATTGCGACGACCTTTGCCCTGCCGTCCGTCAGGGTACCGGTCTTGTCGAGGACCAGCGAATCGACACGCGCGAGCGCTTCGATCGCCTTGCCTCCCTTGATCAGAATTCCATTGCGCGCGGCCCGCGAAAGGCCGGAAACGATGGCCACCGGCACCCCGAGAATAAGGGGGCACGGCGTCGCAATGACGAGAACGGCGACGGCGCGGACCGGATCGCCCGTGAAGAACCACGCAACGGCGGCGATCAGCACGGTGATCGCGAGAAAGACCATCGCGAATCGATCCGCCAGTCGCGACATCGGCGCCTTGGAACGCTGCGCCCCGTCGATCAGGCGAACGATGCCGGCATAGGTGCTTTCGGCAGCGCGTTGCGAAACGATGAGATCGAATGCCTCGCCGGCGTTGGTGGATCCGCTCATGACCTCGTCGCCCGCGTGACGCTGGACCGGAATCGGCTCTCCCGTGAGCGCCGATTGGTCCAACACCGCAAGTGCGCTTGCCACCACTCCGTCGGTCGGGATCACGTCGCCCTGCCGCACCAAGAGGCGGTCGCCAGGTACGATGAGATCCAGCGCGACCTCTTCCAGGCCGTCCGCACGATGTCGAATGGCGGTCCGGGGTACGCGCGCCAGCAGCGCCGTCATCTCCCGACGTGCGTGCCGTTCCGCAAACGCTTCGAGGAATTGTCCGCCGGCGTACATCAGGGCGACCACGACGGCGGCCAACTCCTCTCCGACGACGATCGCGGCGACCATCGACAGTCCCGCGACGATATCGAGGCCGACTTCTCCGCGCCGCAGGCTCACTGCAATGTCGTAAACAAGCGCGATCAGAACGGGAATCGCGAACGCCGCCCAGGTGCGGTCCTGCCAGGCCGCGTGTCCGAGCAGCGGCATGGCGAAGCCGAGGGCGAGCCCGATCGCCGTCAGCAGGACCAGAATGCTTCGCAGAATGAAACGGGCGGGCATTTCCAAGCTCACAAGCAGTCGAACCAGTTTTGCACGCGTGAAGCCGGGATTGGATCAGTCCTAGACCACAGCCCCGAACAGTTTTCCGACGCCGGCGGTCAGCGCCAGGGCAAAGGCGCCCCAGAACGTCACGCGGACGGTCGCACGCAGCATGTTCGCGCCCCCGGCCTTCGCCCCGATCGCTCCCAGCACGGCAAGAAAGGCCAGCGATGCAGCGGACACAATCGGGACCAGGGCATTGGCAGGCGAAACGAGAACCATCAGCAAAGGCATGGCGGCCCCCACCGAGAACATTGCGGCCGAGGCAAGCGCGGCCTGGACCGGACGCGCTGCTGAGATCTCCGACATTCCCAATTCGTCGCGCGCATGAGCCGCCAGCGCGTCCTTCGCCATCAATTGCTCCGCCACCTGGCGCGCCAGTGACCTCTCGACACCTCGTCCAACGTAGATCTCGGCAAGTTCGTCGAGCTCGAACCCGGGGTTTTCGTTCAGCTCCTTGCGCTCGCGAGCGAGATCGGCCTGCTCGGTATCCGACTGCGAGCTGACGGAGACATATTCACCTGCGGCCATCGACATCGCGCCGGCGACCAATCCGGCAATGCCGGCGATCAGAACGTCGCTTCGCGTCGCCGCCGCCGCCGCAACGCCGACGACCAGGCTCGCGGTCGAGATGATACCGTCATTGGCTCCCAAAACGGCAGCTCTGAGCCATCCGATGCGATCGACGAGGTGGTTCTCGGGGTGCGCGTGAAGGCGCCTCATATCGTTCTCCTGACGATGCCCCGAAGCAACGACTTCCTCGCGACAACCGTGCCCGGTGACAGTCCATGGGTTTCATCTGCACGGCCCAGCGCCAGGGCGGCTTGATTCACGTCAAACTTCCCCAGTGAGTGCACGTCACAGACAATGCGATCGATCCACCCGTTTCGATGCGCTAGCCGGACGGAAGGCACGCGATCGGCGACCGAAGGGCCTTCACGACCCGCTTGGAAACCTCCGGAGGCTGCGTTGTCTCATGGACGTCCGAGCGGACGGTGACGACCGGCCTGCGCTCGCGGCGCTTCATGATCGGCTCTTCCAGACGGATTTCCGAATGACCGCCTGGTCGAGCGGAATCGAACGGCCGTCGCGGCTGGTCAGCGAGAAATTCGCCAGACGCGCTGGATCGCGCCGCTCGCCGCCGGCACAGCGTGCCGGAATGGAACGTTGCGGATATCCTCGCGAACCTGCGTCACGGCGATGCCCGTGACGCGGAACTGGAGTTGCTGGCCGACCTCGGCAGGCGAGAGGCCAATGAAGTTCAGCCGATCCTGATCCGGGACAAAGCGAAGCACGGGCGCGCGATTCCCCAGGCCCGGTTCGCCTCCCGCAAGTCGGAAACGCTCCGCATGATGCCGAGAGCTCTCTCGGACATGACGCAACGTTGAGCGGGGTCAGGTCCCATGATCCGGAACTCGACGGGGAAGACCGAGGGAGGACCGAAGACGAACGCCTCAGGCGACTTTCAGAGCGGCCCCGCTCCCGGCATCAAGAAATCCCGTGAGCCTGTCCCTGATCAACCGCTCGGCATCCGCCATGATGCGGTCGATCAGTTCCTTCACGGTCGGAATGTCGTGAATGAGCCCGACCACCATGCCGCAGCTCCAGGCGCCCGCGTCCATGTCGCCGTCGATCATCACCCTGGGATAGACGCCCGCCACCTGGTCATGGATGTCGTCGATCGTGAGGCTCTTGCCCTTCTCTCGTTCGATCTCGAGCAGGTGTTCGACGCCCTTGTTGTTCAGGACCCGCTCGGTGTTCCGGAGCGCCCGCATGACCAGCCTCGTGTCGAGCTCCGACGCCGCGACCAGCGCGTTCTTGACGTTCTCGTGCACGGGCGCTTCCCTGGTGGCGATGAAGCGCGTGCCCATGTTCACGCCCGCCGCCCCCATCGCCAGCGCGGCAACCAGGCTGCGGGCGTCCGCCATGCCGCCGGAAGCAACGAACGGGATCTTCAGCTCGTCGGCCGCTCGCGGCAGCAGGATCATGTTGGGCATGTCATCCTCGCCCGGATGACCTCCGCACTCAAAACCATCGACACTGACCGCATCGCAACCGATCTGCTCCGCCTTCAGCGAGTGCCGCACGGAGGTACATTTGTGGATCACCCTGATGCCGCCCGCTTTCAGGACCGGCATGTATTGCTCGGGGCTTCGCCCGGCGGTTTCGACGATCCTGACACCCCCCTCCCTGATGGCGGCGATGTATTCCGGATAAGGCGGCGCGCTGAAAGTCGGCAGGAACGTGAGGTTCACGCCGAACGGCTTGTCCGTCATATCGCGGCAACGCGCGATCTCCTTGGCCAGCAGCTCCGGCGTGCGCTGCGTCAGGCCCGTGATGATTCCGAGCCCGCCGGCATTCGACACCGCCGCTGCGAGCTCGGCGAACCCCACGTAATGCATTCCGCCCTGGATGATCGGATGTTCGATGCCGAACAGTTCAGTGATCGCTGTCTTCACGAATGATCTCCCCGCGTTTCCGCTCAGTGGATGATTTCAAACAAGCCCGCTGCGCCCATGCCGCCACCGATGCACATGGTCACCACGCCGTATTTCGCCTTGCGCCGCCGGCCTTCGATCAGGATATGGCCGGCAAGCCGTGCCCCCGTCATGCCATAGGGATGACCGATCGCGATCGCCCCCCCGTTGACGTTGAGCTTGTCGGGATCGATGCCGAGCTTGTCGCGGCAATAGATCACCTGCACCGCGTAAGCCTCGTTCAGCTCCCAGAGGTCGATGTCGTCGATCTTCAGGTTATGGCGCTTGAGCAGGCGCGGGATCGCGGCGACCGGCCCGACACCCATCTCATCGGGCTCGACGCCGGCGGCGACGAAGCCGCGGAAGATGCCGAGCGGCTTCAGTCCCTTCCTAGCGGCGATCTTGTCGCTCATGATCACGCAGGCCGAAGCGCCGTCCGAAAGCTGGCTCGCATTGCCCGCGCTGATCGTCTTGCCCTCGAACACCGGCTTGATCTTGGCGAGGCCCTCGGCGGTGGTTTCCGGACGCGGGCCCTCGTCCTTTGTGAGCGTCACCTGCTCGTAACTGACCTCCTTGGTGTCCTTGTTGACGAGCGCCATTCTGGTGGTGAACGGCACGATCTCGTCGTTGAAGCGGCCGGCCTGCAACGCGGCGCCGACGCGGCGCTGGCACTCGAGGCTGTACTCGTCCTGCTTGTCGCGGCCGATCTTGTAGCGCTCGGCAACGACCTCGGCCGTATCGAGCATCGACATGTACATTTCAGGCTTCATCGCCATCAGCTCGTCGTCGACGGCGTGGAACTTGTTCATATGCTCGTTCTGCACGAGGCTGATCGACTCGATGCCGCCGCCGATCGCGACCTCGACCCCATCAAGCATGATCGAGCGAGCGGCCACCGCGATGGCTTGCAGGCCGGACGCACATTGCCGGTCGATGGTGGTGCCGGCGACCGTCACCGGCAGGCCGGCGCGGATCGCCCCTTTGCGCGCCACGTTCATCACCATGGTGCCTTGCTGCATCGCGCAGCCCAGGACCACATCCTCCACCTCTCCGGGCGCGATGCCGGCCCGCTTCACCGCCTCGGCCATCACATGCCCGGCCATGGTCGGGCCGTCCGTGTTGTTGAGCGCGCCACGATAGGCTTTGCCGACGGCTGTCCTTGCGGTGGAAACGATGACTGCTTCTGTCGTCATGCTGGCTGGCCTCTCTGCTTACGCGGCCGTGTCCAGCTGCGCATAGCGCAGCACGTGGAACGCGGGATCGCCGAACTGGATGTTGATGGAGGAGATGCGTTTGAAATAGTGCCCGACGTTGAGCTCGTCCGTCATTCCCATGCCACCGTGAAGCTGCACCGCCTGATCGGCTACGAACTTGCCGGCATACCCGATTTTCGACTTGGCACCGGAGGCAAGCCGCGAGAGTCCGGGATCGCCGGCGCCGAGGCTGAGGCTGAGATGCTGCATCAAGGAGAGCGCCTCCTGATGGGCGATGAACATGTCGACCATGCGATGCTGCAGCACCTGGAAGGAGCCGATCGTGGTGCCGAACTGCTTGCGGGTCTTGGAGTACTCCAGCGTGGCAGAGTTCAGCTCACCGATCGCGCCGACCGCTTCCGCGCAAAGCGCGCCGATGGCGCGGTCGCGGCCGGCTTCCAGTGCGGCAACGCCCTCGCCTTCCCGCCCGAGCAATTGCCCGCGCACATCGCGCAGGCTGACCTCGGCTGCCCGGCGACCGTCGATGGTCCTGAAGCTCTGGAGATCGACGCCGGCAGCACGGCGATCGACCACGAACAGGCTCACGCCAGCGCGGTCACGGTCGTCGCCGGAAGTCCGCGCCGAGACGATCAGATGATCGGCCCAGGGCGCGGCGATCACCATAGTCTTCGCGCCGGAGAGAACGTAGTCGCTTCCCTCGCGCCGCGCCTTTGTCGCGACATGGGCGAAATCGAAACGCGATGCTTTCTCCGTCCAGGCCAGCGCCCAGACCTGCGAGCCATCGATGATTTCAGGGATGAAACTTTGCTGCTGCTCGGGTGTGCCTGCGTGCTCGATCAGGCCGCCGGCCAGCACCACCGTCTCGACAAACGGTTCGACCACGAGGTGACGACCGAACTCGTGCATGACGATCATGGTCGACAACGGGCCGCCGCCGAGACCGCCGGCGCCCTCGGAGAACGGGGCAGCCAGCAGGCCGAGCTCGGCGAAAGCCGCCCACTGCTTCCGGCTGAAGCCTTCCTCGCTTGCCACGATCTTGCGTCGCGCCTCGAAATCGTACTGGTCGCGAAGCAGGCGCTGGACGCTGGACCGCAGCAATTCCTGCTCTTCCGTGAACTGAATATCCATCCGATCCTCCCGATCCGTCGTGGCTAGAGCCCGAGCACGGCCTTGGCGATGATGTTTCGCTGGATCTCGTTGGATCCGCCGTAGATGCTGAGCTTGCGCGCGTTCAGATACTTCTCCGACGCGGTGTGTCCGTAATCGGGGCCTGGCATGAAGCGGTTGGCGCTGACCGGATGCTCGCGGATGGCCAGGCCGTAGTTGCCGATCGCGCGATGGGTGAGCTCGGTGATGTCCTGAAATATCTCGGTGCCGCGGATCTTGAACAGCGAAGCCGCCGGACCGGGATCCATGCCGCGCGCCATCTGGGCGACGACGCGCAGCTCCGTCGCTTCCAGCGCCAGCACGTCGAGCTCGATGCGGGCAATGTCACGCAAAAATTCGAGATGGGCGGGATCGTCGGCCGGTATCTCGGCCTTCACGATCTGCTTCAGCTTGCCGATGTAGCGGGTGGACCGGCCGATGCCGGCCATGCTGGTGCGCTCGTTGCCGAGCAGGAACTTGGCGTAGGTCCAGCCCTTGTTCTCCTCGCCGACCAGGTTCTCGACCGGTACGCGGACGTTTTCCAGGAAGACGTCGTTGACCTCGTGGCTGCCGTCGATGGTGATGATCGGCCGCACAGTGACACCGGGCGACTTCATGTCGATCAGCAGAAAGGAGATCCCGGACTGCGGCTTCGCGTTCGGATCGGTTCGCACCAGGCAGAAGATCCAGTCGGCATGCTGCGCCAGCGTGGTCCAGGTCTTGTGACCGTTTACGATGTAGTGGTCGCCGTCGCGCACCGCCTTGGTTCGGACGGTCGCGAGGTCCGAGCCGGAGCCCGGCTCCGAATATCCCTGGCACCACCAATCCTCGCCCGACAGAATCCGCGGCAGGAATTTCTTCTTCTGCGCATCGCTGCCAAACGTGTAGATCACCGGCCCGACCATGGTCACGCTGAACGCGAGCGGCGGCAGCGTCCCGGCCCGCGAGGTCTCCTGCTCGAAAATGAAGCGCTGCGTGATCGACCAGCCGGGGCCGCCGTACTCCTTCGGCCAGAGCGGCGCGATCCAGCCCTTCTTGTAGAGAATCCGATGCCAGAGCAGCGACTGCTCCTTGGTCAGGTCAGTCTCGGGGTTGGGAACGCGCATTTCCTGCGGATAGTTCTCCGCAATGAAGGTGCGCACCTCGTCGCGAAACGCGGCGTCCTCACTGGAAAGGTTGAGCTCCATCTTGGCAGGCTCCGCTACCACTTCTCGCCGAAGGGGCGGATCTCGAGCTCGAAGGTCCAGGCGCTGCGCGGCTGCTGATACAGCAGCCAATAGGATTCCGCGACCGACGACGGCGGCATCAGCAGATCGGGATCATCGAGCGCATTCGGACCGAGCGCCTCGATCCGCCGCTGACGCACCCATTCGGTGTCGACGCCGGAGTCGATGATGAGATGCGCCACGTGAATGTTCTTCGGCCCCAGCTCGCGCGCGGCAGCCTGGGCAACGGCCCGCAGACCGAACTTGGCACTGGCGAAGGCCGCATAGCCAATTCCGCCGCGCAGGCTCGCCGTTGCACCGGTGAAAAAGATGTTGCCCTTGCCGCGAGGCAACATGAGCCGCGCGGCTTCGCGGCCGGCGAGAAAGCCGGAATAGCAGGCCATCTCCCAGACCTTGCGGAACACGCGTTCGGTCGTGTCCAGAATTGGAAAGTTGACGTTGGCGCCGATGTTGAAGATGCAGACCTCGAGCGGCGCATGCTTGTCGGCGTCTCCCAGGAAGGAGATGATCTCCTCCTCCTTGCGCGCATCGAGCGAACGCGCATGGATTTCGCCGCCGGCCGCCTCGATGTCCTTGACGAGCGGCTCGAGCTTGGCGCCGTTCCGCCGCCCGGCGAACACCGTGAAGCCCTCCGAGGCAAACTTCTTTGCGATCTCGCCGCCGATATAGTCGCCGGCACCGATCACCGCGACGGTTGCGTTTCTCTTTTGCAAGGCTCGTCTCCCGGTTAGGTTGGATCTGTTGAAACTATTCCGCCCAAGGCCGGAATGCCCAGGCCAATGCGGTATTGCCGGCCATCAACATCCGGCCGCCCGCCATATCGGTTGAGCTTGAAAGCGCGGCCACTGCCAACCTCCCGGATGATGAGCGCCTGTCTTGCCGCGGCGCATTCAGGGTTTCGATCTAACGTTCTTTTTTAGAACTCGTCAATTGCTAATTTGTCGTGCTCACTCGGTTGGAGCAAAAGAAAACCCGCAGGTTCTGCGGTTCTTTACATCAGCGACGAGAGCAACTAACGATAAGTACCGAATAAGAACTAATAGGAGGAGACGAGCATGGTGGAGAGCCGCGGCGTGGCGATCCTGGTGGGCGCGGGCGATGCGATCGGCGCGGCCGTCGCACGGCGTTTCGCCAAAGGAGGTTATACGGTTTGCATCTGCCGGCGTGACGCCGAAAAATCCCGGGGCCTTGTCGACGAGCTGACGGCTGACGGCCTTCGTATCCAAGCCTTCAGCGTCGATGCGCGTCAGGAAGCGGAGGTCCAGAAGCTGTTCTCCGACATCGAAAGGACTATCGGGCCGATCGAGGTTTGCCTTTTCAATGCCGGATCGAACGTCAACAAGCCCCTGCTGGACACCACCGAGAAGCTGTTCTTCAAGGCATGGGAGCTGGCGTGCTACGCAGGCTTCCTCGTCGGCCGCGAAGCCGCGCGTGTCATGCTGCCGCGCGGACGCGGAACCATTTTCTTTACCGGCGCGACTGCCAGCATTCGCGGCGGCCGGGGTTTTGCTGCGTTTTCCTCTGCGAAGTTCGCACTTCGTGCGGTGGCCCAGGCCATGGCGCGCGAGCTTGGGCCGAAGAATATCCATGTCGTCCATCTCATCATCGATGCCGGCGTCGATAGCGAGGCTATCCACCAGCGCATGAAGGCGGCAAAGGGGATCGAGGCGAGCGAGATCCCGCCGGACAGCCTGACGAAGACCTCCTCCATCGCGGAGGCTTATTGGTTCACACACCAGCAGAGCCGCGACGGCTGGACCCATGAACTCGATCTTCGTCCGTCGGTGGAGAAATGGTAATGAGCGCGACACCCGATCTCACGCTGTGGGGCGTCGGCACGAGCCGCACCATTCGCGCGCACTGGGCGATGCACGAACTCGGCTTGTCCTACAAGGTCAAGCCGATCGGGCCACGGACAGGCGAGACCAAGACCGCTGAATATACCAGGCTCAATCCCCGCCAGAAGATTCCGCTGTTGCAGGACGGCGACTTCTGCATCGGGGAAAGCGCTGCGATCGTCGCCTATCTATCGCGGATGTATTCCACGCCGGAACGTTCGCTGATTCCGGAGGCCGCCCGTGACTACGCGGCGTGGCTCGAATGGTGCTTCTTTATCGTGGCCGAGCTCGATTCGACCAGCCTTTACGTCATGCGCCGCCACCGGGCGGACGCGCTGGGCCATATCTATGGCGTCGCGCCTGAGGTCGTCGCACAAGCCGCGGAATATTTCCGCGGGCAGTTGCGCCATGTTGAAGCCGCCCTTGCTGACGGCCGGCCGTTTCTGATGGGCGAGCGCTTCAGCAGCGCCGATATCCTCCTGACGACGTGCCTCGATTGGGCGATCGCTTACGGGGTCGGCATTTGCGAGAATGCGCAGCCCTACCTCGAACGTATCCAGCTGCGGGAGGCCTATCGGCGAGCGGTCGCGGCGAACGTTCCGGTACCTGCCCCGGCCGCGATGCCGGAAAAGGCCTGAAGGATCGACCGCCGAGAAGGGACGCGGACTAGACGGCCGCGCGCACGGCGCGGTCGGCGATCATCCTGTCAATGGCGCGGTCGTCGTACCCGAGTTCGCGCAGCACGTCGCGCGAGTGCTCGCCGACCCGGGGAGCCGGCCCGCCGATCGCGGCCTGGTTGACCTCGAAGCGGGCAGCCGGCTTCGGCTGCCGCACCCGGCCGACCTTCGGCTGATCGAATTCGGCGATGATGCCGCGCGCCAGGACCTGTTCGTTGTGGATGATCTCGCTCCGGCGCAGGATCGGCGCACAAGGCACATCCGCGGCGTCCAGGCGCGCCAGCCACTCGGCCGTCGTATGCTGGCCGATATATTCCGCCATCTTGTTGATCCGCGCGGTGGCATTGACCGAACGCGCCGCCGGCGTTGCGAAGCGAGGATCCTTGGCGAGCTCGGGATCGCCGCAGGCACGGCAAAAGCCCTGCCATTCGGAATCGGAGATGGTGCCCGCAGTGATGTAGCCGTCGCTGGTCTTGAAGACCAGGTCCGGACGATCGTTCGGATCGGCGGCGGCCGCTTCGGCGCCGACCACCGTGTATTGCATCATGCCTTCCGGCCACAAATAGGAGATCATCGCATCCAGCATCGCGACCTGGATGTGGTCGCCCTGCCCCGTCTTCTCACGCGCATAGAGCGCGGCCGCCACCGCCTGAGCGGTGAACACGGCCGTGGTCTTGTCGCATACGATGGTGCGGATCATCTGCGGCCGGTTCGTGACCGGCTGCGATTGGATGTCGGCGAAGCCCGACAGTCCCTGCACGATCGGATCATAGACGCGCTTCTTGACATACGGGCCGGTGTCGCCGACGCCGCTGATGGAAACGTAGATCAGGCGCGGATGGCGCTGGCGCAACTCATCGACACCGAGACCGAGGCGCTCCATGGTACCTGGCCGGAAATTCTGAACGAGGACGTCGGCCTGCGCGACCAGCCGGGTGAGCACCTCACGCCCTGACGCACTCTTGACGTCGATCGATAGCGAGCGCTTGCCGCGGTTTGAGGAGATGAACAGCGCCGAGAACTCACCCTCCTTGTCGATGGTGGCACGGCTGCGGCGGGTGATGTCGCCGCAGCCGGGCTCGATCTTCAGCACGTCGGCACCCTGATCCGCCAGAAACATGGTCGCGAACGGACCCGACACCACGCCGGTCAAATCGAGCACGCGAACGCCGTGAAGTGGGCCGGGCATAGGCTTCTCCCTGATTTTCGTTTGTTTTGGGTCCGAGAGTGGCTTTCGCCATTCAACCCGGACAGTCGGGCGCCGTCAGGCCGACCTGGAAACAGGCTGTCTGGTCTGCTCGACGATCGACTCTTCGACGTCGCGGATCTGGTCCTTGCCGAAGAACATTTCCTTTCCGACGAAAAACGTCGGAGAGCCGAATGCTCCTCGGCTGACGGCGTCGTTGGTCAGATCGATCAGCCTCTTCTTGACGTCATCCTGCTGAGCACGCGCCATCAGCCGGTCGACGTCCATGCCCGAGGAGACAAACGCGCTACGGAAGATCTCGGGATCGTCCATTTTTTTCGGCTCTTCCCACATGTGATGATAGGCGGCGCGAAAATAGGGCTCGAAGAGTCCCTCGAACTGCGCAGCGACAGCACCGCGCATCAGCATCAGCGTGTTGACCGGGAAGAAGGGATTCTGCCGAAATTTCGTGATGGCGTGACGCCGGATGAACCGCTGGGTCTCCAGCGCCTGATATTCCGGCTTGTTCTTGATGCCGCGCAGCGAGTCGAACGGCGACATGTTGCCGGTCGCCTTGAAGATTCCGCCGAGCAGAACCGGGACATAGGCGAACTTCACGCCGGTCCGCTGCTCGATGCCCGGAATGGCCACTTCCGCAAGGTAGGCGTTCGGACTACCGAAATCGAAAAGGAATTCAACCTTCAGGGTCATCTCGGCCTTCTCCCGGAGAACGAATTGCGGTCACTGGCGATTGATCGCCGGCTCAACTTCGGGCACCATACAGTTCTAAAATAGAACTGTCAAATACACCTATAGCCTGCTGATTTTTGACCTGTCGGGATGGGTATTGTTTGGAATCCAGTACCTATCTAGAATGAAAGAACCTGCGCGGAGCTGTGCGCGACGATTCGAGACGGCCCGGCCCGGACGATCGGAGTCATGAATGAAGTGGAAAGAACTCGAGGAAGAGCCATGTTCGATGGCCCGAACCATCGGCGTGATCGGCGATCGCTGGACTCTTCTGATCCTGCGCGAATGCTTCCTGCGCACGCGCCGCTTCGAGGGGTTTCAGTCGGCACTCGGAATCACGCGACACCTGCTCGCTGAACGGCTGAAAAAGCTGGTCCGGCAGGGCATCCTGCGCCGCATTCCCTACCAGGAATCGCCCAAGCGCCACGAATATATCCTGACTCAGAAGGGCCTCGATCTCTATCCGATCATGATGGCGATCGTGCATTGGGGCGATACTCATATGGTCGACGAGCGCGGCCGGCCCTTGCTGCACCAGCACCGCAAATGCGGAAAGGACTTCGATCCGGTCATGGTGTGTTCGGAATGCGGCGAGCCACTGTCGGCCAAGGAGGTTCATACCCACCCGGGGCCGGGCGCCCGTAGCCTTCCGGCGAAGAGCGCGCCGGCCACCAGCAAGACAAAGGCACGTTCACGCGCCGCTTGAGACGGCAGCGCGCGACGCTGACGCCGAATTCGCTCTCACACCCGGACCACATCGTGGCTCTGTTCGTTCGTGTACAGGCGTTCAACCTGTTCGGAGCGAACCTTCAGCACAGCGCGCTGGTTCACGTAGGCCTTGTCGGTGATTTCTCCTGCAGCCATTGAGGGCGGATCCTTCAGCAGGGAGAAGGAACAGATTCTCTCGCTGCTTCCGACGGTCGTGTTGTATTCCTGAAAGCGATCCCTCAGAAATTGAACGACGAGAGGATCGCAGGTCAAATCTGTGGTCGAGCTCTTCGCAATTCGCGCCGCCTCGGTCGGATTCAGCCAGCACAGCAGCGCGCAGGCCTCGCGATTTTCGCCCGCAACGACAATGTCGAGCAAGACGCCACGCGTCGCCGCCAGGATTGACGCTCGCATATTGCCAATTGAGACCCAGGTGCCGTTTGCAAGCTTGAAATTCTCGGAAATTCTCCCCGTAAAGCGCAGCCCGAGCTCCGGCTTCTCTGGATTCAGAAACGAGACAGTGTCGCCGATGCGGTAGAACCCTTCCTCATCGAACGCACTTTTCGTCAAATCCGGCTGAGCGAGATAGCCGGGCGTGACGTTCGGTCCTTTGACCCTGACCTCGTAGGTATCGGAGACCGGGATGAGCTTGAGCTGAAGGCCCGGCGCGGGAAGGCCGATCTCTCCGGGCTGGTCCGTCGCCCAATGCGTCGAGCAAATCGTCGGCGCGGTTTCGGTCGTGCCGTAGCCCGACATGACGGGAATTCGCCGCCCGGTGGCTGCGAACGTCAATCGATAGAGTTTTTCCAGCGTGCCCTTCGAAATTGCCGCGCCGGCATAACTCAATCGATCCATCCGCCCGAACACGCCGGCGCCAAGATCAGGGTCATTCTCGATCGCATCACACAGAAGATTGTACCCGGCAGGCACGTTGAACATGGCGGTCGGCGAAACCTCCTTGAGGTTGGCGACCGTCTTGTGAAAGAGCTGCGGCAACGGTCGCCCGTCATCGATATAGAGCGTTCCGCCGTTCTTCAGGATGCCGTGGAGGATGACATTGCTGCCCATCGTGTGGTGCCAGGGCAGCCATTCAACCTGCACCGGCGCAGCCGGAGGCGACACGAGCAGGCTCCCCATCTGGAGGGAGCTTGCCATCATCCGGTGGGTGTTGAGCACCCCTTTGGGAAATCCGGTCGAACCGGATGTGAAGAGAATCTTCGCAACGGCATCGCATGGCACCTCACGCGATGCGCGCGCGAATCCTTCGCTCTCTGTGCGAACCGTCAGAGCCTGAAAAGGCAGGGTATCCGGCGCACCATCGACGCTGATCCAGGTCGCGGCTGCCAATTCGGGAATGGTGCGGGCGGCGGAAAAATCGCGGCCGCTTTGAACGAACACGAAACTCGGGCGCAGCACTTCCGCGATGTCCTTGAGACGTGCAAGCCCGCCCGGCATCAGAGTGTAGTTCGGCGATATCGGCGCCAAAACGACCCCGATCGACATCGCCGCAAACGAGATCACCGCGTTCTCGATGGAGTTTCCGGAAAGGACGGCAAGCTTGTCGGCTGGCTTTGCGCCCATATCGATCAGGCTTTGGCCGACCGCCCGAACCTGCGACCATGCCTCATCATAGGTGATCTCGTCCCATCCTCCCTTCGCGTTGCGCTGTGCCAGGAAAACCCGATCCGGAGCGGTACTGGCCCAGTGCGGAAGGAAATCGGTGATGCGCCAGTCGCACGGCGTCCATTCAAGCGGCGAGCTCAAGATGAGCGTGCCGTCGGTTCGACGCTCGATGGAAACCTCGCGTGGCGCAAACGTCAGTGCCGTCGTCGACATCGAAGATGAACTCCCGAATTGCAAATGGTCGACCGCATGCGGTGCTCCCGATGCCCAGCGGCGACCTCCCGGCGCCACACGGGCTCGGACGCAGTTCAAGCGGTCTGCGTCACTCCCGCCCCTGCGAAATCATTCGGACTTGGCGTCCAATACCTCGCCGAAGGCCTGCCAGGTCGATCCGCCCCATCGTTGCAGACGCATCTGAGTCCAGATCATGTTCTCGGATTCGCTGGTGTTGACCTTGATCCCGGGCAGCGCGGTCGGGACGACGAAATCCCTGAGGTTCTTGGCCTGCGCCAGAATGTTCTTGCGCGACAGATCATCGCCGCATTGCTTCAGTATCTGCTCGAGCACGATGCCCTGCTGGTAGCCGGTCAGATAGCTGCCGTTGGTGATATCGACGCCGGCCAGATACTTGTCGAGAAAGGCCCGATAGGCCTGCATGCCTGGATCGTCTTTCCATGACGGATCCACGACGTCCTTGTTGATGGTGCCGACGATCACGCCGACTGATTTGTCGAGACCGGCCGGCGCGAGCGTGCCTCCGACCGAACCGGACGGAAAGTTGATGATCACGGTCGCCTTCCAGCCGATCACGGACGCCTGCCGGATCGCCTGCGCTGCGAATTTCGGCGTTCCCGCGATCACGAGGGCTTCGGCACCCGAGCTCTTCAGGGTCGTGATCTGCGAATCGACCGTCGGCTCCGTGACCTCATAGGACGCGCTGACGACCTTGCGGTCGTAATCCTTGCCGAGAAAGGCCTTGAAGGCATTGACGTAGTCTTTGCCGAGATCGTCGTTCTGATAGAGGATCGCGTATTTGGCGTTCGGCAGCGTCTTGGTCAGATACTTGGCGTAGATTTTTCCTTCGGTGTCGTAGCTGACGAGACCCGTCGTGGTCAGAGGGTAGCTGGCGACGTCGGTGAACTTGGACGAGCCGCTGATGATCGCGATGCTGGGCACCCCCTTTGCCCGCAGGTATTTTGCCGTGGCCGAAAGGCCGGGCGTGCCGAGCTGGCCGAACATGAACGCCACTTCATCGCTCTCGACGAGCTTACGAACATGCTCCACCGCTTTCGGAGGGCTATAGGCGTCATCATAGGCGATGTAGTTGATCTTGCGGCCGTTGATGCCGCCGCGGTCGTTGATCGACTGAATGTAGGCGATGAGGCCCTTGCCCACGAGGCCGATCGATGACGCCGGTCCGCTGAATGGAAACACCCCGCCAATCTTGATCTCGGTCGCGGTAACTCCCGGCTCGTCGGCTGCAAATGCCGGGCCGCTCAAAAGCACAACCAGAGCCGCAAGACTCTTCCACTTCGCCAACATGGCCTGTCCTCCCTGATGCGCACCCATCCGGGCACGTCATTGTGTTTTGTTGCTTCATCCGGCGTGCCCGTCCGCATCGTGCGGAGCGATCTGCGAGCCTCGCCGTCCAATCGTGACGGGTTGGCGCGCTGCCCTGCGGCCGTTGAGCGGCCGTTCTGCCCGCCATACCTACAGTTCTTTTTTAGAACTAGTCAAGCGCCTAGATGGCCGTCCGCTGACCACGGCGTCGCGCCCGGGCGTTCGGTGCGAAGTGCGAATCCTTATTCTATTTCGAGATCTTTGAGCCAGACGCCGGGAATGCCCGTGCGAAAAGCAGATCGCGGCGCCCTCGCCTATATTAATTCTATTATTGAACTTAATATTCCGCCTTCGGTCTGGCGAGTGCGCGCATCTGAGCGCGAACGACCACGCGCCCGCGGAAGCCGGCTCTCCATGTGTGGAGACGGTCACACCCACGAATTTCGATAAATCCGCTGTACGTCCGAGCCGGGTGGCCGGACGGCCGTCGGCCCAACCCCGAGACTCTCACCGGCACCGGATGAAAGTTCGGTGGCAGGTCACAAGGATACGCAGATTGTCGACGGTCGAGGGACAGCGCCCTGTTGCAAATGTGTATTATTTCTCGGCTAGAGATAACGTGACAATGTTATGGATCCGCTGCAGCGGCCCAGACCAATTGCGCCTCGAAGCCGTGGTCGCGCCGTTTGCAGAGCGACCGGTCTGGCCAACCCGGTCTCGCGGTTCGCGAGGCCCGCGAGTCGCAACCGACACCTGCCTTCCCGGTCGGGGGCCGAGGAATTGAATCACGATGGATATGCTGGTGAGCCGCCCCCCCGTCGACCATGAGGCGGGCGAAGCCTCGGGATCGATGTCGGCCCTGATCGAGCAGCTGACTGGTCTGGCCCGGCGGCAGTACCGGGTCTTTGTCATCGTGCCTGCCGCCGCGCTCGCAATCGGCCTGCTTTACCTTTTGCTGACCCCTGCGCAATACACGGCCACCACCACCCTGCTGATCGACAGCACCACGCTCCGGGTCCTGCAGAACCAGCTTCAACCGCAAGGGGACGTGCCGCTGGACACGCTCCAGGTGGGATCACAGGTCGAGATCCTGGCATCGCGCAAGCTCGGCCTTGATGTCGTACGGGGCCTGCGTCTCGCCGATGATCCGGAGTTTGCCGCCTCGTCCAGCTGGAACCCGTTCGCGTCGTCCGCGGGGCCAAGCCCCGAAGATCGCGAGCAGCACGCGCTGGACGCATTTCTCGCCCACCGCAGCATCAGCCGCGCCGAGAAGACCTACGCGCTGAACATCTCCTATACTTCGAAAAGCCCTGCGAAGGCCGCGAAAATCGCCAACGCCATCGCGGAGGCCTATGTCGATGACCAGCTCGGCGCCAAGTACCAGACGGTGACCCGCGCCGGCGTCTGGCTGCAGGACCGCATCAATGAACTGAGGTCGAAGGCCACTGCAGCCGACCGCGCCGTGCTCGAATTCAAGGAAAAGAACAAGATCGTCGATCTCGGCGGCGCCGGCTCGACCGCCGCGGGCGCCGGGACGTTCAGCCGGCTGATCGGCGAGCAGCAGCTTTACGAACTGAACAGCCAGCTCGCCACGGCGCGTGGAGCCACCAGCGAAGCCAAAGCGCGTCTCGACAGGATCGAGCAGGTGCGCAAGATGGACGTCAGCGAGGGAGCGGTCGCCGACACGCTCAAGAACGACGTCATCACTCGCCTGCGCAATCAGTTCGTCGACCTTTCCACCCGCGAAGCGAATATTTCCGGCCGGTACGGCGCCGACCATGCCGCTGCCGCCAATCTGCGCGACCAGATGGAGGAAATTCGCCGCAACATCTCCGCCGAACTCGGGCGGATCGCCGGCAGCTACCGCAGCGATTACGAGATCGCCAGAGCGCGGGAGGAGAGTCTGGAGCGTGCGCTTGCGGCGCTGGTATCCGAAGGACAGATCACCAACCGCGACCGGCTGGGGCTCGCCGAGCTCGAAAGCTCGGCCAAGGTCTATCACACGCTGTTCGACAATTTTCTCCAGCGTTACATGGAAGCGATCCAGCAACAATCGTTCCCGATCACCGATGCCAGGATCATCAGCCCGGCGGTCGCACCGACGAAGAAGAGCAAGCCGGTCACCTCGCTGGTTCTCGCCATTTCGCTGTCGCTCGGCATCATGGCAAGCATCGGCATTGCATCGCTGCGCGAGGCCATGGACGGGGTGTTCCGCACGGCTCGCCAAACCGAACAGCAGCTCAGAGCGCGCTGTATTTGCATCATTCCACAGGTGTCGGCGGTAACCGCGCCCGGGCTCATGCGCGGCAACGGCGGCGCGCCGGAGACGTCCACGCTGCCCGCCCTGCCGGCCCCTGCGCCGGGGCCCGGCGAACCCGTACCCGCGCAGGAGCGGCGCTTTGCATTCAGCGATCCCCTGAAGCGGCGCGCCGTCGAGGATCCGATTTCGGTGTTCACCGAGGCGTTTCGCGCCATCAAGGTCAGCGCCTGGCTGCAGGCCAATGTTCGCCAGACCAAGGTGATCGGCGTCACGTCGACCCTGCCGGCCGAGGGCAAGTCGACCGTTGCGGCCAATCTTGCGACCCTGATGGCCGACGCAGGCCGGCGCGTGGTGCTGATCGATGCGGATCTGCGCAACCCCACCCTGGCGCGCTCGCTGTCGCCGCGGCCGCAGGCGGGCTGGCTCGACGTGATCAGCGGCAAGCTCGATCTCACCGCCGTCACGGGCCGCGAGCCGACCACCGGATTGGCCCTCCTGCCGCTGCTCCTGACCGAGGCGCCCGTCCATTCCGACGAGGTCCTGGCCTCGCAGGGATTCCGCGATCTCCTAGAACGGCTGCGCCAGAGCTACGACTACATCATCGTCGACCTGCCGCCGCTCGCACCCGTCGTCGACGTTCGCGCCACCGTCCCGGCCATCGATTCTTTCGTGTTCGTGGTGGAATGGGGCGCAACGAGCGTCAAGACGGTGCGCCGTCACCTGCTTCCGGAAACGGAGCTGCACGACCGGTTGCTGGGCGTGGTGCTGAACAAGGCCAATCCCCGACTGCTCGAGCGGTTCGAGCAGCCCGGAATCTATCGGAACGGCTACTATATGAGGGGGGCCTAGCGCGCAGGCATCGGCTCAGCCGTTGTCCGGGCGCCTCATGCGGGGGCCCTGCCGCGCCCGCAGCTCTTCTTCGTATTTGAGCTTTTCGAGAAGCATGTCGGTCACGAGGCGACGCAGCTGGGCGTTCTCGAGCTCCAGCCGCCTGATGGTCTCGTCCGAACTCGCATCATTGGCAGCCGACCGGGGTATGCTATCGAGGGCGCGCACGCGATTGTCCGCCGCCGGCGAAGATTTGAGCATCTTCTTCCAGCGATGGTAGGTCATGATGCTGACGCCGAGCGCCTTGGAGATCTCGCGCTGGGTCTTGCCCTTTGCCGCCAGCTCGTTGGCCTGCGCTAGCTTGGCCGAAATCTCGTCAGAGGCATGCCTTTTCCCAACCATGATGGGTCCTTTCAGGCCCGAATGCGCTAGCCCAAGTGTAGTAAGCGCGAATCGTGAACCTTTTCAATAGGCCCCGCGGACTTCCCCCGGCCATCGTTGTCCGAATGGCCGTATTCTTCGATCTGCTGGAGGCAGGATTGGGCTGAACCCACGCGGCACCACTCCGTCCGGGCGCCTGCCAGCGTCAGCATTGTTCATGCTCAATGATGCGTTTGCTGGTCAAAGCGCGAGCGCGACCGCATCAATACGCGTTGCGCGGCCGCATCAGCTCAAAGGCCGTCCTGAACATGATATAGACATCGAGCGTCAGACTCCAGTTATCAATATACCATAGATCCAGCTCGATCCGCTGCTTCATCAATTCCAGCTGTGGGGTGCCCCCGCGATAGCCGTTGACCTGGGCCCAGCCGGTGATGCCCGGCTTGACATGGTGGCGGAACGCGTAGTTCGCGATCATCCGGCCGTATTCGTAGTCGTGCACCAGAGCGTGGGGTCGCGGCCCGACGATGGACATGTGGCCCTGCAGCACGTTGATCAGTTGCGGCAGCTCGTCGATGCTGGTCTGCCGCAGCAGCCGCCCGACCCGGGTTACCCTGGGATCCTGCTTGGTCGCCTGGACGACCGACCCGCCATCCTCCTGGACGCGCATGCTGCGCAGCTTGTAGATGACGAAGGGCTTTCCGTTGAACCCATGGCGGCGCTGCCGAAAGATCACCGGTCCCTTCGACTCCAGCTTGATCGCAACGGCGGAAATCGCCAGAGGAAGTATGAGGATGAGCAGCGACGTCGTCGCCACGACGATATCGAGCAGGCGCTTGCTCAGCCGGTCCAGTGCCGAGAGCGGAGCGGGCTGCACCTCGACCATGTAGAGCCGCTGCGACTTCGAGGTCTGGTGACGCAGCACTGTTGAGACCGCGCAATCGGGCAACAGGCGGACGGGAAGCGGGATTGCGCGCAAATGGCCGAGCAGCGCCGTGACGGCCTGCGGAGCCGACCAGGGCAGCGCCAACACGATCTCCTCGGCGGCGACGTGACGGATCCGCGCCATCATGGCCTCGCCTCGTTTCGCCTCGGATGCGGAGAGCAGGTCGTCGACGCGCGGCAAGGTCACGCGTTCGATCTCCTGAAGCCCAAATCGGGTCAGCAGGTCGGCCCGGCCGAACTGTGCGAGTTCCGCGGGCGTTCCGACCACCACCACCCGCCGGCCGCGAATGATGCCCGTCAGCAGCGCGGCTCTGAGGATCCGCTTCGCCATCCATCGTCCGCAAACCAGACCGGCGGCTGCGACCGAGACGAAGCAAAGCACCGATCCGCGCGAGACCTCGTCGCCGGATTTGAAAAGGAACAGGACCACCGGGATGATCAGCGCCGCGATGCACCAGCCGGCCAGGACGCGGCCGCCGTCGCGCTCGTCGTCCAGCAGATGGTTATGCCGGTACAGGCCAAGGAAATGCGCGACGAGAACGTGGGCAAGGCTGGCGACCAATCCCAGCCCGGCATAGAACCCGACATCCTCAAGGGTTCCCCCGAGAACACGCTGATACCCAATGCCTCCCAGTGCACCGGCTGCAACGATGATGGCGGCGTCGAGGGTTGCGAACAACGGCTCGATCAGAACGAACGGAAGGCCGAGGCGAGCCCGCGATCGGACCTCGTATGTCGAGGTCGATCCACCCGTGTTGGTCAAGTCGGTCACGATGCACCCCCGGGATCGAAGTCGCGATCCCGATAACACGCGCATTATACCATAATTATGATACTTCTACTGTTAATTAACTGTCGATGACGGGGGCGCCGGATAGGCCGCCGCACCGTCATCGCAACGTCACGTCCTCAGCGCGACGGCGTGGTGTCGGTCCTGGCATCGGGTTTGGGCTCGAGCAGGCGCGACAACGCGATCTCGTTCACGACGGGCGGGGTCTGCTTCAGGAGCTCCGCCACATAGGCGCGGCGGTTCGCCTCGACGCGCTCGGCGCGCATGCGCTGCACCAGGGCGTCTCTCACGTCAGGGAGCGGCCGCGTATGCGAGGCCTCGGTGTCGACCAGTTTGAGAACGTGCCAGCCGTCCTCGAGCCGGATCGGATCGCCAATCCCGGATCTGGGCAGGCCCGTGACCTGCGCGCGGATCTCGGTGCGCAGATCGGGCTCGGCGACCCAGCCGATCTCCCCTTCCCGCCCCGCGGTCGCCGCATCCTCCGACAAGGCGCGCGCGATCGCGCCGAACTCCGCGCCGGGTTGCTTCACCTTGCGCATGATGTCGTCCAGCTTCCGCCGCGCGGCATCTTCCGCGGCCTTGTCGGCATCCTTCGCGAGATTGACCACGATCTGGGCCAGCCGGAAGCGGCGCGGGACCAGGAACGCGCTGGCGTTGGCCTCGTAGACGCCCTTGATCTCGGCCTCGCTGGGATATTGGTCGCCGACTGCGGTGACCGACTGCAGATAGGTCTCGACGATCAGAGTGTCACGGGCGCGGGCAAGCTGCGTCACCACACTCGGCTGCTGGTCCCATTTCTTGGCCATCGCTTCCTTCAGCACCAGGCGGTTGGCCAGGATCGCGCGCACTGTCTGGCTCAGCAGCGCCGGATCGCGCGCCATCGCCGCCTGCTGGCGCGCGTCCAGCATCTGGATGGTGCCGCGGACCTCCTCGGCCGTGACGTCGCTGTCGCCGACCCGGGCGATAACCTCGCCGCCCTTCACCGCCGTGTTGTCCTGCGCCGCAGGCTGTGCCGGCGCAGCGGGAACCGGCGCAGGGGCTGGGCGCGAGGCGGCAGGCGGCGAATTGCGGGTTTGTGTCTGGGCCTGCGCCATCGCAATCGACGACACGGTGGTCAGGAGCGCGGCAGCGAGCAGCGCGGGCTTGGAGACGGTCATGGCTTGGCCTTCTGCTCGATGATCTTGTCGCGGAAATCCTGCGCGGCGTTCTGGTGCTCGACGCGCTTCAGCCCGAATACGGGATCGTGGTCGAGCACCTTCTCCAGCGGATCCATCCGCTCATATTGCTTGACGACGTCGTCGGCGATCTTGACCAGCCTGACATTCTTGGCCTCGCAGGCCTTGGCGCTCGCTTTCCAGGTCGTCGCCTCGCCTTCGAACTTGGTGCGCTCGGCGTCCTTGGTGCGGGCGACGCTGGCCGCCTCGCCATAGGCGGCCTTCCACTTCTCCAAGGAATCGTCGCGCTCGGCGATGCGCTCGTTGAAGTCCTTCACCGCCTGGCGATAGGCCTGCTCGGCCTCCTTGACCTGGGCGCGATAGGCCTCGTTCTGCTTGCGCAGACGATCCCGCTCCTGCTCCGCCGCGGTCAGCTTGGCCTGGACCGCCGCGCGCTGGTCTTCGGCCGTACGCGCCTGCGCGGTGGCGCTGCGCAGCGCTTCGCGAAGGCGATCGGATTCCTGATCGGCGTGGGCAGCGGTCGAGATCACCAATGCCAGGGCCGCTGCCGACGATAGACGCAACACGCGCATGGTCAGAACCTCGCGTTGAGATCGAGTTGCACGATATCGACAGCGTAAGGCAGGCCGGCGATGTTGTTGGCGCTCATCCAGCGCACCGACGCCCAGATATTCTCGCCGAGGCCGACATTGCCACCGATGAAGTAGCCCTTCAGATTGGTGCCGCCGAGACCAAAATCTGAATCGACGAACGCATCCACCATCGCGTCGGACTCAAGGTACTTATATCCGACATGCGCATTCCAGTCCCAGAGATGCTTGATCTGCTTATTCCCGACCGTCAGGCGCGCGAGCCAGCCCTGGTTGCCGCCGTTATAAGAGCCGGGATCGCCGGTGGTCGTCGGTCCGAAGTTGTTCACTGCCGCAGCAGCCACAGCCGATCGATCGAAGGCAGTGTTCCACACGTATTCCGCATCAAGAATGATGTGAATTGGATTGAATTGCGCAAAGTCGAGTTGGGCGCTTGCGACGATCGGCCGGAAATCGCTGGCAAGACCGTAGTACTGGTAATTCAGCGTGCCGGTATCGTTGGAGGAAACAGGCAGGACGACGGGTATGTTGCGCAAACGCATGTAGGTGTTGCCCTTCTGGGCGAACGACGGGCGCAGCAAGTCCGTGTCACACACGTCGCTGGCCGCATAGACAAGACACTCGCTCGAGAGACGCCCCCGAATATTTGCGAAGTCATAGTAGGCAACGGCCATCGTGAGGGTGGTTTCAGGATCGAACCTGGCGGCGAATCCTCCTTGCGCGCCGAACAGCCATTTGTCGCGGCTCGGTAACTTGATCGGACCCGAAAGGTTGGACGTATTCAGGCCGGCGTTCAGATCCGTATTGAACACTGGAAAGGCGCCGCCCGCAAAAAACGGCGTGAGCCCTTCGGCGATTTCCTGCTTGGCCTGGACAGCCAGGCCGTCGAAGCCGAGGTCCTTGTACCAAACGAGATCGGTCGGCGACCAGAACGGGTTGTCGAATCGGCCCACTGATGCCACGAAGTCCTGCGTCGGTTGATATTTGACGAAAGCGCGGTCCAGCCACAGCGCATATTTCGAGAAATTGCCTCCGTTTCCGCCGAAGGTCTGGTTCATCGAGACCGGCGAGCTGCTCTCACCTGTCGCGATCCTCAGCCCTGCGGTAAAGCCTTCGAACAGATCGACGTCAGCTCCGAGCCGCGCCCGAAAGCGAAAGCGATTGCGGTCCTGGCTGGTGTTATAGCTCGGGGGAAAATACGGATTGACCGCGTTGGTGTTGTCTTCGAGGAACGGGTTGCCGGTGTTGATGGCATTGAAGTTCTGAAGCGGGCCGTTCCCCGCAGGGAAGTAGTCGCCCTCGTAACGCGCGCGAATGTCGCCGTAAAACCTGATCCGCTGCGCCCATTCCGGATACGCACCCGGCGATGCCCACCCTTCCTTGTGCGCGCGGTCCATCACCTCGGCCCGGATCTCCTCGCGCAACTGCTTGCGGACGATCTCGGGAACGTAGGTGACGCGCTTGGTGCCGGGGGGCGAGACGGCATCGGCCGCACCGGTCGCCTTCTTTTCGGCGCTGTCGGCCTTGGCGGCGGCATCGCGCGTCGCCTGGCGGGCGACATAGGCCTCGTCGTCGGCCTGCTTGATCAGGGCCGCCGCCTGCTCCTCGCTGAGGGTGCCCTGCTTCACCAGCAGATTGATCAGGTTGACCGTGGCATTCGACGATGGCGCTGCCGCGCGCGAGACGGTCGGACGCTTGCCCTGGGGCATGCTGTCGTCCTGCGCTACAGCGGGGGCTGCGCATGCGACCAGCATCAGGGCCGTCGTCGCCAGCTCTCGCGTTTTCAGTTCACGCCACATGACGTCACCTCTTCTCTCAACTCACTCACAGTCACACGACCTCATCCCGCCCGGCTGCGCGCCGTGATGCGGGTGATGATCGGCATCGGCATGTCCCTGGGCGGCGGCTCGCGCATGCGCATGCCGCCGATCACCTGATCGCGAATGGTCGCGTCCAGCGCGCCGTCGCCGGTCGAGGGCGACAGCTGCACGCGGCTGACCTTGCCCGAGCTGTCGAGCCATACCCGGATCACCGCCTGCATCGAGGCGTAGCGGGTCTTCTCGTTGGCCTGGAGCGCGGCTTCCATTTGCGACTGCACGATGCTCGCATACCAGCCGAAGCGGCTGTTGCCGCCGCCTCCGCCGCCGCCTCGGCCCTTGCCCTGCGCAAGGCCCCCGCTGCCCGGCCCGTTGCCGAGACCGAGGTCCGGCGGGCCCGGCGTCGGATCCGGTCCGGCGTCGGGCGGCGCATCCTTGGGAATGTCGATCGGCTTCTCCTCGACGACATCCTTGACGGGCGTCTGCTCCATCACCTTCTGCTCGGGCTGCTGTTCCGGCTGCTGCTCGGGCGGAGGCGGCGGTGGTGGCGGAGGCGGAGGCGGCGGTGGAAGCACCATCGTCACCTGAAGCTCGTTCACCTTGCGCGGCGGGTCCTTGTCGCCACTCATCACCATGACGACGACGCCGACGGTCAGCGCAATCACGACCAGCGCCGAGCCGCCGAGCAGCAGATAGCGCCGCCATGCCGGACCGCCGTCCTCGTAGTTGTCGTCGTCCCACGCCATCGTCCCGTCTCATCGCGCCGACGGCTTGGTCGCCATGCCGACCTGGCTGAAGTTGAGGCGGCCGAGCAGGTCGAGCACGTCGACGACGTTCTGATAAGGCGTCTGGCTGTCGCCGCGCACAACGATGGGAAACTCCGGCGTCAGCGCACGCTGCTGCACCAGGCGCTGCTCGAGCTCGGGCAGAGTCACGGGAATCGTGTCGAGGAACAGCTTGCCGTCGCTGGCGACCGTGATCGCCTTGGTGGTCTGCTGCGCCAGGCTCGGCGCCGCGCTCGCCTTTGGTAGGTTTACTTTCATGCCCTGCACGGTCGCCGTGGTCATGATGATGAAGATCACCAGCAGCACGTAAGCGAGATCGAGCATCGGGGTGATGTTGATGTCGTCGTACGGCTTGCTTTCGGACTGAACTTGCATCGATCTACTCCGCCGCCTGCTTCACCGGCTCGTCCGGAAGGTCGTAGGATTCCGCGATCCGGGTGATGAACTCGTCGACGAAGACCTGCATTTCGCTCGAGGCGTCCTTGATGCGGATCGTCAGATAGTTGTAGGCAAACAGCGAGGGGATCGCGACGCCGAGGCCTGCGACCGTCGCGACCAGCGCCGCCGCGATGCCGGGCGCGATGGCGTTGACGTTGACATCGCCGCTGGCCGCAATCGCCGCGAAGGTGATCATGACGCCGACGACGGTGCCGAGCAGGCCGAGGAACGGGCCGCCGGAGATCGCGATGGTCAGCATCACCATCAACCGATTGAGGCGTTGGCTCTCCCGCACGAAGCCGCTGTCGAGCACGGCGCGGATCGACTGGATCGCCTGCGGCGACAGCCGGCGGTAGCCACCGCCGGAAAAGCGCCGCCGGATTTCCTGCGCGCCGGCCGCGAACAGGCGGTAGAGCGGCGCGGCATGCACCGTCTTGCGCTGCTTCTTGCCGAGCTCGCCGCCGAAGCTCGGATCTGCCTCCTGGCTGTCGAGCTGGAGCAGCCCGCCGATGTCGGTCGACGTCTCGCGGAAATGCTTGAGGAAGATGGCGTTGCCGGCCGAGACGCGGTTCAGATAGGAGACGCGGTCGACCATGACGTACCAGCTGACGAACGCCATGATCGCGAGCAGGCCGATGACGATCCAGCCGTCGAGCGTCACCGAGCGCAGGAGCACGCCGAAATAGCCGCCGCTGAACCAGCCCGCATTCTCCTCGTCGACGCTGAACGCGATCAGCTTGGCCTGGTCGGGCCCCTGCCCGATCGCGCCGAGCTTGATGAAGCCGGCCGGACGCGCAACCTTGGCGATCTGGAATTCGTCGATATCGCCGGCAAATCCTGCGGCAGAGCCTGATGGCACGGCCACCGGCGGAGCTGCATCGGCGGCAGGTGCGGCCGCATCCGCAGGGGGGGCGGCTGCGGATGCGGCACGACCGAGCTGCGCCGTGCCCGTCATGGTGGGCAGGCCGGCGGCAAGCGTCGCGGCCTGATTGCCGTCGACGTAAAGCGTGATCTGGGCTCCCTTCGCGGTGAAGGCAATCTGGTGCCAGGTGCCGGCAGCAATCGCCGCGCCGCCGGCGACGCGCTGGGTGTTGCCACCATTCGTGACCTCCACGAAGGCGACGCCGTTGTCCAACCCGACCGTGAGCCCGTTCGCGCCTTCGCTGCGCGAAAACAGAATGGCGCCCGCTTGCGGTGCAGTCATCTTCACCCAGAGCGACCAGGTGAGCTCGCCGTTCTCGGCGACCACGAGCGAGGGTGAGCCCGGAAGCATGAGCGCGGTCTGATCATCGAGGCGCGCACCCTGGCCGATGATGGCGCCATCCGCGCCCGGTACCGCATTCTGCGCGGTGTTTGCCCAGGCCGTGACGTCCTGCGCCGGCGTCGAACGATCGTTGAAATGATAGACTAGCAGCGTATCGGGATCGTAGGTGCCCTTGGCATCGACCGCAGCGGGCGCCTTCTGGTTTCCATAGTAGAGCCAGATGTCGTTCTTTGCGCCCGGTTTCAGATCGGGGACGCCGACCCAGACCAGCGCCTCGCCGAGCAGCGAGTCGTATTTCTCGACATGGTGCTTGAGCGGCGTCTTGTCGTCGGCGGCGACGAAACGAAGATCGCCGCCATCCTCCTTTGCCGTGCCGAAGCGGAAATTGCCGACATGAAGACGGACCAGCACCGGAGTCGGACCGATCGCATCGCTGATGCCGGCCCCCGACGGGCCGGTGTCGATGGTGATCTTCTTGCGCAGCGTCCACTGATCGTTCCACCACGCCGAGGCCGGACTCGGCCACAGCACCGCAAGGAACAAGAAAGCAAGCATCGCCGGCGCGCTCAGGCGAAATACGGAATGTGATCCAGAGTGAAGGAGCGACATCTAGAATTCTCCCCAGAGCCTAAAGCCGAACCGTGGATGATTGGCGACCGTGACCTGCTGGTTGGTCAGCGGCACGCCGACGAATATGATGCTGTTGAAGTAGCGGAGGGTCTTCATCCGCATCCCGACGCCGTAGCTCGCAAGATCGAAATGCGATTGCTGATCGACCAGAGGTTCGTGGATCCGCGCGTGTCCGGCGTCGGCGAATGCGAAGAACCGCCAGTCATCGAACGCGTTGTACTTGATTGGATCGCCGAGAGGATTCGGCAGGTTCTGCGCCATGTAAGGCGCAAGGTTCGGGCTGCGGAATTCAAGTGTCCCCGCCGCGCCATAGTCGCCGAGCACCTCGGATTCCAGATATCCGCGCACCGTGTCCTGTCCGCCAAGGCTCATCTGTTCGCTGGACACCAGCGGCTGATCGGCGGCCTGGCCCTGCAGCTTGGCGTAAAGCTGGAAGCCTTCGGCCAGCTCCTGGGTGTGCGAGATGTCGGCATGCAGGTGCGCGAAGCTGGCCGTCGCCTTGTAGCGCTTGGCGTCGAACTCTTCCAGACTGCTGCCGATGCCTCGCAAGCCCGTGGTAATGACGGCGTTGAGCTGCGTCAGCCGTCCCTCGGCCTGCCAGCTCGCGCCATAGCTCGCCACGAGCGGCGCGTAGGTCACCGGAGAATCGAAGGCATCGGCGCCGAGGCGCAGCGTCTGCTTGAAGTCCTTGTAGTCGATGCCGAGCGACAAGGTGTGAAAGAGCTCGCCCTTGCCGGGCAAGGTCAGCACGGCGCGGCCGCCGATCACCTGACCCGGACCGACGACGTTCGCTCCGCCGACGGTTGCAACCGAGCTGTCCGACTTCAGGCCGTAGACGAGCACGCTGAGCCAATCGATTTCGGTCCGGGCCAGATACGAGCCGGAGACCACCATCGCGTCCTTCGGATTGAGCGGCGCCCACTGGAAGCTCCACGTCATCGAATGGCCGAGCTGCCATAGATTGTCGTAACGGAGCGACAGGTTGGATCGCAACGCCGTGGTACTTGGACTCTGCCGGTTGTTCAGCTCGGCACTGCCGTGAAGCGGAAACGCATCCTCGACGTTGAGATCGACGTCGATCGTCCCGGGCGTGACGCCCGCCCGCAGCGCCGGCGTCACGCGGCGGTCCGGCCATCGGTTGAGCGCAACGATGTCCTTCGTCACCGCCTGGAAGTTCGGCAGGTTTCCTTCCTTGAGCGAAGGCGCGCTGCTCTTGATGTTCGCGAGATCGAAATAGCGTGATCCCTTGACACGCAACCGTCCGACGCGATTTTCGGCGACCTTGAGCACGACGAAGCCACGCTGCGCATCCTGCTGCGGAACCGAGACACTGACGGTCTGGAGGCCCTTGTCATGATAGGCCTTCTCGACTGCGGCGCGGGCCTTCTCCACGTCCTGTGCGGTCTTGCCGGGACCTAGAAACGGGTAGACTGCTGCCTCGATCTCGATCTGCGGCAAGCTATCCGCCCCTTCAACGCGATATTCGTCGATATCGAAGCGCGCTTCCGGCGCCGCGGGTTTGGGGGGAGCCGTATCCTTCGCGGCTTCACCCTTCTCCGACGCACCTTTGACCGGCTTTGTGCTTGCAGGCGCAGCGGCAGCGGGCTTTGCGCCCGGCTCGGCGGCATTCGTCTCGGATTTCGCTGCGGCCGCTTTCGTCGTGCAGATCGCGCAGATGATCAAACCACAAAGAATTTGGCGCGACGCACCGGCGGCGCCGGCCCTGATACCGCGCGGCAGCCACGGTGCACGAAGACGTGCACCGTTATGATACATACCACGCAGATTCACCTTCGCCTCGATATCATTCTCGCACTGCGTCCCGTTCACGCACGGTTCGCCAGCATTTATTCGGACAGCCCGCGCCGACCGAAGCGCACGGTCTGGAAGGCCTTACCCGCTAGACGTTGCGTCCAGCGCCGCAACGAAAATTTTCTCGCAGCCCGCTCATCGCCGCCGTGATGATTTCTTGCAACATAACTCAACTAACAAAATGGGATTGGTATTAACTAACAGTTCGTCACATTGTCGTTGCGCGGTCTAACTACCGTCCCGCCGTCAAATGAGTACTGTGAAGTGGGGGCGTAGCATGACCATCGACAGCATCAGCAGCTTGCGGACTCTTCTGCTGGCGGAGTACGTGGACTTTGATCGACGGTTGACGCGGCGTCTCGGCTCGCCGGACCTCGCTTCAGAAGCTCTCAACGAAACCTATCTTCGCCTGGAAGGAATGCGCGAGCTCGGCCAAGTGCGCAGCCCGAAGGCGTATCTGTTCCGCATCGCGCTCAACATCGCCGCCGACCGCCGTCGCGCCGAGAAGCGCCGTCTTACCTCCGGCGAGGTCGATGCCCTGCTCGACATTCCCGACGACCGGCCAGATGCCGCGCGCGTGATCGAGGATCGATCCGAGGTCAATCTCCTCAAGCACGCGATCGCCGAGCTGCCGGAGCGCCGCAGACGCGTGCTGATGCTCTCGCGCATCGATGGCATGCCCAACCGCGAGATCGCCGCCCTGCTCGGCGTCACCGTCCGCACGGTCGAAACCGACCTCAAACAGGCGGTCGAACACTGCGCCGACCGGCTCAAGCGTCCGACGCGTGTCAAATTCGGTTTTCAACGTCCAGCTTCGTCTTACGTACAGAGATATGTCGATCGCGAGCATCCGCTCACGGCCGGCGGGTGCGGGAAAGCGCTGGATCGTGACGAAGCGAAGCCATCAGGTCGATCACTTAGATCCCTTAACTCGTGAAGCCCTGTCCTTCATCCTGCGGCTGAAGTCGGGTGAGGCAACGGTCGGCGATGCCGAGCGACTGATCGACTGGCGCGGGCGAAGCCCCGCTCACGAACATGCATTCCGCGATGCGGTGAAATGCTGGCGCGCCATCGGCCAGGCGCTCGCGAGCGGCCGGCCGACGTCGGTGCCCCGCCGCCGGCGTGCTCCCGCGAGCAAGTCGCGCTCATGAAGCGGCGGCACGCTCGGCTGCCGTCATCGTCGACAAGTCAATCTGCAGCGATCACGGCCTGCGTTCCACCGCCCCCCGCAGGCGGGTGTTCAGCGCCGCGAAATCGATCGTGCCGCCAGCCGTCTGCACGCGCGCACGAGATCCCCCGCCGCCCGACGGGCGGCCGAACGTCGGCTGCGGCACCGGGCCGGTGACGGGAATCCCGTTCGCTGCAAGGTGCGCGCGGACCCGCGTGCAATATTCGACCGACAGATGCGAGAACCGCGTCTCTCCGTGGCCGGCACGGTATTTCATCGCCGCGGTGCAGAGATCTCCGTTGGCGCGGCGCCAGGCGCCGGCCAGATAGCGCACCCCGTAATGCACGTTGATCTCCGGCGTCGCCAGTTCGGCGGGCGTGCCAGCAAACCCCATCATCCGGGCCGTGGGCAGCATCACCTGCATCAGGCCGACCTCGCCGTCCATACCGACCACGCCCGGATTGTAGCGGCTCTCCACCGCCATCACGGCATCGACCAGGGCCGGCGGCAGGCCGAAGGCAAGCGACTCACGCTCGATCAACGGGCGGTATTCGGCACGGCCGGCGCGCCAATCGCGACCGAACATCGCGCTGGTGCGATAGGCGGACGCGCCGAGCAGCGGGTTGGCCGGCGGGAAATCCGCGGCAGTGAGCGGACGAGGGGCGAAACGTTCGAGCTCCAGCGGCGCCACCTCGTCATCGCCTGCCGCGACGTCGGCGACTGCATCGGCCTTGATGCTTCCGCCGCCGACATGCTCCTGGGAACGCGCCCGCTCCGGCGACAGCAACAGACAAACGGCGGCCAGCAGCCATAGAAGCGGCCGCCCGCAACGATCATGAACCTGTCCGCAACGTGCTGACATCACCGCCGCGGCAGAACGTTGGTGGGAAAGCTCGGGGGCCGGTAGGGTATGGCCGAGCGGCCGTAGTTCGAGCCATATTGTTGACGGACCGCTGCCTCGTTCACATTGCCGACGCGCACGTCCGGAGAGCGCGTATCGACGGGCGGCAAGTTGAGCGACGGGCTCACCTTGTCCACTTCACGCCTGAGCTTCTGGTTGAGACAGCCGAACGCGCCCTCGTTCCCGATCTGCACGTCAACACAGCGCTCGAAGCCGGGCCCGGGCTGACCGCCGATGATCGTGCCCTGCCGCGGTGGCGGCGCCAAATCGATCGGCCCCGGACCGGGCGACTGCGCGGCGCCGGTACCGACCATCGCAAACAGGCCGGCAGCGAAAGCCTGCCCGGCCAACCATCCACGTCCGTGCGAAGCCCGGCTCATGCCGCTCTCCCCTGCTCGCCGGCATATCGTCATGCCGGGCCGGAAGCGTCCCGTAACATCGTCGGCCGACGAAGGACGCAGCCTGATGTGATGAGTAACATCTGCCGACCGGGCGTCAAGCCACCGGATGTGAGCTGGGCGCGTCGTCATCCTTCGACGCTCATGGACCGCTGGTTGTGATCGTCGTCGTCGAGGTCGTCGCCCCGGGGAAGCGGATGTTATTGACGAGGCTCACGCCGCTTTGCGCCGTCACGAGCGTGGTGTTGATGAAGTTGAGGACCTTGGTCACGTCGACCTGGGGCGCGTTGGCGGCATAAAGCACGTCGAACGGACGCATCGTCATCTTTGTCGCGACGAAATAGCCGGCCGGATCCTGAAAATTCACGTTGAACACGATCGGGACGGAATCGCCGTCGAACTTCGAGCAGTCGACACCCAGCCGCTCCGCGACATCCCGCGGCTCGCGGCGATAGAGGAAGACGGCAGCCGGATCGGCCTGAAGGTCGAGCAGCCCGCGAGCCTTGGCGACCGCCTGCGTGAGGTTGATCCGCCAGGCGTCGAAGTTGAACTCGCCCTGCTGTCCGGTTGCGCCGAACGCGATGAACTTCATCGGCTCGCGGTACAGATAGATGCGATCACCCGGCTGCACGAAGACATTGCTCTCGGGGAAATAGACGAGATTGCCGAACGGGACCGTAGCCCGCTTGCCATTGCGCTCCAATACGACCCAGGTTTCCCACCCGGCACCGCTGATGCCACCGGCGCGCGTGATCGCGTCGGTGATACGGTCCTGCGCGCCGGCCGATGGCATCGGGAAACGTACCGGCGTCCTCACTTCGCCGAATACGCTGACGAGCGAGGAGCGCTGCTGACTGGAGGTGACGACGACCTGCGGATCGATCGCGCGTCTCCTGATCTGAGCCAGGATGTCCTCCTGGACCTGCACGTTGGTGCGGCCCGCGGCGCGAATGCGGCCGGCATAGGGCACCGTGATGTTGCCGTCATTGTCGACGGCCTGGTCAGGCAGATTCACGAAATTGCCGGGGCGCACACCCGCCTCCAGCGGTACGTAAAGCCCGCCTGCCGACGCCTCGAAGATGGTGACGCTGATGATATCGCCGATGCCGTACTTGATGCTTGAGGGTGGACGGGCGTCGGTCAGGACTCCCGGTAGTCCGTTGGGCTCGTATTTCTCGAGCAATTGCACGACATCCGGATTGAGTTGCACCATCGCGAAGGGAAGAGTCTTGGTGTTCTCGCTCCTCACGTCGAGACTGGTCGGCCCCGCCATCGGTATGAAGCCGCAACCACCCAGTCCAGCCGAGGCGATCACGCCACATGCGATCGACACAATCTTCCAAAACCGCATGACTTTTCGTTTCACACCAAGCTGATGTTGGCCCGGACGGACCGTCAGGACGCCGCCCCACGTCGGGATGCGATGGATCGTCCTGCTTCATAGACGACGCGCGGCGGGCACCCGCGAAAACAAGGGTCCGGGCAATGCTGTCCGCGAGGCAGGCTGAGGACCATGTCAGGGGTCAGCGCGATCCTGACTGCAGGGGGCAGTGTTTCCCCCCGGGGATCGCCGAGACGAGCGTGATGATTGGATTGGGCTTACAGCACAGACTTCGCGCCGCGGCGAGCGGCAAACGCGATCGTGTCAGGTCGATTCCAGCAGATCGCGCAGACGTGCGATCTCGATCTGCGTCTCGGAGACCATGCGCATCAACAGCGCGTTTTCATGCTTGAGGTTCTTGATCCGGCGCAGACGGCTGCTTTCGTCCTGCCGCAAGCCGAGATCGTAGATCTTGGCATTCGCCTTTTTCAGCGCGGACTCCGGGCAGACTTGTTCAATCGGACGTGTCGCACGCATTTCAGCCCCCAAAACGCAAAATCAGAAAGAAAACGTACGGACTTCGCAGGACAGCAGCCCTCCGCCTTCGAAGCCGTTGCCGATCTTTTTAGGTATGTTTCTTATCGTTGCTGTGACCGATATTTAAACGGGACGTCAGATTCCGGATTCGCCGGGCTAGGTTAAGCAGCCGAATCTTTTCATTCGGAGACGATATTTTCGTCGCGCCAGATCGGCGTCCTTGCGCGCTCGGATTGAGCGCACCTGACCCTTCGACGCAAGGATGATCGCGTCGATCATTGCTTGCTCTCATTAGACGAATTGCCATCGGTCTCCTTGCCGGAGGCATCCTGGCCATCGCCTCCGCCATAGCCGATGACCTCGACGATGAAGATCGAGGCCGGCTTGCTGGAGCCGCCGGCGGTCGGCGTATCCGCCGTCTTGGCCGCGGCGCCGGCCGTGTTCGAACCGGCGGTCAGCGCGCCGATGTTGGGAACGGAAATGGTGGGAACGCCGGTCGAGGTACCCTGGACCGACGCATTGCCGAAATTGGCGACGACGGGCGCGACGATTACGGCGTCGCCGGAGGATTGAACGCCTGCCGTGCCGAAGTCGATCGTACCGCGCGGCGCGAGCAGATACAGGTTCGAGACTTGGGCAACGTTCGAGGCCTTCAGCGTGCCGATGCCGGCGCCGGTGACGTAGCCGCCGAGATCGATGAACTGGTAGTCGTCCTGATCATACAGCACCTGGAGCGCAGGCGCCGAGAGCGTCGTCTTGGAGCCGCGGCCGGCATCGAGATTGCCGTTGGAGCTCCACATCATGACGTCGCCGCCCTGGGTGGTGAGAACGCGGCTCGAATTCACCAGCACGTTCTGGTCCGTGAAGGTGTTGATGGCGCCGCCGCCGAGGGTGAGGATGCCGATGTCGCGCAGCTTCAAAGCCGTGTTGGACTCCGCAGCCAGCGAGCCGACGATGAGGCTGCCGCCCGGCCCGAAGATCGAGACATCGCCGCCGAGCTGGGTCTGGACGGTTGCGTGCAGAAGGTTCATGTCGCCGGTTTTGACCAACTCGCTGGCGCCGCTCGCGCCGCCGCCGAGCGCATTGGCCGTATAGCCAAACGTCGCCGGGAACATGGTGTCGATCATCTCGTAGCCGAAGGCGGTCTTGAAGGTGCCCTTGCCGACCTCCTTCAACCCGGCAAAGAAGGCTTGATCGACCAGAACGTGCTGGAGGTCCTTCGGCAGGCTCTTGAACTGATCGAATGTCAGAGTCTGTTTCTCGCCCGTCAAAGCGTTGGTTCCCACGACGTTGCCCAGGAAATTCGGGCTGGCGGGATCGAAATACTTGCTGATCATCGCGTCGTAGTCGATGCCGAACTTGACGCCGAACAGCACGTCGATGCTGGCCCCCTGCTTGGTGCCGGCGGCCTCGGTCAAGGCGGCGTTGCGCCGCTGATTGTTCTGGGGACCGAGCAGCGACTGGTTGTAGATGCCGATCGAGCCGCCCCAAGAGCTCGCAATGTAGACATTGCCGACAGGAGTCGAGCTCGCATTGCCGACCGAGACGATACCCTCCTGCACCGGGGCCTGTGTCGCGTTGTTGAACGCCGCGGGCAGGAACGGACCGATGTCGCCGCCCGCCTGCACCACGAGATAACCGGGTCCGGCGACCTGAATGCCGCCGCCATTGGCATAACCGGTATAGGTGATGTTCCCGCCCGCTACGATCTTGCTGACGTCGTTGACGTGGATGTTCTGCACGATGAGGTTGAGATCGACGATGTTGCCGCCGGCATAGATGCTGGCGGGCCGGTTGATCTCGATGTGCTGGTAGACCTTGAGCACGTCGCCCTTCGTGCGCTCACCGAAGGTCCCCGTCGCCGTGATGGTGCCCGTGGCGGCGTAGATCCGCGCCGTGGTGTCGAGGCCTTCATCGTCTGCATGCGCCAGAACGGCGCGGCTGGAGGATTCGCCGTAGCCGCTGTTGGGCCGGTACGGATCGAACGCGACGTCGAACAAAGCCGGTCCGGCGGAGATCAGCGGACGCGGCGACCTTTCAAGCGGGTCGCTCGATTGCTTCGGATAACCGAAGGTCAGATCGATATCTCCCTCCGCCAGCAGGGCGAAGGTGCCATGATCGGACGCGCTCAGCATCATGCCCGGTGTCCGCACCAGCGATCCGGAGACGTTCTGAGTGACGATTGCGCCGATTCCGCTGGTAACCAGGCTACCCTGCAAGGCGATGGCCTCGAAACTGGCCGGATAGGCGGCGGCGGCGCCCGGCGTCGCCGTCGTGCTGACCGTGGGAGACGACAGACCGATCGACACATCGCCCGACTTGGAAAGGAGGCTGACCTTGCTGTCGGGACCGTACGTGTCGAAGTAGAGCGCCATCGTCGGATTGGTGGCAGTCTCCAGCGGATTGGCGTTGCTCGGCTGCTGGCCATGCAGCGCCGCCGGATTGACGACGCCGGCCACGGCGACCGAGCCGCCTGCCACGAGGGTGATCTGTCCGGTGTCGACCGCAAGTTGCGGCAAATTCGGAAGCGCCAGCGCGCTTTTGGCATAGCGGTAGATGGTGCCGTTATCGCGGATGTCGCCGCCGGCCTCGATGCGGGCATGGCCGGAGCCCTCGTAGAAGGATCCCCCGCGAATGTCGCCGCCAGCGCGCACGATCATGTTGCCGCTGCCGTAAACGTGCGTGACGGGCGTGCTGCTCGCGGCGAGGCCGCCGGTGACACGGCCCGTCGTCGGCGCCGATACCGAAACGTCGACGAGATCGCGTCCGGCGAGCACGCTGATGTTGCCGCCGGCGCTGAGGAAGCCCTGCTGGAAGCTGCCGTACTGGATCCACCACGCAGTCTGCGAGGCAATCGTATTTCCAGCGGGGGCAAATACGCCGGCGCCGACGATCGCCGCGCTGCCGCTCTGGGTGATCGCGGCATTGGACAGCAGCCAAGGCTGATAATATTGAGGGACTTTCTTGTCGACCGTGACGTTGCCGATCACGTCGCGTTGCGCGTCGATGACGACATCTCCGCCCTTCTCGGGGAACGCGGCCGCGGTCGGCGGACCATAGTAGAGATCGGGGGCATCCACGGCGGCTGCGTTGCCATAGCCAAGCACGCGGGGCTCGTAGAAGCCGTTGGGATCGGTCACGACGATCGTGGATGTCCCATTGATGGTCTGGACGCTGTACGGATTGGCGTAGGCTGCCGTGTTGACGCCGGCCGCATAGATCACGCCCGGCGCGCTGGTGTCCTTGAGGATCACGTCTCGCGCTGCCGCGATGTTGATGTTGCCGGTCCCGGTGCGGATCATGGTCGGGATGTCGACCGTGACCGTGGAGTTGGCCAACCTGTCCTGAACCAACGTCTGCGTGTAGCTGGCGTGCTTGTCGACAATGACGTCACCGACCTCGCGGGCGAGCGACACGCGTGCGCTCACATTGGCGCTGGAGACATCGGCGCCCGCCGTGAAGTTATAGGACCAGGACGACGGCGCCGTGATGGTCTTGATGTTGGCGGTGCTGCAATCGGTGGTGCAGACCAGCAGGCTGTGCGGGAACAGGTCCGCGGCGGCGAGATCCAGGCTGCTCGGACTGATGCCGTTCGCCGCCGCATTATAGGGAGCGGCTGTCGAGCTCCCGCCTCCCGGCGTGTTCAGATAGTAGGTATACGCGCCGTTCGTCCGAACGACCGTGTTCTCGTCGAAATAGCGGCTGGAGGCGTTGCTGGTGCCGAGATAGTTGCCGAACTGGAAGAAGCCGTCCGAGATCGAGGCGTTGACGTTGATGTTGCCGGCTGCGCGCAGCGTCAGCGCGCCGGCATCGAAGCCCCCCCAAGGCGTGACGAGCCGGTAGTTGAAATCGATATAGCTCGAGGTCGGGTCAAACTTGCCGTCCTTGAGTCCGCCTGCAGTGCCGGCGGCCAGATTCCAGTTGCTGCTGACGGTGATGTCGCCCTTGGAATTGACGAGATCGACGCCGGGCTGCACATGCACGACATCGGCGCCGAGGCTGGCGGCGAGCGGCGCGAGGCGCGCGAACAGGTTGCTGAAGCCGTAGCTCTGGCCGCCGTAGCTCCAGGTGCCCTTGGTGATCTGCGAGACGATGTCCCCGAAGAACGCGCTCCCGGTACCGGCGCCGCCGGTGAAGGTTGCAATGCCTGCGGTACCCTGGGTGGCCGGGTTGAAAGGATCGTAGACCCCGCTGGACTTCAGCGGAATGAAGTTCGGCGTGTCCGGAACGAAGGTGGTTTTCCCGTCGGATGAAAGGACGGTCTTGCCGGAGAAGTTCGAGCCCTGCGCGAAAGAAATGACCTGGACGCCTCCTGCGCCCGAGACCGTGACGTTGGATGGCGTCGAGCCGCTATACCCCGTGAAACCATCGACGAGGTTGATCTGGGCGGATACGATCTTCAGATTGGAGCGGGTCGCAGTAACCCTCACGGTCTGACCGTCGGACCGCGTAATGTCCGCCCAGGTTGGCGCGGTTGTATATCCGCTGCCGGCGTTCGTGATAACGATGTTCAGAGTACCTCCGAACGCCAGGGTCGAGACTGTCCCCTGCGCTCCCCCTTCGAAAGTGATCTTGTAGGTGGTGCTGCCGTCGAAGACGAACCCGGCATCAGACGGCGGCAACGCGCTGAACGCGTTGAGCCCCATCACGTAGCCATTCATGGTTGCGATGACCTGACCCGTGCTGTCTCTGACGCTCGCGGGTGTCGTCGGCACACCTGAGAACCCAGCGAAGACGCTGCTCGGATTCAACGTGAATCCGCTCACATTGGTCCACGAGCCGGTCGTCGCGGGGATGAGATTCCCGTTCGTATCCACGCCCTTGTACCAGCCGGACGTGTCGATCGTGCCAAACCAGCCGAGGCTCGATCCGTCAATGCCGTTCTTGCCGGCCGTGGTGTCGAACGCGATGTAGCCGTTGACGGCGACCGAACGCGCCCCGACGATGCTGGTCCTGGTGCGATCGTTGACGTTGTTGGTCGCATCGAGCACGGGCAGTTCGTCGAAAGTCTTGTCGCCGTCGGCGTAGAACTTGGCGCCCGGCGTGCCGGCCGCATTGGCCACGTTGCTGATCGCCGCGACCTTGACGTCGTTGTTGCCGTCGAGCGGGGCGCGGAACGTCACCGTACCGCCGCTGAGGCCGCCCTTGGTGCCGCCGGAGACGTTGATCTGCGTGCCCTGCTGCAGGTAGATCTTCGACTTGGCGTCCCAGCCGATGCCGATGGTGACGTCGCCGCCCCGCTCGTCGGCATGCGTGGTCGAGGCGTCGATCACGCCGCTGCTGGCGAGGAAGACGGCGTTGGCGCCGTAGAGCGCGACCTGTCCGCCGGCCTGCCCGGTTCCGTCGGCCGTCTTGCCGCCATAGCCGGTCGCATCGATCAGGCCACGGATCTTCACCTGCCCGAACTGCTTGCTCGCGTCGCTGCCGTCCCACGCCGCATCGTCCGCGGTCAGCGTGACGGCGTTGGCCTTGAGGGTATGGCCGGCCGCCAGTTCGAGATTGCCGGTGCGCGTGTGGATGTCGACCGCACCGGTGAGTCCGCCCGCGAGCAGATTGTCGGCAAGGGAGGTCAGGTCGGCACTGCCCAGCGTATCGAGCTTGAAACGACCGCCAAGCCCAGGGGCGCCCGCTCCGCGCAATGCGCCCGCGATCGTGGCGCTGCCGCGGGTGGCATTGACGTCGATCTCGCCGCCATAGCCGAGACCGCCCGCGGGCTGCGCAACGTCGACGACGCTGCCGGCGTCGATCTTGACCTTGCCCTCGCCGGTGAACGGCAGGAACGCGGTGCCGATATCGGCATTGAGCACGACCTTGCCGCCAGGCGCGTAGGTATCGACGTCGACGAGGGTCTTCTTGTAGCCGGCCGCCGACAGATAGGCGCCCTTCTCGAGTTCGAGATTGCCGGCGATCGCACTCAGCGTGATCGTGCCGCCCTGCGCCTGGATCGTGCTGGCGATGGTGATGTTGGCGGCCGTGACCTGCAGGCTGCCGCCGACCTCGGTGCTGTCCGCCGGGCGTTCGACCGCGCCGGTGCGGGTGACGCTGTCACGGATCGTGACGTTGCCGGCATAGCCCGTGATCGAGAAGCTTTGCGACTTCGCACCGCTCGCGCCGGCAACCAGCACGCTCGGGGTCGTGATCGCAAGATCGACCTTGTCGGTGTTGTTGACACCCAAGGCCAGAGCGCCCGGTCCCTTGACCAGCACGCGCTCGCTCGCCGACATGCCGACGCTGGAATAGCCGGCGATCGTCATGTAGGCGGCCTGCGTGATTCCGTTGACCGGAGCGTTGCCTAACTCGATGTCCTTGGCGACGAGTTGCAGGCTGTTTCCGCCTGCGGTCGCGCCGCCGCTGAAGGCCGGTCCGGCCGTGTTCGTGAGTGTAATGGTCTCGCTGGCGGTGATGGTGGCATCTCGCGCGACGCCGCCGTCGAGGCCCTGTGCGAGGCCATTGGCGTCGAGGATCAGGTTCCGCGTTCCCGAATTGAAGTTGCCGTAGACGGTGATCGGTGCCGACAAGGCGCGCAGCGCGAGCGTCTGGACGTCGGCAAACTGGGCGCTGTTGGCCGGCAGCACGAGGCTCACGCCGGCGACCGTGTTGGCCGTGCCGATTCCGATGCTGGGGGCGACCAGGTTGACGCGGCTGGCGTGCAGATCGGTTGTATTGACGGTGATGGCCTTGTTGGCGGCGGTGCCCTGCAGCGTCAGCGTGTTGGTCTTGATCGTGACGCCATCGGCGACCACGACCTTGCCGCTGTCCGCGGTGTTGCCCCCCGGCAGCGTCAGGCTTCCACTAACCTGCCCGGTCGCCAAGCCGGGAATGTTCGCAGCGTCCTGCGTGGTGACGTCCCTGAAGCTGATCGTGAGCGACGGCGCGGAGACGCCGGTCTTGGACGGCCCGGTGAGTTGGAGGGTGGGATCGTTGCTGGCCGCGAACAATGCGCCGCGCCCCGGCTGCTGCGGACCGCCATTGGCATAATAGCCCAGGACCTGCTGGGTGGCCGCATTGAAAGCCGGAAGTTTGGTCAGGTCTGCGCCGGTGATCGTCGTTCCCGACAGCGTTCCTCCCAGGGCGGTGGCGACGCTCTGGGCGGTGATCGCCGCCTGCTGGTCCGAGACGACGATGTAGTGGCGCCCGAGGCCGGCGTGAACAGTGCCCTTGGTCTCGATGACGCTGCCGGATTTGACCGTGACCGTTCCGCTGCCCTCGACCGGAACATAGACGGGCACGTCGAGCAGGACGGAGCTCGAACCGACCGTCACATATTGCTGGGCCTGCTGCCACTCTCCGGTCTGCTGCGCGACGAGGAGAATCTCCGGCGCGCTCAGGGCCTCGCCGCGGGTATCGACGACCACGTTGCTCGCCGTCGGCGTGATCAGGGTGCCGGCGGCAACGTCGCTGCGGAAGCCACCGATCAGGACGCTCTCGAAGCCGTTGATCTGGCCGACATCGAGGCCGACATAGCCGGCGGGAACGTCGTTGGCCTCATGGGCCGCGTGGCCGATCACGGCGAGCTTCGGTGCGCTGATGTCGAGTTCGCCGCCGCGGCCGATATTGCCCTTGCTGTCGGTGCCGGGCTGGGTCAGCGCCATGCCGTTGAGAACGATGGCCTGAAGGGCCGACACGGAAAGACGGCCAGCGTCCATCGGCAGGCGCGGCGGTATCTTGTTCTGCTTGGCTGCGGCCGCGGCGAAATAGGTGTTGGCCCCGTTGAAGCTGTACTCGCTGTACTGCTGCCAAACCGAGCTCGTCTGCACGGCGAAGACCGTCTGCCCGGACGACTGCTTTCCGGGCGCCGTCGATTGCGTGTAATTGCCCGTCACCAGGACGGTGCCGTCGGTCAGTTTGGTGCCGGTCGGGATGTTCTTGCCGGTGTTGTCCTGCGCGTAAACCACGACACGCATCGCACCGGGCAACGTCGCGTAATGCGCCGGATAAAGCGTGTACGTCCCGGCAGGGATGCCGCCGCCGCCGTCGACGGTGATCTGCTGACCCGCCAGGGGCACGCTGTCGCCGGCCGTGACCGTGACGCCGTTGTCGGCGCTGCGCGCGGTGGCGAAGTGGATGTCGTAGGCTGCAACGGACTCGCCGCGCGAGGGCACCAGCGCATAGACGGTCTGGCCCGAGGGCGTCGTCGTCAGCGTATCGCGCGACCCGCCCTTGCCCTGGATCCATTCCATGGCCTGGAGATCGCCGCCGCCGCGCAGATCGATGGTCGAGCCGTCGGCCCGCGTCACCGTCGATCCCGACAGGATCAGTCCCTTGGACGGGGGCGCCGAGAGCGGATTGAGGTTGGCGTTGTAGTACCAGTTGGTGCCGTCCGAGGTGGCGCCATAGGGCACGGTGGTGTCGGCCAGCGTGACCGAGGTGAGGCTTCCCGGCGCCAGCACCACCGACTGGGTGATGATCGGCGATACGGACGCATCGGTGTTGCCGAGCGTGATGGTGCCGAGCGGCGCAAACAGATTGCCCCCCTGCTCGATGGTCGCCGCGCGCACGGTGATGCCGCCGCCGGCCGACAGCGGAATGGTGGTGTCGCTGCCCGCAGGAGCGGTGAACTTGACGTTGCCTGGCGTCTCGATGCCGAAGGTGACGGCCGTGACGGGATAGATGCGCTGCGCGGAGAACAGCATATCGCCGGCAGTGACGAGATTGCCGGTGAAGCTCGACTGCTCGGCGGTGGCCGAGGTGTCGTCATTCGCCTTCTTGAGTCCGTTGGCCACCTTGAGCGTGCCGAGCCGGATGTCCTGGCTGGCGATCAGATTGACCTGGCCGAAGCCGGAGAAATCGAGACCATTGGTCGGAGTTCCGGCCTTTGCAACCCCTTGCGCGCCCTGGAGATCGATGGTCCCCGCATCGACGGTCAGCGTGCTGGTGCCGCTGACCGGCGAGCTGCCGCTTCCGGCGAGGAGAACATAAGGCGCGGAGATGCGCACATCGGCCGGACTCGTCGGCGCGCTGATGACGCCTGCCGCGATTTCGAGACGACCGCTCACGTTCCAGTTCAGCGGACCCGAGATCGACAAATTGGCCCATGAGGACGAGGCAATGCCATAGATGTTGCCGGGTCGGTCGGTAAAGATGCGGCTCGCCCCTCCCTGCGCACTCGCCGCGTAGAGATAGACGTTGTCGAACGGGGCAAGCTGGTCTGCCGCTACGAGCAGAGCTCCAGGCTGAAATCCCGAGGCGTATGCGTTCACCGCGGCCGTCACCTCCGACGCGTCCTGGCGAAGTTTGATCGCGCCGCCACCGATCAGGACGGTACCGCCGCTCGCACGCGTGTCCGACTTCACGCTGCCATCGCTGGCGACATACCGGCCGCCAGCCGCTGCAAAGCTGCCGCCCCAGGCCAGCCCGGAAACATTCGCGCTGACGATGCCGGCGTCGCTCCACGCCCATTGCGTGGTCGGCGAATTCCGGCCATTGGCCACCTGGATGCTGCCGGCCGCCCCGGAGACGTCGACTATGGCGCCGGCATCGGCCACGAGAGAGCCCTCCTTGGCGGCGTAAGCGTAATAGGCCTGACCGGACACCAAGCTGAGTTCACCGGCTTCGACCGCGAATGTTCCGCCCGCAATGTAGCTCCCGCTGGTGACGGGGCCCTTGACCGTCCCGAACAGCGGGTTGGAGACGAACGTTCCCGACAAATCAACCAGAGCGCCGGACGAGAGATGCGTGCTCTTCGAATTTATGAAGACGGATCCCCCATGATCGATGATGGTCCCGCGCAGTTCGACCGATTGTGCAGGAACGGTCCAACGTGGATCCGACGGCTCGAACTCTACGCGGGTGTCATTGACAGCCGCCAGCACGATGTTCGCCTTGGGATCGGTGGCGATCACCGACCCGGTATCAAGCGTAATATAGTCGGCCTTCAGCGTCAGATCGACGGACTTGCGTTGATCGTCCGGCAGCAACGCAAGCTGCGGCGTGCCTGACTGGCCGAGCTTGGTGCCGGTCGGTGTCGTGGAATAATCGGAGAGACTTGCCAGGTTTTTCTGCTGTAGAGTCAGATCGGTTCCACTTGAAATGACGATACTGGCCTTTGCGTCGGACCACTGATCTTCAACCGATTCGATCGTATACGAGCCGAAGCCGCCGCTTGTGAGCAGGGAAGCAGGCAGCGTCGTTGCAACCCCTCCAATGCGAATCGACGATGTCTCACCCTGCTGCAATGTGCCGCCGATCCGGATCGTGTTCGCCGCAGCGATCCTCAAGCTCCCGTTGCTCTCGAAGCCGTAGCCACGCAGGGTGCCATCGAGAGCAATAAAAGCTTGCGTGGCGACATTCGCGGTCGGTGGATGCGGGCCAGGATCAACAGTGTAAGGCTTGCCGTTGTAGATGCTGAGAGAGATGCTCCCCGCCTGCCCCTTCATCACCCCGGTCGCAACGGTGTGCGCCTTGCCGGATGTGCCGATGTATCCGCCGCTCGACACATCGAGCAGGCTCCCCTGCCCTAGCAATATGCTGCCGGTCGTGTCGATAACGCCGCCGGTGACGTCGAGGCTGTCCTTGGTCGTGCTGATCGCGATCGACCCGCCGTTGATGAAAGCCGGACCGGTTGCGTCGATACTGGCCATGCGCCCGGTGTCGTTGACGAAACGACCGCTGACATCGATCGTGCCGCCGACGAATATATTCGCGGCAATGGTATTGCCCGATGCGTCGCTGGGGGCCTTGAACAAAGACGTCGTGAAATTTTTGCTGATCGACTCTCGGTCGGTAACGAGGTTGACGTCTCCTCCTGCCGCCGATGCCGTTCCGGCGATGTCGATGGCTCCGCCCGCAGTGACGGAAAGGCTGCCGCCCGCCGCCAGGTTGAGCGTGCTTCCCGCCGAGAGAACGAAATCGTTCGCCGTCACCGAAAGGGCGCTCAGGCCGTAGCTCGACAAAATCTCAGCCGAGAGATTGGTGGTGTAGGCGCTCTGCGTGGCGTAATTGGCCGAAGCCGCGGCGCCGATCTGGACGCTGGACGGGGTGGTCAGCGTCAGCGAGCCCTGCGCCGGCAACTGGCCGCCGCTGATCTGCCGCTCGCCGGCGGTCGAGCCGAAATAGATGATGCCTTTGTCAAGAGGTGCGATCTGGACGGTCACGACGCTGACGCCGCCGGCGGCGTGGCCTTCGGCGTAGCCCGGCGAATAGATCTGGCTCTGCGTGGACCAGTATTCTGTAACCCCCCAGCGCGCATGCTTGACGCTGAACTGCCCGGCAATGCCGAGATAGGTCATGTTCGGGTCGGCATTGGCGATGTTGTAGATGCGGCCGTCGCTGCCGATCAGCCGCGTGGTGTTCACCATGCCCGGCGTGAACTTGACGCTACCGCCGGCGACGTTCATCACCGAGCCCGTGGTGGTGACGCCCGAGGCTGCCCCGTTCTCGACCTTCAGATCCGTGTCGAGGCTGATGCTGCCGCCGACCGTCATCAGCTGATAGATGCTGCGCGGCACCTTGGCGACGTAACCGCTGGCATCGGCGATCGGCGAGCCGACCCAGGTCGTGCCGTCGCTGCGCGTGCCCGAGTTGCGGATATCGATCCACAGCGTCTGGCCGTAGACCACGCCGCTGCCGTCTGCGGACACGGTGGCATAAGGGGGACGCTGCAGCGGCATGTCGGCGAATTCGGCGAGCAGCTTGACGCCGATCACGTTGTAGCTCGCCGGCAACTCGACATTCTGGAGCCCCGCCACGTCGATCGTCGCACCCGGTGCGAGCAAGACGGTCTGAGGGTCATTCGAGTTGGAGGCGACACCTTGTGAGTTTCCGCCGGCCCCTGTCGAGGCGGTGCCTTGATAGAACAGGCTCAGCGCGCCGTTCGGCAGCGTCTTCGGGAACTCCTTCGCGTTGAGCGAGACCTGAGCCGATGGCGCCGAAATCAGGCCGTTCGTACCAATGGTCACGCTGGTCTGTGCCGAGGCTTCGATGTAGGTCGGCACGAAGCTTTGCGTCGAAGGCAAACCTGCCGACCCGTCGTCCACCGGCAGGCTCGAGATCACGCCGTTCATGCTGACGCTGGTGGCAGCGCGCAGCAGCACGAAACTGTTGCGGCTGATACTTGTATCGGCGGAGATCACGCCCTGGAGCAGAGTCCCGGCGCTGTCCATCAGCGATCGACCGTTCGCATCGGTAGGGTTTGCGACGCTGACCTTGTCGCCGTTCATCACCAGCACGCCACGGCCGATGTCGATCACGCCGTCGTGCACCGCTGCGCCCGTGCCCGGCAGGTAGAAGTTGGTGCGCGGGTAGCCGAAGGGATCAGAGCCGGCTGGATCGGCGTTGTAAGTCGCCGCAAATTGCGAGAGCCTGAACTCCGTGCCGGGGAACTTGTTGGTGTTGCCCTTGTCGTCCTTGCCGAGCACTTCGTTGGGTAACACGGAAAAGCCGTTCGGCACCACGTCGATGGTGCGCGCCGCAACCATTGCCACCTCGCCGGTGGTGGCCGTGATGGACCCGGAATTATAGACATTGGCGCCGAACAGGAAGACCGAACCGGGCGAGCCCTGCGCGACCTGGTCGTAGCGAATGTTGCCGGTGATCGACGCGCCGCGCTCGACCTTGACGTCCCCCGCGATCAGGTTCGTCGCGGCGCCGCCGTCCTTGTCGTAGATCGAGAACGAGTTCAGGTTGGCGATGCCCTGGTCCATGAAGAACTTGTCGCGGTCCTCGAGCGAAGACCCGAGCTTGCCGACGTCGAGGCTGGAGGCAATCAGGGTGTGGACGTTCACCTGAGAGCCGGCGCCGAACACGATGCCGTTGCGGTTGATGAGATAGACGCCGCCGAGCGCGTTGATCTGACCGAGGATGCGGCTGGGCGACGCACTCGAGTCCACCCGGTTGAGCGCGATCCAGTCCGACGCCGCCTGATTGAAATTGACGGTGGTCTTGGCGCCGACGTTGAAGCTGTCCCAATAGAGGATGCTCTTCTGCTGCGTCTGCTGGATGTCGACCGTCACCTTCGTGACGGCGCCATTGGCATCCTTGACGTTCGTCTGCGTCGGCGCATTGGCGCCGGTCCATTTCGACGGGTCGAGCTTGATCCCGGCCAGCGGATCGCTGTCGGTGCCGCCGGTGGGCATCAGCCCGCCGGTGACCAGTCCGTTCGGAACGGACCCGCCGGCAGCCCGCGCCGCGGCCGCGGCGTCGGCCTGCAGCTTCCGGGCGGCGGCAAGTGCGGCGGCGGCCCGGGCCAATGAAGCCTGCGCCTGCGTCGCAGCTCCCGCTGCCTGCTGCGCCGCCTGAATCGCCGCCTGCTGCGCTTCCTGCGTCGGCGCGACCGTATTGGCGCCCGGCGTCAGGCTGCGCGCATGGCCGAAGCCGCTCGCCAGCGACAGGGCCACCAGACTGACGCCGCACAACAGCGAACGTTCGAGGGCACGGCGAGAGCCACGAGCAGTCGCGCCCGGGGACGGCATAACATTGTCGGGATGGGGCACGCCGCAGCACTTTCAAATTGAATGGTTCCAGCCGGGCCCACCGCGCAGGCAGACCCGTGCCTCGCATTTACCTTTTGTTTACTAACATTGATATGTCAGAAATATATCATGGGCGACGGATGTCGCCGGCATTATGTTGTTGAATAACATAGTGAATGACGCGGATCAGGCCGTCCGGCGCGCCGATCCGTCGCAGATATGCCTCCGGCGGCGGGAAACGCCCCTGTGGCAGCCGCAGGGTCAGCGCGGACCCTGATTGGCGAGCGGATTGACGAGACCGGGGGGCAATCGCAGATTGGCCGGCATGGCCCGGCCGATCGGCAGGTTCATGTTGGCGCCCGGATGAACATAGGTGCCGCCGTTGGCCGCAACAGGCGGCGGGGCGGTCGGTGCAGCGGGCATCGCCGGCGGCACGGCCGGCATCGGCGGCGGCCCTGCGAGCATGGGGGCGCCAGCCGTCCCGCTTCCTTTCACGTCCGGCGCCGGGAGATCGAGCACGGCCTGATCGAGGCCCCTTGCCAGTTCGACCCGCCGCCGCTCGACCGCGCGGAGCGTCCATCCATTGTGATTTTCGCCGGCCCTGAGCCGGACCACGGATTTGCTGCCGGCGTCCAGAAAGAGGCCGATCTTTTCGGCGCCGATGATGGTCCCGAGCAAGGACAGTTGCGGCGTTTCCGGCTCGGGCGGTTTGGGCGGCGGCCCCGGCGGAGGCGCCACCGGCATCGCGACCGGTGCAACCGCCGGCGGGCGCCGTGTCGGCGCGAACAAGGGCCGCTCGCGCGTTGCCGTCAGCCGGCCCAGCGGAATTGCCCATAACGGATTGTCGCCGAGCGCACGCTGCGGCGGACTGGCAGCCGGCGCGTGCTCGGGAGCGGCCGCCGGAGGTCCGGACACGATCGGGCTCGTCGCGCCCGGCGCAGGATCGGCCGGCTTCGCCGCGAACAGATCCTCTGCGGGCTCGGTCGCAATGACATCCATCGCCGACGGAGCACCGACGGCCGCAACAACTCCCATGGCGAGGACGCCTGCAAACGACAAGACAAAAAAGCGCAGCGACATGACAGAGACGGTCCTTGCTCGGCCCCGAGCGATAACGTTGCGTCTTATCACCGATGTGACGCCACGTGAAATGTTATCACCCCACAACAGCGTGCCCTGGCGTCGCGATGGCCCTGCCGTGCGAGGCCAAAAAAATGCACCCGGCTGACGCCGGGTGCACACAGTCTCGGATCGTTGATCGGGCCGAAGCCCGGGCAGCGATCAGTAAGCGCCGACCTTGCCGGAGCAGCCGCTGCCCTGGGGACCGTTGGTCGGGTCGTTGAGCAGCGTGTAGATTTCGTTCTGCCACACCGCCGGGACCTGGGCGAAGCCGTTCTCGTTGAAGATGCCGGCCGCGCTCGTGCCGTACACGAAGTCGAGCCAGGTCTTGAACCAAAGATAGGCGTTGTTGCCGTTCGCGTGGGTCTGGTAGCACTGGTACATGAAGATCCACGAGAAACCGGAGATCGGGTACGAACCGGCGACCACCGGGTTCGCGTTCACGCCCTGAAGGCTCCAGGTCAGCGGGTTGGAACGGCTGGTGGAGTCCATCTGCGGGATGGCGGACGACATCGCCTTCTGCGCGGCAGCCGGGGTCGGCGGCTGGAACTGGCCGGTCGAAGCGGTGAGGTCCCACTGCGACTGCAGGTTCGCGGTCTTCAGACCGCCGGCCTTGACGGGCAGCCAGAAGTCGGACGAAGCGTAGCCGATCGCGCCGTTGGTCGAGGTGACCAGCGAGACGAGCGAGCCGCTGCCCGAAGCGTTGGCGAAGGTGCCGCCGCCGGAGTTGGTGACGGCGTTGCCGCACTGGTCGGTCGCGAACTGATCGGGCCAGTTGACCTGGTTCGCACCGCGCGGAATGAGCGGGGTGGAGCAGGACTGCGAACGATCGGTCCAGGGGAAGGCGTAGGACACGACGGTCGCGTCGGTCTCGTTGTTCGGCCCGAACTCGTAGCGGCACTGTTCAACCAGGGCATTGGTGAACAGGAAGGTGGTGCCGCTGCCGTCCGTGCGATGCACGAAGGTGATGTTGCCGGTGCCGAGCACGCCGCCGTTGAGCGCGGTCAGGATCGGGTTGTTCCACTTGGTGATGTGGCCGGACGCGATGCCGCAGAAGGCGTTGCGCGACAGGTTGAGGCCGGAGCTGCCGCCGGCCGGGGTGGCAGGCAGGATATTCAGCGTCGCACCGGTGCCGTCCTTGCCGTTGAAGCCGAGCGCAACCGGGCCAACCACGGCCGGGAGCGTGATCATGTTACCGAACTTCGACTGCGGGCTGTTGGCACCCCCGGTGTTCCATGCCGTCATGTCGCTGGCGTTGACGACGTCGTCGCTGCCGACGAACTGAACGCCGTCATAGTCGGTCTTTTCGTTCACGTTCCAGTTCGAGCTGGTGTAGGCCGGAGCGGACGACGACGGCGTGCCGATCTGGGTCTTGTCGTTGGTGCGCAGCACGGTCTTGCCGTTGCCGGAACCGGTCGCCGCGTACAGGATCACGCCGCCGAAGCCGCTGGTGTTGAAGCCGGTGCAGTTCGCCGCCTTGGCCATCGGGCCCGGCTTGCCGGCGCTGCCCTGAGCCTGGGTGTACATGCAGTCCATCAGCTGACGATAGACGATCTGCGGGAACGTCGCGCCAGCGCCGAACGCAAGCGACTGCGCCTGTGCGGATTCGGAAGCGACGCCCATCGCGGCGAACGCAGCCGATCCCATGAGTAAAGCCTTCAAGTTTCGCATGGTCTTGCTCTCCCTGTTTGGATCACCCTGGCCTGCCAACCCCGGCAGCCGGGTCCCGGAGCGCCGCGGAAGCTAGCCGCGATATGTGAGACTTTCATTGTTATTTTGTGAATTATGTTATCTCAATCTCATTACGGCGTGAGACCGAGGATGATCGCGCTGACGAACGCCCGGAAAACACGCGACAAATCGCGGCACGATCCTGCAAGGCAAATGTTATTCACAGGCCTGTCCTCACGCATTGCAAATGCCGCGGCGAGAGAGAGAGAGAGAGAGAGAGAGAGAGAGAGAGAGAGAGAGAGAGAGAGAGAG
>NZ_LSIC01000204.1 GCF_001556045.1 Bradyrhizobium sp. CCH5-F6
GTGCCGGATTCTACTACATCCCGGGCACTGACACCTGCATCAAGCTGGGTGGTTATCTGCGCGCTGAAGTCGCGCTGGGCACCAACAGCGTCTATACCGGTAATACGTCGGGTGTCGCTGGCGCGAAGAACCGCCTGAGCAACTACTACACGGCACGCGCTCGTCAAGATCTCAACATCGACACGCGCACCGCGACCGAATACGGCGTCGTCCGCACGTTCTTCGATGCAACGTTCTCCTGGACGACGGGTAGCTATTCCGGTAGCGGAACCACGGCCTACTCAGGCGCTGCTCCCGTCGCGAACGGCTCTGACGGTGCTGTCGCCGGCGGCGCGGTCGGTGTCTACTACGCCTTCATCCAGTTCGCTGGTTTCACGATGGGTAAGGCGGTTTCGCAGTTCAGCGCTCCCTGGACTAACTATCCGGGCAACAACTTCGACGGTCTCGTCGGCGGCGGCGGCACGGTCACTGGCGTCAACCAGTTCACCTACACCGCTGACTTCGGTC
>NZ_LSIC01000205.1 GCF_001556045.1 Bradyrhizobium sp. CCH5-F6
CGCCTCGATACGCCGCCTCTCTCAACCCGTCATCACCCACTTTCCCGCATAGCTCCGCCCAAACGCTATCGCTGTACAAACGGCTGCTTGGCGCACGATATGTCCTCCTGGCTGGTGGCGATCTGTGCCACGAATTTACGTACAGTTCGCGGCCGAAGGCAAGGTGAAGCGCAAATTCATAAGCAAACCATCTTCCGTGAGTTCAGCATGCGCAATTGTGAATCCGTGCTCAAGCCCGTATGGGAGCTCGCATTTTCCATTCTGATAGAGGCTCACCTGTTGATTTGTGCCGAATTGGTCCGGAATCGCGCCCTCGGGATCTGTTACGGCGCGGTTGTCGAAGTGGCAGCGCAGGCGCATTGCAAAAAAGTGCACAAGCGTAGGCCTACCATTGATTAGCGTCAAAGTTTCATCGGTGAGCCACCCTAACGTGGGCGGACCAGTTACAAACTGGTCACAAAACCCAATGATGGAGTCAATTGATGAACATGATCGGTCAAAAGAGCCTGCTGGTAGCCTTCGCCTTGGCTCTTGCTCTGAGCTACTCGGCAGCGGCTTCCGCGCAACACGCCCCGGATGCGCACGCGCAGCAAAATGCGCCCGCTCAGCAGACGATGCCGGCGCAGCAAGGCCAGGGTATGGGCCATGATGCAATGGACCACGGTAAAATGGGCGCCAAGGGAATGGAGGGCGAACACGGCCGGATGGGGTCCGGAATGAAGCAAGGCGGTGCCAGCGATACAACCGCCACGAAAGGAGCCAACCCGCCGGCAAACTCGAACGCGGCGCCGCCCAGCGGCTTCAAGTAAACCGCCACCAGCATCTCGCAGGGCGATGGAGAGCCAATAGAGCGACTCGGCGGATCGCCTAGCGGAGATCATTTAAATTGGCCATCTGCAGCGACTCTGATTTGCAAAGTCACTGCAGCCGGCACTTATTCACCCATGTGATGAGGAATCACATTGAGGAACTGCGCCGTGGTCCTGACCGGTTCAGCACACGGAATTGAAGAAAACCGAGTCCTGATTTCGCCTATCGGGGGATGAATGATTGTTCACGCAAGGACGCACAGGATCATTGCGGCGATCATCAAGCGGGCCGAGCGGGGCTCATTTATTCCTTTGGTCGGAGTGACGGCATTTCTCTCAACTCTGTCGATGAGCATCCCCGTGGAATGGCTGGTAATCGCCGCCACCCTGGCGTGCCGGAGGCGGTGGGCCGCGACTGCGTCGGTGGCGGCGCTCGGGAGCGCTGTGGCGTCACTCGGTCTTTATCTCGCTTTTCATCATTTTGGCTGGAACATCTTGGCTGAGCGCTACCCCGAGCTTGCCGGGTCGCGGGCCTGGTTACAAGCCACGGATTGGCTGGCAAGATATGGGCTTCTCGCGCTGTTCGGGTTGATGGCTGTACCACTTCCTATTCCCAAACTGCCCATGCTCGCTGTCGTCGGAATCTATCGCCTGCCGGTACCGGACGTCTTTGCTGCGATCGTTGCCGGAAAGATCATCAAATACCTGGCTTACGCGTACATCGCCGTTCGTTTCCCGAACGCCATTCGTTCCCTCGCCGACCACGCCGTTCCATGGAGCAGGTTTTCCACCGCTCGATTGCAGACCTGGCTCGTTGCTGGCAAGGCCACGATTCGTAGAATACGTGTCTGGACAACGACGACGACGCAGAAGCACGGCATCAGAAATGGAGAAGGTAACATTGGCTGACGAGATCAGTGGCCGTTCGTCCGCTTGGACCCTGCAAATTGCGCCGCAGCGGGTTTGGGAAGCAATCACCGTCAGGTCCGTGCTGCCAAAGTCACAACGCGACGTCCGTTTGGACCTGTTTCGCGGCTTGGCAAACTGGTTGATCTTTCTTGGGCATATTCCGGATTCGGTGCTGGCCTGGTTCACGACGCGAAATTACGGCTTTAGCGATGGCGCCGATCTTTTCGTGCTGATCTCCGGGTATACCGCGACCTTCGTCTTCGGCAAGATGATGATGGAGCGCGGCTTTGTCATCGGCGCGACCAGGCTGTTGCGGCGGGTCTGGCAGCTCTATGTCGCTCATCTGCTGATCTTCATCTTCTACCTTACTGCGGTTCATTACCTTGCGCATAAGTTCGACGATCCGCACTTGATGGATCAATTCAACGTGGCGCCATTAATGAACTTCCCGGTCGAGACTCTCTCGCAAGGCCTGATGCTCAAGTTCAAGCCGCTCAATCTCGACGTTCTGCCGCTCTACATCGTGCTGATGGCGGCCTTCCCGATCGTCCTGTGGTTCATGTTGCGATGGCGCAACGCGGTCATGATCGGATCGATCGGGTTGTATCTGGCGGCGCGCCATTACGGCTGGAATTTCGCCTCCTATCCTGCGGGCGCTTGGTATTTCAACCCATTTGCATGGCAGCTGCTCTTTGTTCTCGGCGCTTGGTTGGCGCTCGGGGGAGCCACGGCAACCCGGGTCCTCCTGCATTCCCGACTTCTTTTCGTGCTGAGTATCTGCTTCGTCCTGTTCGCGCTTGCCCTCTCGCTGGGCGAGCGAATTCCCGAACTGCGGCCGTTCATTCCTGACGCCATTGCGGGGCTATTCATTCCGAACGACAAGACCAACCTTGCTCCCTACCGTGTGATTCACTTGGGGAGCCTGGTGTTCATTGTCGTCTCGCTCATTCCGATCGATTGGCCAGGACTGAAATGGCCGATCTTCAGACCGCTGATCAGGTGCGGTCAGCAGTCGCTGCCGGTGTTTTGCGTTGGCTTGTTCCTCTCGTTCATCGCGCATTTCATGCTGGCGTTCGGTTCGGAAGGGGTGCTGGCTCAACTCCTGATGGGCGCGGCAGGTCTGTGGATCATGACGATCATCGCCTATTATCGGACATGGTCGAAGGACGTCGATAAGAGCCTATCTTCTGGCGGAAAGTTGGCGAAAAGCGAAGCCGGTCGAAGCCGCGAGCCCCGTGCCGAAGGATAAAATGAGCTATTGGTTCAGAGGCATGTCGTGGGGCAGGGATGATCACTTCCGAGCTGACGTTCTCCGAACAAACGCAAGCCGCCATTCTGCATGGGCTTCATTGGACGGCGTCCGCTATTGAGCTGCTCGGAGTGGTGGTGATCGTCGGCGGTGTAGTCGGTGCGACGGTGTGGTCGCTGCGCGAGATGCGGCACCGGCAATTTGCCGATGCGTTTCGTTCGTATCGTGCTAACCTCGGCCGCGGCATCCTGCTCGGTCTTGAGTTCTTGATTGCGGCGGACATCATCGGAATGATCGCGATCGTGCCGTCGTTCGATCGGCTCGGCGTCCTCGCGCTGATCATCGTGATCCGTACGTTCCTGAGCTTCTCGCTTCAGATCGAAATCGAGGGCCGCTTACCGTGGCAGCGGCACACGGGTGGGGACGACGACGCGGATCGCGCCGGGCTCTGACCCTTTTAATCGGGCTCTGACGGCGGTGGGGGCTCGCTTAGGTTCTGGGATGCCGAGCTGTAGAAAGCCTCAAACATCTTTTCGAGGGCTTCGTCGCGATTGACGCGTGTCCGCTCAATCAGTGCCGTGACCAGGCTGAAATACGTTCGCTCGGCGGTAAGGATTATCGTCGGACAGCGGGGTGCGCCTGTCGCGGAGGGATTTGGCAGCAAGCTCAGCCAGTCCGCGCAGCATGGAGAAAAAGTCAGCGAAAGCAGATAGTGGCTGGCTCGCATTGGATGAAGCCATTTCGCCAATCCTTCAATCCTTCTCGCGCCAAAAAGAAGCAGTTTTAATTCGAGGCCGAGCGGCACAGGGTGGGAATCACGATAGCGAAGAGGTGGCATTGTATGGGAAGGCTTGGATATAGAGCTTCAGGCGTCACGGACCGCAGCGACGAAGAGCTTTCTCTGAACTCCGGGCAGCGCTTGTGCTTCACGACAGCGCTTGCGTTCAGCGTGATCCTGCCAAGCTTGCCTGCAAGGGTCGCTATTCTTGCGAATGCGGTGGATACGAAGACGATTTCCCGACATACTGGACCGATTACAGGTATCTATACGCTTTCAGTTTTCATCTCGGCGCCCCTTTTCGGCAAGATGTCGGATCGGTGGGAGCGCCGCTCTGTCTTGGCGATGGGACTGAGTGGCTTCAGCGGAAGTCTGGTCATCTTTGAATTTGCCGATAGTCTCCTCTCGATCTATTTGGCCCGAATTCTCGGCGGGTTGGGCTCGGGTGCAGTCACGCCGGTCGCCTTGGCCCTCATAGGTGATTTTGCGCCGGACGATGGCTGGCGCGCACGGCGCTTCGCCTGGCTGGGGGCGGCGACGATGACTGGCTTCATGACAGGGCCATTCTTAGGCGGCTCGGTTTTTGCCGCCGCGGGCAGCCCTTTCTCGACGGCTCAGTATGCGCTGCTTTGGCCAGCGGGGTTTGCTCTTCTGTCCGCCGTTGTTCTAGCTCTTGCGATCCCGTGCGAGCGTCGCCTTCGTCCGTGCTCTGCCAGCGCAATGTTTTGCCGGGCCAAATTCGTCGTGCAATGACGCTCAAGCTGCTTTGGCTGGCTGCCGTCGTCGCTGGATGCGTGGCGGCCTTTGACGTCGTCCTTACCTTGCGTGGAAGCTTCGTCGCAAGCCAGGGCACCGCATTCGTAGCGCTTGTTCTTGCCGAGTGTAGCGCGGTCATGCTGCTGGCTCAAACGGCTCTCTTCTCGTCGTCCCTTGTGCAGCCACATGTGACGAAATGGCTGATCGCCGGCATTAGGCGCACTGGCAATCGGGCTGGCGATCTTCCCTGCGCTAACCCAGACGGCAGCGGTGGTGCTCGGTGTTGGCCTGGTCGCCGCGGCCGCGGGCATCGCGGCGCCGGCGATCACCTACTGGACCTCGATCGTGGCAGGTGAGCACCAGGGCGAGCAATTGGGCCGATGGACCGCGGTCACGAGCCTCGCGCAAGCGCTTGGTTCGGCAGCCGCGGGACTAATGGTTTCGCAAGGCTCGGACCAAAGCTTTTTTGTGTTTTCCGCGATCACCGCGCTGGTCGGAACACTGCTCGCGCTGCCGCTTTCCGGGAGGTTGACCGCTTCAAAAACCGACTGAACTGATGTCGGACCAAGCGGATCGCCGCCAGAGCAGCACATCTGCGCTTCGGCATGCAATCCTTTGCGACAGATTGATAGAATCCAGAAGATGAGCCTCGGAGCTTGCATCGTGACGGCAAACCGTTGCTGGTCGTCGGCTCATTGAGTGAGCCGCTATGCTGGTCGCTTTTTTCGCGAGCTTAGGGCCGCTGCCACGATGAACAGCGGCCCCTTCGTCTTCGAATTGACCCAACTTCACTTCAGGTTCGTAATTGCAGTCAAGTCAGCCGAGAGTTTGGCGATGCCAGTGGCGCCACACCAGTTGGAGCCAAACCCACCGGGGTTGATGAGCGAAACATTGGCTGGACTGGTCACGCTCGCTGTGAAGTCGCTGGTGTAGGCGTTGCACGCTCCCTTGGAGAGATTGGTGTCGGAGTAGCGCAGATCGAGGGTAAAAACCTTATAGGTGAAGCCAACCCCGATGTTCCAGGTGTTGTAGCTCGGCTCCGGAATACCAAACTGATAGATTTGTCCTGGAATTTGCGTTCCGTAGAACCGATCCGAGGTGCCGAGCCACTGCCGTCCGAATTCACCAGAGACGTACATGCCGATACCGCTGGTGCCGAAGGTCGAGCTTGGAGCGGTCCACTTGGCGGTGATCGAGGCGTAGTTGCCCCAGGCGCCGAGGTTCATCATATTGGGGGTATAGTAGTTGTTGGCGCCGATCTGAAACTGGTCATTCAGGGTCACGTTGACTTTGGCATAACCCTCATAAAAACTGGCGTTCCTTTTGGCGAAATTGCCATTGATCGGAAGTCCGAGGGTGACAGGGTCGGCGTTTGCTACGCAACCCGCCTCTGAGCCAGGAATTCCCGAGCCCGGAAAGGCGAAGGCGTTGTAACAAGTGCCACCGGGATAAAGATAACCCCAGACGCCGAAGTCAAAAGCGAAGATGCCAAAAGTGGGACGGATGCCGCCATAGATATCTATTTCGGCTGCGGCGCGGTTGGGGAACGAGATGCTCGCGCCGCCGGCGCCGATATACAGTTGCACATCCTTGGTGACGTTATAGCGCGGCTCGAAGTAGGCCGCGACCGATGGCTTGTGATTGGATTGAGTGATGCCGCGGAACACGTAGTCGCTCATGAGTGCAGCGCCGAAGGCGAAATCCCACGCCTCGAAGGCGGGCGGGGGCGGCGCCTTGGCTGCCTTCACGGACATGTCCGCCGCGACAGCCGAACCTGCATTGATCGCAAGCACCGCCGCGACCAGACCCACTTTCTTCATGACAACCCCCATCACAGTTGCAGCCCCTCGCCGAGCGCCAAGAAGAGTAGGGACTCAGCTGTTGCTCGACACGTCTTTCTAGGATCAACCTACCCAGCAAAGCGCAGAATTGCGAAGCCACAACCGTGGGCAATTGCTCAAAGGCTAGGCAATTTGACCCATCCTAAGTGAGTTCTTGGCAGGTGTTGTATTCAGACCATAGATTTCTGAGAATAAGTGCAAAGCGCGACTCCTCGGACCGCCCGCCAAACTGCTCTACGCGCCAAACCGGACTGCCTGCGGCTGGCGCTCCGGCAACATCCCTGTTGAGAGCATTGAGCAACGACCTATTCGGCTGGGCTGCCAACGGAAGGCTGCCATGAACGGACGTGAACTACGAATATGGCGCAAGCTCCTGGGCTACACGCAGGAGGATGCGGCCAATGAGCTTGGGGTTACGCGAGCCACCATTCAGAATTGGGAACACGACGTCACGCCTGTTCCGGTCACCGTCCATTTGGCGTCCCGGCAGCTCATTCGGCGCTGGAAGCAACGCGCCGAGTTCGGGCCGGTTACCCTGGTCTACGCAAGCGTCCCACTCCCGTCGCCAAATAGCGTCGCGGGGCCGCCGACGCTCACCTGCAGGCGCTATCCGGATAATCACACCGCCTTCCGCAAGATCTTGGAGCTCAGAACGAGCCCAAGCTTTTTTAATCCCCTGATTATCGACGAGGGCAATGTCATCATCTGGAGTGGTCCCCAGCTGATTCAACAATGTGAGAAGCTCAGCCAGAACAAGGATAGGCCGTGAGACATACACGAGTCACTTTGGATTTGTGCCGCAGATTCTATGCCTTTGAACGCTTCAAAAATTAGCTGAGGTGCGGCTTTGGATTGCTGGGATCTCAAGAAGTGGCGAAAAAAGCACGGGTTCAACCAGTTTGATGCGGCGGAGCAGCTTGGAATAAACCGAGGTAGCTTCCAGAATTGGGAACGAGAAGTCAGACCCATTCCGAGAGCTGTCGAGCTTGCTTGCGAAGAGATCTCACAATTGCGGCGACAGCGCCCTGACTTCGGTCCAGTAATCCTTGTATATGCCGACGGGCCGATTTTGCAGCAGTCTAGTGAGCTCTACTCCCTCGCTCTGCTGCGTTGTGACCGTTTTCCAAATAACGAAGCGGCCATGGAAGAGGCCACTCGGCTGGGTTTTGATCCGTTGGTTGTTGATCCTTTCATCCTGGCGGAAGATGGTTCGGTTGTTTGGGATGCGCCCGAACTTTTGGAAGAATGCAACAGGCGAAGACGTGCAAAAAACTGCGCGAAGGCCTCCGCCTGATCCAAATTATTGCGGCGAAGACGCCTGATCGTATGAACTGGAGATCGTGCGCGACCGCTGACAAGGAACTCCGGCGTGATCAAGTCGATGCTACTGCCGATCAGGCAAAAGCCTTCTCCAGCGAATGGATCAGAACACCGATCGACCTGTCGTGACGCGTGATCGGCGGGATGGGACGCTCGATGCCGAGCAGCTGATAGACCGCCGTTTGGGCTGCGCGCACCGAATGCTCGACCGTGAAGACCACCTCGTCCGGAATTTCGACGAACTGGCTGATGAACGCCAGGTTCTTGGAAGTCGGCGGAACAGGCAGCGGACGATCGGACCTGAGCCGCGGCATAAACATGCTGGTGATGTACGGCATTCGGCAGGGAATGCAGGTCGCTCGTCGAAAGACCGCATAGTCGAAGTTCAGATGACCACAAAGCTCGCGCAAGATTTCCGCTCCTCCACACTCCGACATTGGCTTGGCTACGAAATTGCCGATCCGGTCGGGGTGCAGGGCATAGCCCCAGAATACCGCCACGTCGCTTGGTTGGCCGACGAAGTGCGGTTGATGGTACAGGACGATCGACATCAGCCAATTGGAATCCTTGAACGTGACCAGCCCCCCCGTGCCGGCGGCGTTGCCGGAGAATGCCTCCATCTGTTGGAAAAAGCTCCGGTCGCGACAGGTCACCGTGAACGATGCCCAATAGGACTCGGGAATCGAACTGTTGAACACGGCAGGGTTGCCGAATTCCGGCCGCCCGGCGGCGATCTTCTCCCAGAGGACCCATCCTTCGCTGTCGGCTTTCGTCCGTGGTTCGGCAGGGCTCGTCATGGAGCCGAGGCTTGATGCGTCGGTCATCGAACCGTTCTGAAAGAACACGAGGTCGTGGGCTTCGACCGTCGCGACGAGCTTGGCGCCTTTCCGGTCGATCGTAAGGCCTTTCACCCGGACCTTTCCGCCTTCGTCCGCAACGTCGATGTCGGTCACGCGCCCGTCGCTGACGAACCGAACGCCGTGATCCTTCAGCCATGCTTCCACGGGACGAACGATCGCGTCATACTGGTTGTAGATGGTTCGCTTGACACCGCCGAGCGTCTCGATGCGCGGAAACTCGTTCATGAACCGATGCAGATAGCGTTTGAGCTCGACCGCGCTGTGCCAGGGCTGAAAGGCGAACGTCGTTTGCCACATGTACCAGAAGTTCGTCTGGAAGAATGCCGGGGACAGCCAGTCCGTGATGCGGCTGTTGCCGAGCTCGTCTTCCGAGGCCATCGCCAGGCGCACCAGTTCTTCGCGATCGCGCATGGTAAAGCCCATCGTCGACACGTCGACCTTGAAGCGGTTACGGTCGACCAGTCGTGCCTTGGAATGGGCTCTGTGCTTGAGGTTGAATGCGACCGTCTCGTCGCGGACGGTTTGGCCCGGGTGCTCGAGCGACGGAATCGTTGAAAGCAGATCCCACGTGCATTCGTAGTGGTCGGTCGTCAGCATGCGGCCGCCGCGCAACGAATACGACCCATCTGGAAGCTGAGCGCCATCCAGACTGCCGCCAAAGGTCGAGAGGTTCTCATAGATCGTGATCTCGCTGCCTGACATTGCGCCGTCGCGGATCAGGAAGGCGGCGCCGGCGAGCGATCCGATTCCGCCGCCGATGAAGTAGGCTTTCATGTTAGGCTTTCCTGGCTGAAAGGGTGTCTAGCGCGATAAGCTATTGTGTGAGAAGCCGCGGGCCTTGAGCTAAATCAAGTTGTTGTTTCGGCCTGCAATTGCCCCCTAAGTTGGGGAACGGCGTCCAAAACTTGAAAGCCGATTAACACTTTTCGTCTCAAAAATCCGAACTGGGCGTGTCGTTTGAGCTGGCGGATAGCTTAGCTCGAGTGGCCGATCGCAAACGCGATCATCGCTTCCAACCGGAGCGGTTGTGACGATCCCAGCCGCACCAGCTGCGTGGCGCGCGAGCGAGATCGGATCACGGTTTCCTGGCTCTAATGACGGATATGCGTCCAATCCCCACAGACTGCGACGATTGCCGGCGTAGGCCGACAAAGCCGGCGTTAACAAGAGAACCCGTCCAGCTTCCGTTCAGATGTGGGGTTGCGGCAGCCGGCCCAGAGATGCGCTCGGTGAACTTGAGTATTCTGTGCTCATTGGAATTGGTCGGCTTATCGTAGTCTGCCACATGTAAAGTGCCGCCGCGCCGCAGAACCCTTCGTAATTCGTTGGCAAGGCGACACTTTTCATCGGGCGAGCGATCGTGGAAACTAAGTACGCTGACGGCCTTGTCGAAAGAGCCGGCGCCGAACGAAAATCGATCGCCAGTCGTTGCGGCCAGGACCTGAACGTTCTCGATGTGACGGCGCGTAATATCCCGCACCGCTTTCGCGACGCTGCTCGGGTCAGGGTCCACGGCGACAAAGGTCGTGGTTGGAAAACGCAATGCCAGCATAATCGCCATCGACCCGCTACCTGCGCCGAAATCAAGAATGCGGTCGTCCGCCCGAGGCGCAAGAGAATCGATAACCGCTTCCTGCCAGGATCGATCGCTCATCATGACATCGAAAAAGCCTTCGTAGAGAAGTCTGGCAAAACCAAGCCGAATTCGGTTGGAAACACGCGCCAATCCGACCACTGCCTGCGGCGTCGACATGTTTTGCCGTCCAATGCAGATCAATCACAAGCTAAGCCGAAACACATAATCGGAAATAAAGGCAGCAAGTTGAGCCAGATCAACGATCTGCGAGATTCTTAGGGTTACATGGGGAGAAACGTGAGGATACCGCCAGTACGTACAACATGAATGGGCGGGTGAGTAAAACGACGATGCGCCTCTCTCGAACCATCCTGGCCCTGGTGACCGCGCTGTCGGTGGCAATGCTACCGATGGCGGGAGCTGCCAATTCCGGCTCGATGGCGCACGAGGTCGCATCGCAAGAAATGGCAGTTGTGAGCTCCGACGTGCCGGAAGCCATGGACGACTGCTGTGCGGACCAGATCAAGGCCAACCCTTGCGACCAGCCGAGCGATCAGTGCTCGCTGGCCTTCTGCGCGTCGCAGTCGGGTACCATCGCTGATGTCACCAGTTTTCCGTTTGATTTCCCGATCGTGACGGGAAATCCGCTCCCCATTCCGGTGGAGCAGGTCGTCGCTTTGCATAGCGGCAGTCCGCCGTTCCGTCCTCCGCGCGTCTGATCTTCTCTCGCGTGCTGCCGACCGTGAGCCGTTTGCGCTCGCGTGTGGCGACAATTCCGCGCGCCTTCGATTCGGTTCCGAAGCCGTGGAGAGACCAGACCTATGAGGAGAAGATCCAATGATTTCGAAGTTCACGCGCGTCGTGGCGCTCGCCACCGTGACCAGTCTTTCAGGCTCGGCGGTTTTCGCTGCGGCGAGCGATTACGCGTTCGAGCCCATCAATGCGGAGATGAAGAAGGGCGACGACGTGACGGTGGCGGTGCGCCTGACCAACAGGGCGACGGGAAAGCCGGTGCCGGACGCGGTCATCATCCGCACCCGCGTCGACATGGCGCCTGACGGGATGGCCGAGATGGAATCGCCGGTCAGCCCGTTGCCGGCAAAGGAGCCTGGCGTCTACGCCTTCAAGACCGATTTGCCGATGGCCGGTCGCTACCAGCTCAGCGTCGCCGCCAAGGTGCAGGGCGAGGCGGAGACTGTGATCGGCAAAGTGGTGATCAAGGCGAGCAAGTAAGGGGCATTGTCGGCGCTTCGACCCGGAGCGCCGACGCACTTTTTAATCTAGCTCAAAGTGCCTTTGGGCACGCGCCATTAAGGTGAATGATATGAACAAGCTTGTGATCACGCTCGCAGCCAGCGTTGGGCTCGGGGCTGCCGGCTTTTGGCTAAGCCAACAGCCGCACATGCGGGCGCAAACCTATGTAGCCAGCGCAATCGCAGCCGAGAGGTCCGTGCTCTACTACCGCGACCCGAGCAGCGCTCCATTCTGGTCGGCTGGTCCCAAAAAGGACAGCCAGGGCCGCGATTATCTGCCGGTCTACGACGACGAAGAGCCGTCGTTGGACCAGCCCGCGCCGAAGCCGCAAGCGGCACAGGCGGGGCGGAAAATCCTCTACTACCGCAATCCCATGGGACTTCCGGATACCTCGCCGGTGCCGAAGACCGACCCGATGGGGATGGCCTATGTCCCGGTCTACGAAGGCGACGACGTAGATGACGGCCTGGTAAAACTCTCGACGGGCAAGATCCAGCGAACCGGCGTGAAGTCAGAACCAGCCGAGCGTCGCGCGATTCGGACCCTGGTGAGGGCACCCGGCACCATTCAACTCGACGAGCGGCGTGTCTCCGTGATCGCGATGCGCGCGGAGAGCTTCCTGCAAAAAGTCGCCGATGTGACGACCGGCACCCGCGTCGCGAAGGGAGAGCACCTTATGGAGGTCTACAGTCCCGCCGTCGCATCGGCCGCGGCGCAGTATATTTCGACCATCGATTCCCCTGTCACCAACGGCATCGGATCGTACGGGCGCGGCTCACGGCAGCGGCTTACCAACCTCGACGTTCCAGAGCCTGCAATCGTCGCGATGGAGAAGAGCCGCACAGTTCCTGTCACCATCCAATGGTCGGCTCCGCGCGACGGCATCCTGCTGGAGCGCAACGCCATCGAGGGCATGCGCGCGCAACCGGGCGACGTGCTATTTCGTATTGCGGATATTTCGGTCGTGTGGGCTCTGGCTGATGTTGCGGAGCGCGACCTCGGCAGCATCACGGTCGGTCAGCCCGTTGCGGTGCGCGCCCGCAGCTTCCCCGGGCGGGAATTCGGCGGCAAGATCAGCGTCATCTATCCGCAAGTGAACCGCGAAACGCGAACCGCGCGGGTCCGGATCGAGCTGGCCAACGCCGACCTCGCGTTGCTACCGGACATGTATGTCGACGCCGAGATCGGCACCGCCACTGGGACGGCGGCCGTCGCCGTCCCAGACAGCTCCGTGCTCGATACCGGAAGCCGCCAGGCCGTGTTCATCGACAAGGGCGAGGGCCGCTTCGAGCCGCGCACCGTCAAGCTCGGCCGCCGCGGCGACGGCTATGTCGAGGTGAAGGAGGGCGTGAGCGAGGGCGAGGCGATCGTGACCTCGGCCAACTTCCTGATCGATTCCGAAAGCAACCTGAAGGCCGCGCTGAAGGGCTTTGCGGAAGCCGCCACGCCGGAGGCGACCGGAGCTTCAAGCGGGGCGAAACACGTGGGAGGGCACCAATGATCGCCCGAGCCATCGCCTGGTCGGCACGCAATCTGCTGTTAGTGCTGTTCGGCACCGCCTTTGCGGCTGCCGCCGGCCTTTACGCGCTGGTGCATCTTCCGCTCGACGCCATCCCCGATCTTTCCGATACCCAAGTGGTCGTCTACACCGAATATCCCGGTCAGGCGCCGCAGGTGATTGAAGACCAGGTCACTTATCCCTTGACCACGGCAATGCTGACGGTGCCAAAATCGAAAGTCGTGCGCGGTTTTTCGTTTTTCGGCGTGTCGTTCGTCTACGTCATCTTCGAGGACGGCACTGACATCTACTGGGCGAGGTCGCGCGTGCTCGAATTCCTCAACAGCGCAACTTCGCGGCTGCCCGCGGGCGTGGCCCCCACCATCGGTCCCGACGCGACCGGCGTTGGTTGGGTCTACCAGTACGCGGTAATTTCAAAGGAATTGAATCTCGCCGAGACCCGAACCATCCAGGATTGGAACCTGAAGTTCGCGCTTGCCAAGGCGGAAGGCGTGGCCGAGGTCGCGGGTGTCGGCGGTTTCGTCAAGCAGTACAACGTGATCCTCGATTCCCAACGCATGCGCGATCGCGGCATCACCATGCAGAAGATGCGCGAGGCGATCCGCGCCAGCAACGCCGACGTCGGCGGCCGCACCGTCGAACTATCGGAATTCGAATACGTCATCCGCGGCAAGGGATACCTCAAAAGCATTAACGACCTCGGCAATATCGTGCTGAAGGTGAGCAACGGCACGCCGGTGCTGCTGCGCGATGTCGCAAGGGTCGAGCTGGGCCCCGACGAAAGGCGGGGTATCACCGAGCTTAACGGCGAGGGAGAAGTCGCCAGCGGCATCGTGTTGCAGCGCTTCGGTGTCAACGCGCTTACCGTCATCGAGAACGTCAAGAAACGGTTCAAGGAGATCGCCACCAGCCTGCCCAAGTCGGTCGAGATCGTGCCGGTCTATGACCGCTCCAACCTGATCTACGCCGCGATCGACACTCTGAAGCGTACGCTGGTTGAAGAAAGCATCGTGGTTGCTCTGGTCAGCGTCGTTTTCCTGTTGCACGTCCGCAGCGCACTGGTGGCAATCCTGATGCTACCGGTCGGGGTATTGATGGCGTTCGGCGCGATGAAGCTTTTGGGCCTGGGCTCCAACATCATGAGCCTCGGCGGCATCGCGATCGCGGTCGGCGCGATGGTCGATGCGGCCATTGTCATGATCGAGAACGCCCACAAGCATTTGGAGCGGGCGAGGCCAGGCCAGACGCGCGTTCAGATCCTGATCGACGCGGCATCGGAGGTGGGGCCGGCGCTGTTCTTCAGTCTCCTGATCATCACCGTATCGTTCATGCCGATCTTCACCCTGGAATCGCAGGAGGGACGGCTGTTCAGCCCGCTGGCCTTCACCAAGACCTTCGCCATGGCCGCCGCCGCATTGCTGTCGGTGACGCTGGTCCCGGCGCTGATGGTGATCTTCGTTCGGGGACGGATCGTTCCGGAGCATAAGAACCCGATCAACCGCTACCTGATCTGGATCTACCGTCCGGTCATCAAGGCGGTGCTGCGCGCGAAGGTGCTCGTGATCCTGCTTGCGGTCGGGGTCCTGGCGGTGACGATCTGGCCCGCACGACAGCTCGGCGCAGAATTCATGCCGACGCTGAACGAAGGCACGCTGCTTTACATGCCGACGACGCTGCCGGGCATCTCGGTGACCAAGGCCGCCGAACTGATGCAGATGCAGGACCGGATCATCCGCTCGTTTCCGGAAGTCGCCTCGGTCTACGGCAAGGCAGGACGCGCGTCGACCGCGACCGATCCGGCACCGACCGAAATGTTCGAGACTGTCGTCAATCTCAAGCCGAAGGAGGAGTGGCGCACGGGCCTCACCATTGACGGCCTGATCGCCGAGATGAACCAGGCGCTGCAATTCCCTGGCGTATCCAATGCCTGGACCATGCCGATCAAGGCTAGGATCGACATGCTGTCGACCGGCATTCGCACCCCGATCGGCGTTAAGGTGATGGGCACCGATCTCGTGCAGATTGATAAGCTCGCCAAGCAGATCGAGCAGGTCTTGAAGGCCGTCCCGGGCACTTCGTCGGCTTACGCTGAGCGTTCGATCGGCGGCTACTACCTCGAGATCACGCCGGATCGCAATGCGCTCTCGCGTTACGGCCTCATGATCCAGGACGTTCAGGACACGATCGCGACCGCGCTCGGCGGCCAGACGGTCACGACCACGGTCGAGGGCCGGCAGCGCTTCAGCGTCAATATGCGCTACCCCCGCGATCTCCGGGACAATCCCAAAGCGATTGCTAGCGATATCCTCGTTCCGCTGCCGGCCGGAGGCGCCGTGCCGCTCGGCGAAGTCGCAAGTGTCGAGCCGGCGCGCGGACCGACGACGATCCGGACCGAGAACGGTCAGCTTGCGACCTACATCTATGTCGACATCCGCGACCGAGACCTGGGAGGCTATGTGGCCGATGCTCAGCGGGCGGTGCAGGCAAGCATCCAGTTCCCGGCAGGCTACTACGTGCTCTGGAGCGGTCAGTACGAGTACATGGAGCGCGCCACAGCGCGGCTGAAGATCGTCGTGCCTGTGACGCTGCTTATCATTTTTCTGCTGCTTTATCTCAACTTCCGCTCCCTCACCGAGACGGCCATCGTGATGCTGTCGCTGCCGTTCGCGCTGGTCGGTGGCCTCTGGATGATGTGGTGGCTTTCCTTCAACATGTCGGTCGCCGTCGCCGTCGGTTTCATCGCGCTCGCCGGCGTCGCCGCCGAAACAGGCGTCGTGATGCTGATCTACCTGAACCACGCCTTGGCGGAGATCAGTGCGCGGCGCAAGGCGGAGGGCCGTACCGTCACGCGAGCCGATCTCTACGACGCCATCATGGAAGGCGCGGTCGAGCGCGTCCGGCCGAAGATGATGACGGTTGTTGCCATCATGGCCGGCCTCCTGCCGATCATGTGGAGCACGGGTACGGGATCCGAGATCATGCAGCGCATCGCGGTGCCGATGATCGGCGGAATGGTCTCCTCGACGCTGCTGACGCTGATTGTGATCCCGGCGATCTTCGGACTGATCAAGGGCTTTGGCTTGCCTTTGAGCGAGCCCGGTGGCCCTCAACGCCCTGTGCGACTGCAAGCGACAACCAAAAGGGTACGTATTCCGGAGCCGGCCGAATGATATAGGCATAATGAGCAATAAGACGGAGGCCGAGAATGAAGACGCGCGGAATTATCTCCGCTCGCGACAGCCGCAGCGCTGCTGCCAGCGCTTGCTCGGACCGGCGACATATCCGCGGTGAGTAGGATTGTCTGTGCGCGAGGTTCGACTTGGAATGAACTTGGCTGACGCACGAGCTTGATCCAGACCGGCCTTACCCTAGGGGGCTTCCAAGCACCTCCACCTCATGTCGATGCGAGCCCATCAACGCAATCAAGGCGGACGCCAATAGACTACATGAACGGCACTAAGGTTCCTCGCCGCCTTTTATTCAAAGAGAGCAACCATTGACCTACCATGCGCAGAATCCATTCCAGCATGGCGTCGCCAAGGTCGCTGTGCCGCTCCCTGCCTGACCATCATAGGGGGCCGCATCAATCATGATGGGATCGACCGTAGTAGCTCCTGACAAGCCGATAACCAGAACCCGAAGCAACAAATTCCTGGTGGAGGCAGTTTGCCGCACTTCTACAAAGCCCTGGCCTGCCTTCACAATAGAAGTGCTCGAAATGCAACCTGACAAGCCTCGAATTGTCGAGATAAGTTACAAAGTGTTCGGCCGCAGTTGGCCGCTTTCGGCACATGCGGAGAGCTGCACGTCGGATGTCGGGCGGCAGACGGTCGATCCGAGCGGGATCGAAAGGAGCTTCACGGTTAGGTGAACTTGCGAGTGCCAACGCCGTCGATTGAGCGCAATCGAAAACAAGCGGGTAACTTGTTGCCAATATTCCAAGAATGAACAGCCCTTCGTTGGTCTTCATGGTCGCCTCATTGCAGCCGACCCACTACGTCAGATATCAAGTTTGCGCCTCTGAATTGGAGCATGGGTGCGAATTGGAGCATGGGTGCCGAAGACAAACGATGTCGCCAATTTGATGATTCCGAGTTGATCTGAGTCAATCGAAGGCCATGCATCAACAGGTCTGCAGGCACTTGGCCGGAAATTATCTTCCCGCCCTCCGGCAGGGAATTGCCCCGGTGGGTCGGCGTCAGAACTATAGGTGACGCCGAGGCCGGGATGAACATGCGAGGATCGAGTATTGACTTTTCGACGCACTCGGAGCGGCGAATATTTTCCTTCACCGCGTCGATTTTCCTCTTTTACGGCCGTCCCTGCCGGCGCGGAAACCCTTTCGGACGCACTCGTGAACGCCTACCAGTCGAATCCGCAGTTGAATGCAGCGCGGGCGCGCCAGCGCGCGACCGACGAGAATGTGTGACGGGCGCTCTCTGGCTATCGTCCCCAGATCAACGCAAGCCTGAGCGCAGGCTTGCAACATCTTTCGACGCCGTCATCGCTGCGGTGCGAACAGCGGCCCCGACCAACCTTGTCCGGACGGGCGCGTTTGCCGGCCTTGTTTGGGCGGCATCAGCGCCATCGCTTATGCTCTTCATTGCACCGACGACTCGTTGCTTTTGTCGCAATCTGGCGCGGTGGCACGATTGTGCTCTGCACCGTAGCAGGCGCGATCTTGGGCCCCAAGTTATGCGCAGGTAACCCAGGCTTCGCCGTTTCACGTCGGCGTGAGCCTGTAACCAACCCGCGCTTTCTTCCGAACTCCTCAATGAGGCAGATCTCAAGCTTTCTCGTCGAATGACCAGGAGCCGGGTTATGTCAAAACAAACCTTCGGTGCAATGTTGCTGCTGCTGGTGTGGGTGTCCCAACGCATACGCAGGAGCTACGATTTCGGACAAGCGGTATTGGCCAAGCGAGGCCAGGCAGGGCGCCTATGGCCCATCCGTCCCGCAAGGTGGATGGAGTTCTGCGTTTGCTTCAGTCCCCAGGACGCCTGGCTTCTTCGTCGCGCCAGCCCCAGAGGCGAGCAGCCGCGTCTGGAGATACCGGGGAGGCCCGAAGTCTCCGATGACACGGAACTGAGCGGATCGAATCGTCCGTCAGTCCAGACATTGGAATGGCGCTTCACGCTTGCCGCGCGGTATCCTCTGCCCAAGATCCCATTGATCTCGATCAAAAAGGTTTGTGCCAACTTGTTGTCTACTTTCCGCTTGGATGTCCAGGAGTTCAGGTCATGGCGGTGCAAGACCATTCCGATCATCGGGAGCATACGCGAGAGAGCATGTCCGTGAAATCCAAGGCCGCACTCGTGCTGATCGGGTTTCTGCTTATCGCCGGCGGGTTGCTCTTTACCGAACACCGGGCGCACGTGGTCGGCCTTCTGGTTTGGCTCCCATTGTTGGCCTGCCCGCTTATGCATCTGTTCATGCACGGCGGGCACGGTCATCACGGGAGACAAGACCAACAGGACGACCAGAGGGGGACGTCATGAGCGACGCCGCACCTGCCTATGGCCTGTGGAGCCTTGTGATCGTCAACGCGGCCATCTTCATTTTCTTTGCCTATACCTTTTTCAAGCCGCAGACGCCGAGGGACTGGCGCTCGTTCAGCGCCTTCAGTGCCTTTCTGGTGGCACTGTTCGCGGAGATGTACGGCTTTCCGCTGACGATCTACTTCTTTTCGGGGTGGCTGCAGTCGCGATTTCCTGATATCGACTGGTTCTCCCATGACGCCGGTCACCTCCTGGAGATGATGTTCGGCTGGAAGGCCAATCCCCATGCGGGTCCATTTCATATCCTGAGCTTCGTGTTCATCGGCGGGGGGTTCATTCTGATCTCCGCCGCCTGGAAGGTGCTCTACGATGCGCAGCGGGCGCGGTCTCTCGCCACGACCGGGCCTTACAGTTATGTGCGGCACCCGCAATATGTTGGATTCATCCTGGTGATGTTCGGTTTCCTGCTGCAATGGCCGACCATCCTTACGCTCGCCATGTTTCCGGTGCTCACAGTGATGTACGTCAGGCTGGCACGGACCGAGGAGCAGGATGCGAGAAGAGAGTTTGGCGACGCATATGTGAGATATGCAGCCGAGGTGCCTGGTTTTATTCCGAAGCTCAGCAGGATCTTGGGTCAGGAGTCCCGCGGAGGGTATCGCCATGGTTAGCCGCGCACGGCGCTCCTTGAGCACTCGGCATCACCTCCGGCTTGGAACGTCGGGCCGTCGCCGCAAAACCTCTTCCGTAAAGTCCAAATCGCCAGGCGCCAAGGGCTAGGAGATATCCGATGAGCGAGTTCGACAAGCGCACTCAGACTAACATGAACGTGGTGCTCGAGGACGTCTGCCGGGACTTGTCCAAGCATGGCGGGGATCATGAAAGCCGCAAATACATTGCGGAGCATTTGATCGAAGCGGCGAGCGCCGGGAAAACCACGCTGGGCGATCTCGAAGCAATAGCGCGGCGAGCGTTGCTGGATCTGACCAAACGGAAGTCGGCCTAAGCAATGTGGTGCCCGAAATCCCAGAATCTGCGAAAGACAATTCTGTAAATTGGCGAGCGGATCTGATGTGATCGCTGCTCCAACTGTCGAAGATCAAATGAACCCTTCATGCCAAGAGATCATCCCCGCTCCTCGGGCGTTTACCGCCCTGGCGTGCGGCCCCGAGATCCATAACGTAAGAGGTGTCCAAGGCAATGAGCTTGGCCGCGAACGCGCCTAAATACCTGGTTCTTGCCGTGCTGGCCGCTGGGCTTGGCGTCGCGGTGTGGCAATCGCTGGGGCCCGCCGAAAGGGCTAAGGGCTACATTGTCAATGTGAACGAGCCAGAGCTCTCCGCCATCGGGCGAAGTGGGAAGGTGCTTTTCGAGGCGAATTGCGCTGCCTGCCACGGCCTCAAAGCCGCGGGAACCGACAAAGGCCCGCCGCTGGTTCACGAGATCTACAATCCCGGCCATCACTCCGATGCCGCCTTCTTCTTCGCGGCCCAGCGCGGCGTGCGTCAGCACCATTGGCCCTACGGCAACATGCCGCCGCAACCCCAGGTCAGTGAGCAGCAGATCACGTCAATCGTGCAGTATGTAAGAGAACTGCAGGTCGCAAACGGTATCCCGTATCGACCTCACCGGATGTAGTCATCAGAGTTCTCAAAGCTTGCCGAACTTGGTGGCGCGTTAGGAGCCCGGCTGGCAGTGGATGAACAGAACGTGCTCCGGCTTGCTCGAGCGGGACTTATCGCGGGTTCCTCTCATATGGCTGACAGGCCCCGCCCGACGGGGAGGCGCGCGCTCGAGGCCAACCCACGTCTCAGGCTGGCATCGCGACGGGATAACGTATCTAGCGGGCCAGGATGCGAGCGTGATCTACACACGGTTGCTGGACTTCCGCTCGGGTGCGCGCGTCAATGCACGGCAGCCCCGCTGCACGGCATCGCACCCCTGCGGCTCGTGCCGCCGGCAGCCTAGATAGATAACCAGGCGGGAAGCCCCTGGCTGGAGGGGCAGTCCGAGGTCTATATGAGAGACCAACTGCATGCCTTCGCGTCCGGACAGCGCCGCAACGACATCAGCCAGCAGACGCGCAACATCGCGCGCGCAATGAGCGGTTCGCAACGCGCTGTTGACGAGCGCGCCACCGCGGTCTGCCCTTTCCGTCCGGACGTGGTGATCCGCGTCGGTGATGACGCGGCCGAGACCCACGCGTTCCATCGCGCTCGGAATTTCGCCAAAAGCGACGGCAACGGCTGGAATCATGGTTTGTTGATGCGGGAAATTGCACGCAAACTTTCCGACGCCGCTGAGGGCGTGTGTCCTCGGCGTTAGGGTGAGTCGCCTATCTGATCTGGTTCAGGGCTGGCGGCATCGCGCGCGCAATGAGCGGTTCGGCTCGGTATGCAACCTGCGCGGTTATTTTTCTGGCAATGTGGCCGGCATGCCGCCTCAGGCGACCGAGAGGGTTGAATCGTAGATGTTCGCATAGTTTGCCGCGGCATCATTCCAGCCGGCGGGGCGCGCCATCGCGGCCGTCCGCATCTCCCGCAGCCGCCGAGGTGAATGATAGATGTCGAGCGAGCGGTAGATCGCTCCCAGGAAGCTGCCAAGGGAGAGGTCACCGAAAAGCAGGCCGGTGACGCCGTCCTGAATCGTGTCGGCGAGCCCCCCGGTTCGATGGGCAACGGGCAACGAGCCGAAGCGTTGCGCGTACATCTGCGTCAATCCGCATGGCTCGAAGCGCGAGGGCATCAGCAGAAAGTCGCTTCCCGCCAGCATCTGCCGCGCAGTCTTTTCCTCGTATCCAATCTTGATGCCGAGCTTGCCCGGATATCGCTTGGCCATCTGGCAGAGTGACTGCTCGACCTCGCTTTCGCCCTTGCCGGTGACGACGATCTGGCCGCCCTGCCGCACGATCGTCTCGATGGCTTCGATTGCAATATCGAGACCTTTCTGGTGGACCAGCCGCGAGACGATCGCAAACAGCGGGCCGCGCGACACCGCCAAGCCGAAGGTCCTCCTTAGCGCTTGCGCATTGACGTCCTTTCCCTTCCAGTCATCTGGACTGAACGGTCGCGCCAAGTGCGGGTCCGTCAGAGGGTCCCAGCTTTCGTCGATGCCGTTGATGATGCCGGTCAAGCGCCCCTGATCGAGCTTTCCTCTGAGCAGCCCGTGCAAGCCGCAGCCATGCTCAGGCGTCACGATTTCTCGCGCATAGGTCGAACTTACGGTCGTAATATGGGATGCGTAAAAGATGCCCGCTTTGAGAAAGGAAATATCACCACAGAACTCGACGCCATTGATGTCGAATGCTGCCTGAGGAATGCCGAGCCGATCCAAGCGATGCCGCGAAAACAAGCCGCGATGCGCAAGATTATGGATGGTCAGCACGCTCGGTGTCGATCGGCCGCTCCAGGCGAGATAGGCGGGCGCCAGCGCCGAGGTCCAGTCGTTGAGATGCAGCAGGTCCGGTACCCAGTTTGGATCGCCTGCGCCGGATGCGATTTGTGCGGCGGCAAGGCCCAGCCTCGCAAAACGGAGATCATTGTCCTTCCAGTCGGCCCCCGTTGCGTCCCCGTAGAGACCGCCGTCGCGCTCGAAAAGCTGCGGACAGAGCAGCACATAAACCGGAAGAAGGTCGCCCGTGATGCTGCGTGCAAGATCGCAGCCCGGGATGTCGCCGCAGGACGGCAGACGTCCAACGATCTCGACTGCCTGTAGTTGGCTGACGACATCGCGATAACCTGGGAGCAAGACGCGCATATCGCACTTGTTTCGGAGCGTGCGGGGCAGCGCCGCGGATACTTCGCCAAGGCCACCCACCTTTACGTAGTCGGCAAATTCGGAGGTGACGAACAGGATCTTGGGACGGCTACGTGGAGCGGGGTCGGCGCCGAGCGTAGCCCGACTTCCGGGTTTGGTCGGCCGCCCACGTCGAACCGAATCATGCGCCTTCCGCCGCGCTCCCATCCCGTCTCCCCTTTGATGCCAAGGACCAACCACTCGATAGACGCTCGAATAGCGGAATCATTACAGTCCATCGCGGCCATTTGTCGTTGAAGTGCCGCCACCTGTTTTGGAGGTTGACACGCATTTTGACCACCGACTTTGTTTTAGATCAAACGTCTTTCACCAAAAGACAGCAACATGACATGAGCATCAGGAGGACCAGAAATGAACCTTAGTCGTCGAAACAATCCGCTATCCGCCCCGGCAATGACGTGCCGGCTCGCCGCGGTCGCCCTCGTGGGCGTGCTGTCGTCGCAACTGGTCGTAACGTCTGTATTCGCGGCACCGCCGTCCGTTCGCATGGCGATGATGGACGACAAGGAAATGGGCTCGATGGGAGGCCAATCCAACAACTCGATGTCCGGCATGGGTGGAATGTCGGGAAGCCCGTCAGGGGGGTATGGGGGGATGTCCGGCGCTTCGTCCGGCGGCATGGGCGGCGGTTGCTGCATGGGATCGATGGGGCAGGCGCCCGGATCTGGCTCGGCCGGTGCATCGGGCATGTCGATGCAAACCAGCCTGCCGGGGTTTCCCGGCTCATCGCATATCTATCACGTCGGCGCGACGGGATTTTACCTCGAATATGCCGATAAGCTCGGCCTTTCCACCCAGCAGAGGACCGGCCTCAACGATGTCAAGCAGCGCGCCCTCGTCGACCAGTCAAATCAGCAGCGGAAGATCGACGAAGCAGAGCAGGCCCTCTGGTTGCTGACGGCGGCAGACCAGCCGGATGCCGCGACGGTCGAGGTGAAGATTCGCGAGGTCGAAAAGTTGAAGGCGGACCAAAGGCTGGGCTTTATTCGCGCCGTGGGCGAGGCCGCCAAACTCCTGACCGATGATCAGCGCAAGATGGTGCTGGGGATGGTGCCGATGCCCGGCTCTACGGCCGCACCTGCGTCGGCGTCGAAACCGATGAATATGGGCAAATAGCCGCCCCTGGGTTCTTGGGCCGGAGCTTGGCCGCATCGCGCGCCAACTCCGCCTTGAGGGAAACGGATTGCCGGCAATGTTCTGGACTCACCTCGCGGCGAATTTGGTTCCTATCTCGGGGTGTGCACTCTGCTTTTTGCAAGGTAACGAGCAACGCGTCAGTGCCGCGCCAAGCTGATCTCCGCCCGTGCGGGGCCGTAGACAAGGGCAAAAGAGCGGCAGCGCGAAACAACTCGCTTCATGATGTCCAAAGCCTCCTTTGTAGCGCCTCGGTGGATCCCGTAATCGGCGACATAAAACTGAGCCTCGCAAAGCCGCCGCTCGGAGTCTTGCTCAGCACCTTCTTGGGGCTTTGCGAGCATCTCGGTCGGAGAGCGTTGGCGCCGGTCGACCGCGCCCGTACCCCAATCTGTAGGTCCTGGATGGCGGCTGCCGTATTGTCGAGAAACAGGTTGGCGAGGCCACGGCCGAAATGCCCTCACACTTCCTCGCGAGCAGATACGACATCGATGCAATGGTCGACCCGTTCCCAACCATCCTCCTGCCAGCGGATGGTGAAATCGATGCTTTCGCCGCTGTTCATCCCGCTGGTGTCGAGTTCCGCCACCCAGAAGCCGAGACCGCTATCGAGTGCGTCGAGATCGCGGACCTCTCGCCATCCATTCACGCCGCAGTGCACCATTCCGGCCCGAGGCAGGGCAATGACCAGGCGACGGCCCGCGGCCAAGGACCGGATTTGCGCGTGGGGCCACCAGAACGCGTACGGGGACATCTTCTTCCTTCCACCGTATCGCTTCCAGACGGCCTCCGGACGGTCGAATGGCCGACCGTGGTTGCGGGAGACGGCAAGCTTGACAAATTCCGCATGCGCCCACGCGAGGGGCATCGCCGACCCGGTTGGGCGGCCGGGATACAGTCGCCGCTCAGGAACTGGCGACGCGTCCCAGATCTGTTCGGGGATCATGCCACCGGGGCTGGCTGACGCGGCCATCGTCTCGAGCATCGGCAAGGGATCATCGCCGGCGCTCACCGCGTAATGACCTCGTTCCCCGGCCAGCAGCGGCCAGGGCCGGCCTCTGCCGGCGCCATCATACGGCCGGCCATCGTCGTACTCACCGTAGCCATCGCCGTTATAGCGGCGCCAGACCGAACCGGAGGGTGTTTCCACCCTCAAGAGCCGGTCCACCACCTTGAGCGTATCCAGGACCAGCGGATCAGCGGCGTCCCTGAGACCAAAGCGGACCAGGCGCAAGAAGTCCGTGCTGACTTGTTCGCTCGCCTGCATTCGCACCCCATCGCTTCGGTTGCGAATGGGCACGAGTTCATCGAGCGCCGCCTGGCCTTCGGAAAGCACTGATCGCGGCGCCGTGCGGACATAATAGCCGGCAATGGCGAACTGTTTTGCCAGATCGGAGCCGCAGGCGGTGAGCCAGTCTTCCAGATGGGCGTTCCAGAAGTCTGCCAGCGCCGTCGCCCACTGGCGCGCCGTAGGCTCGAGCAGCGAGCCGCCCGCGACAAGCGCCGCGATGCAGGTGGCAAGGGTGAACGCGTTCAGTCCGCTATTTTCTTCCCAGCGGTCCTGCTCCGTCGAGGGACCGACCCGGGCGATATAGCCGAGCGCGCGACGGATCATGTCGTGGGGCTCGATTCCTCCTAAGGCATCCCGGTCGGCGAGCAGAGCGGCCAAGAGAACCGGATACGCCGCTTCGTCGAGTTGGACCCCGCGCCAATAGGGTTCGCCGCCCAACCATTGGTTTTGCTGCCAGTGTCCTTCCACATTTTGTGTTGCGATCAGGTAGCGCAGGGTGTTGCGCGCTTCCGCCTCCCCTCCGAAGGCAAGTAGCGCCGTGGCGCACTCGACGAGATCGCGAGGCCAGACCAAATGATAACCGCTCCGCTCGTTGCCCGTGTCGCCCCAGGGCACGCTCAGGCTCGCCACCATCGCGCCCGGGTAGGTCTTATCGAGATGTGTGCGCAAAACCGTGACGGATGTAACAAACTGATCCTGCAAATGAGCCGGAGCGCCCACCGGTCGGGCGCAACATTCATCGCAGCTGCGGTGCCAGGCGCTCCAATCGGCGCTTTGCGCGTCCAAAACGCGATCGAACGGCTGCATCAGTGATGACACGGCCAATGTCGCGGCCGCACCCTGGCTGCTTGCGAAGGCCAACGCGAGCACGCTGAATGGTCGCAACTCAGCCAACAGCGCGACGTTACCGGGGCCGGCCGCCGGATACTCCCACGCCATCCTGCCATTGTGGGCAAAATCCTGCCAACCATCGCTGGCGCCGACATACCCCGCGCTCGCTCTCATGAGCGCGTCCTGCTGGTGTTCGTCCACGGCAGCAAGGGCCATCGCAAACGGCGCCCGTTCCGCCGACAGAAAGCGCCGTCCGCGATGTTCGGCGATGACGGCGCGATTGCCATAGCCGGTGGCGCCGAGATGGGGGGCAACCAGCACATAGATTCGCAACGCCGGATCGTCACTCTCAAGGCGACATTCGATCACAAGCACATCGCGCAGCGGGTCGGGCGTGATTCGAAGCCGCAAGCTGAACCGCGAATGGGAATGGGTGATCTCGTAGGCGGGAACGCCTGGTGCGACCGATCGCAGCTGATATTGACCCATCCGCTTGACCTCGACCCAAAATCCCTGGTCGTCGGCGACGATGAAGCCGAGGTCCCGAATCTGCGGAATGTCGATCCTCGGCCAGTAGACTTCGTTGATGATGCCATAACCAGCCGTGAACCAAAGCCGGGCGGGCCCGAGCGAGCAGCCGACCACGTCTTTTGAGCTGCTCGTCCAGGTCGGGGGTATCCCCGGCGCGCCGGGCGCATCGAAATGCGGGTCCGGTTCCCAGTGGTTGGTCCGGCGCCGCGGGGCAGTTGAAACCGCCGCTTCCTTTGCGAGCGCGTCCAGGTGATCTTGAGCGGTTATCACGGCTGGATGCTTTGATTGACGGTCTGGCGACGGAGGGCAAACGTTCCGTTCACAAGCATGTTGCATTGCATGAGTTCGATGATTGGATGGCTTTGCAGCAGTTTGTCGGACATCCGGCCTATCAAGTTTGATGCAGGTCAATCAGGGGGGACCCAATCCGCTTCATTGTGACCAAGACGCATTGCAGCTGTAGGAGCCGTGCATGGCCAATTCCCTGAAACTTCTGCAGCGGGAGCTCGGGCTTCGATGTGTCTGCGCAGGTTGCGCAGGTCGGCGATTTGCAAGCAAGTGTCGATCTGCTGCCGGGCGGTCACCGGCTCTCACTTTCAGGAAGGTGACAAGAACCTCATCATGATCACAAGCCCCCGGGGTTGTTTTCTGTCAGGTGATGCTCTCTGATAACAGGAATTCGGGAGGTTCTTTCGTGCCGTTCGCATCTCAACGTCGCCGTTCAAGATTGGCCCTGATCGCGGCGGCCACGATCGTGAGCCTGTCCGCCTTCCACGCCGATGCGCAGATGGAAGGAGGCCACGAGTCACATCATCCTAATGCGTCGGCGCCAACGGGCCCTGCGGCGCTCGGCAGCATGGGATCGCCGCCTGCCTCTTCAATGCCCTCTATGGGCCCGCCGAGGGAAGGGACGGGAGAAATGGGGGGCGCATCTCCGGGCGGTATGGGCCACGGCGGCATGGGCGGGATGGGAGAAATGATGGGCGGCCGTCCGCGCAAGGAGTTTTATCCGTCGCTGATGGATATGCCGAGCCTGACAGCCGAGCAGCGCCAGCGCATCGAATCTCAAGCGCGTGCGGAGCTCAACACCGCCACCGAAGACATCGCCAGCGCCGAAGCGGCGCTTCGCCAGGCCAATGCGAGGGCTGATTCCGCCGGCGCGGAGCAGGCCACCTCGCGGCTTCGCGATGCGCTGAACCAGGCCAAGAGCGCGGCAACCACGCTTCGGGCGCTTTCGGAAGGAAAGCCCCCACAGCAGATCGCGCTGGATTGGTTCAGGACACAATTGAATCTTCCCGCGCTGACAGCTTCGCACGATGCGGGGCTTGGACTGTCGTGGTTTCATGTCGTCACAATGGCGGTGCTGGCGACATTCACCGCGGCCATGATTCTCGTGTATGTCCTGCGTCTGCGCCGTGCCAACGCGTTGGTGCAAAGATTGACGAGCGCTCCCGCTCTCGCCACGGCATCTGGCAGGGTCGCTACGCCGGCACCGCCAAGTGCGCCGCCGCCCACCACGCCGCCTCCTGCCGCACCACCTCCTGCCGCATCTCCGGGTACGCCTCCATCGACCCGGGCGGGTGAAGCGGGCGCGTCGAGCTCGGCAGTTGCGGCGGCAAGTCCTGCCGCCGCATCCTCGCCCTGGAAAGGCAAGCTACAGGTCGCCGGCATCTTTCGCGAAACAAAAGATGTGAAAACCTTTCGGCTGAAGAATCCAGACGGCGGGCCAATTCCCTTCACCTTCGTGCCGGGACAGTTCCTTACCTATACCGCGGAGATTGATGGCAAGCTCGTGCGGCGCTCATATACAATTGCGTCGTCGGCCGCACAGACCGCCTATGTGGAAACGACCATCAAGCGGGAGGAGCCGGGCATCTTCTCGGATTACATGCATGACAAGATCAAGCAAGGCGATCTGATTGAAGTCGCTGCGCCCTTTGGCGCGTTTACGTTCAGAGGACAGGAAGCAGACAGCGTCGTCCTGATCGGTGGCGGGGTGGGAATCACCCCTTTGATGGCTGCCATACGCTATCTGTTCGATACCGCCTGGCGGGGCGACATCTTTCTGGTCTATGGCGTCCAGACCACCGAGCACTTCATCTTTCGCGACGAGCTCGAGTATCTGCAACGCCGCATGCCGAACCTGCACGTGATCGCGACCATGGCGCGTGCAGAGGGCACCTCCTGGATGGGGCCGCAAGGCCACGTGACCAAGGAGCTCCTGACCCAGTCGGTCCCGGACATCATCAAACGGCGCATCCATCTCTGCGGTCCTCCCGGCATGATGGAGGCCATGAAGAAGCTCCTAGCGACGGTCGGGGTGCCGACGGAACAGGTCAAGACCGAGGCGTTCGGACCGGCACGCGGTGCCGTGCCCCCGCCGGGGGTGACGCAGGTGGTTTCATCCGAGCCGGCCGCTGCGGCGGCGGGCGCGCCGCCCGCCGCGCTTGCCATCGGACCGGCAACGGCAACCATTCGGTTTGCCAAGGCCGACAAAGTCGTAGCCCTACCGCCAGACAAGACCGTGCTCGAGGTCGCCGAGTCCAATGGAGTGTCGATCGATTACGCCTGCCGCGTCGGGGTTTGCGGGACCTGCAAGACGAAATTGCTCGAAGGCCAGGTGACGATGGAGGTGGACGATGCCCTGACGCCCGAGGACAAATCCAACAACATCATTCTCGCCTGCCAGGCCAAGTCCGTCGGCAATCTGGTTGTCGAGGCTTGAGATGAATCAGACCGAACGGCAGATCGCCGAGGCAGTGCTCTCCGTCATCCTCTTCCTGGTGCCGGCGTTCTTATTCCACACCGCGCCGCGGTTCGCCGGAAGCTTGATGGGCTTCGTGCTCGGGGTGGCCGCCGCCACTTTGATGGTTTCTCTTCTGATCTATCCGCTGGTCAAATATACGGCTTGGATCAAGCGATGGGTGACCCGGATCGTGTCACTGCGCGCGTTGCTGACGTTTCACGTCTATGCTGGTGTCTTCGGCGCGTTTCTGGCCATCTTGCACACCGGCCACAAATACCAGAGCCAACTCGGCATCGCGCTCCTCGTCGTCATGTTGATCGTGGTGGCGACCGGATTCGTAGGCCGATATTACCTACCGCAGACGTCTCTCGAGCTGAAGGAGGCGGAGTCGCACCTCGGCACACTTCGCGCGACCTACAATCAGGCAGCGGAAGCCGTTGCCGAGCGCCAAGTCCTTGAGGACGCCGCTGCCGCCAATATCAGCGCGCCAGCCCTGCAGAACGTCTCGATGCTGCAGGTCGTCGAAGGTATCGCCGATCTCGAATACGCCATCGGCTCGCGCGAGATCTTGAAGAGAGTGTCCATGCGCTGGATCGTGGCGCATGTCGTGGCCGCAATCCTCATGTACACCTTGCTCGTCCTGCACATCGCAGGAGAAATCTACTACGGCCTACGGTGGCTGTCGTGAAGCCGCTCAACGGCCTTTACCTGCTGCTGATCGTCGCAGGGCTGCTTGTCGGCGGGACCGCCATTGCGATGCTTTATCGCACCGGATCGGCGTCGATTCCGGGATGGCAAGAAGCCTTCCAGCCCGGTCCCCTCTCCGAGGAGCACGCGTTCTTGAACGGCAAGTGCGAAGCGTGCCATACGCCTGCACGCGGTGTTGAGGCTCAGACCTGCATCAAATGTCACGCCAACGCCGCCGCGGATCTGGCCAAGCAGCCGACTGCCTTCCACGCCACGGTCCAGGATTGCCGCGGCTGCCATAGCGAACATCAAGCGGCCGGCCGGCCGACCCGAATGGATCACGCGAGCCTTGTGCGTATCGGCTCGCACCTTACGAGCGGAGCGGCGGGTCATGCGGGAGCGACCCGTCAGATGGTCAAGGACTTGGCGGATTTTCTCGGAGTTTCCGTCTCACCTGGGGTGGAGAGAAATGCTCTGGATTGTGCGAGCTGCCACAGCAGCGAAGACCCGCATCAGGAGCTTCTGGGACGCAATTGCGCAAGCTGCCATGATACGGACAACTGGCGCGTCGCTGCTTTTCTGCATCCCTCTCCCACGTCAAAGATCTGTGCGCAATGCCATCAGGCCCCGCCGAGCCATTACACCGAACACTTTGCGGTCGCTTCGATGCGCATGGGTGGGCACGGAAGCACGCAAATCAATCAATGCTTCCAGTGCCACAAGACGAATTCATTCAAGGACCGCAAGGAAGGAGCGGGTGTGAGTATGCACTGACGTCTTCAGATAGGAAATCCTGGCCTCTGCTTGCGCGTCGCCAACACGCTCACAGGTCAGCAGCACCAAGGACCTAGATCAAGGGGACGATTGACGGCGGACAGGCGGCACGGCGTCCATCAGATTTGTCCGCTAGAATACACCACGGGATGACGAAAGCGTGTCCTCGACCAAGAATATAACCGAGAAGCGCTACAGCGAAGCGATCAATCGCCTCACGTGGGAGATCACGGCGATTTACGCCTATTTGGAGGAGATCCAGCGAGTATGGGCACGAGCGCTCGGGATCAGCAGATCTCAATGGATGATCCTGATAGCGATTTCCGATCTGGACGAGGGGAGCGGTGTCCCGGTTAAAACGGTTGCGGAGATTTTGCATGTGAATGGGTCCTTTGTTACAACCCAATCCAATCTGCTCGAAAAGATCAAGCTGGTGCGACGACGACCTTGTCGCATGGACGGCCGGGTCGTCCGGCTCTTCTTGTCAGACAGAGCGCTCAAGTTGCTGGCTCGCGAGGCCGATAGGCATCAAGCGGTGACCGATTCCGTGTTCACGGACTTTGAAGAGGCCGGGCTCAACAAACTTGTCGCCCAACTGACATTGCTCGAACGGCGGCTTGAGACGGCAAAGCTAAGAGTGACGCTCGAGTTGTAAGCCTCGACTTCTCGCCGCGAGGACGGTCAAGTCAAGGAACGGGCTGTTCTCGTTGAGTAATTACGGCAGGCCAGGCCGGTATTACGGGACCCTCAGAAGCCGCCAGGTCATGCTGGAGAGCGATGGTGCTCTTGTATGCGTATATGCCCAAGCCGAGACCGCGTGCGTGCTCATCAGCCTGAACGCCGTTGTCTCCCGCTCCTCAAGGTGAAACTAAAGCACCCGCTTCGCTCCCGGGATTGTTCGCAAGGCCGCCGTTACACCCCAGCTCAACAGAACTGTGAACACGAATGCGGTCAGGGCCTTGGCGATCGCAGGGACATCGAAGTCAAACAGCCAGTATTGGATCCAGAGCACGATCGGGTAGTGCACCAGAAACATGCCATAGGCATGTGCCTGCATCCAATCTAGCACGCTAAAGCCCGTGCGTTTGAACCTCAGAAAGTAGCCGAAGATTGCAAATAGAATGGCCGCACTGAACGTCACGAAGAACAGGCCGTAGCTCGCCTCATACCAATCCGGCAGCCATACCGGATTTCCGAGGATTTCAAGCTTGACGTAAATAAGCACCCACAACAGACAGTAGGGGACGAGCGCTGCGACGATCCAGCCCCGGCCGCTTTTGGCGAGCCGGCCATCCGCACTTAGCAGACCGCGATCGAGGTTCGCGGCGCCCACGCCCGCCCCGATGAGGAAGTAGGCAGGATATAGTAGAACGCGGCTGGCCTGCAGCGAGAGCGGTCCAATCTCAACCAGCGTCCCGCTCCAAAATAGAGCCGCATCGGAATGTAGACGACCGCCGTAACAGCAAGCACCAGAATGAAGAATTCGGTCGGTCGCCTATAGCCGCGCACCGCCAGCCGGTTGATAGGATCGAGCAGTTTGGGTGAGAGATGAAACAGGAAACAAGCTGCCAAGTCAAAAGCGAGCAGCACCCAGATGAACCAGATCGGTCCGCTTGGCCATGGCCCGACTGTGATTGTGTTCCACCAGAAGGAAAGAAAGCTCGCGTCTGGGCGCCGGCGCAGTTCGATCGCGAAATACGCAATCGGAATGATGGTGAGTACGCCGATCACAAACGGCAGGCCAAGCCGAAATAGCCGGTCGCGCAGGAAGACCTGCAGCTCTTTGTGGGCGAGGCTCGGCCATACGAACAGGCCTGACAGGAAAAAGAACGTCGCCATGAAGAAGCTGTCGGTGGCGAGCACGACGATATCAAAGCCGATCCACGACTTAGCGTCGGTATGACCGAAATAGGTGTAGGCAATCACGGAGTGGTGCAGAAGCACCATCAGCATCAGAAACGTGCGCGCGCGATCCACCGCGACGTCGCGTAACTTATCGCTCGCGGCCTGCACATTCGCAACCACCGCCGCCTGGAAGCTCCTTCTTATGCGTGCGCTCCGGCCAGCTGGCGATCATCAAAAGTTGCCGGCGCGAACCTGATCTTATGATTGATATCTCCCCCACCTTGCAACCGCTTGATGTAGGTCAAGATTCCAAGACAACAAAATCGCGCCTGCCGTCCCGAACGGGAGACTTTCGAGAGTTTAGACCCACCACAGAATCACCGACAGAGTGTTCGGTGTTTGCGTACGACCGCCCCTCCTTCGTCTGTGAGACTGATAGGGCGTTTGACAGTTCGTCGCTAGACGTCGGAAATACCTCCACTGATCTACGGCGTCAAAACGGACTTGGGTGACGTTCTCAGGTCGGGCGTCCCTATCGAGGCCTCGGCTCGCGTCTGTGAGCCGCGTCGGCCTCGCGATCCTCGGTGACGACTTGCCAAGCAGCTCGCTCGCTACGGCGCAATCTGAGGCGCGCGTCGCGAGCGGCTGCGCTCCAGCTACACCACCAGCTGGGCACGACCTCGGACACAAGGCGCTCAAGCAGCTAGGCCCGCGACGACGAGCAGCAGCAAGCCGCCGGCGACATTGTTTTCGCGGGCTTCGAGGGCGACGAGCTCAATGAATTTATCACCCGCCTGGCCTCGGTGAGACGGCGGCTCAACAAGGCACGGCTAAGACTGGCGCTCGAGTTAAGAGCCCCTCGTCTACGCCGCCATCAGTTGTAACGCCTTCATCTCCCTCGCAAGCTTCGCAGGGCTGCTGCAAGACCAAGCGCGCTCATAAGCGGCGCGACGTTTGATCATTCTGTCGTCGGACCGGATGCGCCGGACCCGGGAACAGCGATACCTCTCGCGCGCGGCCAGACCAGGTGGTCGACCTGCCATCTTAAACCCGTCAATTTCATCTCGAATTCGATATTCGGATATTGCGGCTCGTTCATCCTCAGTGCCACTAAGAAGCGCGTCGGGGCCCGGAAGAACGCGTAGCTCGTTGCCTCCCACAACGTGCTCGATCGGCCCGATCTTCGTGCATCCGAATACCAGGCGATGAGTCCGGACGGCGAGATGACGCGGTCGGCTACGGGATCGAATACATATGGACTTAAGGCCAGCGCGAAAGCGGCGCCAATCGCTTCCGGCCCGCTTGCGCCATAGGCCTGCGTTGCGAGCGACGTC
>NZ_LSIC01000206.1 GCF_001556045.1 Bradyrhizobium sp. CCH5-F6
CACCTCCAGGCTCAACGAGCCTACTACAGGTGTCCACTCATTCGGAGGAAGTTCAGGCGCTCTGCACCGGTCCCCAAAACTGCGGGACAGCCGGAGCCATCCCGCTCTGTGATGTCACTCAGCCGCATCGAGCTGTTGCGGATCATCGTCGCCGGCGTTCTCCCCTTCCTCCTCGTCGGCGAGGAAATCGGGCAGCGGACCCGCTTCACCCTCCTCTTCCGCTGGCGACGCGGCGGGGTCGACGAGACGCAGCGGCTCCGGTAACCAGCCCGAACCATCGAGAAGGCGCTCGGCCTCCTTGGCCATGTCGGCCTTCTTCAGGTGGTCGATCAGCTGCGCGGAAGACTCGCCCCTTGCCTCCCGCACCGCCTCCAAAATGCGAGGCTTGGTGACCCGGCCGAGATAATTGTCGACAGTGGGTCTCCAGCCAGCCTGGACCATGTCGAGGCCCACCGCGCGGGCCAGCACGTCGGCCTGGTCGAGCCGCGTGCGGACGGCGTGAGCGGAGACGCGACCCTGATTGTAGCGGTTGGCCGGCTCATAGAGGGCGTTGACCGCAAATGACGCACAGTGAGCGAACAGAGACGCTTGCGCACCGCCATCGAGGGCTGTGAGTGCGTCCCACAGATCTTTCTCGCTCTTCGGCAGCCGTGCTTTCCAGGACTCATGCCGCGCCTCGACGGCCTTCGCGGACGCGCTTTCCCTTAAGCCAGGGGCTTGGGCGGGAAAGGTCGGCGTGTGAAGCCCGATCTCAAGGCAGCTTCCTGATGATGCGAACCGGTAAAAGGCAGTCAGCACAAAGTTGTGCAACACTGCCTGGAACGCGATCGCAGGACTTTCTGCCAGCGCGTCCCGCAGCGCCAGCGTACGATGCGCCGTCAGCTCTGTGATGAGCCGATCCGGCAAAGGCTTGGCCGCATCCTCATCATCTTCGTCGGCATCAGCAGCGCTGCCTGCAACCGCGATCACCGCTCGCCGAATGCAAGCACCTGCCTCCTGCCCTCCGGTCGACGACGGATCGGCGCTCTGCTCGATATCAGCATCAGTTGCCGGCACGTCGTCCTCTGGCCGGACGTAACCCCGGTCCACGGAAAGGCGTCCCTCGGAATCGATGCTGATGAAGACACCAGCTCGGGCGATCTCTGTCGGATCGTAGAGCACCGGCCGGTCTTCGAATGCCATCAAAGCCTGCTCGATTTCGCCGAGACGCTGATCGACCTCCTCGGGCAATTCGTCGGCATCCTGGTAGTCGGATTCAAGCTTCGCCTGCTCGGCGTTGAGGGCGTCGATGGTGGCCTGCTCCTCAGGTGAGAGATCGACAGGTTTGCCCTCTAGCTCACGCATGCCGCTAGCATGGCCGTAGGGAAAGTCCACGGCGACTGAGATCCATTTCCAGCCCTCCTTGGCGATCGTTTCGGCCTCGACTTTGAGTTTTTCGGTAACGAGACGATCAAGCAACGGCACATCCTGCAACCATCCGCCATCGTCGTGCGCGAACAGATCCCGCATCACGGCGCCGCCGGCCTGCTCGTAGGCATCCAGTCCGATGAACTGGGCGCGACGGTCGGAAGCGCGCACGGTGTTCTCCGTCAGCATCCTCCGGATCTGATATGGCTCGTCATTGCCGGATCTGCTGATGTTGTCCCAGACCTGCTCCTGACGCGCCTGGTCGGACGTGACCGAGAATGCCATCAACTGTTCGAGTGTCATACCATCGTCAGCATAGACGTCGTGCAACTTCGGCGAGACTGACGCCAGACGAAGGCGCTGCTTGACGATCGCCGGCGAGACGAAGTGCCGCGCGGCGATATCCTCTTCGCTCATGCCGCCGTCATGTAGCAGCTTGAACGCGCGGAACTGATCGAGCGGATGCAGTCCGACCCGCTCGTCATTTTCGGCGAGGGAATCGTCCTCGGCGATACCGCCATCCCGGATGACACAGGGGACAGGTTGCGTCTTCGCCATACGCTTCTGCTTGACCAGCAGTTCGAGCGCGCGGTAACGGCGTCCGCCGGCGGGCACCTCGAACATACCGGTCTCCTGGCCGTCGGCGTCAACGACCGCACGAACGCTCAGGCTTTGTAGCAGCGTGCGCTGAGCGATGCTCTCTGCCAGTTGTTCGATCGAGACGCCGGCCTCTACGCGCCGGACGTTGGACTGGCTCAGCACCAGCTTGTTGAAGGGAATATCGCGGGAGGGACTGAGTTTGATCTTCTGGACGACGCATGCCATGTCGGATTCTCCATGACGGGCGGCCGAAAGACTCTCTCCCGACCTCCTTCCCGTCACAGACAAGCCGGCACGCCTCTCACTCTCTGACGCGCAGCATCAACTGAGGACAGATACGGGCACAGCGTGCGGATCCGTCATGCAGCTTCCTCGCTGCCCCCAACCACGGAATCGATCGCGGGCGGCAGAAAGCCGAGCAGGAAATCGGCGGCCTTCGATGCCGCGCTCGCCGCACGGACGACGGCGCGATTATCCTCGCGCAGCACCTCCAGCCAGGAACCGATGTAGTCAGCGTGGCGCACGGTCGGCACGATACCGAGCGAGGCACAAACGAAGGCACCCGCCATTTCGGCGCGTTATCTGAACAGTCAAGCTGTCTCAGCCGGATGATTTAGCGGCGTTTGCCTGAAA
>NZ_LSIC01000207.1 GCF_001556045.1 Bradyrhizobium sp. CCH5-F6
CACCTCCAGGCTCAACGAGCCTACTACAGGTGTCCACTCATTCGGAGGAAGTTCAGGCGGCTTACCCTGGCATTTTCCCTGGGGGATGATTGTGTCGCGGCAAAGGGAGCGGATTGGAGGCGGAAGGTCAAGACTGGATGACCGCGGCGCGCTTCCTACCCTCCCCTGGAGGGGTCCGGGACGAGCGTAGCTCGCCCGTGGTCGATCGCGCGAAGCGCGAGCGGGGTGGGGTGATCTCTCAACACGGGCGGTGTCGGATGTGGAGAGACCGTCACCCCACACCCCGTCTCACATTTCGCTACGCTCAATGTGAGCCGACCCTCCCCCTCCAGGGGAGGGTAAGAGAAGAGCGCCCGATTCGCTAAGTTCGGCGATGCTTCAGCGGCGTAGTCTCGGCTTCGCGCGATCCGTAGAGCTCGACATAGATTCGTTCGAGAACTGCTGTCAGATCTCCTGTGATCTCCGAATTCCAAAACCGGATGACGCGGTAACCTTCGTGTTCGAGCCAGCGTTGGCGGTCGAGGTCGCGTGCGGCCACGGCGTCTTCATTGTGGTGGCCGCCGTCGAGCTCGATGATGAGACGCTTGGCGGGGCAGAAGAAGTCGACGATGTATGGACCGATCGGCGCTTGACGGCGGAAGTGTGAGCCCTCGATCGGCAATTCCTTGAGGGCACGCCACAGGATCCGCTCATGTGGTGTTGTATTCGCCCTCAGCTTTTTCGCGGCGTTGCGTCGGATTGATGTTGACACCATCTTTGCGGCTTCACCCCACCCCGCTGCGCATTACATGCGCAGCGACCCTCCCCCTCCAGGGGAGGGTAAACAACGCCGCTCATGCCAGCAACCAAAAGTTGCATCCCTGCATGGCTCGCAAGGCTATGACCATCCCGACCAAAATGCTAAACGCCTCGCCGGGCAAGACGGGGCGGCATGACATTCACTTCCTATCAGTTCGGCATCTTCGTCGCGGTGGTGTTTGGCGCCTATTACTTGGCTCCGCTGCGGCGCTTCCAGGTGCAGCTGCTGGTGCTGGCGAGCGTGTTCTTCTACGGTTTCGGCCAGCCCGAGTTGCTACCGTTGCTGCTCGTCGCGGTGCTCGGCACTTATGTCTGCCTGGTGCTCGCGTTCGAGAATCGCGCCGTCTGGATGCCGGCCGGCATCGTCTTCAATCTCGGCCTGCTGGCGTTCTTCAAGTACAAGTTCCTGTTCGTCGGCGCCGGCGCCGCCCCTCTGACCGGCGTCGCGCCGGTCGATTTCCTGCTGCGGCTGCCGCTGCCGATCGGCATCTCGTTCTTCGTGTTCCACAACATCAGCCTGCTGGTCGATCTGACGCGCGAGAAGCGCAGCGTGCCCCTGCGCGACGTGTTCCTCTACATCATCTTCTTCCCGCAGCTGGTGTCCGGACCGATCACGCGCGCGGCCCAGTTCATGCCGCAGATCGTGCCCAAGCGGATCGGCGACGTCGCCTTCGTCGAGGCCGCGAAATGGATTCTCGTCGGCTATTTCTTCAAGCTGTATGTGGCGAACAATCTCAACGAGATGACGTCGCATATGGACTTCCCGCTCTACGAGGCGCTGCGCACGCAGGACCGCTGGTTGCTCGTGTTCCTCTACAGCTACCAGATCTATGCCGACTTCTTCGGCTACTCGGCAATCGCGCTCGGTCTCGGCCTGCTGTTCGGCTACCGCCTGCCCGTGAATTTCAACCTGCCCTACATCTCGACATCGTTCTCGGAGTTCTGGACGCGCTGGCACATCTCCCTGTCGACCTGGCTCAGGACCTACCTGTACATTCCCCTCGGCGGCAACCGGCATGGCGTGGGGCGCACCTATCTCAACCTGATGATCGTGATGACGCTGGGCGGGCTCTGGCATGGCGCGAGCCTGAGCTACGCGTTGTGGGGCATGGCGCACGGGCTGCTGCTCGTCATCGAGCGGCCGTTCCTGAAGCTCATCGGCGACAGGAGTGCTGCGGTCCGGGTGATCCGGATGGGCATCGTCTTCTTCTGCGTGACGATGCTCTGGATCTTCTTCAAGCTGCCGAATTTCGACCACGCGCTCGGCTACCTCAAGGGGATGTTCATCGCGACCGACGTCCCCAATCCGCCAAAACTGTTCACCAATCTCGCCTTGCTCTACGCCTTGCCGGTGATCATCCAGCATATCGGCATCGGCGCGTTCGTCGAAGGGCGGTTGCGGCAATGGGAGCCCTATCTCTATGGTGCGCTGGCGGCGCTCGCTTATCTCGAAGCGGGGCCCGACAGCGCGTTCATCTACTTCCAGTTCTGACATGCGGCAGGAATCAACGCTTTCGTGGATGATCAAGGGTGCGTGCGTCGCGGCGACGCTGTTGCTCGCCTGCGGTCTTGCCACCGCGCGCTTCGGCTCGGCGCTGCAACAGCCGGCCGTCACCACCCGCGACGGCAGCCTCGTCACCCTCAACCGCTATGTGCGGGAGCCCACGCCCGACATCGTGCTGGTCGGCAGCTCGGTGACGTGGCGTCTCAAGGAGGAGTATTTCTCGCTGCCCCGCGTCCGCAACCTGGCGCTTGCCGGAGGCTCGCCGGTGACCGGGCTCGAGATCGTCGCAGGGCAGGCACGCCTGCCCAAGGTCGTCCTGATCGAGACCAACATTCTGTCGCGCGAGGCCGACCGCGCGTTGACCGAGACGTTCTCAGGCGGCGCGCGCGGGGACACGCTGCTGCGCCCGGTGCGAACGGCGGTCGCGGCGTACGAAACCTGGAATCACGCCGCCCCCGATGCCGTCCAGGCGCGCGCAGAGCACGATCGCCTGCTCAGCCAACCGCCTGACACCTTCGACAACAAGGTCTATCTCGACCGCGCGCGGGAGCAGATGAACGACGGCGATCCGACCGCGCCGGCACGCGCGAATGCGGTCCGCATCCGACGGCTCATCGACGATCTGCAACGGCGCGGAAGCCGCGTCTTCCTCATGCACGTCCCCTTCGCACCGGAGATCGAGGACACCCGCCTGGTTCGAACGACGCGGGAGATCGTCGAGGAAGCCTTCCCGGATCGCGCGCTCTGGCTGCGGGTCGAGCCGCCGATGGGCGAGCTGCGCTGGGCCGACGGCGTGCATCTCGATGAACGATCGGCCTTGATCGTCGTCCGCGCCATGGAACGGGCGCTGGGCGCGCGAGCAGCAGCGACTACACCGCCGCCGTTGTGACGCCGCCGTCGATGACGATGGTCTGGCCGGTCATGAAGCTCGAGGCATCGGAGGCGAGGTAGGCGACGGCGCCGGCGATCTCCTCGGGCTCGCCGATGCGGCGGAGCGGCGTGGTGGCGGTGCGGCGCTTCAGATTGGCTTCGTCCTCCCACAGGGCGCGGGCGAAGTCGGTCTTGACGAGGCCGGGCGCGATGCAGTTGACGCGGACGCCTTTCGGGCCCCATTCGCCGGCGAGCGAGCGGCACAGCGCGAAGTCGGCGGCTTTCGAGATGCCGTAGGCGCCGATCACGGTGGAGCCGCGCAGGCCGCCGATCGACGAGATGATGACGACGGAGCCGTTGCCGCGTTCGGCCATCTGCGGGATCGCGAGCGCGGAGAGCCAGATGTTGCTCTTGACGTTGCTGCCCATGATCTTGTCGAAGGCTTCGTCGGTGATGTCGAGCAGCGGGCCATAGTAAGGATTGACGGCGGCGTTGCAGACGAGGATGTCGATCTTGCCATAATGCTTCGTCGCGCCCGCGATCAGGGCCTCGACCTCGACCTTGCGCGCGATGTTGCAGGGGATGACGGTCGCATCGCCGCCGGATGCGTTGATGCCGTCGGCAACCTCCTTGCAGGCGTCGGCCTTGCGCGAGGAGACAACGACCTTGGCGCCCAGCTTCGCCAGGAGCTCGGCGGAGGAACGGCCGATGCCGCGGCTGGAGCCGGTGACCACGGCGACCTTGCCCGTGAGATCGAACGGGGTGTTTTTCATGGGGGTTGCTCTCCGCTGCGTCCGCTTGTTCGGTGTCATCGCCCGACTTGATCGGGCGATCCAGTACTCCGCGGCTGAAGTTGCCTGGACCAACTGCCGCCGCGGAGTACTGGATGCCCCGGTCAAGCCGGGGCATGACAGTCCTCGTGTGATCTAGATCAGATCAACCCGCCGGCATCGGCGACGCGGCGCTGGTGGTATTCGGTGTCGCCGAAGGTGTTCTCGATCATGGTGAGGCGCTTGAAGTAGTGGCCGATCTTCGCCTCCATGGTCATGCCGATGCCGCCGTGCAGCTGGATCGACTGCTGGCCGACGAACTTGGCCGACTTGCCGATCTGCACCTTGGCGGCGGCGATGGCGTTGCTGCGCTCACTGGCGTCCTCGAAATCGCCAGCCATGGTCGCGAACATCGACATCGAGCGCGCCTGCTCGGCCGCGACGAACATGTCGGAGGCGCGGTGCTGCAGCGACTGGAACGAGCCGATCGCGACGCCGAACTGCTTTCGCGTCTTGATGTACTCGACCGTGGTCTTGAGCGATTCGTCCATCAGGCCGACCGCCTCGGCGCAGAGCGCGATGCGGGCTTCGTCGACGACGCGCTCGATCAGCGCCAGCGAGTCCTCGGGATTGCCGAGCACCGCGTCGGGACCGATTTCGACGCCGGTGAAGGTGATGTCGGCGGCGTGCAGGCCGTCCTGGGTCGGATAGCCCTTCCTGCCGACGCCCTTTGCGTCGGCGGGGACCAGGAACACGCCGATTCCGGTCTTGTCGCGGCGTGCGCCCTTGGTGCGCGCGGTGACGACCAGCGTGTCGGCGTTCTCGCCGTTGAGCACGACGAACTTCTCGCCGTCGATCACCCAGCCGTCGCCCTTCTTCTTCGCCGTCGTGGCGACGTCGAACAGATCGTAGCGCGAGTTCTTCTCGAGCTGGGCGAAGGCGAGCGTCTTGCTGCCGTCGATGATCCCTGGCACGTGCGCGGCCTTCTGCGCCTCGGTGCCGGCATGGCGCAGGAAGCCGCCGCCGATCACGACCGTTGCGAGATAAGGCTCGAGCACCAGCGCCTTGCCGAGCGCCTCCATCACGATCATGGTCTCGACGCCGCCGCCGCCGAAGCCGCCATCGGCCTCTGCGAAGGGCAGGCCCAATAGGCCCTGCTCGGCGAGCTTGAGCCAGACCGTCCTGCTCCAGCCGCCCTTCTCCTTCATGTACTTCTTGCGCTGATCGAAATCGTAGGAATCGGTCAGCAGGCCGTCGATGCTTTCCTTGAGAAGCCGCTGCTCCTCGTTCAGGTCAAAATCCATTTCTTTGGTTCCTCGTACCCGGACTATTTGGCTTCGTCATTCCGGGATGGCCCGAAGGGCCAGGCCCGGAATCCATTTCGCCTCAGCGTATGCGGCCCGATGGATTCCGGGCTCGCGACTTCGTCGCGCCCCGGAATGACGGTGAAAATTGCCTCCCCGCCTCCGCGGAGAGGGAGCAGATCACAGCCCCAGCACCGCCTTGGCGATGATGTTGCGCTGGATCTCGTTGGAGCCGCCGTAGATCGAGACCTTGCGGTTGTTGAAGTAGCTCGGCGCGATCTGGGCGGTCCAGTCCATGGTTTCGTTCGAGCCGTCGTCGCCGTGCACGTCGTAGGGCGCGGCGAACGGGCCGATCACTTCCATGAGCAGCTCGGTGGTGGTCTGCTGGATCTCGGAGCCCTTGATCTTGAGCACGGACGAAGCCGGATTGGGCTTGCCCTTGCCGTGCTTGCCTTCATCGGCGACGACACGGAGCTGGGTCAGCTCGAGCGCCTTCAGCTCGATCTCGCAGGCCGCCAGCTTCTCGCGGAACGCGGGATCCTGCAGGATCGGCTTGCCGCCGGATTCGACCTTGGCGGCGAGATCCTTGATGCGGCGGATGCGCTCCTTGGAGACGCCGACGCGGGCGATGCCGGTGCGCTCGTTGCCGAGCAGGAACTTGGCGTAGTCCCAGCCCTTGTTCTCCTCGCCGATCAGGTTCTCGTAGGGCACCTCGACGTCGTCGAAGAACACCTCGTTGACCTCATGGCCGCCATCGATGGTCTGGATCGGGCGCACGGTGACGCCCTTCGACTTCATCGAGAACACGATGAAGGAGATGCCCATCTGCTTCTTGGCGTTGTTGTCGGTGCGGCAGAGGCAGAAGATCATGTCGGCGTGCTGGGCCAACGTGGTCCAGGTCTTCTGGCCGTTGATGATCCACTTGTCGCCCTTGCGCTCGGCCCTGGTCTTGAGCGAGGCGAGGTCGGAGCCGGAGCCGGGCTCGGAGAAGCCCTGGCACCACCAATCGTCGACATTGGCGATGCGCGGCAGGTATTTCTTCTTCTGCTCCTCGTTGCCGAAAGTGTAGATCACGGGGCCGACCATGCTGACGCCGAAGGCGAGCGGCTGCGGCGCCGGGTGAGCCTGGAGCTCCTCGTTGAAGATGTAGTGCTGCACGGCGGTCCACCCCGTGCCGCCATATTCCTTCGGCCAGTGGCTGACGCCCCAGCCCTTCTTGTTGAGGATGCGCCACCACGTCACCATCTCGTCCTTGGAGAGATGACGGCCTTCGACCATCTTGCGCCGCGTCTCCGGCGGCACGTTGTCGCGGAAGAACTGCCTTACTTCCTCGCGAAACGCCTGCTCTTCCTTCGTGAATGCGAGATCCATCGGATCCTCCTGTGAGCTTCTTTGTTTCGTCGTCCGCAGGACGACGGTGAATTACTGCAACACCTCGAACAACCCGGCGGCGCCCATGCCGCCGCCGACGCACATGGTGACGACCGCGTATTTGGCCTTGCGGCGGCGGCCTTCGATCAAGGCGTGGCCGGTGAGGCGCGCGCCCGACATGCCGTAGGGATGGCCGACCGCGATCGCGCCGCCGTCGACGTTGATCTTCTCGGGGTCGATGCCGAGCTTGTCGCGGCAATACAGCACCTGCACCGCGAAGGCCTCGTTGAGCTCCCACAGGCCGATGTCGTCGACGGTGAGGCCGTGGCGCTTCAAAAGGCGCGGCACGGCGAAGACCGGGCCGATGCCCATCTCGTCCGGCTCGCAGCCGGCGGAGACGAAGCCGCGGAAGATGCCGAGCGGCTTGAGGCCGCGTTTGGCCGCCTCCTTGTCGCTCATGATCACGCAGGCGCTGGCGCCGTCGGAGAGCTGGCTGGCATTGCCGGCGGTGACGGTGAAGCCGTCGCCACGCACGGGCTTGAGACCGGCGAGGCCTTCAGCGGTGGTTTCCGGGCGCGGACCTTCGTCCTGCGACAGCGTGACCTCCTTCATCGAGACGGCGCCGGTCGCTTTGTCGGTGATCGCCATTTGCGTGGTGATCGGGGCGATCTCGTCCTTGAACTTGCCGCCCTGCTGCGCGGCAGCGGTGCGGCGCTGGCTCTCCAGCGAATATTCGTCCTGGCGTTCGCGCGAGATGCCGTAGCGCTTGGCGACGACTTCCGCGGTGTCGATCATGGGCATGTAGACCTCGCCCTTGATCTTCAGCAGCGCGGGGTCCTGCGCGTGGAAGCCGTTCATCTTGTCGTTCTGCACCAGCGAAATCGACTCGCCGCCACCGCCGACCGCGATCTCGACGCCGTCGAAGAGCACCGAACGCGCGGCGAGCGCGATGGCTTGCAGGCCGGAGGCGCATTGCCGGTCGATGGTGGTGCCGGCGACCGTGACGGGCAGGCCGGCGCGCAGCAGCGCCTTGCGCGCGATGTTGCCCCCGGTCGCGCCCTGCTGGAGCGCGGCGCCCATCACGACGTCCTCGATCTCCTTCGGGTCGACCTTGGCGCGTGCGACGGCCTCGCCGATGGCGTGGCCGAGCAGCGTTGCGCCCTCGGTGGCGTTGAGCGCGCCGCGATAGGCCTTGCCGATCGGGGTGCGGGCGGTGGAAACGATGACGGCGTCGGTCAAGAGCGACCTCCTGGCAGTTGTTGAGCGGATTGTGACGGTTTCTGCTGCTGGCGCAACTCGTGGCGCGACAGCTTTCCGACCGGCGTGCGCGGCAGATCGTCGACGAACTCGACCGCGGCCGGCAGTTCGTGCTTGCCGAGCTTGCCATTGAGCTGCGCGCGCAGCTCGTCGAGCGAGAACGCTTTTGCGCCGGGTTTCAGCTTGATGAAGGCCTTTGCGGCCTCGCCGCGATACTGGTCGGGGATGCCGAGCACGATCACCTCGTGCACGCCTGATATCGTGTAGATCGCCTGCTCGATCATCTGCGGATAGACGTTGAAGCCGCCGGAGATGATCATGTCCTTCTTGCGATCGACCAGGAAGAAATAGCCGTCGGTATCGACATAGCCGATGTCGCCGGTGAGGAAGCGGCCGTCGACGAAGGCATCCGCGGATCCTTCCGGCCTATTCCAGTAACCGTTGGTGACGTTCGGACCCTTGATGCGGATCTCGCCGACTTCGCCCGGCGGCAGCACGCGCCGGGAATCGTCGAGCGCGACGACGTCGAGCTCGATACCGGGCAGCATCAGGCCGATCGAGCCGGGCTTGTCCGGGCCCGTGGGCGGGTGCCCGGTGCCGGGCGAGCAGGTCTCGGTCATGCCCCAGCCGCTGCGCAGCTTCTTGCCCACCTTGCGCTCGAAGAAGTTCGCGATCTCCACCGGCAGCGGCGCGCCGCCGGAGCCGATGGTGGCGAGCGAGGAGAAGTCGCGCTTGTCGAGATCGGGCAGCGCCGCGATCGCGATCCACATCGTCGGCACGCCCGGGAAATACGTCGCGCGCTTGACCTCGATGTCGCGCATCACCGCTTCGACGTCGAAGCGCTGGTGCAGCGAGATGAGATTGCCGCGGCTGAGCGAGGACAAGAGCACCACGGTGAGCGCATAGATGTGGAACAGCGGCAGCACGCAGATCACGCGCTCGATGACGTCGCCGCGCGCGGCGCGCGACGGCTTGCCCCAGACGTCGTAAATCGACACCGCGGAAGTCAGATTGCCGTGTGTCAGCATGGCGCCCTTGGGCAGGCCGGTGGTGCCGCCGGTATATTGCAACAACGCGACGTCGTCGGCCGTCACGTTCGGCCACTCTGACGGCGCATTCGCGCCCTCGACGAAGGCCTTGAAGGTGACGATGCGGGGATCATCGGGGATCGCCGCCTGCGCCGTGCCGACCTTGCCCCAATGATCGTCCTCGCAAACGACGAGGCGGTCGATCAGCCCTTTCTCCAGGAATTTCAGCGCGGTCGGCAACAGCGCCTGGAGATTCGAGGTGACGAGCAGGCGCGAGCCGGAGTCCGAGACCTTGTGGGTCAGTGCAATCTCGCCGTCGAGCGGCGAGAGATGCGCGACGCGTGCGCCGGCCTTGAGCGCGCCGAAGAAATTGACGGGATGGTCCGGCGTATTGCCGAGGAACAGCGCGACGGAAGAGTTCTTGCCGATGCCCTCGCGAAGAAACGCCGCGGCCGCGCGCTCGGCCATCGCGGCGAGCTCGGCGTAGCTGATCGGACGATCCCTGAATTCCAGCGCCGTGCGCGGACCGTACTCAGCGGCGGCCTTCGACAGCAGGTCGGGCAGCGAGCCCTGGTCGATGGTGTCGTCCCACCGCACGCCCTCGGGATAGAACTGTTCGCCGGGATGGGTCATTGCTTCCTTGAACCACAGACCGTCATTCCGGGGCGATGCGAAGCATCGAACCCGGAATCTCGGGATTCCGGGTTCGCCCTACGGGCGCCCCGGAATGACTGAGAGTTGGAGCACAAGCTCCCTCACGCCGCCTTCGACGCCGCCGCGAGCGAGGCGAACGTCTTGCCTTCGGCCGCAAGCTTCTTCAGCAGCGGGGCAGGCTCAAGGCTCGGATCGTTGGTCTCCTTGGCGTAGAAGGAAAGGCGATCGGCGATGTGCTTGAGGCCGACGCTGTCGGCCCAGAACATCGGGCCACCGCGATAGATCGGCCAGCCATAGCCATAGAGCCAGACCACGTCGATGTCTGAGGGACGGGCCGCGATGCCTTCTTCGAGGATCTTCGCGCCCTCGTTGATCATCGGATACATCATGCGCTCGAGGATCTCCTCGTCGCTGACGACGCGCTTCTTGCGGCCGAGACGCAGCAGCGTCTCGTCGATCAGCTTCTCGACCTCGGGATCGGGCAGCGGGGCGCGAGAGCCGGCTTCATACTTGTAGTAGCCTTTGCCGGTCTTCTGGCCGAAGCGGCCGGCTTCGCACAGCGCGTCCGCGATCTCGGACTTGATGCCGCGGTCCTTCCGCGAGCGCCAGCCGATGTCGAGGCCGGCGAGGTCGCCCATCGCGAACGGCCCCATCGGCATGCCGAACTTGGTGACGACGGCGTCGACCTGCTGCGGCAGCGCGCCTTCGAACAGCAGCTTCTCGGACTGCTTGCCGCGCTGGGCGAGCATGCGGTTGCCGACGAAACCATCGCAGACGCCGACCACGGCCGGCACCTTTGCGATCTTGCGGGCAATGGTCACGGCGGTCACCAGCGCGTCCGGCGCGGTCTTGTCGGCGCGCACGATCTCGCACAGCTTCATGACGTTGGCCGGCGAGAAGAAGTGCATGCCGAGCACGTCTTGCGGACGCTTGGTCGACTTCGCTATCTCGTCGATGTTGAGGTAGGAGGTGTTGGAGGCGAGCACGGCGCCGGGCTTGGCGTACTGGTCGAGCTTGCCGAACACCTCCTTCTTCACCGCCATGGTCTCGAACACGGCCTCGATGACGAGATCGGCATCACCGACATTCTCGATGCCGACCTTGCCGTCGATCAGCGCCATGCGCTTGGCCGGCGCATCGGCCGGGATGCCGCCGCGGGCCGCGGTGGCTTCCCAGTTCTTCTGCATGACGCCCATGCCGCGCTTGAGCTGCTCCTCGGCGGTCTCGATCAGGGTGACGGGAATGCCGGCGTTGGCAAACGACATCGCGATGCCGCCGCCCATGGTGCCGGCGCCGAGAATGGCGACACGGTTAACGGGGCGCGACTTGGTGCCTTCGGGGACGCCCGCGATCTTGGCGGCTTCACGCTCGGCGAAGAACGCATAGCGTTGCGCCTTGGACTGGTCGCTGGCGACGAGCTTCAGGAAGCCTTCGCGCTCCTTCTTCAGCCCTTCGTCGAACGGAAGGTCGATGGCATAGCCGACGGCGTCGGCTGCCGCCAACGGCGCCTCCAGGCCGCGCGACTTCTTCGTCATTGCGGCGACGGCATTGGTGAAGATCGAGCGGTCGGCCTTGGCCGCCGCGAGCTTGGAATCGTCGTCGCGCAGGCGCCGCAGCGGACGCTTCTCGGCCAGCAGCTTGCGCACGAAGGCTTCGCCGCCCGAGGCCGGGCCTTCGACGATCTCCTCGATCAGGCCGTTCTTCAGCGCTTCCGCGGCGCCGATGGGGTCACCGCCGACGATCATCTTGACCGCGAGCTCAGGCCCGACCGCACGGGGCAGGCGCTGGGTGCCGCCGGCGCCCGGCAACAGGCCCAGCTTCACCTCGGGCAGGCCGAGCTTGGCTTCTTTTACCGCGACGCGGTAGTGACAGGCGAGCGCGACCTCGAGGCCGCCGCCGAGCGCGGTGCCATGGATTGCGGCAACGACCGGCTTCGGCGAATTCTCGATCTCGGACAACACGTCGTTGAGGGCCGGCGGCTTCGGCGGCTTGCCGAATTCAGTGATGTCTGCACCGGCGATGAAGGTGCGGCCGGCGCAGGTCAGAACGATGCCCTTGATCGCGGGATCCGCAATCGCCGCCTTGATGCATTCCAAAATGCCGCCCCGCACTGCGGCACTCAGCGCATTGACCGGAGGACTGTCGACCGTAACGATGCCGACCTCATCATGACGCTCAAGCTTGACCACTTCGCTCACGGTGTCCCTCCTTGGTGGGGATTTGCTTTTGTTCGATTTCGCAGTGCGGAATTTAATTCCGCATCTTGACGGCAGGGTTATTTTGAAGCACGGACGTTGTCAACGACTCCGCGCAAGAAGCAGATCAGGGATGAAGCGTACAGGAAAGAAGACTGCGACCGACCGGAATTTCGTCGTCGCGCTTTCCCGCGGACTGGACGTATTGCGCGCATTCCACCCCAATGACGGCCTTCTCGGCAATCAGGAAATCGCGGCGCGGACAAATCTGCCCAAGCCGACCGTGTCGCGGCTGACCTACACGTTGACCAAGCTCGGTTATCTGGCGCCGGTTCCCCGCTTCGAGAAATACCAGCTCACGCCCGCGGCGATGTCGCTTGGTTATGCCGCGCTTGCCAATCTCGGCGTTCGGCATTTGTCCGAGCCGTTCCGCGAAGAGGTGATGCGCGCGACCGGCGGGGCCGTCGCGGTCGGCGGCCGCGACCGTCACAGCATGATCTATTTCGGACAGAGCCGCGGCAGCGAGACCGTCGGCGTTCAACTCGACGTCGGCTCCCGCGTGCCGATTGCAACCAGTGCGATGGGTCGCGCCTATTTCTGGGCACTCGACGCCGATGATCGCGCAGAGCTCTCGCGGCTGCTGCGCGAGCATTACGGCAGCCGCTGGCCGAAGATGCGCGACGGATTGGAGCGTTCCGGAGAGACCGTGGCGAAATACGGCTTTGCCATATCCGTAGGCGACTGGCACGACGACATCGGTGCCGCCGGCGTCGCGCTCAAGCTCAACGACGGAACCGGACCCTACGCGTTCAATTGCGGTGCGCCCGCATTCCGCTTCACGGAAGAGCGTTTGATCAACGACATTGGACCGCGTCTGCTTGCGATGGTAAGGAACATCGAAGCGGCACTCGGGGGTCTGATGCCGCATTCAAAAAAAGACGTCAGCAAAAAGCTGAAATCAGGAGGAAAAGTTGCACGTTTGGCCGAGGGGTTCAGATAGCTTTTGTCATCGCCGGGAGCGGCTCGCATCGCCCCATCGCTCATCGAACGACGTGAGCGAGACGAGATGACGCAGGCACAGCTCGCGCAGGGGGCATCGCCCCTGCTCGCGGTTCGCGACGTCAGCGTCGTGTTCGGCGGAATCATCGCGCTCAACGGCGTGTCCTTCGACATGCTCCAGGGCCAGATCCTCGGCTTGATCGGCCCCAACGGCGCCGGCAAGACCACGCTCTTCAACTGCCTCTCGCGGCTGTATCAGCCGTCGTCCGGCGACATCCTGATGGACGGCGTGAGCATCCTGTCGCGGCCGCCGCACCGCATCGCCGAGATCGGCATCGGCCGCACCTTCCAGAACGTGGCGCTGTTTCCGAACCTCTCGGTGATGGACAACGTTCGCGTCGGCGCGCATTCGAAGACCTCCAGCGACATCATCAGCGACTCCCTGAGATTGGCCTGGGTCCGGCGCAGCGAGACCAGCGTCAACAAGAAGGTGCACGAGATCCTCGCCTATCTCGACCTCGAGGACGTCGCCCACACCATCGTCTCCGGCCTGCCCTTCGGTACGCAGAAGCGGGTCGAGCTGGCGCGGGCGCTGGCGGCCGACCCGAAGATCCTGCTGCTCGACGAGCCTGCCGGCGGCCTCAACCACGAGGAAGTCTACGTGCTCGGAGCTCTCATCCGTCGCATTCGCGACGAGCGCCACATGACCGTGCTCCTGGTCGAGCACCACATGGGCCTCGTGATGTCGATCGCCGACCACGTCGTCGCGCTGAATTTCGGCAAGAAGCTTGCGGAGGGGACGCCCGCCCAGGTGCAGGCCGACCCCGACGTCATCAAGGCGTATCTCGGGAGCAAGGACCAATGACGACACTGCTCAACGTCAAGGACCTGCGCGCCTATTACGGCCAGGTCCAGGCACTCCATGGCCTGTCCTTCTCGCTCAACGAGGGCTCGCTGGTGACGCTGCTCGGTGCCAACGGCGCCGGCAAGACCACGACACTGCGCGCGATCTGCAACATGGTGCGCTCGACCGGAGCGATCGAGTTCGAAGGCAAGCCTCTGAACAACCGCTCGACCGAAAGCATCGTGCGGTTCGGCATCGCCCACGTGCCGCAGGGCCGCGGCACCTTCACCACCATGACGGTGGAGGAGAACCTGCAGCTCGGCGCCATCACCCGCAAGGACAGCGCCGGCATCGTCTCCGACATCGAGCGCATGTACGCCCACTTCCCGGTGCTGAAGCAGCGGCACACCCAGGTGGCCGGCACGCTGTCCGGCGGCGAGCAGCAGATGCTCGCGGTCGCCCGGGCCCTGATGCTGCGGCCGCGGCTGATGCTGCTGGACGAGCCGTCCTTCGGCCTCGCGCCGCTGGTGGTGCGCGACCTGTTCGGCATCCTCGGCAAGATCAACCGCGAGGACAAGGTGTCGATTCTGGTGGTCGAACAGAACGCCCAGCTGGCGCTCGAGCTCGCCGACCAGGCCTACGTGATCGAGACCGGGCGCATCGTGATGTCGGGCAAAGCCAAGGACATCGCGAACAACGAAGAAATCCGCAAATCCTATCTGGGTTACTGAGGGAGCCGGGACAATGGAACTGTTCACCAACCAGGTCCTGGCCGGCATCGCCACGGGCGCGATCTACGCCTGCATGGCGCTCGCCGTGGTCATGATCTACCAGGCCATCGATCATCTCAATTTCGCGCAAGGCGAGATGGCGATGTTCTCGACCTTCATCTCCTGGCAGCTGATGCAGTGGGGCTTGTCCTATTGGGCGGCCTTCCTGGTCACGCTGGCCTTCTCCTTCGCCGCCGGCATCGCGATCGAGCGGATCCTGTTCAAACCGCTCGCCAAGGCGCCGGTGCTGACCAACGTCGCCGGCTTCATCGCGCTGTTTGCGATCATCAACTCCTCGGCCGGCCTGATCTGGGACTTCACCATCAAGCAGTACCCGACCCCGTTCGGCTCCTCGCCCTTCCTGGGCAGCCAGCTGATCTCGACCCACCAGGCCGGCATGATCGGCGTCACCGTGCTGCTCTTGCTCGGCCTCTATTTCTTCTTCCAGTACACCCGGATCGGCCTTGCGATGCGCGCGGCCGCCTCGGTTCCTGAATCGGCCCGCCTCGTCGGCATCAACACGAGCTGGATGATCGCGCTCGGCTGGGGCATGGCGACCGCGATCGGCTCGATCGCCGGCATGCTGATCGCCCCGGTCGTGTTCCTCGAGCCCAACATGATGGGCGGCGTCCTGATCTACGGCTTCGCCGCCGCGGTGCTCGGCGGACTGAGCAGCCCGTTCGGCGCCGTCGTCGGCGGCTTCCTGGTGGGCGTCTTCGAGAACCTCGCCGGCACCTATATTCCCGGCGTCGGCAACGAGTTGAAGCTCCCGATCGCGCTCGCGCTGATCATCTCCGTCCTGGTCGTCAAACCCGCTGGCCTGTTCGGCCGGCACATCGTCAAGCGAGTTTGATCATGAGCGCTGCAGAAGAAGTCGTTGCCGAAGGCCACGAGGCGGTCGAGGCGGTTCCGAAGCGGGCCATGACGCTGGGCACCGGCACCTCGCTGGTGGTGCTGGCGGCGCTGCTGATCGTGCCGATGTTCGTCAAGAACTTCATCATCTTCCAGATGACGATGCTCCTGATCTACGGGCTCGCCGTGCTGGCGCTGAACATCCTGACCGGCGGCTCCGGTCAGTTCTCGCTCGGCCAGAGCGCGTTCTACGCCGTCGGCGCCTATACGTCGGCGGTGCTGATGGAGCACGCCAACGTCAACTACGCGCTGACAATTCCGATCTCCGCCGCGATCTGCTTCGGATTCGGTTATCTGTTCGGCAAGCCGGCGCTGCGGCTGTCGGGCGTCTATCTCGCGCTCGCGACCTTCGCGCTCGCCACCGCCATGCCGCAGCTGTTGAAGCTGAACTTCCTCGAGCACTGGACCGGCGGCGTGCAGGGCCTCGTCGTCACCAAGCCGGATGCGCCGTTCGGCCTTCCGATGTCGCAGGACATGTGGCTGTACTACTTCACGCTCGCCGTAACGATCGCGATCTACATCTTCTCGGTGAACCTGCTGCGCTCCCGCTCCGGCCGCGCATTCATGGCGATCCGCGACAACGAGATCGCGGCCTCCTCGATGGGTGTCAACGTCGCGCTCTACAAGACCCTGGCCTTCGGGGTGTCCGCCGGCATCACCGGCGTTGCCGGCTCGCTCGGCGCCATCGCGGTGCAGTTCGTCGCGCCCGACAGCTACACCATCACGCTCGCGATCTCGCTGTTCCTCGGCATGGTCGTCGGCGGCGTCGGCTGGCTGCCCGGCTCCTTCGTCGGCGCGGCCTTCATCATCTTCGTGCCGAACATGGCGGAGAGCATCTCCAAGGGCCTCTCCGGCGCGGTGTTCGGCGTGCTGCTGTTCCTCGTCATCTACCTCGTGCCGCATGGCGCAAGGCAGATCGCGATCCTGGGTCAGCAACTCGCCGGCAAGCTCAGAAAGAACTGAAGACTCTCATCAACGCGCTATTGAAGAAGGAGACCGAATTGCTTTTTGGAAGAACACTGCGAGCCGCCGCGCTGGTCACGGCAACGGCGGCCGTTACGCTCACCTCCGGCGCTGCACTCGCCCAAAAGAAATACGACACCGGCGCGTCCGATACCGAGATCAAGATCGGCAACATCATGCCGTACAGCGGTCCGGCGTCGGCCTATGGCATCATCGGCAAGACCGAAGAGGCCTATTTCAGGATGATCAACGACAAGGGCGGCATCAACGGCCGCAAGATCAACTTCGTGACCTATGACGACGGCTATTCGCCGCCGAAGGCCGTCGAGCAGGTCCGCAAGCTGGTCGAAAGCGACGAGGTGCTGGCCGTGTTCAATCCGCTGGGCACGCCGTCGAACACGGCGATCCAGAAGTATCTCAACGCCAAGAAGATCCCGCAGCTCTTCGTCGCGACAGGCGCGACCAAGTGGAACGATCCGAAAAACTTTCCCTGGACCATCGGCTGGCAGCCCTCCTACCAGAGCGAAGCGCAGATCTACGCGAAATGGCTGATGAAAGAGAAGCCGGACGCGAAGGTCGCGATCCTCTACCAGAACGACGATTTCGGCAAAGACTATCTCAAGGGCACCAAGGACGGCCTCGGCGCCAAGGCCGCATCCATGATCATCATGGAAGAGAGCTACGAGATCTCCGAGCCGTCGATCGACGGCCACATCGTCAAGATCAAGGCGGCCAATCCCGACGTGCTCTTGATCTACACCACGCCGAAGTTCGCGGCCCAGACCATCAAGAAGACCGCCGAGCTCAACTGGAAGCCGCTCCAGATCCTCACCAACGTGTCGATCTCGGTCGGCAGCGTGATGAAGCCGGCCGGCTTCGAAAACGCGCAGGGCGTGCTGTCGGCCGCCTATGCCAAGGATTCGACGGATCCGCAGTGGGCCAACGATCCCGGGATGAAGAGGTGGAACGAGTTCGTCGACAAGTACATGCCCGGCGCCGACAAGTCCGACACCAGCATGGTTTACGGCTATGGCGCCGCCTCGACGCTCGCCAAGGTGCTGGAGATGTGCGGTGACGATCTGACCCGCGCCAATCTCATGAAGCAGGCGGCGAGCCTGAAGGACTTTGCGCCGGATACGCTCCTGCCCGGCGTCAAGATCAACACCAGCGCCACCGACTTCGCGCCGATTTCGCAGCTTCAGATGATGCGTTTCAAGGGCGAGAAGTGGGAACTGTTCGGCGAGATCATCAGCGGCGACGTCGCCTCCGAATGATGCGCTGACGCAATAGGTCGGGCAAAGAGCCCCCGCGGACAACCGCGGGGGCTTTTTGTTGACGACGGGCGTCAATCTTGTTCAATGCGACCGATCCATTCCGGGGTAGGAGAACAATGGCCGCCGTTCGCTTCCAGGTCGCGTCCCTCTGGGCCGCGCTCGCCTTGTGCACTGCATCAAGCAGCGAAGTTCTGGCCCAGAAGAAATACGACAGCGGCGTGTCGGATACCGAGATCAAGATCGGTAACATCATGCCCTATAGCGGACCGGCCTCCGCCTATGCCGCCATTGGCAAGACGGAGGAAGCCTACTTCAACAAGGTCAATGCCGAGGGCGGCATCAACGGCCGCAAGATCAAGTTCATCTCCTATGACGACGCCTATTCGCCACCCAAGACGGTCGAGCAGGCGCGCAAGCTGGTCGAAGGCGATGGGGTGCTCCTGATATTCGGCTCGCTCGGCACCTCCACCAACAGCGCGATCCGGAAGTACATGAATGACAAGAAGGTGCCGCAATTGTTCGTGGCGAGCGGTGCCTCGAAATGGAACGACCCCAAGCAGTATCCCTGGACCATGGGCTGGCAGCCGAGCTACGTCAGCGAGGCGCGCATCTACGCCAAGTACGTCCTGAAGGAGAAGCCGGACGGAAAGATCGGCGTGCTCTACCAGAACGATGATTTCGGCAAGGACTATCTGAAGGGACTGAAGGAGGGCCTGGGGTCCAAGACCTCGATGATCGTGCGGGAAGAAGCCTATGAGACCTCCGAGCCGGCGATCGACGACCGCGTCGTGAAGCTGAAGGCCTCCGGCGCCGACGTCTTCATCAGCATCACCACGCCGAAATTCACGGCGCAGGCGATCAAGAAGGCGGCGGAGATCAACTGGCATCCGGTCCACATCATCTCCAACGTCTCGACCTCGGTGGGCGGCGTGATCGAACCGGCGGGATTCGAGATCTCGCAAGACGTCCTGTCGGCGAGCTACGCCAAGGACGGCTCCGATCCGCAATGGAATGCCGATGACGGGATGAAGAAGTTCTACAACTTCCTGGCCCAGTATGACCCCAAGGCCAACAAGCTCGATGCCGGTGTCGTGTTCGGCTATGCCGCCGCGCAGACCATGGTGAAGGTGCTGCAGATGTGCGGCGACGATCTCACCCGCGAGAACGTCATGAAGCAGGCCGCGAGCCTGAAGGACTTCGAACCCGATACGCTGCTGCCCGGCATCAGGATCAATACCGCGCCGGACGATTTCGCCCCGATCGAGCAGCTCCAGATGATGCGGTTCAAGGGCCGGAAATGGGAGCTGTTCGGGGATATCATCTCGAGCGAACTCGGCCACTGAAGCGGCGCGGTCGCGCAATTCAAGATAGCCGCTTCCTCACCAGGCAACTACAGGCGGCACCGAACCTGCGACCGCCAAATCTCACGCGCCGGAATATTTTAAGCATCATCTTCGAAAGATCGCCGGTCCTGCGACGCTTATGCAGGGGGTTCTCCTTGCTGACGGCCGTGGATAGGTATTGAATGCGCGATGGAGCGACGAACAACGATCGCCCCCAACAAGAACAATCGACACATTCAAACCTTCCCAGGGAGATCAAGATGCCTGCAATGCATGTGCGATTGGGGGCCTTCTCGGCTGCCCTCGTGCTGGCTGCCGCCCTTTCCACGACAGCGTCCGCGCAGAAGAAATACGACACCGGCGCGTCCGACACCGAAATCAAGATCGGCAACATCATGCCCTACAGCGGACCCGCCTCCGCCTACGGCGTGATCGGCAAGACCGAGGAAGCCTACTTCCGCAAGATCAACGCCGAAGGCGGCATCAACGGCCGCAAGATCAACTTCGTCTCGTATGACGACGCCTACTCGCCGCCGAAGACCGTCGAGCAGGCGCGCAAGCTCGTGGAGAGCGACGAGGTGCTGCTGATCTTCAACTCGCTCGGCACGCCGCCGAACACGGCGATCCAGAAGTACATGAACTCGAAGAAGGTGCCGCAGCTGTTCGTCGCCACCGGCGCCACCAAGTGGAACGATCCGCAGAACTTCCCGTGGACGATGGGCTGGCAGCCGAACTACCAGAGCGAGACCGTCATCTACGCGAAGTACATCCTGAAGAACAAGCCGGACGCCAAGATCGCGGTGCTCTACCAGAACGACGACTACGGCAAGGACTACCTGAAGGGCTTCAAGGACGGGCTCGGCGCCAAGGCGGCCTCGATGATCGTGATCGAGGACAGCTATGAGGTTTCCGAACCGACCATCGACTCCCACATCGTGAGACTGAAGGCCACGGGCGCCGACGTCTTCATGAACATCACCACGCCGAAATTCGCGGCGCAGGCGATCAAGAAGAACGCCGAGCTCGGCTGGAAACCGCTGCATTTCCTCAACAACGTCTCGGGCTCGATCGGCAGCGTGATCAAGCCGGCCGGCTTCGAGAACGCGCAGGACATCATCTCGTCGCAATATTTCAAGGACCCGACCGACGCGCAGTGGAAGAGCGATCCGGCAATGATCGCCTGGAACGAATTCCTGGATAAGTACTATCCGGAAGCGAACCGCGCCGATGCCTCGGTGATGTATGGCTACATCGTGAGCCAGGGCCTGGTGCACGTGCTCAAGGCCTGCGGCGACAACCTGACCCGCGAGAACATCATGAAACAGGCCGCCAACATCAAGAATTTCGAGCCAGCGGGGCTGTTGCCGGGCATCAAGGTCAACACCTCGGCCACCGATTTCGCGCCGCTCTCGCAGTTGCAACTGATCCGCTTCAAAGGCGAGCATTGGGAGCGATTTGGCGAGGTCTTGAGCGGCGACGTCGGCGGCTAACCTTAACCATCCGCTGAGGATATCATCCCAATCGACTAAAGACGCAGCCCCTGCGGCTTTGCCGCAGGGGCTTTTCCTTGAAGCTGTCGCGCAAATCGTATTGAATTGCGGACGCGTCGCCAAAAAAAGTCGAGACAAGAAGAGGGACGCAACACCAAGAAAAACAGGGAGATTGGAATGCCTGCTGTCACCGGCAAGCTTGCGGCCGCGTCATTGGCGCTCGCGCTCATCGCGGCTTCGAGCTCAACTGCATCGGCCCAGAAGAAATACGATACCGGCGCGACCGACACCGAGATCAAGATCGGCAACATCATGCCCTACAGCGGACCGGCCTCCGCCTACGGCATCATCGGGCGCACCGAGGCCGCCTATTTCAAGAAGGTCAACGACGAGGGCGGCATCAACGGCCGCAAGATCAACTTCATCAGCTATGACGACGCCTATTCGCCGCCGAAGACGGTGGAGCAGGCGCGCAAGCTGGTCGAGAGCGACGAAGTGCTGCTCGTCTTCAACTCGCTGGGCACGCCGCCGAACTCGGCGATCCAGAAATACATGAACTCGAAGAAGGTGCCGCAGCTGTTCGTCGCCACCGGCGCCACCAAGTGGAACGATCCGCAGAATTTCCCCTGGACCATGGGCTGGCAGCCCAACTACCAGAGCGAAACGCAGATCTACGCCAAATACATCCTGAAGGAGCTGCCGAACGCCAAGATCGGCGTGCTCTACCAGAACGACGATTACGGCAAGGACTACCTGAAGGGCCTGAAGGACGGCCTCGGCGCCAAGGCCGCGAGCATGATCGTACTGGAGGAAAGCTACGAGACGTCCGAGCCGACCATCGACAATCACATTGTCAAGCTGAAGGCGACCGGCGCCGACGTCTTCATCAACATCACCACGCCGAAATTCGCGGCGCAGGCGATCAAGAAGAATGCCGAGATCGGCTGGAAGCCGATTCACTTCCTCAACAACGTCTCGGCCTCGGTCGGAAGCGTGATCAAGCCGGCGGGCTTCGAGAACGCGCAAGGCATCATTTCGGCGGCCTATCTGAAGGACACCACCGACGCGCAATGGGCCAATGACGCGGGCATGAAGGCGTTCCTCGACTTCATGACGAAGTACTTCCCCGAAGGCGACAAGACCGACGGCGGCACGATCGTCGGCTACGGCGTCGCGCAGACGCTGGTCCAGGTGCTGAAGAACTGCGGTGACGACCTCACGCGCGCGAACGTCATGAAACAGGCCGCGAGCCTGAAGGACTTCCGCACCGAGGCCCTGCTGCCCGGCATCAAGATCAACACGTCGGCGACCGATTTCGCCCCGATCAGCTCACTGCAGCTGCAACGCTTCAAGGGCGAGCGGTGGGAGCTGTTCGGCGACGTGATCAACGCGGAAGCCGGCGGGTAGCGCCTGGAACACACGACGAGGCCCCCTGCGCCGAGCGCGCGGGGGGCTTTTGCATTTGCGGCGGTCGCGATCGCGCGACTGCACCATCGAATGGTGGCAGAGGCCGCTTACGATTCGGCGCACGATGCGGTAGGCAGATGACCGGCGACCTCGTCGCCGCCACTTCAGTCTGCTCAAGGCCATTGTCCATGACCGACCGCCGTCCCTTGCTCCGCGCGCTCTTTGATGCCGCCGTCGCCGCCGCCCATCCCAATATCGTGCTGGCACCGCATTTGCGCTCCGCGCCCAAAGGACGCGTGATCTGCCTTGCCGCCGGAAAGGGCGCCGGCGCCATGGCCGCGGCGGCCGAGCGGCACTATCTCGACACGCTGGGGCTGGCGCCGGAACGCCTCGTCGGCATCGCGACCACGCGCCACGGCTATGGCATGCCGACCCGCCGCATCCGCGTGGTCGAGGCCGGCCATCCCGTGCCTGATGAGGCCGGCCTCAAGGGCGCCGCCGACACGCTCGCGCTCGCCGCCGAAGCCGGGCCGGACGATCTGCTTCTGGTGCTGCTCACCGGCGGCGGTTCGGCGAACTGGATCGCGCCGGTGGACGGCATCAGCTTCGCGCAGAAGCAGGCGGTCAACAAGGCGCTGCTCCGCTCCGGCGCCCCGATCGGCGAGATGAACGTCGTGCGCAAGCACCTCTCGCGGATCAAGGGCGGGCGGCTGGCACGCGCCGGCAGGAACGCGGCCGAGATCGTGACGCTCGCGATCTCCGACGTGCCGCATGACGATCCTTCCGCGATCGCCTCGGGTCCCACCGTGCCGGATCCGACGACGCTTTCCGATGCGCGCGCGATCGTGGCAAAGTACAAGCTCTCCATCGACGACGCGGTGCGCCGCGCGCTGGACGATCCCGCCAACGAGAGCTGCAAGCCGGGCGATGCCGCCTTTGCGCGCGCGCATTTCGAGCTGATCGCGCGGCCCAGGCAGTCGCTCGACGCCGCGGTGAAGCTCGCGCGCGCCTCCGGCTACGAGACCATCGATCTCGGCGCCGACCTCGAGGGCGAGGCCCGCGAGGTCGCCGCCGATCATGCGAGGCTCGCGCTGCAAGCGCGCGCGCAAGGCAAGCGCGTTGCGATCCTCTCCGGCGGCGAGCTCACGGTGACCGTGCGCGGCCAAGGGCGCGGCGGACCGAACCAGGAATATGCGCTGGCGCTCGCCGGCCTGTTGCAGGACACGGCCGGCATCTCTGCGCTCGCCGCAGACACCGACGGCGCCGACGGCGGCGCCGGCCACCCGACCGACCCCGCCGGCGCGCTGATCGATGCCGCGACCTTCGCGAAGATGAAGGCGCAGGGGCTCGCCCCGCAGACCTATCTCGACAACAACGACGCGACCTCGTTCTTCGAGGCGACAGGCGACCTGCTCATGCCGGGCCCGACGCTGACGAACGTGAACGACATCAGGGTGATCCTGGTGGATTGAGGCGCCTGCTCCAGCGCCACTGTCATTCCCCGCGGAGGCGGGGAATCCAGTACGCCGCAGCCTCTCGATGGATCGCGGCCCCCCGGAGTACTGGGCGGATTCAACCGTTCGTCGCAACACTTCAGCGAAGGAGGTTGCGATGGCGAG
>NZ_LSIC01000208.1 GCF_001556045.1 Bradyrhizobium sp. CCH5-F6
GTGTGGTCCTGGCCGTCGTTGCTACGGTCAAGCCCTTGCGAATGCGGCAGTCGCGCCAACCGGCGCGGTGCCGGCGACTTTCGCCGGGGCGAGGGAGGCCAGAAGGAACTCGGCTCCCGGGAGAGCACGGCATAAGCCGTCCGACCATCGCGCAGGGAAGGCCGAGTGATCGGCACCACCTGTATGCTGCTGTGCGGTTCTTCTGCGTGTGCATTTTGCGCAGCAGACCGCGGGTGCGTTGTCAGCACCCGGCCTTCCCTGCGCTCTCTTGGCTCAAGAGGGTGAGCGATGAAGCAAAGCTCGGGTGAAACAAGCCGCGAGAGCGCGAAGGCGTGTGCCTGCGGGCGGAAATGTGCATTGAAGGATGGCGATGCTGCCCCTTGCTCCGTCATTGCGAGGAGCCCTTGCGACGAAGCAATCCAGAATCTTTCCGCGGAAAGACTCTGGATTGCTTCGCTGCGCTCGCAATGACGGTGGAGGCAGCGCGGCGTCTTACCTCGCTTCCGTACCCCGGACGCAGCGCAGCGTTCCTTCGACGGTGCGCTGCAGGGCCGGGGCTCATGTTGCGGCATCGTACCGAGGCCCCTCGGTCCCGGTTCAGCCCCGCAACGCTTGCGCGTTGCAGCTTGTCCGGGACGCGAGAGAGCGGATCACCACGAAATCGGAATCCTCTGCGCGAATCCGCCCAGATCCGAGTCCGGGCTCAGGGGCTGGCGATCGAGCGGCCGGTTGTTGTTGCCGCGCGCGAACGAAGCGCCCGGCGGCAAGGCGTAGTCGGTGAACTTGCGCTCGCCGGGCAGCACCTCGGTCCCGCCATCCAGCCAAGATCGCTTGCTGACATAGATGCGCGTATGCGGACCGGACTGATAGGAGCGGTTGGGTCCGCGCGGACCGTATTCATAGACGGCAGTTTGGGCGGTCTGCTGTCGATCGCGCTTGCCGGTGGTTGCTGCATGCGAGGTGAGGGTAGAGGCGAGGAGGGCGACCAGCACCGTTCCGGTCATGACGAGCGCGTTCATCGGCGAATGCCTCATGCGGGTTCCTGATGACGCCGCCTCTCGCACCGGCTTGAGAGGCTGTAAAGAATTGAGGCGTTGCGCGATGTTGCTGCGCGCTAGCGCGGCCGGGCCGCGAGCGCGGCGACCCGCATGCCGCTCATTCGCCCCTGAAAGCCCGCGGGGTCGTCATGGCGGCCGTACGCTTGCGGCTGATCGGCCAATCAAATTCAACGACCGGAAACAGTACAGCAACATCAAAGCCACACCGCAGCCACAGGCGTCTCGTTTCAGAGTGGGAGGTGCTCTTGAGGTGTGGAATGTCGGTGTTGCGGGCCTTTCTGATCGCGGTGGTGATGGGTGGTGTAACGATTGCGAGTTCAATTCCCGTCGTGTTGCCGCAGCCGGCGGCCGCGCAGACCGTGGAGACGATCGTGGTCGAAGGTAACCGCCGCGTCGAGGCCGAGACGGTCCGCTCGTACTTCCGGTCGGCGGCCGGCGGGCGCCTCGATCAGGCAGCCATCGATGACGGGCTCAAGGCGTTGATCGCGACCGGCCTGTTTCAGGATGTGAAGATCGATCGGGCCGGCGGTCGCATCGTGGTGTCGGTCGTGGAAAATGCCGTGATCGGCCGCATCGCTTTCGAAGGCAACAAGAAGATCAAGGACGAGCAGCTCTCGGCCGAAATCCAGTCCAGGCCGCGCGGGACCTTCTCGCGGGCGTTGGTGCAGTCGGACACGCTGCGGATCGCCGAGATCTATCGGCGCTCGGGACGCTACGACGTGCGGGTCACGCCTGAAATCATCGAGCAGCCGAGCAACCGCGTGGACCTCATCTTCACGGTCGAGGAGGGCGTCAAGACTTCGGTGAAGTCCGTCGAGTTCATCGGCAACAGCGCCTTCTCGGCTTCGCGCCTGCGCGACGTCATCAAGACCCGTGAGAGCAACCTGCTCAGTTTCCTCGGCAGTAACGACATCTACGATCCCGATCGCGTCGAGGCGGATCGCGACCTGATCCGCCGCTTCTACCTCAAGAACGGCTTCGCCGACGTCCAGGTCGTCGCCGCACTCACCGAATACGATCCGGAGAAGAAGGGCTTTCTCGTTACATTCAAGATCGAGGAAGGCCAGCAATATCGGGTTGGATCGGTCGATTTCCGCTCCAGCATTCCCAATTTCGATGCGGGCTCGCTCCGCACTTATTCGCGCGTCGGCGTCGACTCGCTCTACAACGTCGAATCGGTCGAGAAGTCGACCGAAGAGATGCAGATCGAGGCCTCGCGCCGCGGCTATGCCTTTGCCGTGGTTCGTCCCGCCGGGGACCGCAATTTCGAGGCACACACCGTCTCCGTCGTGTTCAACGTCGACGAAGGCCCGCGGACCTATATCGAACGCATCAACCTCCGCGGCAACACGCGCACGCGCGACTACGTGATTCGCCGCGAATTCGATCTCTCGGAGGGCGATGCCTACAACCGCGCGCTGGTAGACCGCGCCGAGCGGCGGCTGAAGAACCTCGACTATTTCAAGAGCGTCAAGATCGTCACCGAGCCGGGCTCCTCCAGCGACCGCGTGATCCTGGTCGTCGACATGGAAGAGAAATCGACCGGCGACTTCTCGATCTCGGGCGGCTACTCCACGACCGACGGTGCGCTGGCCGAGGTCTCTGTCTCCGAGCGCAACCTGCTCGGTCGCGGCCTCTACGGCAAGGCCTCGGTCAGCTATGGTCAATATTCCCGCGGCGTCTCGCTGTCCTTCGTCGAGCCCTATCTGCTCGGCTACCGGCTGGCGCTCGGCCTCGACACCTATTGGCGCGAGCAGAAGTCGAACAGCTATACGAGTTACGGCGTGACCACGCTGGGCTTCTCCCCGCGCCTCGGACTGGCATTGCGCGAGGACCTCACGCTCCAGCTCCGCTATTCGCTGTATCAGCAGAGCATCTCGCTCGCCAGCGCCTACAACAACTGCAACAACAATGCGGCGAATTCCTCGCTGGCCTACAACCCCACTCCCGCCTACATCCAAAACGTGCTGGGCGGCGTCGACCCGACCAACTCAACCAGCTCGGGCGTCTACGGCTATGGCTGCTACGGCGACGGCGAATCCAGCCTGCCGGTCCGCAAGGAGCTCGCGAACGGCGCGACCTGGACTTCGACGCTCGGCTACACGCTGAGCTACAACACCCTCGACAACACCAAGAACCCCACCGACGGCCTGCTGGTCGATTTCAAGCAGGATTTCGCGGGTGTCGGCGGCGACGTCACCTATCTGAAGACGGCGTTCGATACCAAATACTACACGCCGCTGGTGTCCGAGATCGTCAGCGTGATCCACCTTCAGGGCGGCCTGCTCAGCAAGATCGGCGATCAGGACCTGCGCATGCTGGATCACTTCCAGATGGGCCCGAACCTGGTGCGCGGCTTCGCCTCCAACGGCATCGGCCCGCGCGACATTACGTATTGGAGCCTGGGTTCGAGCGGCGACGCGCTCGGCGGCACCAAATATTGGGGCGCCTCGATGGAGCTGCAGATGCCGTTCTGGTTCCTGCCGAAGGAAGTCGGGCTGAAGGGCGCGGTCTACGCCGATGCCGGATCGCTCTGGGGTTACCAGGGGCCGACCTCCTGGTCGGCCACGGGCGAAGTCAATACCAAGGCCTGTCCGACCTGCGGACTGCAATATGACGACGGCAGTGTGGTGCGATCGTCGGTCGGCGTCGGCCTGATCTGGGCTTCGCCGTTCGGGCCGCTGCGCTTCGACTACGCCGTGCCGCTCACGAAGGGCAAATACGACATGGTTCAGGAGTTCAGGTTCGGCGGGGGCACGTCGTTCTAGCAGGCTGTTGCTCTAGCCGCCGAGAATGCGGCGGCAGGCGTCGACGAAGACCTCTGCGCCGGTGACGATATCGGCATCCGCGGTGTTCTCGGTCCAGTGATGGCTGATGCCCCCGATCGACGGCACGAACAGCATGCCCGCGGGCATGACGGTCGCGAGCATCTGCGCATCGTGGCCGGCGCCGCTCGGCATGCGGATGGATCGGCCCCCGGCCAGAGCCTTGCTCGCGGCCTCGATCGCATCCTGGAAGCCGGAATTCATCATTGCGGGCGCACCGGTGCGCAGCTTTTCCACGGTGACGGTGCAGGGACCCTGCGCGTTGACCTCGTCCGCCATCGTGTGCAGCAGCGCTTCCAGCCGCGCGATGACGGCCGGATCGTCGTCGCGGATCTGGAACAGCATCTCTGCGCCGCCCGGAATGATGCTCGGTGCGCCCGGATCGAGCGTGATGCGCCCGGTGGTCCAGACCGTGCGCGGACCGCAGGCGGCCGGGAAGCGTTCGTCGATCGCCACACAGAATTTCGCCAGCGCCAGCCCGGCGTCCTTGCGTACCGCCATGCGCGTGGTACCGGCGTGGTTCTGCTCGCCGGCAAAATTGATCTGGTACTGCCAGATACCGACGATGGAGGTCACGACGCCGATCGCGAGGCGGCCGCTTTCGAGCGTGTCGCCCTGCTCGATGTGCGCCTCCAGATATCCAACGTGCCGGCCCGGCTCGACGCTGACGCGCGGGCGTCCGGCGAGACCCATGTCGGCAAGCGCATCGCGCATGGTGCGGCCGCTGGTGCGGTCGCGCGCGGCGTCGATGTCTGCCTCGGTCACCTGTCCGACATAGGAGCGCGAGCCGAGGAAATGGCCGAAATGTCCCTCCTCGTCGCACCAGGCGGCGACTTCGACCGCGCCTTGGAACGAGGGATCGGTGTTGAGCACGCGTGCGGCTTCGAGCGCGTAGACGACGCCGAGCGGACCATCGAGCCAGCCGGCGTAGTTCTGGCTCTCCAGATGCGAGCCCGCCAGCAGCTTCGGCCCGGGCTTCGTGCTGGTGCCGAGCACGTTGCCGATGCCGTCGATCGTCGCGGAGAGGTTGGCCTCGGGCAGCTTCTGAACGAGCCACTCCAGCGAAAGCTTGTGCGGCTCGGAGAAAGTCGGCTTGTGCACGCCGGTCTTGTAGGCACCCATGGCGCGGAGCGCATGGAGGTCGGCGAGGACGCGATTTCCGTCCGCGCGGGGCTGGGTGTCAGGCATGTTCGGCAACTTTCAGCGCCTCGGTGCGGATCTCCTCGACCAGCCGCTCCTTGAGCTGGACGAATTCCGGCGTGGTCTTGATCTTGTAGGAGCGTGGATGCGGCAGGTCCACATTGATCTCGGCCTTGATGCGGCCGGGGCGCGCGCTCATGACGATGACGCGGCTGCCGAGGAATATGGCCTCCTCGATGTCGTGGGTCACGAACAGCACTGTCTTCTGGTCGCGTTCCCAGATCCCGAGCAGCATCTCCTGCATCAAGGCGCGGGTCTGGTTGTCCAGCGCGCCGAAGGGCTCGTCGAGCAAAAGGATCTTCGGGTCGTTTGCGAGCGCACGCGCGATTGCCGTGCGCTGCTGCATGCCGCCGGAGAGTTGCTTCGGCCAGTGGTTCTCGAAGCCGGACAATCCGACCCGGCGGATGAAGGCGTCGGCGATCTTGTTGCGCTCGTCCTGGGCCACGCCGCGCTCACGCAGGCCGAAGGCGATGTTCTCGCGCACGGTCAGCCAGGGGAACAGCGTGTAGGACTGGAACACCATGCCGCGATCGGCGCCGGGGCCAGTCACCTCGCGCCCGTCGAGCGTGACGCGCCCGCTGGTCGGGCGATCGAGGCCGGCGACGATGCGCAGCAGCGTGGACTTGCCGCAGCCGGACGGACCGAGGATGGTGACGAAGTCGTTGTTGCCGATGGTGAGGTCAGTCGGCTCCAGCGCTCTCGTCGGCGCGTTGCCATGGCGTGCGGGGAAGGTGCGTGAGACCTGCTCGATCTTGAGAATCGTCATGCGAGCTTCCACGGGAACAGCCACGCGTTGAACGCCTTGAACAGGAAGTCCGAGATCAGCCCGATCAACCCGATCACGATGATGCCGAAGATGATCTGGCCGGTGTTGAGCAGCGCCTGGCTGTCGGTGATCATGTGGCCGATGCCGGAGGACGAGCCGATCAACTCGGCGACGATGACGTAGGTCCAGGCCCAGCCCAGCACCAGCCGCAGGATTTCAGCGATCTCGGGGGCGGAGGACGGCAGCAGCACGCGGCGGATGATGCCCCGGTCGCCGGCGCCCAGCGTATAGGCCGCCTCGACCAGGTCGCGCCGCGTGGCGCCGACGGTCACTGCGACCATCAGGATGACCTGGAACACCGAGCCGATGAAGATGACGAGCAGCTTCTGCAACTCGCCGATGCCCGCCCACAGGATCAGGAGCGGAATGAAGGCGGAGGCGGGCAGATAGCGCGCGAAGGAGACGAACGGCTCGAGGAATGCCTCGACCGGCTTGTAGGCGCCCATCAGCACGCCGAGCGGCACCGCAATGATTGCCGCGAGCCCAAAGCCGCCCACGACGCGCCAGATCGTCATGCCGATGTCGAACAGGAAGCCGTGCTTGGTGAGCAGCTCAACGCCCTCCTGCACCATGGTCAGGGGATTGGCGAGGAAGGTTTTCGACACATGGCCGCCAAACGTCGCCCAGGACCAGAGGGCGACGAACAGCGCGAAGAACGCAAGGCCATACGCCGCGCGCTGCCTCGATGTAACAGGGTCCAGGGGACGCATCAGACTGTCTATCCGAGAAGTCGATCATGTGCCGGTCCCGCGCTTCAGCGGAACCGGCGGCTTGAAGACGTTTACTTGATGAAGCTCGCGTCGAAGAGGTCCTCGACCTTCGGCGCGGCCTTGATGATGCCGATCTCGAGCAGGAGGTCGGCGGCCTCCTTGTTGAAGGTCAGGAAGTCGCCGGCGAAGAATTTCTGGTTCGCGGCCTTGTCCTGCCAGCGCAGATATTTTGCCGAGTTCCCGAACTGCTCGGCGGTCTGCTTCACGTCGGCGCCCATGATCTCGTAGGCCTTGGCCTGGTCCTTGGCGATCATCTCGAGCGCCTCGAAATAGCTGTCGGCGAGCGCCTTGGCGGCCTTGGGATTCTCCGTCAGGAACTTCGGTGTGCAGCCAAAAGTGTCCATGACCATCGGGTAGTCGAGCGTGGTGGCGATGATCTTGCCCTTGTCCGGCGCGGCGCGAACCGTCGACAGGTAAGGCTCGTAGGTCATCGCGGCGTCGTTCTGGCCGGAGACGAAGGCCTGCGCGGCGGCAGCCGGCTCCAGGTTCACGACCGTGACGTCCTTCACAGTCAGCCCGTTTTTCTTCAGCATCCAGGCCAGCGCGAAATAGGGCGAGGTGCCGGGCGCGGAGGCCGCGATGGTCTTGCCCTTCAGGTCCTTGATCGCGGCGACGTCGTTGCGCACCGCCATGCCGTCGGCGCCGTAGCTCTTGTCGAGCTGGAAGATCTGCTTGGTCGCAACGCCATTGGCATTCCAGGAGATCCAGGTCTCGACCGTGGTCGCCGCGCACTGGATGTCGCCGGAGGCGATCGCGAGATGGCGGTCCTTCTGCGGAATCTTCTTGATGGTGACGTCGAGGCCGTTCTTCTTGAAGATGCCGGCCTCCTTCGCCAGCGTCAGCGGCGCGAAGCCGGTCCATCCGGAGATGCCGACGCCGACCTTGACGTCGTCGGCGAGCGCGGGAGTTGCGGCCGCGAGGGCAATGATTGTCGCAAATACTTTCGAACTACGCATGTTTGTCGTCCTCTTGCCGATCGATGGATTGACGTCCTGTTGATTACTGCCGGCCCATCTGGGCCGTTGCCCGAAGCGTTGCACGATTTGTGCCGACATATCCTCTCAGCCTCCCTTGAATCGGGCAACAAGGCGGTGAGAGTCACCGGGATAGAGCAGCCGCACGGCCGTGATGGTGCGCGCGCTGCGCCAGGTATAGCGGTCGATCACGAGGCAGGGTGCGCCGACGGCGATGCCGAGTGCTGCCGCGGTGCGATCGTCCGCAACGATCGCGCTGATCGTGTGCTCGGCTTCCGTCCATGGGACATGATGGAGCAGCCATGAGCCGGGTGGTTCGCGCGAGAAGTCCGCAGTCGCGGCATTCGGCACCGACGACAGATCGATCAGCCTGTCCTCGACCGCGAACGGCACGTTGTCGGCACTGTGCCGGCAGGCGATCGCGATCACCTTGCCCGCCTTCTTGACGCCGAGACGGTCGCGGTCGGCAGCCGTGGCCACACGCAGCTTGCGGCCGATCAACTCGTAGCCGTAAGCGCGCCCAAGGGCGGTGATCTCGGCGCGAATGTCGGCGATCTTGAGAACCGCCGATTGATGCTGCGGCCGGCGCACGAAGGAGCCCGCGCGCCGCCGCCGTTCGATCAGGTCGGCCTGCGCCAGCTCCGACAGCGCCTTGTTCACGGTCATGCGCGAGCAGCCGTAGCGGGCCACCAATTCGTGCTCGAATGGAATGCGGTGGCCGGGCGGCCATTCGCCTGTCAGGATGCGCTTCTCGATGTCGGCGCGGATGCGCTTGTAGAGCGTGGGCTTGTCGGTTGCTTCGGCCGCGAGGCTCATGCGACGAGTCTCCGCACCGATGCATTGAAGCGTTCGCGCGCGGCTTGGCGCAATCTGTGTCGTCCGCCCTCCACGACCTTGTCGCCGCCGGCCCAGACGCAATCGATCGCGCCGCCGCCTGCGGCGAAGATCCAGCCGTCGATGATCGTGTCGCCGGCGCGACCCGACAACGAAGGGTGCGACATATCGAGCGTGACGATATCGGCGCGCGCGCCTGGCGTGAGACCGATCGTCCCTTGCGCCAACGCCCGTGCTCCACCCGTGAGCGCATGGTCGAAGAGCGTGCGTCCCGTCGAACGGCCTGCGCCACTGGATAGCACGTTGCGCTGGCGATGCTTCAGCCGTTGGCCGTATTCGAGCTGACGGAGCTCGTCGGCCGCGCCGACCAGCACGTTGGAATCGGTGCCGACTCCGAAGGAGCCCCCCGCAGCGAGAAATTCGGGCGCCGGGAAGATACCGTCGCCGAGGCTCGCCTCGGTGATGGGGCAGAGGCCCGCCACCGCGCCTGTTCTCGCGAACGCAGCGATCTCCTCGTCCGTCGTATGGGTCGCGTGAATGATGCACCAATGCCGGTCGACGGGTGCCTGCTCCAGCAGCCATTGCACCGGCCGGCGGCCCGACCAGGCCAGGCAATCCTCGACTTCCTTGACCTGCTCCGCCGCATGGATATGCACCGGCCCGCCCTCGGCGAGCGGAACGAGTGCTCTCAGCTCGTCCGGCGTGACCGCGCGAAGGCTGTGCGGCGCGATGCCGATATTGGCGCCCGGCAATGTTGCGATGGCCTTGCGTGACGCCGCCATCAGCGTGGCGAACTGGTCGACCGTGCAGATGAAACGGCGCTGTCCGTCATGCGGCTGCGCGCCGCCAAATGAGCCATGCGCATAGAAACTCGGCAGCAGCGTCAGCGCGATGCCGGAAGCTTCGGCAGCCTGCGCAATGCGCGCAGCCATTTCGGCGACGTCCGCATAGGGCGAGCCGTCGCAATCGTGGTGGAGATAGTGGAATTCGCCGACGCGGGTGAAGCCTTGTTCGAGCATCTCGACATAGAGCAGCGTCGCAACTGCGGCGACGTCGTCGGGGGTCATCGCCAGCGCGAAACGGTACATCGTCTTGCGCCAGGTCCAGAAGGTGTCGGTACTGTCGCCGCGTAGCTCCGCCAGACCCGCCATGCCGCGCTGGAAGGCGTGGCTGTGCAGGCTCGCCAGTCCCGGCAGCGCGATTGCGTGGCGTTCATCGCCGGCAACGGGCGCGACATTCGGCGTCACCTCCGCGATCGCGCCGGCGGCGATCACCACCTGCACGTCATTGGCCCAGCCCGAGGGCAGGAGCGCGGAGGCGAAATGCAGTCGGGTCATGATTACACGCCGGCTGGACAGAACCGTCCCACGATTATATGTCTAGACATATAAGTCAAGCATCCTAGGGCGCAGGGACATCCGCGAAGGGACCGTTGCATGGCAGAGCGCTTCGACCGGATCTGGCACAATGCCCGGCTCGCCACGATGCGGGCCGACCGTCCCGAACTCGGCGAGATCGAGCACGGCGCGATCGCCGCGCGCGAGGGCCGTATCGTCTATGCCGGCTCGCGGGCCGACTTTCCGGCGGACGCCGATGCAGCCGAACGGGTCGATTGCGAAGGGCGCTGGATCACGCCGGGCCTCGTCGACTGCCACACCCATCTGGTCTATGGCGGCAACCGCGCGCATGAATTCGAGCTGCGCCTGAAGGGCGCGAGCTATGAAGAGATTGCGCGCGCCGGCGGCGGCATCGTGTCGACGGTGGCCGCGACGCGCAAGGCGAGCGAGGCGGAGCTCGTCGCAAGTGCGCTGCCGCGGCTCGATGCGTTGATCGCGGAGGGCGTCACCACGATCGAGATCAAGTCCGGCTATGGCCTCGATACCGAAACCGAAATACGTCAGCTCTCTGCTGCGCGAAACCTCGGCCGCGAGCGACCAATCGCCATCCGCACGTCCTTTCTGGGCGCGCATGCCCTGCCGGTCGAGGCCGAGGGCGACAAGGACCGCTACATCGATCTCGTATGCACAAAGATGCTGCCGGCCGTTGCAAAGGCCGGCCTCGCCGATGCCGTCGATGCCTTCATGGAGGGCATCGCGTTCTCGGCCGAGCAGACCGCGCGGGTGTTTGAGGCGGCGCGGGCGGTGGGCTTGCCGGTCAAGCTCCACGCCGACCAATTGTCGAATCTCGGCGGCGCTGCGCTTGCCGCAAAATTCTCGGCGCTCTCCGCCGATCATCTCGAGCACACCGACGAAGCCGGCGCTGCCGCGATGGCGAAGGCGGGCACGGTGGCGGTGCTGCTGCCCGGCGCATTCTATTTCATCCGGGAGACGCAGAAGCCGCCGGTCGAAGCATTCCGCACGCATGGCGTTGCCATGGCGCTTGCGACCGACTGCAATCCCGGCAGCTCGCCGCTGACCTCGCTGCTACTCACGATGAATATGGGCGCGACACTGTTCCGGATGAATGTGGTCGAATGCATCGCGGGCGTCACCCGTGAGGGTGCACGTGCGCTCGGCGTGCTCGGCGAAACCGGGACGCTGGAGGCCGGAAAGTGGTGCGATCTCGCGATCTGGGACATCGAGCGGCCGGCCGAGCTGGTCTACCGCATCGGCTTCAATCCGCTGCATCGCCGGGTCTGGAGGGGCCAGTGATGGAGCAGGGGGCGCCGATCATCGTCAAGCCGGGGGCGGTCTGCCTCGAGGATCTCGCGCGCGTGCTCGAAGGACAATCCGTCGTGCTCGATCCGTCGTTCTGGCCGCGCGTCGAGACGGCGGCGGAGATCGTCGCGAGGGCCGCGCAGGCCGACGCCCCCGTCTATGGCATCAACACCGGCTTCGGCAAGCTGGCGTCGAAGCGCATTCCGCCCGACCAGACCGCGCTGCTCCAGCGCAACCTCATCGTCTCGCATTGCTGCGGCGTGGGTCCGGCGACGCCCGAGCCGATCGTCCGGCTGATGATGGCGCTGAAGATCGTCTCGCTCGGGCGCGGCGCCTCCGGTGTGCGCCGGCAGGTGATCGAGCAGTTGCAGGCCATGCTGGCGCGGGGCGTCTACCCGCTGGTGCCGCAGCAGGGCTCCGTGGGTGCCTCCGGCGATCTCGCGCCGCTTGCGCATATGACGGCGGTGATGATTGGTGAAGGGCAGGCGTTCGTTGACGGCGAAACCGTTCCGGGCGCCGAGGCGCTCGAGGCCGCCGGTCTCGCGCCGCTGACGCTTGGGCCAAAGGAAGGCCTTGCGCTGATCAACGGCACGCAATTCTCGACGGCCTATGCCCTCGCCGGCGTGCTGCGCGCGTTTCGCCTGGCGCGCGCAGCGCTCGTCACCGGCGCGCTGTCGGTGGACGCGGCGATGGCCTCGACGGCGCCGTTCCGTCCCGAGATCCAGGCGTTGCGCGGCCATGCGGGGCAGATCGCTGCGGCGGCGACGCTGACGGCGCTGCTCGACGGCAGCGACATCCGCCTGTCGCATCTCGATGGCGATGAGCGTGTGCAGGATCCCTATTGCCTGCGCTGCCAGCCGCAGGTCGCGGGCGCCGCGCTCGACCTGATCACGCAGGCCGCGCGCACGCTGATCGTCGAGGCCAACGCCGTCACCGACAATCCGCTGGTGCTGGTCGAGACCGGTGAGATCGTCTCCGGCGGCAATTTCCATGCGGAGCCTGTCGCCTTTGCCGCCGACGCGCTGGCGTTGGCGCTGTCCGAGATCGGCGCGATCAGCGAGCGGCGGATCGCGACGCTGGTCGATCCCGCACTCAATTTCGGTTTGCCGCCGTTTCTCACGCCCGATCCAGGCATCAATTCCGGCTTCATGATCGCGGAGGTCACGGCGGCCGCGCTCTATGCCGAGAACAAGCAGCGCGCAGCCGCCTGCTCGATCGATTCGACGCCGACCAGCGCCAACCAGGAAGACCACGTCTCGATGGCCGCGCACGCGGCGCGGCGACTGTCCGACATGGCCGACAATCTCGCCGCCATCCTCGGCATCGAACTGTTGGTCGCAGCCCAAGGCATCACATTGCGCGCGCCGCACGCGACCAGCGCGCCGCTCGCTGCCGTGATTGCCGCCCTCCGCGAGCTGGTTCCTGCGCTCGGCGCCGACCGTTACATGGCCGACGATCTCGCCAGGGCCACCGCGCTGATCGAGGCGGACGCGCTGCCCGTGACGGCACTCACAGCGCTTTCGTCCGATCCGTTTCCGAGACTCGACTGAAGAGGTATTGGCATGAACCGCCGTCTGGACAACGACCGCATCATCCGCGCGCCGCGCGGCAGCGACATCAGCGCGAAGAGCTGGTTGACGGAAGCGCCCTTGCGCATGCTGATGAACAATCTCGATCCTGACGTCGCGGAGCGCCCGAGCGAGCTCGTCGTCTATGGCGGCATCGGCCGCGCCGCGCGCGACTGGGAAAGCTTCGACCGGATCGTGGCGGCCCTGCGCAAGCTCGAAGCCGATCAGACGCTGCTGGTCCAGTCCGGCAAGCCGGTCGGCGTGTTCCGGACCCACACCGATGCGCCGCGCGTGCTGATCGCGAACTCCAACATCGTGCCGCATTGGGCGACGCTCGACCATTTCAACGAGCTCGATCGCAAGGGTCTGATGATGTACGGCCAGATGACGGCAGGCTCCTGGATCTACATTGGCAGCCAGGGCATCGTGCAGGGCACCTACGAGACGTTTGTCGAGGTCGGCCGCCGCCATTATGGCGGCAGCCTCGCCGGCAAGTGGATCCTCACCGCCGGCCTCGGCGGCATGGGTGGCGCGCAACCGCTGGCCGCGACCATGGCCGGCGCCTCGCTGCTCGCGGTCGAATGCCAGCCGAGTCGAATCGAGATGCGCTTACGCACCGGCTATCTCGACCGCCAGGCCGCGACTCTCGACGAAGCGCTCGCGATCATTGCAGAGGCAGCGAAAACGAAGAAGGCGGTCTCGGTCGGGCTGCTCGGCAATGCCGCGGACATCTTCCCCGAGCTGGTGCGCCGCGGTGTCAAGCCCGACGTCGTCACCGACCAGACCAGTGCACACGACCCGATCAACGGCTACTTGCCCAAGGGCTGGACGCTCGCAGAGTGGGAGGCGAAGCGCGCTTCCGATCCGAAGGCGGTCGAGCGCGCGTCAAAAACCTCGATGGTCGACCACGTCCAGGCCATGCTGGACTTCCACGCCCAGGGTATCCCGACGCTCGACTACGGCAACAACATCCGCCAGATGGCGCAGGACATGGGCCTCAAGAACGCGTTCGATTTCCCGGGCTTCGTACCCGCCTACATCCGTCCTCTGTTCTGCCGCGGCGTCGGACCGTTCCGCTGGGCTGCGCTCTCGGGCGATCCCGAGGACATCTTCAAGACCGATGCCAAGGTCAAGGAGCTGATGCCCGATGACAAGCATCTGCACAACTGGCTCGACATGGCCAAGGCGCGGATCAAGTTCCAGGGGCTGCCGGCACGGATCTGCTGGGTCGGTCTCGGGGATCGTCACCGCCTCGGCCTCGCCTTCAACGAGATGGTGGCGCGCGGCGAATTGAAGGCGCCCATCGTGATCGGCCGTGATCATCTCGACAGCGGTTCGGTCGCTAGTCCCAACCGCGAGACCGAGGCGATGAAGGACGGCTCGGACGCTGTGTCCGACTGGCCGCTGCTGAACGCGCTGCTCAATTGCGCCAGCGGCGCGACATGGGTGTCGCTGCACCATGGCGGCGGCGTCGGCATCGGCTATTCGCAGCACGCCGGCATGGTGATCGTCGCCGACGGCACGCCGGAAGCCGCCAGGCGCATCGAGCGCGTGCTCTGGAACGACCCTGCGACCGGCGTCATGCGCCACGCCGACGCCGGCTATGAGATCGCGATCGACTGCGCCCGAGACAAGGGGCTGGATCTGCCGAGCCTGGCGAGATAGTCGCGCCTCAGGCGACGACCTTGGCCGCAGGCATTCCGCTGCCGTCGAGGCGAAGTCGTTCCTTCGCGAGATAGTCGCTGATCGCGTCGCCCGGCATGGGTCTGGCGAAGTAATAGCCCTGGATGAAGTCGCATCCCAGGCGGCGCAAGCTGTCGAGCTGGGCGCGGGTCTCGACGCCCTCCACGACGCAGGCGATCTCCATGTCGTCGCACAGGCCCGTGAGCGATTTGATGATCTTGTGGCTGACGGGATTTTCGTTGATGTCGGAAACGAAGCTGCGGTCGACCTTGATCTTGTCGAGCGGCAGCCGGTGCACGTGGCTCAGCGACGAATAGCCGGTGCCGAAATCATCGAGCGAAATGCCGCAACCCATCGCCTTCAACGTCGCGATCGATTGCTGCGCGCGCACGAAGTCGAAGGTGACGGCCGTCTCGGTGATCTCGAAGTCGATCCGGTGCGGCGGCAGCCCGCTCTTCTCGATGATGGAGATCAGCGGCAGGATGCCTTCGGCCGCGCAGACGTCGTGGGCGGAGAGATTGAACGATAGCCGGATGTGATCGGGCCAGGTCCTGGCGGTCGCGAGCGCGCGGACCAGCAGCGCTTGCGTCAGTGGCCGGATCAGGCCGATGCGTTCGGCGGCCGGAATGAAATCGGCCGGAGAAACCAGGCCGAGACGGGCGCTGCGCCAGCGCGTCAGGACCTCGAAACCGGCGGTGTGCTCGCTCATGGCATCGACGATCGGCTGGAACACGAGATCCATCTCGGTGCTGAAATCGGCGGTGCGGAGCAAGTTCTCGATGACGCCGCGACTGCGGATCTCGGCCTCGAGCTCGCTCGAGAAGATCACGGTACGGCCGCGCAGATGGCGCTTGGCGTGATAGAGCGAATAGTCGGCACACTCGTACAGCGCTTCCCATGTCGTCGCGGAGTCCGGGAACAACGCGAAGCCGATCGAGCAGGACAGCCCGGTATGGGCGGTGTCGAGCTGGTAAGGCAACCTGACCTGGCTGCCGATGCGCTCGCCGAGGCGCATCAGATCCGCACCGTCGGGATCGCCGCACACGACGAGGCCGAACTCGTCGCCGCCGAGCCGGGCAAGCTCCACCCGTTGCGGGCCAAAGCCTTCGCAGACTTCGCGGATGCGCCGGCCCGCCTCGATCAGGACGCGGTCGCCGACGGAATGGCCGTAATTGTCGTTGATCGGCTTGAAGCCGTCGAGATCGATGATGCCGACCGCGACGCGAACGCCTCTGCGCTCGGCGTCGGCGAAGGCGTTTGACAGCTCGGCGAAGAAGCGGCGGCGGTTCGGTAGTTCGGTGAGGGAATCGAGATTGGCGAGGCGGAAGTTCTCGTCCGAGAGCGCCTGCGTCGCCGCCTGCTGGGCGAGCAGCGACTTGCGGCTGGCGACGAGATCTGCGAAGTCGCGGTAGTAGATGAACAACACCGTCACCATCGCGCCGGAAACCAGGAGGTTGTTGACGGCGATCGCCTTCAGCGTCGGTTCGCCCGTGGCGAAGAAGAACAGCACATAGGGCACGTCGACGATCAGCGTCACGATCAACGCCGCCGAGCGAAGATGCATCAGCGAGAAGATGCAGCCGATCACCGTGACCGCCATGTAGAAGGCGACTTGGCTCTTGGCAAAGGGATCGCCGTAGGGGTAGAGCGCGAAGGACCAGGCGGTGAAGCCGGCGCCGATCGGCAGAGTCAGCCAGTTGGTGGCGCGCAGGTTGCGCAGGATGTCGGCATCGCTGCGCACGAGGCGACGCTGGCGCAGCCACCAGAAGGTTCGCAAGCCTGCGAGCACGGTCAGCACGCTCGGCACGATCATCGTCAGCCAGTCCGGCGCCAAGTTCACATAGGTGTAGGCGACCGCGATCGTGTTGGTCATGAGGATGAAGTAGAGCAGCGGGATCTGCTTGGAGAAGGCGTCGAACTGCGCGCGTGTCAGGTCCGGGTTGTCGGCCGGAACGCGAAACAACCGCATTGCGGCGTCGAGATGAGACTTCAAATCGGCAACAGGCATTGAAATACGGGCCCCGGATGTCCTGAAAACGTCGGCGATCTTGCATGGCGCGGGTAAAGGGCGCGTTAGATCGGACCTCGCGGGGCAGGCCGGCACAGGTTGTGCGCAACCTTAGGATTGTCAGGCCGCATGGATTGGTGAGGTCTCGTTAAGGATATCCGGCGGCAGGGGCGTACGCCTCGGGCACAAGCCAGCGCCGCTACGGTCTGCTAACCATGGCGTCAGCCGGTACGTTCGGTCCACCTCTCGGTGGCCGCCGCAAGATCAGGCGAGAGCGGCCTGCCGCTCCCGCGTCGGTTCGCGGACCCGTTCGATGTTCCGCGGTTCGACGAGCCGGGTAAAGCTGCGCTGGTTCGCCTGCGGGGGCGCCTCGACGATGACGCCCTCACAGATGATCTGTCCGCCGAGCATCTTGAATTCCAGCTTGTCGTAGCGCGGCATTGTCTCGCCGGGCGCCGGCGGCAGCAGCCCGACGCTTCCCTGGATGTTCAGCGCGGCCTCGCCGGTGCCGTGAAGCCGCGGATTCCACATACGGATTCCTGTCTCCGCCCAGCGCTGCCGGATCAGCGCGGTGCGATCGGCCGGCTCCGCGGCTCTCGCCTGGGCCTTCGGTGCGCTGCGGATTTCTGGAGCAGGGGGCTCGATCGCCGGAGCCGGTTCGATCTCGATGACAACCCTGGCAGCTTCGATGGCCGCTGTCGCAACGGCCGTGACGACAGGAGCATCGCTTGCAGGGGCCGGCGCAACCTCGACGGCGAGCGCCGGGCCGCTGTCGGCTCTGGCTTCGGAAACGTCAGGTGCGACGCTACTGGCATCGCCGAGGAGGACCGGGATCGCTTCGACGGTGACCGTTTCGACCTCGGCGGAAACGTTGGGCGAGGGGGCCGCATCGATAACGGCATCCGGGACGTCAGTCGAAGCGGTCGCGACGTCAGATGATAAAACCACATCCTCTTCTGCGACCACGGAATCGATCTCGGCGGGCGATGCGTCGCCCATGATGGCGAGATCAGCATCTGCAACCGGCTCGTTCTGCGCGTCGGTCGGTGAAGCCAACACCGCCTCGGCGACTGGCGGCGTCGCGGGCGCCTCGATTTCAGTCACTCTCTTCGGAGATGAGTCGTCGGCGATACAGATATCGTCGGACGGATTCTCCGCAAAGACAACCACAGCCGTATCGTTCTCCGCGACTGGAGCCTGGGTGGTGAGGTCAGCGTCGTCGCGCACCGGGGCGGCGCTGATCTCCGCGATTGGAGCTTGAGCGGTGGCGGCGACGTCTTCGATGATAGCGGGCGAAGCATCTGCGGCGATCGGGGCGACGTCGGTGCTGCCGCCGTGCGGCACGGGCCGAAGCCGGGTAAACGCCCAGTTCACCGCAGGGATGCGGCGCAGCAACGATATCAGTCTCGAAAGCACTGGGAGTTGTCCAAGAGGTACTCGGCGTGAGGCAATCGCTGATTCGCCAGCAATGAGAAAACCTGCCCCGGCCGTCACACTTGTGTCAATGTAGGCAGGACCAATTGCAGAACATCCACGCGATATCCGCGCGTCCAGTCCACGGGTGAATTTCATCCCGCCTTGCGAATTGCAGTTCGCGATTCCTCCATCGAACGCACGGAGTGAGAGGGGACAACTGTCCCCTCTCGGGATCTTTGATCGTCAGCTCATTTGCCAGAGCCAGCGCCGCCGGAGCCCGCCCCGCCGCCGGCCTGGCTGCCCATGTTGTTGGTGTTGCTACCGCCGGCAGATGGCGATTGCGCGCCCTTGCTGTCGCTGGCCTCGTTCTGCATGTTCGACGTACGTCCGGTCGTCATTCCCTTGGTTGCCGGGCCGCGCGACGAGGGACCGACGTCGCCCTGACCGGAGGAGCCGGGGGCGGGTTGTGTCTGCGCGAAGGCGCCACCTGTCGCCATCGCCACGATGCATGCGGATGCCAGGATGATCTTCTTCATCGGATTCTCCTTGATTTACATGTCCGGACAACCAGCCTGTGCCGGCGCCGTTCCTGCCTGTCGCATCAACTCTCATTGCAGCCGAGATTGGGGTTCCCGTCGTGATCGCCAGCGGCTATTCAGGACCGTCATTGTCTGGTCGGAGACGGCGCATGAGGAAGCTTGCCACGATCGGAGCGGCTCTGCTCTGGTCCACCATCGCGTTCGCACAGGATCGCACCATCACCGTGGCCTCGACCACCTCGACGGAGCAGTCGGGGCTGTTCGGTCATTTGCTGCCTCTGTTCGCGAAGGCGGAGGGTATCAGCGTGAAGGTCGTTGCCGTCGGCACCGGCCAGGCGCTGGATATCGGACGGCGCGGGGATGCCGACGTGGTGTTCGTCCATGACAGGCCGGCCGAGGACAAGTTCATGTCCGAAGGGCAGGGCGTGAAGCGCTTCGACGTCATGTACAACGACTTCGTCATCATCGGGCCCAGAAGCGATCCAGCGCGGATATCAGGCAGCAAGGATGTGGTCGAGGCGCTGCGCAAGATCGCGGCGGCCAAGGCCCCGTTCGTCTCGCGCGGCGACAAGTCCGGTACGCATGCGGCCGAGCTGAGGCTATGGAAAGAGGCGGGCGTTGACCTCAGCGCCGGCAAGGACAACTGGTACCGCGAGATCGGTCAGGGCATGGGCCCGGCGCTGAACATGGCCTCTTCGTCGAACGCCTATGTCCTGTCGGACCGCGGCACCTGGCTATCGTTCAAGAACCGTGGCGAACTCGCCATCCTGACCGAGGGTGACAAGCGGCTCTTCAACCAGTACGGCGTCATGCTGGTGAATCCGGCCAAGCATACGAACGTGAAAGCGAAGGACGGGCAGGCCTTCATCGACTGGCTGGTTTCGCCGAAGGGGCAGGAAGCGATAGCCGGGTACAAGGTTGGCGGCGAGCAGCTATTTTTCCCCAACGCGTCCAACTAGCACGAAGGCGACGGTCGACACCGCCACGCTGAGCGCGAGCAGGATCAGTCCGAGTCCGAGCGCCAGCGGCAGGTCGCCTTTGCTGGTCTCCAGTGCGATCGCCGTCGTCATCGTGCGGGTGAAGCCGCGGATGTTGCCGCCGACGACGATGATGGCGCCGACTTCCGCAATGGCGCGCCCGAACGCCGCGAGAAAGGCCGTCAGCAGCGAAGTCCGCCCGAGCGCGAACAGCAGGCCGATGCTGCGCAATGTCGATAGCCCGTCGATCCGCGCCAGGTCGCCATACTCCGCCCAGAGCAGGCTCGCCGGCCGGTGCACCAGCGCAACCACGATCGGCGTCGCCAGCAGCGTCTGCGCGATCACCATCGCCGCCGGGGTGAACAGCAGGCCCGCAGCCCCGAGCGGCCCGGACCGCGACAGCAGGAGATAGAGCGCGAGCCCCACCACGACCGGCGGAAGGCCGAGCAGCGCATTGGTGAGGATGATGATGAGTTGACGCCCCCGGAAACGGGTGATCGCAAGCAGGGCTCCGAACGGTGCGCCGATCAGGAGCGCGACGATGCTGGCGGTCAGGCTGACTTGCACCGACAACGCGACGATGCCGAGCAGCTCGGCGTCGGCCTCGGCGATCAGAGTGAGGGCGGAGCCGATGGATCGTGCAAAGTCGTTCATCCGGCCTCAGGCAACTCCGTTCCGCGGGGCTCCCGCGACGTGCGTTCTCGCCGCTGCGGCTGCCATAATCAAGACCCGCCAGGGGGCGGAAGCCGGGACTGGGCTGCCGCGGGAGGGCACCGAGGTCACAAATCGCCGTCCGCGCGCCCGAAGACGGCGTTTGAAGCCTGTCGGGCCGCTTTATTCCGTCCATGGATGCTTTAAGGGAGGGGCAGGATCGGGTCGCAGCCGCCTTGCGGCGGTGCTAGACCTGATGCGGAAACAATGGCGCCGGGCCATGCTGGCACCGGCCGCAGGATGAGAAGGATATGAGGCAATGATCCAGACGGTTGGCATCATCGGGGCAGGGACCATGGGGAACGGCATCGCGCAGGTCTGCGCCGCGGCCGGACTTTCGGTCGTGATGGTCGACATTTCCGATGCGGCGGTGAACCGCGGCCTTTCGACCGTCGGCGGCAGCCTCGAGCGCCTGGTCAAGAAGGAGAAGATGTCGGCGGCCGATCGCGAGGCGGCGCTCAAGCGCATCACCGGCACCACCGACCGGTCGAAGCTGTCCGATTGCGATCTGGTCATCGAGGCCGCGACCGAGAACGAGGAGCTCAAGGTCAAGATCCTGAAGGACCTCTGCGCGACGCTGTCGCCGCGCACGCTGGTCGCGACCAACACGTCGTCGATCTCGATCACCAAGCTCGCTGCGGCGACCGATCGTCCCGACCGCTTCATCGGCATGCACTTCTTCAATCCGGTGCCGGTGATGGCGCTGCTGGAGCTGATCCGCGGCCTGCAGACCTCCGACGACACCCACGCCAAGGCGCTGGATTTCGCCAAGCGCGTCGGCAAGGTGGCGATCACGGCCAAGAACAGCCCGGGCTTCGCCGTCAACCGCATCCTGTGTCCGATGATCAACGAGGCGATCTTCGCGCTCCAGGAAGGGATCGCAACCGCGGAAGAGATCGACGCCGGCATGAAGCTCGGCTGCAACCACCCGATCGGGCCGCTGGCGCTGGCCGATCTCGTCGGGCTCGACACCATGCTTTCGGTGATGGAGGTCTTTTACAAGGGCTTCAACGATCCTAAATACCGGCCAGCCCCGCTGCTGAAGGAGATGGTCGATGCCGGCCATCTCGGCCGCAAGACCGGGCAGGGCTTCTACACCTATAGCGCCTGATGAAGGCGTCGGCGGCGGGCACTCAGAGCCCGCCGTCCGATCCCGCGATTTGCGCTGCGACAAAGACGTCGTGCGCGATTGGCCCGACAATGTCGAACGGGCGGCCTGCGGGAACCATGGAACGGATAGCAAGGATATGTCGGATCGACTGAAGGCCGAGCGCGAGGCCGCGGCTGCGCGGCGGAACCTGCTGACCCAGGATGCGATCGAGCGCACCGGGATCACCGAGGAGATGATCGGGGAGCTCGTCACCCGCTTCTACGGGCGCGTGCGCGAGGACGCACTGCTCGGTCCTGTCTTTGCGGTCGTCCAGAACTGGGACGAGCATCTCGCCAAGCTCAGGGATTTCTGGTCGTCGGTGGTGCTGATGAGCGGCCGCTATCACGGCTCGCCGATGCGGGCGCATCTGCCGCTGAACCTTGTTGGAGATCATTTCGACCGCTGGCTCGATTTGTTCGAACAGACCGCGCGCGAGGTCTGTTCGCCTTCGGCGGCTGCGCTGTTCATCGACAAGGCGCGTCGTATCGCCGACAGTTTTGAAATGGCTTCGGCAACTGTCGCGGGTCGTATCGCATCGCCGCGTCACGTGCTCCGCTCCTGAAGCGAGCCGCTCCGCCTTTGCCCGCAACGAGCGAGCGCGCTGCAGCAATTCCAACATCATCGGTCTGATCTGCAAAAACTTCATGCAGATCGCGCGGTGCGACGTTGAAAGTGCGAAAACGCCTTGGATGGCTTCGATGATCGTACAATCAAAGCGAGCAAAGCCATATTGATGCGCTGCGGCGCCAACTCTTCGCCTTTTTTTCGGCAGAGTCGCAGCGCCTGCTGGTTGCATGTCGAGCGCATCGTTCAACACCAATTCCACGTCCGCCGAGAGTGCTGCGGAACTCGAAGATGACGCGGGCATGGAGCATACGCGGCGGACGCTGCTGCTCGGCGCGCTTGCGACCACCGCTTGTCTCGGCTGCTCCGTGCCGGCGCGTGCAGGCGAGGATCCGCCCGGCTCCGACGAACGGCCGCAGAAGGGCGATCTGCTCGTCTTCTCCGAAGGCGAGCAGGAGGGGAAAATCATCACCGCGGCCGATCTGAAGGCCGGCGGTCCGCCGCTCCATGCCTGGCCGAAGGATCCCAACACATCGGTGGTGCGCAGCGCCTCGCGGCTCAACGAGATCCTGATCATCAAGCTCGATCCCGCCGACCTCGACGAGAAGACCCGCGCGCGCGCCGTCGACGGCATCGTCGCCTATTCCGCGATCTGCTCGCATGCGGGCTGCCCCGTCACCGCCTGGGTGAAGAGCGATGTCGGCGACAAGGAGGTGTTCAAATGCATGTGCCACAACTCCGAATTCGATCCGCGCGCCGGCGCACAAGTCGTGTTCGGACCGGCGCCGCGACGGCTCGCCGCGCTGCCGCTGGCGCTGGCTGACGGTTCGCTCAGCGTCGCCGGCAATTTCATGGGAAAGGTAGGTGGCGCGCAGCCAGGATGATGGACGGTTGCGGGCCGGGCCCGCGTCACGAAAGGCCGCATCCGCCAACGGCGGACGAGGGACGACAAGAATTCACAACAAGAATTCAAAACGGATGAAAAAGGGGAACGTCCATGAAAACGTCCATGACCAGGAAGCAATGGTTACTGTCCGGCTTCGTCGCCTTCACGTGTCTTGCATCCACTGCCGCCGTGTCCGGCCCGATCGAGAATTATTCTCCGGTCACCGCACAGCGATTGGAGAATCCGGAGCCGAACAACTGGATGCTCTACCGGCGTACCTATGACGGGCACGGCTACAGTCCGCTCGACCAGATCAACACCTCGAACGTGAAGAACCTCACGCCGGTCTGGACCTTTGCCACCGGCGTGGTCGAAGGCCATCAGGCGCCGCCGATCGTCAACAATGGCGCGATGTTCGTGACGACCCCAATGGGTCAGGTGATCGCTCTGAACGCGAAGACCGGCGACGAATACTGGCGCTACAAGCGGCAGCTCCCTGACGATCTATTTCAGCTGCATCCGACCAACCGGGGCGTCGGCCTGTGGGAGGACAAGCTCTACCTCGCCACCACGGACGACCACGTGGTCGCGCTCGATGCCAAGACCGGCAAAGTGGTTTGGGATACCAAGGTGCAGGACTACAGGAAGGGCCAGTACTTGACGCTGATGCCGTTGATCGTCGACGGCAAGGTCATCGTCGGCGGGTCCGGCGGCGAGTTCGGCGTACGCGGCTATGTCGTGGCCTATGATGCCAAGGACGGCAAGGAGCTGTGGCGGACCTACACCATCCCCGGCGAAGGCGAGCCCGGTCACGACACCTGGCAGGGCGACGACTGGAAGAACGGCGGTGGTTCGGCCTGGATGACGGGCAATTACGACAAGGAGACCAGGACGATCTATTGGGGCATCGGCAACGCGGCGCCATGGCCCGGCGAAACCCATCCCGGCGACAACCTCTACACCGCATCGGTGCTCGCGCTCGATCCCGACACCGGCAAGATCAAGACCTATTTCCAGTACCACCAGAACGATTCCTGGGATTGGGACGAGGTCGAGGCGCCGATGCTGATCGATCTGCAACGCAACGGCCGCACCATCAAGAGCCTGGTCCATCCGGGACGCGACGCGATCTTCTGGGTGCTGGAGCGGACGCCGACCAAGATCAACTATGTCGCCGGTTGGCCGTTCGTCTATACCGACGTCTGGAAGGGCATCGACGAGACCGGCAAGCCGATCGTGGACCCAGCGCACAAGCCGGTGATCGGCAAGCGCGTCGAGTTCTGTCCGTCGCTGTGGGGCGGCAAGGATTGGCCGTCGGCCGCCTATAGCCAGAGGACCGGCCTCGTCTACGTGCCTGCCAACGAGAATTTCTGCGGCGGATTCACCGGCGAGAAGGTACCGCTCAAGCCGGGCGAGCTATGGCTCGGCACCAAGCCGGAAGACATCGGCCTGAAGACGAGGCCGGGCGCGGATCATTTCGGCGAGCTCCAGGCCTGGGATCCCTCCACGGGCAAGAAGGTGTGGCAGCACAACTTCCCCAAGTCGCAACTGTTCGGATCGGTCACGGCGACGGCGGGCGATCTCGTCTTCGTCGGCGGCACCAACGACCGCAACTTCCGAGCCTTCCACGCCAAGACTGGCGAACTCCTGTGGGAGCAGAAGACCAATTCCGGCATCGTCGGCATGCCGGTGTCCTACGAGATCGACGGCACGCAGTACATCGCGATCCAGTCGGGCTGGGGCGTGGACGCGCAGCGCATCCAGGATGCGCTGGTGACCAACAATATCGGCATCGAAGCCAATGTGCCCCAAGGCGGCGTCGTCTGGGTGTTCGCGCTGAAGAAATAGCTCCGCGGGCGGATCGAAAGTAGCGGAGCAGCAAGGGGGGTGGTGAATGCGGCGGACGGCAACGTCCGCCGCATTCTCGCTTGTGTGGTGGCGGGCCGAGAACGTCCCCTTTTCCCCTTGTGGCAGTAGCTGGCGATGCGCAGTCGTCAAACCGCTACTTGCCGACGCGCTCGACCTTGTCCTTTTCCTTCTGGTTCATCTCACGAATCTTGGGATCCTGGTTGTGCTGTCCCGTCGTCTGCGTGGTCGAAGCGGGTGGGGCATTGGCGTTGGGAAGCGAAGTCTGGTCCGGCGTGGTGGGGCGTGTCGCGGTTGCCGGCGGAGTCGTGCTGCTCTGCGCGAACACTCCGGTGGTGGTCAAAAGAAAGGCGCCCGACAGCAAGACTGCGAGCGCCCTTGAGATGTTGGTCATCGATCTGCTCCTTTCAGATCGATGAGAACGGCGCGAGGCCGCTTGTGTTCCGTCTCACGCCTCCAATTGCTTGCCGATCGGAAGTGAGCGTATGCGCTTTCCCGTCGCAGCGAAGATCGCGTTCATCAGGGCCGGCGCGAACGGGGGAACACCGGGTTCGCCGACGCCGCTTGGCGGCGTGTCGGGCCCCGGCGGCACGATGTAGACGTTGGTCACCGCAGGAGATTCGTCGATCGTGACGACCCGGAAGTCGTCAAAATTCTTCTGCTGCACCTTGCCGTCCTTGAAGGTGATCTCGCCGTATTTGGCGAGACTGAGGCCCATGATCGCCGCGCCCTCGATCTGCGAGGCGATGCGCTCGGGGTTGACGTAGGTGCCGCAATCGATCGCGGTGTCGACCCGCGGCACCGTCAGCTTGCCCTTGTCGTCGACGGCGACCTCGACGATGGTCGCGATGTAACTGACGAAGCTGCGGTGCACGGCGATGCCGAGACCGTGGCCCTTCGGTACCTTGCGACCCCACTCGCCTTTCTCCGCAACCAGCTCGACCACCTTGCGCAGGCGCGCGGTATCGATCGGGTAGCTGTCTTGGGGCTCGCCATAGTTCCAGAGATCCTTCACGTTCGGCTTGACGATGCGGGGCGAGCCGATCAGCTCGAGCAGCATGTCTTTCTGGTCCCGGCCGGTCGCCTGCGCGATCTCGCCGACCATCGATTGCACCGCGAACGCCCGTGGGATGTTCGAGACCGAGCGGAACCAGCCGATGCGGGTGTGAGCGGCCGCTTCCGGATTCTCGCAGGAGATGTTGGCGATCTCGAACGGCAGGTCGACGAGGCCCATGCCGATCTCGAACGGGGCCTGATGCACGGCGCCGGCGGCAAAGGTCGAGGCGATGCTGGGAGCCACGCTGCGGTGGCGCCAGGCGATCACTTTGCCGCTCTTGTCGAGGCCGGCCTCGATCCGCTCGACCGAGACGGTGTGCAGGAAGCCATTGTGAATGTCGTCTTCCCGCGTCCACTGCACCTTCACCGGCGCGCCGAGCTCCTTCGACAGCAAGGCGGCTTCGAGCGCGAAGTCGCATTTCGACTTGCGTCCGAACCCGCCGCCCAGCAGCGTGACGTTGACGGTGACGTTGCCTTCGGGGATGCCGAGCGTCTTGGCGACATCCTCGCGGGTGCCGCCGGGGCTCTGCACTGGCGCCCAGATATCCGCCTTGTCGCCCTTGACGTCGGCGACCGCGACCGGCGGCTCCATGGCGACATGGGCGAGATGCGGGAGGTAGTACTCGCCGACGATGACCTTGTCGGCGCTCTTCAACGCACCGTCCGCATCGCCCTCCTTGCGCAGCACGAGGCCCGGCTTGCGTGAGGCCTCCTCGAGCTCCTTGCGATAGGCAACCGAGTCGTATTTGGCGTTGGGGCCGTCGTCCCACACCAGCTTCAGCGCATCGCGGCCCTTGATCGCCGCGCCGGTGTTGCGCGCGATCACGGCGACGCCGCCGAGAGGCTGGAACTTCGATGGCCACGGCCAGCCGCGCACCTGCATCACCTTCTCGACGCCGGGGACCTTCAGCGCCGCCTCCGGATCGAACGAGACCAGCTTGCCGCCCGTCACCGGCGGCCGCGCGATCACGGCATATTTCATATTGGGCAAGCGGACGTCCGCGCCGTAACGCGCCTTGCCGGTCGTGATATCGTGCAGATCGACCATGCCGATCTGGCCCTTGCCGAGGTAGCGGAAATCCTTGGGATTCTTCAGCTTGAGGCCTTCGATAGCAGGCACCGATTCCTTGGCGGCATCCGCTGCGAGTTCGCCGAAGCCGAGCTTGCGGCCGCTGGCGCTGTGGACGACCTCATGATTGACCGCCTTGACCTCGGTCGCCGGCACGCCCCAGCGCTTCGCCGCGGCCTGCTCCAGCATGGTGCGGGCGGAGGCGCCGATCTGGCGCATCGGCATCAAATAGTGCCGTGTGCTGCGCGAGCCGTCAGTGTCCTGGTTGCCGAACTTGACCTCGTCGCCATGGGCTTGCTGCACCTTGACCCTGTTCCAGTCGGCTTCCATCTCCTCGGCCACGATCAGCGGCAGGCTGGTGCGCACGCCGGTGCCCATTTCCGAACGGTGCCCGACGATGGTGACGATGCCGTCCGGGGCGACCGAAACGAACACGCGTGGATCGACCACGACACCGTGGGGCATCTGGCCGGCGCCGGTCTCATAGGCCAACGCCTGCCGCGACATCACGGGGGCGGCGAGGACGAAGCCGCCGGTGACGCCGAGCCCCTTCAGGATGCTGCGGCGCGAGACCTTCTCGACCCTGATATGCTTCTCGAAGCCGCGAAGCTTGCGGGGACTGTCGATGAAATTCATGTCACACTCCCGTCGATGCGAGATGGACGGCGTTTTCGATGCGCTGATAGCAACCGCAGCGGCAGATGTTGCCGGACATCGCCTCGCGGATCTGGTCGTGCGAGGGTTTGGGATTTTCGATCAAGAGGGCTGCGGCCTGCATGATCTGGCCGGCCTGGCAGAAGCCGCATTGGGGCACGTTGACCTGGCGCCAGGCCTTCTGCACCGGGTGATCGCCGTTGGGGTGCAATCCCTCGATCGTGGTGACCTCCCGTCCGGCGACGTCGTTCACCGACGTGACGCAAGCCCGTACGGCCTGCTTGTCGACGATGACGGTGCAGGCGCCGCACAGGGCCTGGCCGCAGCCGTATTTGGTGCCGGTCAGCCCGGCCTCGTCACGCAGGAACCAGAGTAGCGGGAGATCCGGGTCGCCGTCCCAGCTCTGTTCCTGGCCGTTGATCTTCACCTTGATCATGATCGTCCCTCGCTCTTCATAAGCATGCCAAATTCAAAGCTCGCCGACGCCGGTAGGCGACGGTTCACGCATCGTCTCGCCGCACTCTGCCGTTGTCCCGCGCGGGCAAATCCCGGAGGGGGCAGAAATGTCAATGGCGATGTCTGGATGTGCTCGATACCTCCCGTCTTGTTCTTGATTGATTGTATTCGCGTGGCATCGTGACGCAGCAATCGTAACAGAGATCGCTCCGTCCCGGCGTTCACAGCCGAGTGTTCTCACCGGGAAAAGATTGCATCGATGGTTTGTCAAAAGCAGGGCGCGGTCATCGCGCAGCGCGCCTGTTCAACCGCCCGACGCAAAAAAGCTTCGTCCGCCAGGAAGACTGCGCGGACGAAGCAGGATGCCTCAGTCGAGGGAGGGAGAAACGCAAGCACCGCGAGCTTCAAGCCGGAAGCGGGCGGTCCTGCGCAGTCATTCAGAGACCAGGACTGAGGAACTGACGGCGCTCATTCACGTGTGGCGCAGAAAAGGCGGCATCGCCGCGCTGGTCCCAGGAGGGGGACCGGCCCGGATTGGTGGGCGCGGCAGGCGCCAGCGAGCAGAGGGGGGCCGGCGAAGGGTTCGGCGGCCCCGCTCAAGAGGCTTTCTCAGGCGGCCTTGGCTTTCGCCACATGGGTTGCGATCGCGTCCATCAGCGCCGGCGACAGGCAGTCATAGGGCTCGAGCCCGATCTCCTTCAGCCGCGAACGGATACCGGCCATCTGCTCCGGCTTCACGCCGGATTCGATGACCGAGGAGACGAAGGCGGCGAATTGCGGCGCCTGCGAGCCCTGCTCCTGGAACAATTCGGGGTGGATGAAGTCGAGGCCGTAGAACGGATGGCCCTTGTTCTCGATGCGGCCGTACATGTGCGTGCCGCAGGCCTTGCAGGCATGGCGCTGGATCACCGCGGAGGGATCGACGATCTGGAGCTTGTCGCCGTTCTCCAGCACGGTGACGTTCTGCCGCGGCACCACGGCGACGACGGAGAAGGTCGCGCCTTGCGGCTTCCAGCACTTGGTGCAGCCACAGGCGTGGTTGTGGGCGACGTCGCCCTTGATGCCGACCTTCACCGGGTGGTCGCTGCATTTGCAGACGAGCGTGCCGCCGGCGAAGCTGCCGCTGCCCTGCTTGAGGCCCTTGTCGATCGATGGATGGAGTGCAACAGTCATGGGTCGATCCTCCTTGGTGTGATGGCTGCGAGCTAGAACACGACGACGGAACGGATGGATTTGCCCTCGTGCATGAGGTCAAAGCCCTTGTTGATCTCCTCGAGCTTGAGCACGTGGGTGATCATCGGATCGATCTGGATCTTTCCGGTCATGTACCAGTCGACGATCTTCGGCACGTCGGTGCGGCCGCGCGCGCCGCCGAAGGCGGTGCCGCGCCAGTTGCGCCCGGTGACGAGCTGGAATGGACGGGTGGCGATTTCCTTGCCGGCTTCAGCGACGCCGATGATGATCGAGGTGCCCCAGCCGCGATGGCAGGCTTCCAGCGCCTGGCGCATCACGGTTGTATTGCCGGTGCAGTCGAAGGTGTAGTCGGCTCCGCCGTCGGTGAGGCCGACGAGGTGCTGAACGATGTCGCCGGTGACCTTCTTCGGGTTGACGAAGTGGGTCATGCCGAACCGCTTGCCCCACTCCTCCTTGGAATCGTTGATGTCGACGCCGATGATCTTGTCGGCGCCGGCCATCTTGGCGCCCTGGATCACGTTGAGGCCGATGCCGCCGAGACCGAACACGACCACGTTGTCGCCGGGTTCGACCTTGGCGGTGTTGACCACTGCGCCGACGCCGGTCGTGACGCCGCAGCCGATGTAGCAGCTCTTGTCGAACGGTGCGTCCTCGCGGATCTTGGCGACCGCGATCTCCGGCAACACGGTGAAGTTCGAGAAGGTCGAGCAACCCATGTAGTGGTAGATCGGCTTGCCCTTGTAGGAGAAACGGCTGGTGCCGTCGGGCATCACGCCCTTGCCCTGCGTCGCACGGATCGCGGTGCAGAGATTGGTCTTCCGGCTGAGGCAGCTTTTGCACTGCCGGCATTCCGGCGTGTAAAGCGGGATGACGTGATCGCCCGGCTTGACCGAGGTCACGCCCGGCCCGATCTCGCGGATGATGCCCGCCCCCTCATGGCCCAGGATCGACGGGAAAATCCCCTCGCTGTCGAAGCCGTCGAGCGTGTAGGCGTCGGTATGGCAGATGCCCGTCGCCTTGATCTCGACCAGGACTTCGCCGGTCTTCGGGCCTTCCAGATCGACCTCGACGATTTCGAGCGGTTTCTTGGCCTCGAAAGCGACGGCGGCACGTGTCTTCATCGTCAAACTCCTCAAATTCTCGTAGGACGCCAAGAGGTAGTCTCGGCAGTCCTCGCAGCGTTCATTACTTGCCCATGCAGGCGTCTTCCGCCTTGGTATAGGCCTCTGTCTTCTCCTCCTTCTTGGAGGGACGTTGCCGGCCCCATGCTTCCGTGGAGCGGGCACGCAGATAGACGTAGAGATCGTCCATGTAGCAGGCCACGTTCGGATTGTCGCCGAAGGCCGGCATGACGTTTTCCTGCGCCGTCGAGATGTTCTTCCGACCGGAGGCGACCACGCCGAGGAAGTCGCCATAGCTCATGGACTTGACGGAATCCTTCAGCGCCGGCGCGTAGGTGGAGCCCATGCCGTCCGGACCGTGGCAGACGTGGCAGTCGGAGTGATAGCGGCGGTATCCGGAATAGGTGAACCAGTCGACGGTGCCGTCCGCCGAAATCTTGTAGGTCGGAATTCCATCCTTATCGAGCCATTTTCCGTCGTCTTCCTTCTTCACCGCGGCCGGGTCTCCCGGACCGTCCGCGGCCGCAATCCCGCCGGACGCAACGAAGATCATCGCAGCAATGACAGAGCAAATTTTACGCAAGAGATTGTCCTCGAAGGCGTTCGGTGGAGACGAGCCGGCGCGTGGGGGTGATCCACGCGCCGGAGCGATGCTGAGCGAGGCCTAGTTCGGCAGCGAGAACACGGTCAGCGTACCGCCGAGCGCCGTGTAATTGCTGAGGGCCGCGTAGCCGCCGACGGCGCCGAGACCTGCGGTCGGATCGGTCAGACCTGCCGCCAGCCCGATGCCGGCCCAGCCACCGACGCCGGAGAGCACGGCAACGTACTGCTTGCCGTTGTTCTCATAGGTGGTGACGTTGCCGATGATGCCGGAGGGAGTCTTGAACTTGTAGAGCTCCTTGCCGGACTTGGCGTCGACCGCCTTCAGGTAGCCTTCGAGCGTGCCGTAGAACACCACGCCGCCTGCCGTTGCGAGCGCACCCGACCAGACCGAGAACTGCTCCTTGTTCGACCAGACGATCTTGCCGGTCTTGTTGTCCCAGGCGATGAAGTTGCCCATGTGGGTTTCACCCTGGGGCGGGTACATCGAGAGCGTCGCGCCCACGTACGGCTGGCCCGCGGTGTAGCTCACCTTGAACGGCTCGTAGTCCATGCAGACGTGGTTGGTCGGAACGTAGAACAGCTGCGTGTCCGGCGAGTAGGCCGCCGGCTGCTGGTCCTTGGTGCCGAGCGCGGCCGGGCAGATGCCCTTGGTGTTCTTGTCCTCGCCGCCGTGCTCGGTCGAGTATTGCGCGACGACCTTGGGACGGCCGTAGGTCGGCGAGTTCTTGTCCATGTCGACGCCGCTGGTCCAGTTCACCTTCGGGTCATACTTCTCGGCAACCAGCAATTCGCCGGACTCGCGGTCCATGGTGTAGGCGAGACCGTTGCGGTCGAAGTGCGTCAGCAGCTTACGGTTCTGACCGTTGATCTGCTGGTCGCTGAGGATCATTTCGTTGACGCCGTCATAGTCCCATTCGTCATGGGGCGTCATCTGGTAGACCCACTTCGCCATGCCGGTGTCGGCATCGCGCGCGAAGATCGTCATCGACCACTTGTTGTCGCCGGGACGCTGCTTCGGGTTCCAGGTCGAAGGATTGCCCGACCCGTAATAGACGAGGTTCAGAGCGGGATCGTAGGAGATCCAGCCCCAGGTGCAGCCGCCGCCGATCTTCCACTGATCGCCCTGCCAGGTCTTCACCGAAGAGTCCGGGCCGACCGGCTTGCCGAGCGCCATCGTCTTGACGGGATCGACCTTGACCTGATCGTCCGGGCCCACGGAATAGGCGCGCCAGGCCTGCTTGCCGGACTTGAGGTCGTAGGCGGTGACATGGCATTGCACGCCGAACTCGCCGCCGGAAATGCCGACCAAGACCTTGTCCTTGACGACCAGGGCCGCCGAAGTGCCGGTCTCGCCCTTTGCCGGATTGCCGTTGGTGGTCGACCACGCGACCTGACCGGTCTTGGCGTCGAGCGCGACCAGGTTGGTATCGGCCTGATGCAGGATGATCTTGCCGTCGCCGTAAGCCAGGCCGCGATTGACAGTGTCGCAGCACATCACGGGGATGACGTTGGGATCCTGCTTCGGCTCGTACTTCCAGACGATCTTGTTCTCCTGCGAAAGGTCCATAGCGTAGACCTTGTTCGGGAACGGGGTGTGGACGTACATCATGTTGCCGATGATCAGTGGCCCGCCTTCATGGCCGCGCAGCACGCCGGTCGAGAAGGTCCAGGCGACCTGGAGCTTGCCCACGTTTTGCGCGTTGATCTGGTTCAGCTTGGAATAGCGGGTGTTGGCGTAGTCGCCCGCCGGCATCACCCAGTCCTTTGGGTTCTGCGACATCTTGATCAGCTCGTCATTGGCTGAAGCGCTGCCGACGGCGAGAGCCGCCGCCGAACCAAGACAGGTCGCCAGTAGCACCTTGCGCATAGTCATTCCTCCGTTGGTCTCGTTTATTGTTTCCGAAGCATTGCTCAACCGCCGGGCTTCTCGTCCGGCGTCTGCTCGTGCAGGGCGGTCACGATTGGGACCAGAAACGATGCTGGGCTGTTTCCTCCTCCTGATGAGAGCCACGGGTCCACGTGCAGGAGCGGCCCGTTCTTGTTGTTCCTGCCGCAATCCCTAACGGCTTCGCCATCGGGAAACTTGCCCAAGAGAGAAGCCGGTTTGCTCGACAGCGCACGGGGGCAAAGATTTTGATTTTGCAGTAGCGAATTCAGTCGTTTCCGCGCCGCGTCGGGCCGCGCCCGCCGCTCAGGTTCCCCTTGACGGCGCTGCAACTAAGGCGGAGGATTGAGCTTCAGGGCGGCAATGGAACGGTGGCGCTTGTTCCACAAGATCGCTCAAGTTCGAGGTAAACGCTGACGCAATCACGGCTGAGGGCTCCAGCAGCGCTGGTCGCGATTCGCATCCACTCTCCGGATCAAAAACCAGTGGCTGGATAAATGTCCGACACCATTCACACGCTCTCGACGGCCGGAATGACGCCGAAGCGGCAGATCCAGAGCTGGATCGATGGGCTGACGAGCCTGTGTGGGCATTTCGACGTCGATCCGCTGGAGGCGTCCTCGCTGGAAGGCCGCATCGACTACACCAGCGTCTCTCGCCTGAAGCTCTGCCAGATCGAGGTGAGCCAGCATCGCATCGCGCACACGCTGGCGCGCGCCAAGGCGAACGAGCACCCCTACATCAAGATCCACTTCCAGACCTACGGGGTGTCCTACTTCGAACAAGAAGGCCGCCACATTGAAATCAACCCCGGAGACATCATCGCCTATGACGTCTCCTGCCCGCATTCGATCATCAGCCCGGCCTTCACGCGTCACGACGTGGTGATCGTGCCGAAGGCACTGCTGCGCGACCGCGGATTCCCATCGCAGCGGATGCAAGCCTGCAAGCTGTCGTCGAAGACGGGTACGGGGCGGATCGCCCATGATTTCGTCCACGCGACCTTCGACGAGGCGGCAAAGCTGTCGGCGAACAGCGCGGTCGGCGTCGCCGATTCGCTGATCGACCTGTTGTTGCTGCCGCTGCGCGAGGCCGACACGATGTTCGATCGTGTCGGGCCCGAGGCGATGTATGTGCGCGCACAGTTCTTCATCCGCGAGCATCTGCGCGATCCGGATCTGTGCATCGACCAGATCTCGGCCGAGCTCGGCTGCTCCAAGCGCTACCTGCACATGCTGTTCTCCGAGCGCGGCACCACGGTGAGCGACTACATCTGGCAAGCGCGGTTGCAGAACTGCCGCCAGGAACTCGAGGCTCACGCCGGCAAGACCATCACCGACGTGGCGTTCTCCTGGGGCTTCTCCAGCTCATCGCATTTCAGCCGCGTGTTCCGCAAATATTTCGGCGTGGTGCCGTCCTCGATCCACAAGGCGCATCATTCCGCGGGTGCGGACAAGCACTGATCGCGCCGGCATTGGCCGGGCCTGTTCGTGTTCTCCCGCCGATCGATCGGCCGCCTCACAGCGCCAGAGCGACCCTGCCGAAGGCTCTGACCAGCGCGCCTTCCAGCTTTCCGTCCATGTTGCAGAGGATCTTGTACGCGTCCGGGTAGGACATGGGCGGCTTGTAGGCCCTGCGTTCGATCAGGGCCGTGAAGATGTCCGAGATGGTCAGCAGTCTGGTCAGGTCGGAAATCTCGTGACCGGCGAGCCCGTCGGGATAGCCGGAGCCATCGAGGAGTTCGTGGTGGTGCCTGACGCAGTCCAGCAGCTCCGCAGTGACGCCCGGATTGTCCTTCAACGCCTCGTAACCGACGACCGGATGCGTTCGTATGATCTTCTCTTCGTCCGGGTCGAGACGGCCCGGCTTGTCGAGGATCGACAGGGGAATGTTCGCCTTGCCGATGTCATGGAGAGTCGCCGCCATTCCGAGCCGCTTCACGTCGCGCTCGGCGAAGCGAAGGGCGGAGGAAAAGCCGACCGCCAACCCGGTGACCAGCAGGCAGTGCTGGAACGTGCCCTCGTGGTGGCGCCGGACGTCCTCCAGCCACGGGCTGAGGCCGGTTTTCTCGATGCCGTTGATGATCCGCACAGTGACGGTCTCGGCATCTGCGATGTCGATCGGCCGACCGCTTCGCATGGCGGAGAACATCGATGCGAAGGCTGCCGCGCTCTCGGTGCTATCAGGAACGGCAGATGGCGGAGCGGCGGATGCGGCCTTGGCGGTCGCTTCGATCTGCGACAGCTTCTGAACGATTTCGCGCGGCCGGGAAACGATCGCCGTCGCGCCCAGCGCGCGCGCCTGCGTGACGAGATGGTGAATGTGCTTCGGGACGACGAACAGGCGGTCTCGAACGGTGCCGAGCTTCTGCAGGACGTCCTTGATGTGCTGAATGCTCACGAGCTTGCGCAGATCGGCGTCGAACATGAGCACGGCGCAATTGCCCCGCATCTCCGTGTCGCCGCTGCCGAGAACCCGCGGCACGACCACGTGATGCGGCTCCAGCATCTGGCGGGCGCTCGCAACCTTTCCGGGTTCGTCGGTGATGAAATCAACGTACATAAGATGATCTGGTCGATGGTATCGCAACGGCTCGACCCGCCGAGTATGTGGGGGCGACGCCCGGCAAAGATGCAAATGATCCGTTCTCGCTGATTGGGAGGCGAGCCGGCCATATGGATGTTGCAGGACTTTGGCCGGCCATCCGCGAAGTCCGGGTTAATCCGATCCGAGAAAGTCGGCCCTATCTCGACAATGATCGCGACGAATTCTGACGGCCCGTTGCAAAGCCGCGGCTTACCGGCGCTTAACCAAAATTGTACGGCTGTACTATGCAGCTTCCGATCGTCAAGCGCGGCAAACGGCATCGCGCGCGGACCGGTGTTGATCTCACCTCGGCGGGGATCCTCCTCCCGGTATCGGCGAGATTGAGGGCTCGTGCGGGCGGTCGACGGGGGAGGCCGGCCCGTCGGCACACTCCGCGATGCCGCTGTCGTCCGTGAGCTCGGTCGGCGCGTCGTCGGCGGCTGCGATCAACGAGGAATCGCGGCAGCGGCCGATATTGCGGCGATCGCCGCCGATCGGGCCGTGACAGTCCGCTGCGCCGCCGCCGCCATCGTCTCCGTCAGGCCGGCTCGAGTCCGAGCGATTTTGCGCTCTCGATCCAGATCGGCAGCTCGCGCTGGTACAGCGCGTTGGTTTCCTTGAAGCCGATTGCAGGTTCGAGCACGAATGTCGCCAGAACCTCCTTCACCTTCGGATCGTTGTTGGCGGCAACGCAGAGCTCGGCCAGGCGATCGACCACCGGCTGCGGCGTCGCCTTCGGCAGGGCCCAACCGGTGAACCCGCTCACGGTGAAGAATTTCGAGGTGGCGCCCTGCTCGGGAAGCGTCTTGATGGCCGGGATTGCGTCGACCTTCTTCGAATGCACGGCGAAGACTGTGCCGCGGTCACTTTGCAGGACCGACTGCGCGGCCGTGTAGCTTCCCATGGCGGCGTCGAGCGTGCCTTCCAGCATTCCCGTCCACATCGGCGCTTCACCGCGATAGTGGACCGGCTCGATATTGAGGCCGTACTGCTTGTTGAGCTCGTTGATCGTCATGTGGGGGGCCGAGCCCGCGCTGTAGGTGCCGAAGTTCACCTTGCCGCTCTTGCGCGCGAAGGCGACGAAATCCTCCAGCGTCTTGACCCCGGTTTTCGGGTTCGCCACCAGCAGCAGGCCTGCACCCGGAATGACGCTGACCAGCGTCAGATCCTTGTCCATGTCGTAGCCGGGATTTTTCATGACCACCCGGTTCATGATGTAGGTGGTCGAGATCGAGCACAGGATGGTGTGGCCGTCCGGCTCGGCGCGGGCGACCTCCGCCGTGCCGATCGCGCCGGAGGCCCCGGGCTTGTTCTCGACGACGACGGTCTTGCCGACCTGCTTGGAGATGAATTCGCCATAGGCGCGCGCGAGCAGGTCGGTCTGCCCGCCGGCGGGATAGCTGCAAACCATGCGGATTTGCCGCGACGGCCAAGCGCCTTGCGCGGAGGCGTTGCGCAGGACGAACGGCATCGCCAGTGCAGTGGTACCGGCGGCGATGAAGTGGCGGCGATCGAGCTTGGCGGACATGATTCTCTCCCGTATTTTTGCGGAACCTACTGCATAAGGCTTGCGCGGGGCATGGTCGGCAGGCGAGACAGATTGGCGCATCAGCTCCATCTGCCGTTCCAGGATGCGTGCGCGGCGCGCAGGGAGTTCGTGCCCGGACTCAGCGCAACGCGACTTCAGCGGTGCGCTGCTGCGCCCGAGCCTTGGCCGAAGCGAACTGTCTGGCGTGCCGGATCCCGGCTCCGCGGAGCGTCACGGCGTGCCGCGCCGCGCCCGGGATGAGAGAGCCCTTCCAATCACCGCTGAATGATTTTCGTCCAGACGTCGCCCAGAATCGCTGGCTCCCGCGGCGGCAGATAAGTGAGGCCGGCCTGTTTGCCGAATTCGGCGATTTTGCCTTCGGCGGCAAGCTGGCCGAGCGCCTTGTTGACGGCCTCGATCAGCGCGCCATCGCTGGCTAGCCCGACATAGCCGCGATTGGCTCCGATCGGGTAGTAATAGCCGGACGCCGTGATCGCCGTGTCCGGGTGGGCGGCGCGATGGGCGTCGAACCGGGCGAGATCGATCAGCGTCGCGTCATGGTCGCCGCGCTGGAGCGCGCCGAGGAGGTCGTCGCGGCCGGGGACGAGATGGGTGATGCTGTCGATCAGGCGGCCCTTGTCGAAGGTCATCAGGATGGCGTCGCCGAGCGACCCGCTTTCGATCACGAGACGGAGGCCGGCGAGATCGCCGATGTCGCCGATCTTGCGGCCACGGGCCTTCGGCCCGAGTACCACCGTCATCGGCGAATAGACGTAAGGCTGGCTCGGCGCGAGCACGCCCAGCGGGACGCGGCGCCGCCGGTCGTCGCGCGTGGCGCCGGCGAAATCCGGCAAGCGCGCCGTCTTCATGCCGGGGACGACGAGCGAATCCTGCGTCAGCGCGTAGCCGCCGACCAGCGAGCAGCGTCCATCCGAGAGCAGCGCGTTGGCCTCGAGCTGCGGGCTCGCATCCTCGTCCAGCTTGCTCTCGAACCACTGGATCGTCAGCGGCCGTCCGAGCCGCTCCGCGATCGCCTTGGCCAGCAGCACGTCGAAGCCTGCATCCGGCTTGCCGCGCTGATGCACCGACAGCGGCGGCCGGTCCTCGTCGAGACATATCTTCAGGGGATCGTCGGCCGCAAGAGCGGCCGACGCCATCGTGGCAAGCGCGGCTGCAACGCTCCAGGCAGTGAATCGGCTACTCATGGCTTCCTCCGACTGGATATGAAGGCCCAGAGATCGCCGATCTGGTCGTCGCTGAGGATGTCGCCCCAGGGCGGCATCTTGTTGTTCTTGCCGTTCTTGACCGTGGTGACGAAGCGCGTCTCGTCGTCGGGGATGGCGCGCAGGTCGGGCGTGATGGTGCCCGAGTTCATCAGATTGGGCCCGTGGCAGTGTGAGCATTTCTCGGCATAGGTCGACTTGCCGTGGTCGATCCGCGCTTGCAGTGGATTGCCGCTTGCGTCGTCCGCGGCGCGAACGGTCGCCGCAAGCGCGACCGTCAGCACCGCGACGGTGGCGATCGTCGCCACCGTCCTGTGTGATACTTCTCTCAGCATCGTGCCGTGTTTACTGCTTGACCGCAAAGACCCACAGCGAGCCGCCGGGCGGCACCTTGGCAAGCCGCTCGTCGCCGGAGAACAGCGAGTAGACGCCGCCATAGCCGCTCGTCACCGCAACATACTGCACGCCGTCCTGCTGCCAGGTCACCGGCTGTCCCTCGATGCCGGACCCGGTCTGGAACTGCCAGAGCTTCTTGCCGGTGTCGGCGTCGAAGGCCTCGAACTCGCCGGTCAGCGCGCCCGTGAACACGACGCCGCCTGCGGTCGACAGCACGCCCGAGAAGCGCGGAATGTCGCTCGGCGCCTCCCATTTCGACTTGCCGGTCATGGGGTCGATGGCCTTGAGGTGGCCGCGCGGTCCGTCTCCGAACTCCCAGGGATCGGTCAGGTCCATGCCGAGATACCATTCACCCTGCTTGAAGGTGACGGGCTCCGCCTTGTACTTGCCGCCGAAGTTGAGCGTGTTGGCATAGGCGAGGCCGGTCTGCGGATTGAACGACATCGGCTCCCAGTTCTTGCCGCCGAGGATCGACGGATAGACCGTCACCTTCTTGCCCTCGCGCGCGTCCTTCGAAACGTCGGTCTCGAGCGGACGTCCGGTCTTCATGTCGATCCCTGTCGCCCAGTTGACCTTCACGTACGGATTGGCTGCGAGCAGCTTGCCGTTGGTGCGGTCGAGCACGTAGAAGAAGCCGTTGCGGTTGGCGTTCATCAGCGTCTTGGTCGGCTTGCCCTCGACGTTCACATCGGCGAGCACCATCTCCGCCACGGCGTCGTAGTCGAACGGATTGTTCGGCGAGAACTGGTAGTGCCACTTGATCTTGCCGGTCTTGGGGTCCAACGCCAGCACGGAGCAGGTGTAGAGATTGTCGCCGGGACGCACCGCCGAATTGAACGGACCGGGATTGCCGGTGCCCCAATAGACCGTGTTCAGCTCCGGGTCATAAGAACCCGTGATCCAGGTCGAGCCGCCGCCGAGCTTCCAGGTGTCGCCCTTCCAGGTGTCGCCGCCGGGCTCGTCCGGCGAGGGGATCGAGTGGGTGCGCCAGAGGCGCTTGCCCGTCGCCGGGTCCCAGCCGTCGATGAAGCCGCGGGTGCCGAACTCGGCGCCGGAGACGCCGGTGATGACGACGCCGTCGGCAACCAGCGGGGCCACCGTCATCGAATAGCCTTCCTTGATGTCGGCTGCCTTCTGCCGCCACAGCTCCTTGCCGTTCTTCGCGTCGATTGCAATCACATGGGCATCGAGCGTCGTGCGGAACAATTTGCCTTCATGGATCGCGACGCCGCGGTTGATGATGCCGCAACAGACGATTCTCGGCGTCTCGGCGGGATACTCGATCTTGCTCTTCCAGATCTGCTTGCCGGTCTTGGCATCGACTGCCATGGTGGCATTGTGCGAGGTCACGTAGATGACGCCCTGATAGACAATGGGCTGCGATTCCTCGCTACGATCGTCATTGAAGCTGTAATTCCAGATCGGGACGAGGTTCTTGACCGTGTCCTTGTTGATCTGGTTCAGCGTCGAGAAGCGCTGGAGATGATAGCCCATTCCGTAATTGAGAACGTTCGACGTGTCGGTCGCACCCTTGACCAGCTGCTCGGTGGTTTGTGCATTTGCACAGGTTGACGCAAGCATGACGAGGCCTGCGGCCATCGCAAAGCGTTTCATCCGTTCCTCCCAATATGCGCGCCTTTTGACGCTGCGACTGCAACACTCCGCCTGAAAGCAAAACACGTCAATACGAAAGTCGTAAGTGCCGTGCCGATATCGCTGGCGTGGTGCCGGTCACCTTACGGAGACCTTACGCAGGCAGCTGCACTTGTGCGGAGACGCTGAGAAGTTCCGCGGTGCAAAGCAGTCCCGGGCGGCGCAAGTCGCCGGGCGGCACGGCCGGGTCTTCCGGGTTGTCGCGCGCACAAGTTGCAAGTCGGGACTTGAACCAAGGTCCGCTTGCGGATTTATGTCGTTTCTGCCCCCGTCGATTCGGGGCTCTTCGTCAGGGAGGTCCAGATGATTTCGCGTCGTTCAATTGCCCTAGCGCTTACGATTGCATTGTCCGCCGGTCCGGCGTGGTCCGCCTCCGGCAACGCGGTCAAGTCGTTCGACACCGACAGTGACGGCACGCTCGATCTTGCCGAGGTGAAGAAGGCGGCCGCCGCAATGTTCGCAAAGCTCGATCCCGATCGAGACGGCACGCTTGATGCGCGCGAGTTGCGCGGACGGCTATCGGCGAAAGAGCTCGCTGCCGCCGATCCCGACCGCGACGGGACTCTCACGCTCGATGAATATCTGTCCGTGGTCGAGCAGCGATTCAACGCAGCGAATCCCGACAAGGACGGAACGCTTGATGCGAAGGAGCTGAACTCGCGCACCGGCCGTGCCCTGCTGCGATTGTTGCGGTGAGCACCGCAATCGGAACCGACGTGACGATGGCCGCATCTGCGATCATTCTGGCCTGACGCTCGGGAACATCGGGCTGCTCGGCCTGTTTTCTCCGCAACGTCCTGCCTGGCGCCGGGGCTGCGCGGCGGGAGAAGAGGAGATGCAGATGAACACGAAACGTTCCGTTCTTGCTGCCTGCGCCATCCTGACATTAAGCGCCGGCGTCGCCGTCGCCGGCCCGTGCAACACTGGCAGCGCCAGCACCGACAAGGATGCTGGCTCTGGTCCTGTGACCGTGGGCTCCGCGCAATCGCACTCGTCCAGTTCAACGAGTGACGCTGGCCAGCATCCGCCGACCAGCACGATGAATCGTGCAAGCGGTGAAACGCCGGCTTCGTCCGAAGATGCGCAGCGGCAAATGCAGAGCGAGCCGACGGCGGCTCAGCGCGCCGAAGGTGCCAAGCCGAATGCCGTAACGGCCGACAAGGGCTGCTGACGGCGCCGTTCTGTCGTTTCCGATTCGACGCGCGGTGCGTTGCACAAGCTGGTGTCGCGTTGGTCGTATTGACCAAGAGAGAACTGGCTTTGTCCGAGAGAGAAATGTTGCCGCGAAGAATCGACACAGACGCGCTAAGCGGTCGAATCGAGGCTTGAACTGCACTTGGCGCAGCCCTAGGTTTTGGCCCGCGCGATGTCGCGCTCAGTACCTTGGGAGACCCGAATGGCTTGGAAAGCTCCGAAGATCGTGGAAGTGCCGGTCGGCATGGAAATCAACATGTACGCCTGCGCTTCGCGCAAATAAGGCCGACGACCTGCCGCGGCTTCCTTGGCAAACGCCGCCGAAGCCGTGGCAGTGTCGGATCAGGGCCTCCCGTCGTTGAGCCTCGCACTCTACTGCTGAAACGAAGCTGCGAGCCGTTTCAATCCTCTCGATGAAAATCCAGATCGCGATTTGCGGCTGTGTGTTACGCTGATGCCTCCTCAGCGCCGCATCAGGTGGCGCACGCCTTCGGGGGTATGGGATGCGCGGCGGGGCTGGCAAGTTCGGGTTGGCGGTCGCATGCATGGCCGTGCTGGCACCAGCATGCGGCAGCGCCGAGGGCTTCGATACCGAGCACATCTTCGGCTTCATGATCGGCACCGATGTCGGCAATGTCGGCGAGCGCGAATTCCAGATCGAGACGACGGGGCGCTTCGGCAAAGGCGGGGTAACCTATCGCGCCCTCTCGCACGAGGTCGAGATCGAGGTGGTGCCACTGCCGAACTTTCGCATCGAGATCGGCGGCACCGCCAGCTTGCACGACATCACCGGCGTCCCTGAAATCGACGATCGCCGCCAGTTCAACTTCCAGGGCGCTTCGCTCGACCTGCGCTATCGCCTGCTCGACCGGGAGCGCGCGCCGTTTGGCGTCACCGTCGCCGCCGAGTTGCATGGCGAGCGCATCGACGAGACCAGCGGCGCCAAAGGGCGAATGTATGGCACTGAATTCACGCTGGCTTTCGACCGCGAGCTGGTTCCGAATTTCGTCATCGGTGCGCTCAATCTGATCTATCAGCCGGAATGGGCGCGCCTCGAGATGGCTGGGCAGTCCGAGAAGAGCTCGACGGTCGGCGCGGCGTTTGCCGGCCTGGTGCGCGTACGACCGAATCTTCTGCTCGGCGGGGAGATGCGCTATTTCAGGCAGTATGAGGGAATCGGCCTCGGTCAGTTCTCAGGGCAGGCCCTGTTCGCCGGCCCCACCGCCTACTTCCAGATCTCGGAGCGTTCGCGGCTGACCATGAGCTGGAGCATGCAAGCTTGGGGACGTCCAGCCGGATCGAGGGCCAATCTCGACCTCGTCAATTTCGAGCGGCATCAGGCACGTCTGGTATTTGGAGTTAACTTCTAGGACGGGATCTTTGATCTTCCCCCGATAAAGTGGACGGGTTAAGCGGCTTTTAGCTCCATCTCGAT
>NZ_LSIC01000209.1 GCF_001556045.1 Bradyrhizobium sp. CCH5-F6
GATGTGTATAAGAGACAGGAGCCGCCCGGGTGGTGCGCGCGCGCGGGGGAGGGTTGGGGAGAGGGCTTCTTCCTCTGGGGGGCAGACGCGGCTGTCCCCCAGCGGAGAGAACCCTCACCCGCGCTGCGCGCGACCTCTCCCGCAAGCGGGAGAGGTTACCGCACCCGCGGCTAACCCCCGACCACCAAAACGGCAGTGTTTGTCGCGTTTTTGACATCACATAAAGGGCGTATTCACCGCCGAAGAGTCCAGTGGAGTTCCCGGGGCAGGACGCCCGGACACATTGTTTGCCGTAATTTTTGGCTTAAGTAACAGCGCATCGCGCCCCGATTGGATTGTTTCGTGCCTTCAACGCTCACCTTTGCGCAGGATCTGCGGCCGGTCCGTTCGCGCCTTGCCGGTTGGCTGGCTGCGCTGTGCGCCCTGGCCGTCGCGTGGGGTGCGGTGCCGGCCGCGGCGCAAGGCAAGCTCGAGGCGCAATATGAGGCTTCGCTGGCGGGCATTCCCGTCGGCAAGGGCGCCTGGAACATCGACATCCAGGACGACGTGTTCTCGGCGGCGGCCGCTGGCGGCACCTCCGGGCTGCTGAAATCGTTCACGGGCGGGTCAGGCACCGGCGCCTCGCAGGGGCGCATCGTCAACGGCGCGCTGGTTGCGACCGGCTACCAGGCCTCCACCACCACCCAGAAGAAGACCGAAGAGATCCGCATCACGCTCGACAAGGGCAATGTGAAGGATTTCTCCATCCTGCCGGAGCCGCCGGTCGATCCTGACCGCATCGTCGTCACTGATGCGCATCGCCGCGGCGTCTGGGACCCCATGACGGCCTCGCTGCTGCGCGTGCCCGGCACCGGCGATCCTGTCTCACCGGAGGCCTGCCACAACTCCGCGCCGGTGTTCGACGGTCGCATGCGCTACGAGCTCAAGCTCGATTTCAAGCGCATGGAGAGCGTGAAGGCCGAGAAGGGCTATCGTGGCCCGGTCGTGGTCTGCTCGATCTATTTCGTGCCGGTCGCCGGCTACATCCCCGATCGCCCCGTGATCAAATACCTCGCCGCCCAGCGCAACATGGAGATCGCCTTCGCGCCGATCGCCGGCACGCGCATCCTGGTCCCGTTCTGGCTGAAAGTGCCGACGCCCTTGGGGCCGGCCATGCTGGAAGCCACCAGCTTCATCACCGCGGCCCAGCCGCCAAGGGTGGCGAAGACGCAGTAGGGACAGGCGGCGGTGGCGTTAACCCTCCCCTGGAGGGGGAGGGTCGATCGCGCG
>NZ_LSIC01000021.1 GCF_001556045.1 Bradyrhizobium sp. CCH5-F6
GACGGCTGGCTGATGGACCGGCTGTTCGGCGGGAATCCTTAGCTTCGCAGCGTGAAGCACGGGGCCTCGAAACAAAAACCGCGAAAACAACCCCATGCACAGTAGCCGGCGGTAACGAAATCAACGGCTTGCGTGGGCGGTCGAGAAGCCTGAAAGCGTCCGCCAGAAGACAGCTGTCATTCCCCGCGAAAGCGGGGAATCCAGTACGCCGGGGCTTCTCGATTCAATCAGTGCCGTCTCGGCGTACTGGATCGCCCGGTCAAGCCGGGCGATGACACCTTTCAAGACGTTAGCAGCAAGGCCCTAATCCTCGACCCCGTACCGGTGGAGATCATTCCCGTAGGTGTCGAGCCACTTCTTGGCGCGCTCCATCGACGGGCAGACTTTTCCGCACACGCGCCAGAATCGCGCCGAGTGGTTCATCTCGACGAGATGAGCGACCTCGTGGGCGGCGAGATAATCGAGCACGAAGGGCGGCGCCAGGATCAGGCGCCATGAGAACGACAACGAGCCGGCCGAGGTGCAGGAACCCCAGCGGCTGGACTGGTCGCGGATCGAGAGCCGCTTGACCCTGACGCCGAGCTCGGCGGCGTAGGCATCCGCCGACCGCTGCAAATCCTTGCGCGCCTCGCGCTTGAGGAAGTCGCCGACGCGGCGATCGACATGCTCGAGACCGCCGGCGACGCAGAGAATGCGGTCACCGGACTCGCGCGTCTCGGTCCACACCGTACCGCGGGTGCCTGCGCGATGAACGATGCGATGGGGCGTGCCGCGCAGCGGTATGACCGTGCCTGGCTGGAAGGGTGCGGCCTTCGGCAAGCGGCCGAGACGCGCGGCGATCCACGCACCGTGACGCTGCGCGAAGTCCTTGGCTTCGGCGAGCGTGCCGCGCGGCGGCATGGTGAGGATCGCTTCGCGGTCGCTCGGATGAATCCTGAGCGTGTAGCGGCGCGCGCGTCTGTGCCGCCGCAGCCGAATCGCAAAGAATTGCGATCCATGCGTGATGACGAGGGTCTTCGGTTCGTGGGGCCGCCGATAGAGGAGTGCGCGAGTGGCCATGTCTGTCAGTCCGGGGAGCAGGAGTTCGCCCGGATTCTGCCATAACCGCCGCCAGGGAAAGCGCTCGGCGCAAAAACAAATCATTTGCCCAATATACAGCGGTCAGGCGCCCGGGAGACCCTACAGACTGGGGTTGGAACCCGGTTTTTCCGCCCCCGCTGGACGCATGCGACACCCCCAAGAGGTGAGGCGGGACTCACTCCTACAGAGCTACCTAAATACCGCGAATCTGGAGGGAACTTGCCCCCGTCAGACGCGCGGACGGGGGCAGGAATTTCGACGGGAAAGCCGAAATCGCCGATTATTCGGCCGCGAGAGCCTGTAACGAGCTCGGATTGGCAGCCGAAACCATGAAGTCGTGAATCCGCGGCACGATCTCCGACTTGAAACGCGATCCGTTGAACACGCCGTAATGTCCAACGCCCTTCTGGACGTAATGAACGCGGCGATGATCGGGAATCGCGCTGCACAATGTGTGCGTCGCTTCGGTCTGACCGAGACCGGAGATGTCGTCGTTCTCGCCTTCGACCGTCATCAACGCGACGCGCTTGACCTTGGAGGGATCGACGCGGGTTCCGCGATGGGTCATCTCGCCCTTCGGCAGCGAGTGCTTCACGAACACGGTGTCGACGGTCTGCAGGTAATACTCGGCCGAGAGATCCATCACCGCGAGATATTCGTCATAGAAGTCGCGATGCTTGTCGACGAGGTCGCCGTCGCCCTTCACCAGATTGGCGAAGAGCTGCTTGTGGGCATCCATGTGCCGGTCGAGATTCATGCTGATGAAGCCGTTGAGCTGCAGGAATCCGGGATAGACGTCGCGCATCATGCCCGGATGCGGGAACGGCACCTTGGTGATGACGTGGTTGCGGAACCAGTCGATGCCGCGCTCCTGGGCAAGGTTGTTCACGGCGGTCGGATTGCGGCGGGTGTCGATCGGGCCGCCCATCAGCGTCATCGAGGTCGGCACGAACGGGTCGCGCCGCGCCTCCATGATCGAGACGGCGGCGACGACGGGCACGGAGGGCTGGCACACCGCCAACACATGCGTGTTGCCGCCGAGGACGTGAAGCATCTCGATGACGTAGTCGATGTAGTCGTCGAGATCGAAGCGGCCTTCGCTGAGCGGCACCATGCGGGCGTCGGCCCAGTCGGTGATGTAGACCTCATGCGCGGGCAGGAAGGCCTCGACCGTGCCGCGCAACAGCGTCGCATAATGGCCGGACATCGGCGCCACGATCAGCACGCGCGGCTGCGGGCTGCGCAGCGGACGGGTGAATTTGCGATCGAAATAGAGCAGCCGGCAGAACGGCTTTTCCCAGACCGAGCGGATCTCGACGGGGACGCGGATGCCGTTGACCTCGGTGTCGTTGAGGCCCCATTCCGGCTTGCCGTAGCGGCGCGTGGTGCGCTCGAACAATTCGCAGGCCGCGGCGACCGACTTGCCGACCTCGGTGCGCGCCCAGGGATTGAGGGGATTCTGAAACAACAACTTGGTCGCGTCAGTGACCGCACGTGCCGGATTGAGAGAGGCATGAGCCATCTCGTACATCCAGTACATCGGCGTCGTCAGGACCGGACTGCCTTCCGCAGCCAGGGGCGGCGCGCCGCCGAACTCACCAATGGGCATCGCTATATTCCTCTTCGCATCGCAGCATACTGCCGAATGCGTAATATTGCGTCAATGCATGGCTCCGTACATCTACGTGCCAAAAGCGACCAAACCAGCCTGAATCCACGAGAAAGTGACGTTATTCGCCGCCCGACAGCAGGGAGCCGTGATTCCTGGCGCTGCGCAAAAGGGCAAGGAATGCCCCAAAAGATGCAATCAGAATCACCCCATTGATGGCTAACGCCTGCAGCATCAGGTCGATTCTGAAGGTGTTCTCGATCAGCAGCGCGCGCATCCCCTCGAACACGTAGGTCGGCGGCAGCGTCCAGGCGACGTATTGCAGCCAGACCGGCAGCACGCTGACGGGATAGTAGATGCAGGCGAGCGGCATGATCGCGAACATCAAGGTCCAGACGATGCTCTCGGCCCCGAGGCCGTTTCGGAGCACGAGGCCCGAGACGAAGATGCCGACCGACCAGCTCGTGAAGATCAGATTGCAGAAGAATGCGATCAGCGGCAGGCCGAGGGCATAGACGTTGAAGTGAAACAGGAACAGCGCGAGCAGCGTCATCGGGATGACGCCGATCGCGAGCCGGATCAGGCTCATGACCATCAGCGACAGCAGAAACTCGATCGGCTTCAGCGGACTCATCATGAGATTGCCGAGGTTGCGCGCCCACATCTCCTCCAGGAACGAGATGGAGAAGCCGAGCTGGCCGCGAAACAGGATGTCCCAGAGGATGACGGCGCCGATCAGCGTGCCGCCGGCGCGCGCGAAGAAAGTGGCGTTCTCGGCGATATAAAGCTGGAGGAAGCCCCAGGTAATGACCTGCAGCGCCGGCCAGTACAGCAACTCGAGCAGCCGCGGCCAGGACGACAGCAAGAGATACCAGTAGCGCAGGATCATCGCGCCGATGCGATGGAGGGAGATGCCGCGATGGAGGGAGATATCGGTCATGGCGCCCGCCTGTAGCCCGGATGAGCGAAGCGACATCCGGGACTTTGCTTGCGGCGGTCCCGGGTATCGCTCCGCTCACCCGGGCTACGACAGTCACACAAGGTTGCGCCTCTCATCTTGCTGCCTCCCGAGCGCCATTCCCGCGCCCGCGCGCGACGTCCAGAAACACCTCCTCCAGCGTGGTGCGGTTGTAGCGGGCCATGATCGCGTCCGGCGCGCCATCGTCCTCGATGCGGCCTCGCTTCATGATGATGACGCGGTCGCAGAGCCGCTCGACCTCGAGCATGTTGTGCGAGGCGAGCAGGATGGTGGCGTTGTTCTGCTTGCGATAGCGCTCCAGATGGCCGCGCACCCAGTCGGCGGTATCAGGGTCGAGCGAGGCGGTCGGCTCGTCCAGCAGCAGCAGCTCGGGCTGGTTGATCAGCGCTTTCGCCAGCGCAACGCGGGTCTTCTGCCCCGCGGAGAGCTTGCCGTTGGCGCGGTCGATGAAATCGGTGAGATCGAGATCCTCGGCAAGTTCAGCGATGCGGTCGGGCAGGTTCTTCACCGCATAGAGCTTGCCGAACACGGTGAGATTCTGCCGCACCGTGAGCCGCATCGGCATGTCGACATAGGGGCTCTCGAAATTCATCCGCCCCAGCACGGCAGCGCTCTCCTCGGGCATCGGATGCCCCAGCACCTGCACACGGCCGGAGGTCGGCAGCACCAGGCCCATGATCATCGCGATGGTCGTGGTCTTGCCCGCGCCGTTGCCGCCGAGAAGCCCTGTGATGCTGCCGCGCGGAAGCGAAAAGGAGATATCGTCGACGGCGCGGGTCTGCTTGTAGACCTTGACGAGGCGATCGACCGCGATTGCCGCGGACGAGCTGCGATCGGCGACAGTCGGCCGGCTTGAGGCCTCGTCATTCTCGGTCATGCTGGCGTTCTTCTGCTATTGCATCGGGGAGCGCAAGGCTCGATGTAAGGGCTTGTCACCCGGTGGTTCCGTCAGCCCATCGTTTGTGATCGAGAGGGATCGCCACATTGGCCGATATGACCGAAATCGCCGGTTCCGACTTCCACCACGCGCAGCGGCATATCCGGCTGGACACGATCCTGCGGCTGCGCTGGCTCGCGGTGCTGGGGCAGCTCGCCGCGATCTTCATCGTGGCACAAGGGCTTGAGTTCAACGTCGAGATCGTCCCCTGCGTCAGCATCATCTTCCTGTCGGCAGCCCTCAACCTCGGGCTCCAGACCGCGGCCAATCCGATGCAGCGGCTGGAGCCGGTGCAGGCGGCCGGCCTGCTCGCGCTCAACATCGTGGAGCTGGCCGGCCTGCTGTACTTCACCGGGGGACTGCAGAACCCGTTCTCGTTCCTTTTCCTCGCGCCGGTGCTGATCTCGGCCACCGCGCTGCCGGCCCGCTTCACCTTCGGGCTCGGGCTGCTCGCCGTTGCCTGCGCCTCGATCCTGTTCTTCTTCCATTTTCCACTGCCGTGGGATTCCGACGATCCCCTGGTGCTGCCGCCGATCTATCTCGTCGGCGTCTGGCTCTCGATCGCGCTCGCGATCGGCGTCACCAGCCTCTACTCGTTCCAGGTGACCGAGGAGGCGCGCAAGCTCGCAGACGCGCTGGCGGCGACCGAGCTGGTGCTGACGCGCGAGCAGCATCTGACCCAACTCGACGGCCTTGCTGCGGCGGCAGCGCATGAACTCGGCACGCCGCTCGCAACGATTTTCCTGATCTCGCGCGAGCTGGAAAAGACGGTGAAGGACGCAGGCATCGCCGCCGACCTGAAGACCCTGCGCGAGCAGACCCAGCGCTGCCGCGACATCCTCAGCAAGATCACCCAGCTCTCCCCCACCGGCGCACCATTCGACCACATGAAGCTGTCGGAGCTGATCGAGGAGGTGGTAGCGCCGCACCGTGATTTCGGTGTCGAGATCAAGGTGCGGATCGCGGTGGCCGCAGTGGCCGAGCCGGTCGGCTCGCGCAACCCCGCGATCCTCTACGGCATCGGCAACATCGTCGAGAACGCGGTCGATTTCGCCCGCACCACCGTCGAGGTGAATGCCTGGTGGAACAGGGACACTATCGAACTCGTGATCTCCGACGACGGACCCGGCATTCCTCCGGATATCCTCAACCGGATCGGCGAGCCCTATCTGTCGCGGCGGCGCCCCCAGGACGATGGCGGCGGCGAACGGCGCGGCCTGGGCCTCGGCGTGTTCATCGCGCGCACGTTGCTCGAACGGACCGGTGCAAAGGTCTCGTTTACCAACCGGATCTTCCCGGACCACGGCGCGGTGGTTCAGATCACGTGGCCCAGGCAGCGTTTTGAGGCTATCGAGACGCTCGAAGAGACAATAGGATGAAGAGACAATAGGATAGAGAGTGATCCGGATCCGAAGGGGCCGCGTTACCAAGCGTGCAGCGGTTTTCCGAAAGGACCATGCTGAAAACAAGAATCCAAGTGCGGTGGACGATTCATCGTGCTTTGACCCGCGACCTTGCGTCGCATAACTGGGCGGATCGACCATTTGCCGCCTTGGCACCGCGCGACCGCGACGCCATATGTCAACGCGCTGGAGAGAGGACACAACCTTGAACGCCATCGCCGAACTGAACGAACAGACCGACCGCTCGTTGCTCATCGTGGAGGACGACAAGCCGTTTCTGGAGAGGCTGTCGCGCGCCATGGAAACACGCGGCTTTGCCGTGACGTCATGCGACACCGTCTCGGACGGACTTGCGCAGATCAGCAAATCGGCGCCGGCATTCGCGGTGGTGGATTTGCGGCTCGGCGACGGCAACGGCCTCGACGTGGTCTCGGCGCTGAAGAAGAAGCGCCCCGATGCACGGGCGATCGTGCTGACCGGCTATGGCAACATCGCAACCGCCGTCACCGCGGTGAAGATGGGCGCCATCGATTATCTCTCCAAGCCCGCGGATGCCGACGACGTCGTCGCGGCACTGCTATCGACCAGCTCGGAGAAATCCGAACTGCCGACCAATCCGATGTCGGCCGACCGCGTGCGCTGGGAGCACATCCAGCGCATCTACGAGATGTGCAACCGCAACGTCTCGGAGACGGCGCGCCGGCTCAACATGCACCGGCGTACGCTGCAGCGGATTCTGGCCAAGCGCGCGCCGCGGTAGTCTCGGCGCTCACGCATGAGAACGCAGATCTCCGGCCTTTGAGGCTGGGGCGGGGCTGCTTGGCGTGGTCCCGGTTGACCCGGGATAGCCGCTTCAGCGGAGGGAATCGGCGGCAACGAAAGCCGGGTCGGCTGCGGATTTCGACGGGCGCGCTCCCATAGCTCGACATGCCTGAAGTCCGATCGCGACCCTAGACGTGCCCGGCCTGACGTCCCAGCGTAGTTTCGGTAACCCCAAGTGTTGACTTCGTGAGTTCGTTGAACCCGACGTTAACCTCGGACGGTGGATCATCGTGCCGACTTGGCGCGTCGAATATCCTCCTGATGTCGAGAGATCGATGGTTCACCCTGCGCGGCTTCTTGCATTGCTTTGCTTCTGGACGGCGCGCGCGGTGGCCGTCGCCGTCATCGCCGTGGCGGCGCCGGCCGCGGTGCGAGCCCAGCAGATATCCTCTCCAGTCTGGACGGTGCCGGAAATCGGCGCCCTGCCTGATGACGCGCATGGCCGGCTCGTGCGGCGCGGGCGCGACCTCATCACCGCGACCTACGCCCATATCGGGCCGGAGGTACCGGATCCAGCCAAGCGTTATGCCGGCAACAATCTCGCCTGCAGCAACTGCCATCTCGAAGCCGGCACGAAGAAGTTCGGCTTGCCGATCTTTGGATTGTTCGAGCTCTTCCCGCAATACAGCGCCCGACTCGGCGCCGAGATCACGATCGAGGACCGTGTGAACTCGTGCATGACGCGCAGCATGAATGGCCGCGCGCTGCCACTCGAGAGTCCGGAGATGCAGGCCCTCGTGGGGTACATCAGGTTCCTGTCGTCCGGCGTGCCAGCCGGCAAGGCATTGTCGGGACTCGGCGCCGGATCGATGCCCGAGCTCGATCGAGCGGCCGACCCGGTTCGCGGCAAGGCGGTCTACGCGAAGGCTTGTCTCTCCTGTCACAACGAGGACGGCTCCGGAATACGCCGCAGCCTGCCGAGCGTCGATCTCGGCTACATGGTGCCGCCGCTCTGGGGCCCGGATAGTTTCAATGACGGCGCCGGCATGGCGCGGTTGATCACCGCTGCGAACTTCCTCCACTTCAACATGCCGCACGGGACGGACTATTTGAATCCGCAGCTCACGGTCGAGCAGGCATGGGACGTGGCTGCCTATATGATCTCTCAACCGCGTCCGAGGAAGGCCGGTCTCGACAAGGACTATCCAGATCTTTCGAAGAAGCCGGTCGATACGCCCTACGGGCCCTACGCCGACGGCTTCGATCAGCAGCAGCACATGTACGGGCCTTTCGGTCCGATCCGGGCGGCGCACGCCAAAAAATAGTTCGGACGGAATGGAGACCTCGCGTCACGAGGACTCCGGATCGCGTCGCGCCTCGCTCGGGCCGCCTATTCCCAGAAATCCGCGTGTCCCTGCGGGTCGACCAGGCGATTGATTCGCAGCGCCGCCGCCATCGCAAAGCGCACCGTCATCTGCTTGCGCGTGGCGGCAGCGAGCTTGTGCTCGGGCGCCTCGCAATGCATGTGCGCACCATAGGCATCCGCGACGATGAGGCCGGTGTCGCCAGGGAAGATTTCGCAAGGCAGATCCTGCGTGAAGGCGAAGAACAGCCGGTCGCAATGGGCGCGGTATTCGTGCCATTTCTGGTCGGCGCGCAGATCCTCCACCGACGACTTGATCTCGACGATCCAGATTTCGCCGCGCTCGTTCAGCGCCACGAGATCGGCGCGCCGGCCCGACGGCAGCGGCAATTCGCTGATGCAGGAGAAGCCGAGCGAACGAAGCAGTCGCGCCGTGCCGCGTGCGATCGCCAGCGCCGTTTCCGACTGGCGGCGATCCGGCGGGGGAACGAGAGCGATGTTGCGGGCGGTGTTGTCCATGGGGCGAGGATAGCCGATTCCATCGCACGCGGACACTCTCTCCTTCCTGGCGAAAGCGACGGCTAGGCTGGTGGCTGCACCACCACGCCCTCATTGCCGCGCAAATCCAGCACGCCATCCAGCCGCTCGCCCTCGCGATCGAGGAACGTCGACAGCAATATCTCGCTGCCGAATCGGATGGCGCTGGTGGTCACAGCCACCGGCTCGGGGCCGAGATTGAGCGCCACGATCACCGCCCTGCCGCCGGCATCGCGGCGGTAGATCAGCAGATCGCCTTGCGCCGAGATCGGGTGGTAGTCACCCGCGACCAACGGGGGACAGCTCTGCCGCAAGACGATCAGGCGCTTGTAGAGATTGAGGATCGAGCGCGCATCGGATTCGAGATTCACGACGTTCTCGTGGATATGATCCTCGGGCAGCGGCAGCCACGGCCTGACCTCCGTGAAGCCGGCGAAGTTCGAGGAATCCCACTGCATCGGCGTGCGGCAGCCGTCGCGGCCGACACCGATGCCGGGCACGTTCTTCTCGAAGGGATCGCGCACGTCCTCGGGCGCGATCGCGAGCTGATGCATGCCGATCTCGTCGCCGTAATAGAGCGTCGGGGTTCCGCGCAGCGTCAGCAGCAGCATGGCGGCGACGCGGGCCTGCTCCGGGCCGACGCGGCTCGCCACGCGGGGACGATCGTGATTGCCGAGCACCCAGTTCGGCCAGGCGCCGCGCGGCAGCGCCTTCTCGTAGTCCTCGATGATCTTCTCGATCGAGCGCGCACTCCAGAGGGTCGAGAGCAGCGCGAAATTGAACGGCATCTGCGCGCCGGTGAGGTCGTTACCGTAATAGGCCATGAGGCGATGCAGCGGCAGATAGATCTCGCCGATCAGCACGCGCGCATCGTAGGAATCGGTGACGCGTCGCATCTCGGCGATGACGTCGTGCACCTCCGGCTGATCGGTCGAGTATTGCGTCAGGATCTTCTCGTTCGGCGGCCGGCCCTCGACATAATGCGGGTTGGGCGGGTTGTCGCGGAATTCGGCGTCCTTGATCAGGTGCCAGATCACGTCGACGCGAAAACCGTCGACGCCCTTGTCGAGCCAGAACCGCATCACGTCGTAGATCGCAGCGCGGACGTCCGGATTGCGCCAGTTCAGGTCCGGCTGCTGGGCGAGAAAAGCGTGGTAGTAATATTGGCCCGTGGTCTCGTCGAACTGCCAGGCGCTGCCGCCGAACTCGGACAGCCAGTTGTTCGGCACGCCGCCATCAGGCGCGGGATCGCGCCAGATGTACCAGTCCCGCTTCGGATTGTCGCGCGAGGACCGGCTCTCGACGAACCAGGGATGCTGGTCGGAGGTGTGGTTCGGCACGAGATCGAGGATGAGCTTCAAGCCGTTGTCATGCGCGGCCGCGAGCAGCGCGTCGAAATCCGCCATCGTGCCGAACAGCGGCTCGATGCCGGTATAGTCGGAGATGTCGTAGCCGAAATCCGCCATCGGTGACGGAAAGATCGGGGACAGCCAGATCGCGTCGACGCCGAGGGATCTCACGTAAGGCAGCCGCCGCAAGATGCCGGCGAGGTCGCCGACGCCGTCACCGTTCGAGTCCTGAAAAGAGCGCGGATAGATCTGGTAGAAGATGCCGTCGCGCCACCAATTCTCGTTGCCTTGAGCCATGCGGAAAGACCACCCGAAATCTGCGCCTCGCGCGGGAGAACGCGACAGCAACGCCCCGGTTCAAATTGGCAGGGCGATTGGGACGGCCGTGTGACGAGGACCGCGGCTGTTCCCGGACATCTCGCCCGAATCTTTTGCTTGGCGGCTCGGCAAAAATCGGCATTGTGCGGTCATGAGCGAGCAAGACGAAACCAAGGCCAAGGCGGGCGCGATCATCGTTCCCGTGACGCTGTTCGAGCAGAACTGCACCATCATCTGGGACGAGCCCACCAAGAAAGCCGTGGTGATCGATCCCGGCGGCGACGTGCCGAAGATCCTGGACGCGATCAAGCAGACCGGCGTCACCGTGGAGAAGATCTGGCTGACCCACGGCCACATCGACCATGTCGGCGGCGCGGCCGAGCTGCGCGACGCGCTGAAGGTGCCGATCGAGGGTCCGCATGTCGCCGACAAGTTCCTGCTCGACAACGTCGTCGCAAGCGGCGCGCGCTTCGGCATGACCGGGGGACGAGATTTCACGCCTGACCGCTGGCTCGACGAAGGCGACAGCGTGTCGATCGGCGACTTGCAGTTCGACATCCTGCACTGCCCGGGGCATTCACCCGGCAGCGTGGTGTTCTTCAACAAGGCGCTGCGCTTCGCTCATGTTGGCGACGTCCTGTTCGCAGGCTCGGTCGGCCGCACCGATTTGCCCGGCGGCAGTCACGCCACGCTGATCAATTCGATCAAGACCAAGCTCCTGCCGCTTGGCGACGACGTCGGCTTCGTCTGCGGCCATGGCGCCGGCTCGAGCATCGGCCAGGAGCGGATGACCAATCCATTCATCACCGGCGAGATGTAGCCACCAACTCCGCTGTCATCGCCAGGGCTATCGCATTCGAGAGCCTCTCCTTGCGGCCATCCTTCGAGACGCCCGCCTTTGGCGGGCCCTCAGGATGAGGACTGTGCGCGCGGCGGCAGTTTCGCCGGGCACCAATGCCACTCAGCCTCATCCTGACGAGACCGCGAAGCGGTCGTCTCG
>NZ_LSIC01000210.1 GCF_001556045.1 Bradyrhizobium sp. CCH5-F6
ACCGTGGCTTGCTGCGGCGCCTGCTGACCCGGGCTCGTCTCGTTCTTCTTGGCCTTCTTGGGCTTGCTTTGGCCGGTGTTGTCGTAGACCCCGGGGATCTGCACCGTGCCGCGGTCCGGATCAATGCGGATGGTGCGCCCGCCGTATTCGAACGTGTACTGCGCCTGAGCGGCGGTGCTCGCCAAAAGGAATGCGGCCGTGGCCAACAGCTTCCTCATTTCCGTCTCCTGAAACAGGTGGTCCCCGCACCGACGCTTACGCGCCGGCTCGCTCGCAAAAAGTGATCTAGATCACTGTCGTTGGTATGAGTCGTCTTCCAGCGGTTCCCGGTTCAATAGCCCCCGAGCCGGTCCAAAGTTTGGCCGTGGCAAGCGACAGGAGGACGCGGCCAGAGCCTGTCCGTCCCGGGAGCCCTCTCTTCTCCACCCTTGTGCGAGCTGTCATTGTGTAGCTCTTCGGATTTGGATTTAGACCAGATGCCCGTCCCCTGGCGAGGCGAATTGAAGGGACTTTCAAGGTGACGATCTCGATGTACGAGGCCTCGGTCGGCCTCTTCGTGCCCTATTTGCGCAACCTGTCCGCGCTGCTCGACAAGGGCGTTGCCTATGCGGATGCCCGCAAATTCAATCCGGCGGTTCTGCTCGGCATGCGCCTTGCGCCGAATATGTACGATCTGGCGCAGCAGGTCGGCGAAGCCTGCCGCCATGCGGTGGTCGCCCCGGCCTTGCTGGCGCAGTGCGAGCCGGTGGCGCTGCCGGCGCTGGAGCACGACATGGCCGGGCTTCAGGCGCGCATCGCAACGTCGATCGAGTTCATCGAAAGCCTGCCCCGCGCGGAGATCGATGCGGCTGCGGAACGGAATGTCTTCTTCAGGCTGAAGAACGGCACCGAGCTGCCCTTCACCGGGCGGACGCTGCTGCTGACGTTCAGCGTCCCGCAGTTCTTCTTTCACGTCACCACGGCCTACGACCTGTTGCGGCACGCCGGCGTCGAGCTGGTGAAGAAGGATTATCTCGGGAGGAAGTAGTTGGCGGGCTTGGTATACACCTCTCCCCGACGGGGAGAGGTGTACGGCGACATCCGGTGAAGCTTTACGCTTCGCCCTTGCGCTCGTATTCGGCGAGCGAGCTTCGGCCGGCGATCTCGCTGCGCAGCTCTTCGAAGCGACGATGTGACTCGTCCTCGCGCTCATCGACGAAGCGCACGGCGGCCTCGCTCGTCATCGGGCCGCTGACCACGGGGGCGGATTGCTCGCCGATGGTCTCGTGGACGTAGAACTGGCCGTCGTCGTCGCGGTGGACCGTCCATTTGAGGCGGATCGCAACCATCGGGCCGGGGCCAACCTTGCTGTAGCCGTCCGCATCGGTGTGCTCCGGCACCAGCGGCTGCTCATCGACCATTGGATGCTCGTCGACTGCATGATGCTCTTCGACCGCATGATGCTCGTCGACGGACGGCTGCTCACCGACGACCACGATCTCGGTCTCCCGGATGGTCTCGGTCTCGCGAACGACGAGGACGGGCTCGGGGTGCTCCAGGATGCTGGCAATGGTCGCAAGCGCGTGGTCCGTCGGGTCGATCTCTGACAAGGGTTCATCCTCCAACTCGACGCGGCCGGCCAGACTGTCCCACTGCCGCCGCGGCTGGTCTCATTACGCGCGCTTGATTAAGGCTGAGTTGGGGCTCGATCTGCACCAAAATGGGACGCTTTCTGGCGGTCCGAAGGCGGGCGCACCCGGCGCCCGCCAGGAATTCGGCTCAGCCCAGCACGTCCTGATTGATCACGTTCTGCCGGATGGGATCGCCGTCCAGGACACTCAGGATGTTGCGCGCGGTCTGCTCGCTCATGCGCTGGACGGACTCGACCGTCACGCCGGCGACATGCGGGGCGATAATGACGTTGGGGAGCGCGAACAGCGCGTTGCTGACCGGCGGCGGCTCCACCTCGAACACGTCGATGCCCGCGCCGGCGAGCTTGCCGGAGACCAGGGCATCGTACAGCGCAGCCTCCTTCACGATCCCGCCGCGCGCGGTGTTGATGAGGTAGGATCTCGGCTTCATCCGGCCGATCCGCGCCGCGTCGAACAGGCCGACCGTTTCGGGCGTCTTCGGGCAGTGGATGGTGACGAAGTCGGCGCTCGGCAGCGCGGCGTCGAGGTCGGTAACGGGCTCGCAGCCCGCCGCCTTGATGTCAGCAATGGGCTTGTAGGGATCGTAGACCTGGACGTTCATTTCGAATGCCAGGCAGCGCTTGGCGGTGCGACTGCCGATGCGGCCGAAGCCGATGATCAGCACGGTCTTGCCGTAGAGATCGAACGGCAGCATGCCGAGCCGGTCGGCCCATTTGCCGTCCTTGACGCAGGCGTGCATCTCCTGCGCGCGCTTGGCCAGCGTCAGCATCATGAACAACGCCGCTTCCGCGACCGAGGGCGAGTTCGCGCTGCCGGCGACCATCAGCGGCACCTTGCGGCGGGAGAGGGCGGGCACATCGACCGCGTCGTAGCCGACGCCGATCCGGGTCACCACCTTCATGTCCCTGGCGGCTTCGAGCTCGGTCTCGCCGAAGGCGGTGGCGCCGAGGGCCACGCCGTGGACGGGGGCATGGCTCTTCAGCAAGGCCTCGAAGTCCTTCGCCGAGATCAGGTTCGCGAACTCGACGAGCTCGATATCGTCCCGCTGGGTGAGGAGGGCGCGTGCCCCTTGCGACAAAGTTTGTGTAACGAAAATCTTCTTCTTGTTGGTCGTCATCGCTCCTCTGCCTGCGTTTCTTGGATCGCGGCGTCACAGCACGACGCCGGTTTCCTCGTTTAGCAGGTGCATGTTGTTGAGGTCCATCGCCAAACGCATGGGAGCCCCGTCCTTGGCGCCGGCATTGGGATTGACGCGGCCGCAGACCGGCGTGCCGTCGAGCCCGAAATAGACCAGCGTCTCCATCCCCATCGGTTCGGTGACGTCGAGCACGGTGTCGAAGGTCTCGACGCCGGGCTCGAGATGGGCGTTCGACTCGGTGAGATGCTCGGGCCGCAGGCCGAGCAGCAGCTTCTCGGTGCGCGGCAGCGCGTTGTAACGCGCGGCGCGGGCCGGCGGCAGCGGGAAGGCGATTCGGTCGGTGAGGCGGATTTGAAGCGTGCCGCCGACATCCTCGAGCCGGCACGGGATGAAGTTCATCGCCGGCGAGCCGATGAAGCCCGCGACGAAGCGCGTCGCCGGCTTGTGGTAGAGCTCGTTCGGCGTGCCGATCTGCTCGATGCGCCCCTTGTTCATCACCACCACGCGATCGGCCAGCGTCATCGCCTCGACCTGGTCGTGGGTGACGTAGACCGTGGTGGTGCGCACCTTCTGGTGCACCTTCTTGATCTCGATCCGCATCTGAACGCGCAGCTTGGCATCGAGATTCGAGAGCGGCTCGTCGAACAGGAACACCTTCGGATTGCGCACGATGGCCCGGCCCATCGCGACGCGCTGGCGCTGGCCGCCGGAGAGCTGCTTCGGCTTGCGGTCGATCAGGTCGGTGATGTCGAGGAGGCGGGCGGCTTCCGTCACCCGGGCCTTGATCTCGGCCTTCGGATAGTGCTTCAGGCGCAGTCCGAACGACATGTTCTCGGCCACCGTCATATGCGGATAGAGCGCGTAGTTCTGGAACACCATCGCGATGTCGCGGTCCTTCGGCGGGACGTCGTTGACGATGTCGCCGCCGATCATGATGTCGCCGTCGCTGATGTCCTCAAGCCCTGCGATCATGCGCAGCGTGGTCGACTTGCCGCAGCCGGACGGGCCGACCAGCACGATGAACTCATGGTCGGCGATGTCGAGGTCGATGCCGCGCACGGCTTCCACATCGTCGTAACGCTTGACTACCTTCCGCAGAGCAACCTCAGCCATGAGTCATCAACCCTTTGTCGCGCCGGCGGTCAGGCCGGCAATGTAATAGTCCATCAGGAACGCGTAGATGATCAGCGGCGGCGCCGCGCCGAGCAGTGCGCCGGTCATGATCTGTCCCCAGTTGAAGACGTCGCCCTTGATCAGCGTGGTGGTGATGCCGACCGGGAGCACGAGCTGATCGACCGATGTGGTGAACACCAGGGGATAGAGGAATTGCGCCCAGGACACCGTGAACGCGAAGATGGTCGCAGCGATCAGCCCGGGCAGCGCGACGGGAATGAATATCCGCGTCAGGGTCTGCAGCCAGGAGGCGCCGTCGATGAGGGCTGCCTCATCGAGCTCCTTCGGGATCGAGGCGAAATAGCCGATCATGATCCAGGTGCAGAACGGCACGGTCAGCGTCGGATAGATGAACAGCAGCACGTACCATCTGTTGAGCAGCGTGATGCCGGTCAGGTCCTGGACCACCGCGAGCATCTTGAACAGCGGAATGAAGAGGAGGCTGTCCGGAATGAGATAGGTGAGGAACACGCCGGTCGCGAGCGTGGTCGAGCCCCAGAACTTCATCCGCGCCAGCGCGAACGCCGCGGGAATGCTGATCAGCATGGTGACCATCACGACCACGATGGAGACGATGGCGGAATTCCAGAAGAAGCGAAGAAACTGGTTGGAGGTCAGAAGGTCGACGTAGTTCGACAGGGTGGGACTGAACACCCACCAAGGATTGGTCGCCGCCGAAATCTCCGCGCTGCTCTTGAGCGAGGTGATCAGCATGTAGATCGGCGGGGTCAGCGAGAAGATCGCGAACAGCACCAGGAAGAAGTAGGACCAGCGGAGCGCCCAGGCGCGATCCCGGCTCATGCTCCGGTACTTGACCTTCCGCGTGGGGCCGCCTTTGTCGATTGCGAGCGTGCTCATCAGGCTTCGTTCCCACGTTTGCTGACGTCGCGCAGGATGAAGATCGCGGCGACTGCGAGGATTGGCACCATGAACAGCGAGACGCACGCCCCGAGCGGAATGTCGCTGCTTTGAATGCCGACCTGGAACGCCCAGGTGGCGAAGATATGCGTGGAATCCAGCGGACCACCCGAGGTCAGGATGCGCACGATGTCGAAATTGGCGAAAGTCACGATCAGCGAGAACAGTGTCGTGATGGCGATGATGTTGCGCATCATCGGCAGCGTGATGTGCCAGATCTTCTGCCACCAATTGGCGCCGTCGATGGCTGCGGCCTCGTAGAGCTGGTCCGGCACCGATTTCAGCGCCGCCAGGTACATGATCATGAAGAATGGTGCGCCATACCAGACGTTGACGAGAATGACCGAGAAGCGCGCCCAGAAGGTGTCGCCAAGCCAGGGGATCGGGCCGATGCCGAAGAAGGACAGCGTGTAGTTGAAGGCGCTGTAGGAGGGGTCGAACAGCCAGAGCCAGGCCAGCGTGCTCATCGCCGGCGGGATGACCCAGGGCACGAGCAGCATGCCGCGCCACTTGCGCTGCCCCTTGGCCGGCAGGTTGTGGACGAAATGAGCGACGATGAAGCCCAGCAGCGCCTTGAAGAACACGGCGGTGATGGCGAAGATGCAGGATTGCCTCACCACCATCCAGAACGTGTCGCGCTTGAACAGGAAAGTGAAATTGGCGTAGCCGACGAATTTCTGCATCGACTTGTTCAGCGTCGCGAGGTGCACGGAATAGAAGGCTGGATAGAGCACCAGCAGCGCGATCAGAATAATCAGCGGAAGCGTCAGAAAGAACGCCACCGTCGACTTCCGCCTCAGCGCATTGTGCAAGCTTGTGCGTTTGCGCGGAGTCGCGGCGCGGACGGAGCGACCCTGCTCAACGACGACATCGGCCATGGTCAAACTTTCTGATGGAAGGTTCAACGGGGAAGCCGGCCGCATCGGTCGGCTTCCCACGACAAGGGATGGAAAGGGCGGAGTCGCCGGCGGCTCACGCGCGAACGCGTGAACCGCAATGAGCACCCGGCATCAGCTCCGCATGAAGCCTTCGCACTCGCCCTCGGCCCAGGCGAGCGCCTGCTCCATCGTCTCGCCGCGCGCATAGCGTAGCGCCAGCTTGGTCAGCGTAGCCTGACTGTAGATCTGCTGTGCAATCTTCGGCGGCGCCGGCGAGGCCGCGATCGACATCGTTTGGCGGCCATGCGGGTCGGGATAGCTGTAGAGCGTGCCCTTCGGCGGCCCTTCCTCGGCCCACGTCTTCAGCTTTGTCATGTTCGCGAAGGCCGGGAGGTCGTAGCCGCCGCTCGCCGCGACGAACTTTTCGATCGAGGACGGTTGCGACAGATGAGTCAGCAGGCTCTTGGCGGCTTCCTTGTTCTTGCCGAAGGCCCAGACGCCCCAGAAATAGGGCAGGAACGGTGCGAAGCGGCCCTTCGGACCGGCCGGCATGCCGTGCGTCCAACATTGTTCGGCGACCTGTGGTGCGTCGCGTTTGGCAACGGCCCACGAGCTCGGCGGATTCAGGATCAGTGCACCGCGGCCCGAGATCAGCCATTTGTTGTTGGAGGCGTCGTCCCAGGAGGCGGCGTCCGCCGGAAGCACCGCGATCAGCTTCTTGTAGAATTCGAGAGCCTGGCGCACGGCGTCGGTCTTCACGGTGATGTCGCCCTTGGCGTTCACGAGCTCGGCGCCGAATGACTGGAAGATCGCGCCGGCGGTATCGACGCTGTCGGTTGTCTCGCCGAGGCCGATCCCGAACGGGAAGCCAGCCTTGTTGCAGGCTTCGGCGGCCTTGAGAAAGACGTCGGTCGTCCAGTTCTCGTCCTTGGGTGTGCTGCCCGCCGGATACATCTCCTGGACGTCGATCCCGGCGTGCTTCTTCATGAGGTCGATGCGCGAGCAGGGGCCCTTGATCTGGCTGCCGACGGTGGCAGGGACGGCAAGCCACTTACCGCCGGCCTGACCGAGATATTTGGTCGTGCCGTTCACCTCGCCGTTTTGCTTGATGATCGGCCCCATGATGTCGGTGACCGGCTCGAGCTGGTCCGCATAGGCATGCGGCCACCAGGTCGGCATCTGCAGAATGTCGTGGCCGGATTTCGCCTGCGCTTCGGCCGCGACGGTCAGTTCGAGCTTCTTGTTGTTGCTGGTGATGTAGTCGATCGAGACCTCGACCTTCTCCTTCGCCGCCCATTCATTGACGAGGTCGGTCGAGGCCTTGTTCGCGCCCGGCACCCAATGGTCCCAGAAGCCGATCGAGAGTTTGCCGGCGGCGTAAGCGCCCCGGACATACGGCGCTGAGATCAGCGCCGCGGAGGACATTGCAGTGGCAGCCACAAATTGACGTCGCGTCAGTGTCTTGCGTGACATCTCGTTTCCTCGCCTGGGTGTTGTTGTTGGAGTTTCCTCTGACAGAGTCTCTTTTGGTTCTGTTCGATTTTCTTGTTGTTGCCGTCGGCTGGCGAGAGCAATTTCAAGCAAGCCGCAGCAAATTGGTAGCGCGATCAGATCATGATTGATCGCATCTGTCGAGAAAGCCGAACAACTCCGCGTCTAAAACTAACGTGGTGTCCGGAAAGGCCGTGACTCACGTGGAGCGCTCGGTTTTTGCGACGCACACTCGCGCGTCGTTCGGTCTGAGACGATCCGTGCGCATTTGCGCCGCAGTTTCGAATAAGCCTGCATAACCGCTTCGCTTGAAAGACTTTTCGGGCGTGGACAGCAATCGGCAGCGTATGGACCTCGCAGCGGCGGAAACGATAGAGTCGCAGCTGGCGGGTGACGCCCACCCGATCAGCCAGTCGGATTGACGATGGAGACGAAAATGATGAACGCGGCGCTGCCAGCGCGGCTTATCCTGCGGCAATGCTTCGCGCTGGGCGCCGTGCTCGCGCTCTTGCTCGGTGGTGCAGAATTGGCCAATGCTCAAGGATTGGTCAAAGGCGTTCAGGAAGGCGCGGCGGCCGGGAACAAGGCGGCGGGTCCGGTTGGTGGCGTGCTCGGCGGCGCGATCGGCGGCGTGGTTGGCGTCTTCACCGGCGTGCTCGGCGTCGGCAACAACAACGGCGGCAATCAGCCGCCGCCCGCCAAGGAGTCCAGCAAGGACGCCAAGCAGCAAGGCGCAGCCAAGGACAAGGACGCCAAGAGCGCCAAGCCGGGCAAGAGCGCCAAAGCCACCAAAGAGGCGAAGAACGCGCCGCAGGACAAGGGTAATAAGGACAACAAGGACGTCACGGTTCTCACCCAGACCGGCGCGCCGCAGCTGACCGCCGAGCAGATCGTCGCCAACAGCGATTCCTACATCGAGCGGATCAAGACGCAACTGAACCTCACGCCGGAACAGGAGAAACACTGGTACGGCTTCTCGAGCGCGATGCACTACCTCGGGCATAATGGTGCAGAGCGGCTCAACCTGCGGGTTGCGCGCGCGAAGCGGGACCCGCCGGACGACATCATCGAGCAGATGCGCAACGAGGCGCAGTTCCTGATTGATCGCGCCGCCGATCAACGCAACGTCGCCGACGCCGCCGAGCCGCTCTATTCGAGCCTGGATGACAAGCAAAAGCAGGTGTTCATTCAGGAGATGGTGCGCCTGAGCCACGAGCGAGGGCTGGATTGATCTCAAATGAATCCGACCGGGCATGCGCGCATGAGCGGTCAGGGCCACGAATTCGTGTATCCACTCCGCAATTCGGCTATGGTTAGCTTCGCGACGCTGACTGCGGGGTTGATATGGCGGACGGACTCTCCGTTTTCCTGGTCGAAGACGAGGCCTTGATCCGGATGATGATGGCGGACATGGTGCAGGAACTCGGCCACCATGTCGTCGCGGAAGCGGACAATGTCCGCGACGCCAGCGCCTTCGCTATGACCGCGCACTACGATCTGGCCATCCTCGACATCAATCTGATGGGCGTTTACGTCGATCCCGTCGCCGACCTGATCGAACGTCGTGGAAAGCCGTTTCTGTTCGCGACGGGCTATGGTCCGGAGCTGCTGCCGTCCTTGCTTCGGCGCCGGCCCATCCTGCGCAAGCCGATCGCCATGGATCAGCTCAAGACGATGATCGATTCGATGTTTCCCAAGTCGTCAGCCACAATTCCAAGCTGATCGATCATGCCGGGCGCAAGGCCGGGGCGTGGTTCAACCGGCTGAGCTGCGGCCGTTCCTCAGCACCGTCGCAATGGTGTGGGCCGTCATGGCCGCGCGATCGGAGGCGCGCTGGGCCGCCAGCCGGTCCCGCGCCTTCTCCTCGATCAAGAGCTCGATCAAGGCAAGCCGCTTGTCTTCGCTATCCGCTTCCCTCAGGAGCCGGTGATAGCGGTGATAGTCGAAACCCAGATCCTGCTTACGCATGTCACGCCCCCGCAACTACGCCACACAGGGCGGGATTGTTTCGTATCGGAAACGCGCAGGCAAGCACGATCCTGCGTGGAACTGCGTCCGGGTTACAATCAGTTGTTAATTACTGGAACCTGTGAGACGGGGGACGCAACATCCCTCAGCTCGCAATCCCTCAGATCGCATTGTGCTCGGCAAACATCGTCAGGCCGACGAAGCTCGCATCAGGCTTGATGACGAGCCGGGTCGGGATGTTGCGCAGATACTCCTGGAAGCGTCCCTTCGCTTCAAAGCGTGCCCGGAACGCCGAGTTTGCGAGGAACTCGCGAAAGCGGGGCACGATTCCGCCCGCGACATAGACTCCGCCGCGGGCGCCGAAGGTCACCGCGAGATTTCCGGCGACCGAGCCGAGGATGGCGCAAAACATCTCCAGCGTCGCGCGGCTAACGGGACAACTGCCCTCCAGCGCGGCCTTGGTGATGGCGGCAGCATCGCGATGCGGCACCTGAGTGCCATCGATCTCGGCCAACGCTTCGTAGAGGTTCTGCAGCCCGGAACCCGAGAGTGCGCCTCGCTCGATCGAGACATGGCCGAGGCGCCGGCGCAAGCAGGCGATCACGCGTTCTTCCCGCTCGTTTTCCGCCGGCAGGGTCGCGTGTCCAGCCTCGGTGACGACGGCCAGCCGCGAACCATGGCGTTCGACCAGGCAGGAGACACCAAAACCGGTGCCGGGACCGACGACCAGCAACGGTTCTCCGGGCAAGCCACCGCCTCCGCCGAGCGGAATCAGGTCGGCTGGCTGCAAGGCGGGCAGGGACCAGGCCACCACTTCAAAGTCGTTCAGCACATGGACGCTGTCGAAGCCGAGCGCGGGCTGTAACTCGTTGCCGTCGATGACCCAGGGACTGTTGGTCATGACGCAGCGGTTGTTGGTGACAGGACCCGCCACGGCCAGCACCGCTCTTTCGGGCTGCTCGCCGCCCGACCGGCGCGCCAGGACGTCCGCGATGGCTTCGCGGACGGTCGGGAAGTCAGCGACCTTCACATAATCGATCGGTCCGGTCTGACCGCTCCGGCTCAGCGCGAAGCGCGCATTGGTGCCGCCGATGTCGGCGAGAAGAATTTGTCCTGCCTTGCCGATGCCCATGGCCCCTGCGGCTTCCGCGGCCTTGCCAGCCCTCGGGAACCTTCGCCTCCGTTCCTGATCCGATCCGCAAGCGCGGACGGACTGAGAATCCTCGCTTGGTTGTTCCTAGTCAACACGGACAAGGCCAAAGCGTTGCATTCCGGAACGACCCCTGGCGGTCAGCGCGGTATCGCCGCATGCGGTCGGTGGTTGCGAAGCCGCGCCGGAAGATCGACATTGGAGGGAGCGGCCGGCGCTTGACGCCAGCCGGATCGAATGGGGACTTGCGATGAAGATTTCCGACCGGGACGTGCTGCTGGTGATCGACGTGCAGAACGACTTCTGTACCGGCGGGGCACTCGCCGTTCCCGGTGGCGAGAAGGTGGTCCCCGCCATCAACCGGATCGCCCAAAAATTCGCGAATGTGGTGCTGACCCAGGACTGGCATCCGAGCGACCACGTCTCGTTCGCGCCGAACCATGCGGGCAAGCAGCCGTTCCAGACCATCGAGCTCGACTACGGCAGGCAGGTGCTATGGCCGACGCATTGCGTGCAAGGCACGGCGGGCGCTGAATTTCATCGCGATCTCGACGTGACGCGGGCGAACCTCGTGGTGCGCAAGGGCTTTCGCCGTGGCATCGATTCCTACTCGGCGCTGTTCGAGAACGACCATCGGACGCCGACCGGACTGCTCGGCTATTTGCGCGAACGCGAGCTGAAGACTGTCTTTCTCGTCGGTCTCGCGCTCGACTTCTGCGTCCGTTTCTCGGCGGAGGACGCGCGCAAGGCGGGGTTGGAGGTGGCCGTCGTCGAGGATGCCTGCCGCGGCATCGATCTCGACGGCTCGGTCGCCGCGACCCATCAGAGTTTTCGGGACCTCGGCATCGCCGTCGTGAGCCTCGAGGCGTTCCTGTGATGATATCGAGATAGCCATGGTGGAAAAGACCGCCCAACAGCCGCGCGGCCCCGGGTATGCCCCTGATGATCCGCGGCTGTGGCCGTTCGCAGCCGCGCAGCTTGCCATGGATGCCTGTTTTTGGTGGCTGGAGCGGGCACCGGCGGAGCAGGTTGACAGCAGCCTGCCATGGACGACACCCAACAGCGTTGCGCTGGAGCTCGCGACAATGCAGCTGCGCGATTGCTCGCGGACCCGGTCCGGCCAGCCGGCGCTGGTCTGCGCCCCCTATGCGCTGCATCGGGCCTTGATCGCCGATTTCGCGCCGGGACACAGCGTGGTGCAATCCCTGCAACAGGGCGGTATCGACCGGGTCTATCTCACCGACTGGCGGTCGGCCACCCCGAGCATGCGCTATCTCTCCATCGACGACTATCTCGGCGATCTCAACGTCGCCATCGACGAGATCGGCGCGCCGGTCGATCTCGTCGGCCTTTGCCAGGGCGGATGGCTGTCGCTGCTCTACGCGGCGCGCTTTCCAGCCAAGGTGCGGCGGCTGGTCCTGGTCGGCGCTCCCGTGGACCTGTCGATCGAGTCCTCGCTATCGCGGCTCACCCGCAACGCGCCCGAGCTGGTCTACGACCAGCTGGTGGCGCGTGGGGGCGGCAACGTCAGCGGCGACGAGATGCTGCGCTTGTGGTCAAAAGCCCCAAGCCGCGAAGATATCGTGGCGGCGTTGCAGAGGGATCTCTCGGACGAGGAGGGCGCGACGCTTCTCGCGCGCTTCGATCGCTGGAATACGGAGACGCTCGATCTTCCGGGCACGTACTATCTCGAGATCGTCAACCGGATCTTCCGGGAGAACCGGATTGCCGGCGGCACATTCGTCGCGCTCGGCCGCGCCATTGACCTGAGGAACGTCAAGATCCCGGTCTTCCTGCTGGCCGGGCTCGACGACGATGTCGTGCCGGCTGCGCAGGCGCTCGCCACCGCCGGACTCCTCGGCACGCCGCCGGCCTTCATCGCTGCGGCTTCCGAGCCGAGCAATCATCTCGGCCTGTTCATGGGCGCGCGCACCCACGCGCATGCATGGCCCCGGATCGCCGAGTGGCTGCGCGACGATCTGTCGGGCGTTCTGGCCCGCAGCGCCTGAGCTCGCCAACAGGGCAGGCGCCCCTGCAAATCCGTTATGCATGACGGCGGATGGCTCGCACGGGACCCGGTCAATGGGCTACATAAGGGGGCGGAGCTGAGGGCTTCGGCAGCGAAGAGAGCTAAGGGTACTGCGCTCGATGACTTTCCACTCGATTTACGCCCACGGATTTGCGCGCGTGGCCGCCTGCGTCACCACCTCCCATGTTGCCGATCCCTCGGCCAACGCCAAGGCCGTCCTGGCGGCGGCCGATGCCTGCCACGAGCAGTCGGTGGCCGTCGCCGTGTTCCCCGAGCTGTGCCTGTCCGGCTATGCGATCGAAGATCTGGTCAAGCAGGATCCGCTGCTCGATGCGGTCGAGCGCGGTCTCGCCGCGATCGTCGAGGCCTCCGCGGAGCTGATGACTGTCCTGATCGTCGGAGCGCCGCTGCGTTTTGGCCATCGCATCTACAATTGTGCGGTCGTCATTCATCGCGGCAACGTCCTCGGCGTGGTGCCGAAATCTTATCTGCCGACCTATCGCGAGTTCTATGAGGGGCGCCATTTCGCATCCGGCGCCGCCATCACCGGCGAGACGATCGCCTTCGGCGGCCTGCACGCCCCGTTCGGCGTCGATCTGTTGTTCGCGGCCGAGGACGTCCCGGGCCTCACCATCGGCGTCGAGATCTGCGAGGACATGTGGATTCCGGTGACGCCGGCCTCGGAGCTGGCGCTCGCAGGCGCCAGCGTGCTGATCAATCTTTCGGGGAGCCCGATCACGATCGGCCGTGCGCGCTCGCGCGCGCTGCTGTGCCAATCGACGTCGGCGCGCTGCCTCGCGGCTTATGTCTATTCCGCCGCCGGGGCAGGGGAATCGACCACGGATCTCGCCTGGGACGGCCAGACCTCGATCTACGAGAACGGCGTGCTGCTGGCGGAAGGCGAGCGGTTTCGCCAGGGCGGCCAGATCACGCTGGCCGATGTCGATCTCGACCTGCTCAGGCAGGAACGCGCGTTGATGGGGACGTTCGACGACAACCGCCGGCAGCGCGAGGGCTTCTACCGAAGGATCACCTTTGCTTTGAAGCCGCCGGCCGCCGACATCGGATTCCTGCGCAAGATCGAGCGATTTCCCTTCGTGCCGAGCGACGAGAGCCTGCTCGAGCAGGATTGCTACGAGGCCTACAACATCCAGGTCGCCGGCCTCGTACAGCGCATGCGCGCGACCGGCACCAAGCGCGTCGTGATCGGCGTCTCCGGCGGCCTCGATTCCACGCACGCGCTGATCGTCGCGGCCAAGGCGGTCGACCTGCTCGGCCTGCCGCGCGAGAACATCCTTGCCTACACCATGCCCGGCTTTGCCACCGGCAGCGAAAGCAAGACCCACGCGCTGGCACTGATGCAGGCGTTGCGCACGAGCTGGCAGGAACTCGACATTCGTACCACCGCAACGCAGATGCTGAAGGACATCGGCCATCCCTTCGGCAAGGGCGAGAAGGTCTACGACGTCACCTTCGAGAACGTTCAGGCCGGCCTGCGCACGGACTACCTGTTCCGGCTCGCCAATCATCACGGCGGCATCGTCATCGGCACGGGAGATCTCTCAGAGCTCGCACTCGGCTGGTGCACCTATGGTGTCGGCGACCAGATGGCGCATTACAACGTCAATTCCGGCGTGCCGAAGACGCTGATCCAGCATCTGATCCGCTGGGTGATCGCATCCAGGCAGTTCAGCGACGACGTCAACCGGACGCTTGGCTCGATCCTGACGGCGGAAATCTCCCCCGAGCTGGTGCCGGTGCAGCCGGGCGAGAAGCCGCAGAGCACCGAAGCGTCCGTCGGGCCTTACGAGCTGCAGGATTTCAACCTGTTCTACACGCTGCGCTTCGGCATGCGGCCGTCCAAGATCGCGTTCATGGCGCTTCATGCGTGGAAGGACGCCGCCAGAGGCGAATGGCCGCCGGCGTTCCCGAACGACCGGCGCAAGGCCTATGATCTGCCGGAGATCCGGCGCTGGCTCGAGGTGTTTCTGCGCCGCTTCTTCGCCTTCAGCCAGTTCAAGCGCTCGGCCATGCCGAATGGGCCGAAGGTCTCGGCCGGCGGCTCGCTGTCGCCGCGCGGCGATTGGCGTGCGCCGTCTGACTCGAGCGCGGCCGCCTGGCTCGAGGATCTCGAACGGAACGTGCCGAACTGATCGGGCAACCGATCGACATGAGGAGTTGATCCGATGTCGGCTGAGGATGGTGCAGAAGCGGGCGACGAGGCCGAGGTCACCAACGGCCTCTACATTTTCGACATCGAAATGCGCGACGGCAAGCGCGGGCAGGCGAGGGGTGTCGTCGTGCTCTGCGACGGTCACATCATGGGCGGCGACAGCTATTTCTACTACACCGGCAGCTACACGTTCCGGAACGGCAAGTGGCGGGGCGACATGACCGTCAATCAGCACAGCGAAGCGGTCGGCAGGACGCTTGCATTCGGCGGCCGAGAGGTCACCTGCGGCTTCTCCGGCGACTATTTTCCCGGCGGTGCGGAAGTCGAGGGCATGGCTCTGGTCGGCAAGACCAGCGTGACGTTCACGGCACGACTGACGCTGAAGAATGCGATGTGAACGCGATCTGATCTGCTCACTCACTCCACGGCTGCGTTCCTCCTCCGGAACCTTCGCCGCCGCTGAACGTTCGCCTCCGTTGTTGCGAATTTTTGAGGAGAGGGATCATGCGCAAGCACTTGATGTTGTCGACTGCGGCTGTTGGATTGATGCTTGCGTCCGGCTTGGCCTACGCCCAGGCGCCGGGCGCAGCGAGGGACGAACCCAAACGGGCCGAGGAACCGGCAAGAGGCGCGGTGCCGCAGCGCGGCGGCGCGGCCCAAAGTGCTCAAGAGCGCGTTCAGGAGCGTGCGCAAGGCGCTCAGGAGAGACTGCAAGGAGCGGGACGCGAGGACAAGGGTAGCGCGGCTAAGCGCGAGGCCAGCGATGACAAGCGCGAGCCGGCCACTTCTGCCGAGCGCGACCAGCCGAAGGCGAAGGATCAGGCACAGGAGTCTCGCGAGCCTTCGCGTGACCGGAACCGCGAGGCGGAGAGCGCCAAACCGGGACGCGACACCGGCAAGAGCAGCGCTGAGACGAAGCAGGACAAGGCCGCGCCGCAGAAATCAGCGGCCGAATCCGAGAAGTCCAAGACCGGCCCGACTGGCCAGCAGAACGAGCGCAACCAGGCTCAGCCGCCGCGCAATGCCGCCGAGCAACAGCCGCCGGCGCAACAGAACAACCGGCCGGCCACCGCAACGGATACGACCAGGACGACTCCGGGCACCAACGCACAGACCGCACCAGCTCAAGCCGGCACGCAGACCAATCAAGCCAATCAGTCGACGCAAACCAACACGCAGGTCAACCAGCAGGCCCAGGTGACGACTGAGAAGCAGGTGCGGATCTCCGAAACGATCAGCCGCACACGCCTCGCGCAGCCGGAGCGCAATCTGAACATCTCGATCCGGATCGGCGAGACGATTCCGCCGCGCGTGCGTCTCCACCGGCTGCCGCCCGAGATCGTCTCGATCGAGCCCGAATATCGGGACTACGAGTATTTCGCAACGGATGACGAGCTGGTCATTGTCGAGCCGCGGACGAATCGCATCGTCAGCCAGGTGCCCCGCGATCCGTCGCGGGCGCGTGCACAAATGGGCGGCAGCGCCTCGTCGAGCATGGCAGCGGCCGGCGGAACACCTTTAAACTGCCAGATCATGCGGCGTGACGCCTCGGGCAATGTCGCCCAAGTGGAACCTACGACGGTCGGCTCGACTGCGCGCACCGATTCCTTGAGCGTAACGGTCCAGATGCCCGACGGCAGCTCGTCCGCGCCGATCGCGCTCGGCGCTCCGGCGGGCAATATCGTGGTCGCGACGCAAGGGCAGGGCGATTGCACGGTGACGATCGAGTCGCAGACGCGCTGACTGCACGACGCTGCAGAAACGACAACGCGCCGCCCGGCAAACAAGCCGGGCGGCGCGATTGCGTTCGATGTAGAAAGCTTCGAGGTCCGGAGTGCCTAGGAGTCCGGACCTCGTCACCTTGCCCCAGCCTTCAATCCCCCGCCCCATGTGGTCCCCCAACCCATGTTGCGCGATCAGAGGGTGATGCCCTTTGAAGTGGCCGCCGATCGATGCCTCGCGATGTACGCGAAGCATCGTTAGGATTCCATTCCGGATCACTACGGACATGAATACCGCTTGCCCTGTGTTCATTCGGCATCGGTGGCGCGATCGCTGCTTCCTGATCCGCCGCATGCGTCCAGCGAGATGTCCACACCCTGTCGATGCTGCGGAAGGCGCATTTCACGGGCCTGTCATTGAACTGGTCTAGCGCTGCCCAGGTCATCGCTGACGGCCAAGGAGCAAGCCATGTCGAAGCCGGTGCTGGGCGCCGCATTGTCCATCAAATCCATCCCCGCGCATCGCGACTGGCTGCTCGAACGGCAGCGCGATCTCGAGATCCAGGATTTTTTCCGCGCCGATCTGCTCGACGGCGACTGGCGAAGCACCGCGGGCGAGATCAAGCAGATGCTCGCCGGTCACACCGGCCGCCTGGGAATCCACGGCCCGTTCTGGGGCTTCAAGATCGACAGCCACGATCCGATGATCCGCCAGGCCGTGTCCAAGCGCCTGCTTCAGGGTCTCGATGCCGCCGAGTTCCTCGGCGCGACGCAGATGGTGATCCACTCGCCGTTCACGACGTGGGACCACAACAATCTCGATCTCTATCCTGAGAACCGCGGCAACATCGTCGAACGCGTCAAGGCGACGCTCGCCGAGGTGATTGCGCGCGCTGAGACAATCGGCTGCGAGATTGTCATCGAGAACATCGAGGACAAGGATCCACGCGACCGCGTGCGCCTCGCCAGGGCGCTCGAAAGCGGCAAGGTCCGCGTCTCGCTCGACACCGGGCACGCCAACTACGCTCACATCTCCACCGGCGCGCCGCCGGTCGACTACTACGTCGAGACCGCGGGGGACATGCTGACGCATGTGCATCTCCAGGACACCGACGGCTTTGCCGACCGGCACTGGGCGCCGGGTGAAGGCAACATCCCGTGGGTTGCCGTATTTCGCGCACTCGGCCGGCTGAATTCGAACCCGCGGCTGATCCTCGAGCTCCGCAACCACGACGACGTCCGCGCCGGCGCAGCCCATCTCGCCGCGCTCGGCCTCGCCGAATAACCGTCATCATAAAGGGCAGGCGCCATCATCATGAGCAAGCTCACCCGTCGTACCATCCTGAAATCCGGCGGCGTTGCCGCAAGCACGCTGCTGCTGCCGCGCTTTGCGATCGCGCAAGGCGACAACCGTCCGTCGGTCACGATCGCCGTGCAGAAGGTCACCAACTCGAACGTGCTCGACGTGCTGCGCGAGCAGTCCAATGTCGGCGAGCGCGTATTCTTCTCGTCGGTCTGGGAAGGCCTGATCTCCAAGAACTGGCGTGGCAGTCTCGAAGCCGTGCCCGGCCTTGCCACCGAATGGCGCCGCATCGACGATCAGACCGTCGAGGTCAAGCTGCGCCAGGGCGTCAAGTTCCACAATGGCGACGAGCTGACGGCGGACGACGTCGTCTTCACCTTCAGCCGCGAACGCATGTTCGGCGAGACCGAGGCCAAGAACCGCTCCACGATTAAAGCTTTCGAGAAGATCCCGACGCCGCGGCCGGGCAAGGAATTGCCGCCGGATGTGCCGGCCGTCGCCCGCCGCATCTGGCCGGACCTCGTGCGCGTCGATGCCGTCGACAAGTACACCGTGCGCTTCTACAACGCGACGCCCGACGTCACCATCGAGGGCCGGCTGTCGCGCTACGGCTCCGACATCATGAACCGCCGCGCCTGGGACGAGTCTGCGAGCTATCTCGACTGGGCGCGCAAGCCGATCACCACCGGCCCCTACAAGGTCGTCGAGCTCAAGCCCGACGTGTCGCTGACGCTCGAAGCCCACGACGAATATTGGGGTGGTCGTCCGCCGCTCAAGCGCATCCGCTTCCTCGAAGTGCCTGAAGTCGCGAGCCGGATCAATGGCCTGCTGTCGGGCGAATACCAGTTCGCCTGCGACATCCCGCCGGACCAGATCGCCGGCATCGAGAAGAACGCCGCATTCGAAGTGCAGGGCGGCACCATCCTCAATCATCGCCTGACCGTGTTCGACAAGAACCACGCCCAGCTCGCCAATCCGCTGGTGAGGCGCGCGTTCACCCATGCGATCGACCGCCAGGCCATCGTCGACAGCCTGTGGGCCGGCCGCACCCGCGTGCCCAAGGGGCTTCAGTGGGAGTTCTACGGCGACATGTTGCCGACTGGAGCGTGCCGGCCTACGATCCCAAGCTCGCGCAGGATCTGCTCAAGCAGGCCAATTACAAGGGCGATCCGATCCCCTATCGCCTGCTCAACAACTATTACACCAACCAGGTCGCGACCGCGCAGATCCTGGTCGAGATGTGGAAGTCCGTCGGCCTCAACGTGCAGATCGAGACCAAGGAGAACTGGTCGCAGATCATGGAGCGTGGACCTGCGCGCGCCGTTCGCGACTGGTCGAACTCGGCCGCCTTCAACGATCCCGTGTCCTCGCTGGTGGCCCAGCACGGGCCGAACGGCCAGCAGCAGCAGATCGGCGAATGGACCAATGTCGAGCTGAACAAGCTCTCGGAGTTCCTGGAAACCTCGACTGACCGCGCCGCGCGCAAGAAGGCGTTCCGCCGCATGCTGGAGATCGCCGAGCGCGAGGACCCCGCCTACACGGTGCTGCACCAGAACGCGACCTTCACGGCCAAGCCGAAATCGATCAAGTGGAAGGCGTCTCCCGCCTTCGCGATGGATTTCCGGGCCGGCAATTTCGAGGCCTAAGGTGGTGCAGCTGGTCAGCATCCGGGACTTGCGCGTCGCCTTCAACGGCGTGCCGGTCCTGCGCGGCGTCGACATTGCCCTGCAGACGGGCGAGGCGCTCGGGCTCGTCGGTGAGTCCGGATCGGGCAAATCGGTGACCTGGCTGGCTGCGCTCGGCCTGTTGCCGCGGCACGCGCAGGTCTCTGGCTCGGTGCGGCTCGATGGCCGTGAGATCCTTGGCGCGCCGGCCTCCGAGCTCGATCGCGTCCGGGGCGGGCGCATCGCCATGATCTTCCAGGATCCGGCGAGCGCGCTCAATCCGGTGCTGACCATCCGCAAGCAGCTGTGCGAAGCGCTGGCGCTGCACCGCGATCTCTCCGGCAGCGCCGTGAAGGCGGAAGCCCGCCGGCTGCTCGAGCTCGTCGGCATTCCCGACGCGGGGCGGCGGCTCGAAGCCTATCCGCACGAATTCTCCGGAGGCCAGGTCCAGCGCGTCATGATTGCGATGGCGCTCGCCGGAAATCCCGATCTGCTGGTCGCGGACGAGCCGACCACGGCGCTCGATGCCACCATCCAGGCGCAGATTTTGGAGCTGCTCTTCACCATCCGTCGCGAGATGCGGATGGCGATGGTGCTGATCAGCCACGACCTCGGTGTCGTCGCCGAGAATTGCGACCGGGTCGCGGTGATGTATGCCGGCCGCATCGTCGAGCAGGCTCCCAGCAACCAGCTCTTCGCCGATCCCGTGCATCCCTATGCGCAGGGTCTGATCGGCGCGCTGCCGCCGCTCGACGGACCGCGGCGGCGCCTCACAGCGATCCCCGGAACGGTGCCTGATCCGGCGCACATGCCGGGCGGCTGCGCCTTCGCGCCGCGCTGCACGCTGGCGGCCGAACCGTGCGGCCTTGGCGCGCCGCCGCTGGCGCCGATCGCGGATGACCGCAGCGTCGCTTGCATCCGCGCCGAGGCCTCGCGCCGCGCGCTGCTCGGGATTGCCGCCGAATGAGCCCGCCGCTCGTCGAGGTCTCCGCGATCTCGCGCAGCTATGCCATGCGCTCCGGAATGTTCGGCCGCAGCACGGCCGTGCATGCGGTCGATGGCGTGTCGCTCACGATTGCCAGGGGCGAGACGCTTGGTCTCGTCGGCGAGTCCGGCTCGGGCAAGTCGACCACGGGGCGCATCGTGCTCGGCCTCGAGCCGCCCGATAGGGGCGAAGTGCGCTTCCAGGGCAAGCCGATGGCCGCGCCGGGAACGGCTGCCTGGCGTGCACAACGCGCCCGCATGCAGATGATCTTCCAGGATCCGCTCGGCGCACTCGACCGCCGCCTGCCGGTCGCCACCCAAATCCGTGAGCCGCTGGACATTCATGATCTCGGAACCCAAGCCGAGCGCGAGGACCGCGTCCGCGAGCTGCTGCGCGCGGTCGAGCTCACGCCGGCCCACGGTGCGCGCTATCCGGGCGCGCTCTCGGGCGGGCAACGCCAGCGCATCGTGCTGGCGCGGGCGCTGGCGACGAAACCCGACTTCCTGGTCTGCGACGAGCCGGTCAGCGCGCTCGACGTCTCGATCCAGGCGCAGGTGGTGAACCTGCTCGCCGATCTCCAGGCGCAACTTTCGCTGACGATGCTGTTCATCAGCCACGATCTGCGCGTCGTCAGGCAGATCAGCAACGTCGTGGCCGTGATGTATCTCGGCCGCATCGTCGAGGTCGGCAGTGCCGACGACCTGTTCGCGCGGCCTGAGCACCCCTACACCCAGGCGCTGGTCTCGGCCTCGCCCGCGCCGGGGCGCCGCAGCGCGGGGCGCATCGTGCTGTCGGGCGATCCGCCGAACCCGGCGGCACGGCCGAGCGGCTGCGCCTTCCACCCCCGCTGCCCGCGCGCCATCGCGCGCTGTACGAGCGAGGTGCCGGCGCTCGCGGCCGTCGGCGGCAACAGGCAGGTCGCCTGCCATCTCGTCACGGGCGCACAGACACGGGACGCGGCGTGATGGGACGCTACTTCGCCATTCGCATCGGGCGCGCCGCGCTCACGATCGTGCTCGTCGTCACCTTTGCCTTCGTTGTTCTGCGACTGTCGGGCGATCCCGCGCTGATGATCCTGGGGCCGGAGGCGCCGCCCGAGGTGCTCGCGGCGTTCCGCAAGGCGTGGGGCCTCGATGATCCCATCTGGTTTCAGTATCTCGACTATTTCAGCGCCATCGCCAAGGGCGAGCTCGGCCGCTCCATGCGCGACGGACGGCCTGCGATCGAGCTCGTGCTGGAGCGTATCCCGGCCACGCTGGCGCTTACCTTGCCGGCCTTCTTCTTTAAGGTCGCGCTCGGCGTTCCCGCCGGGATCTACGCCGCGCTGCATCGTGGCTCGGCGATCGACCGCGCCGTGATGATGACGGCGGTCGCCGGCTTCACGGTGCCGAGCTTCGTGCTCGCGCTGCTGCTGGTGCTCGTCTTTGCCGTGCAGCTCGGTTGGCTGCCGTCGGGCGGGCAGGACAGTTGGCGCCACGCCATCCTGCCGATCGCAACTCTGAGCTTCGGCGGCGCCGCCGTGCTGGCGCGATTCACCCGAAGCGCGATGCTCGAAGTGCTGGGCCAGCCCTATATCCGCACCGCCTCGGCCAAGGGCGTGCCGTGGCGCAAGGTGGTGACGTCGCATGCGCTGCCGAACGCGGCGATCCCGACCGTCACCATTCTTGGCTTCATGGTGGGCACGTTGATCGCGGGCGCGGTCGTGGTCGAGAGCGTGTTCGCCTGGCCGGGAGTAGGGCGCCTGCTGGTCGTCGCCGTCGCCAATCGCGATCTCGCGGTCGTGCAATGCATCCTGCTGCTGGTCGCGATGACCATGGTCACGTCGAACCTGATCGTCGATTTCCTCTACGGCTTCCTCGATCCGCGGCTCCGCACCAAGGGAGCGCACGCATGACCGACGCGACACTCAAGGACACCGCCGTCCGCCGCCGCATCAGGTTGCCGGCAGTTCCGGTCTCTGTCGTGTTGGCGATCGGCTGGATTGTCGCGATGCTGGTGATCGCCGCTCTCGCCGAGAAGATCGCGCCTTACGGCTTCACCCAGCTCGACCTGCGCAATCGCCTCGCCGCACCCGGCAACGCGGCGCACTGGCTCGGCACGGACGAACTCGGCCGCGACGTGCTGTCGCGGCTGCTGGTCTCCATCCGCATCTCGCTGCTGATCGCCTTCGGCGCCACCGCGATCTCGGCGATCGTCGGCACTACGCTGGGCTTCCTGGCCGCGCATTTTCGTGGGGCGGTCGAGCAGCTGGTGCTGATGCTGACCGACTTCCAGGCCAGCATGCCCTTCCTGATCATGGCGCTGGCCGTGCTCGCCTTCTTCGGCAATTCGCTGCCGCTCCTGATCGGCCTGATGGGCCTGTTCGGCTGGGAGCGTTACGCCCGCATCGCGCGGGGCCTCGCCATCTCCGCCAATGCGCAAGGCTATGCGGCCGCGGTCCGCCAGTTAGGGGCGACGCCGTCGCGGATCTATCTCCGCCATATCCTGCCCAACATCGCCTCGACCCTGATCGTCTCGACCACTCTGGTTTTCCCCGAGGTGATCCTGATGGAATCCGGCCTGTCCTTCCTTGGCCTGGGCGTACAGCCGCCGATGACCAGCCTCGGCAACATGGTCGGCTATGGCCGCGAGTACCTGACCCGGGCGCCCTGGATCATGCTGGCGCCGGCGACCACGATCGTGATCACGACGCTGGCCGTCTCGGTCATCGGCGACTGGCTGCGCGACCGGCTCGATCCGACGCTGCAGTAGGGATGCGCCTCGGGGCCATCCGCCGTCATTCCGGGGCGCGCCGAAGGCGCGAACCCGGAATCCATTGTCCGCGGGTGCCGCCGCCCGATGGATTCCGGGTTCGATGCTGCGCATCGCCCCGGAATGACGGAGGGGAAAGCTGGGGGCCAAAACCCCGCGCCGGGAGCAGGGGAGCCCTGTCCGGCCCAAGTTCCCGTTGCGCCGGCCCGGCCCGTGCGCTATCCGGCCGGAAAGGCCTGAGGCGGCTCCACATTTTCCCGCCCGGCCAGCCAAACCCAGGACGGAAACCGCCATGCCAGCCTATCGCTCCCGCACCACCACCCACGGCCGCAACATGGCGGGCGCCCGCGGCCTCTGGCGCGCGACCGGCATGAAGGACGCCGATTTCGGCAAACCGATCATCGCCGTCGTCAACTCCTTCACCCAGTTCGTTCCCGGCCATGTCCATCTCAAGGACCTCGGCCAGCTCGTCGCGCGCGAGATCGAGCAGGCCGGCGGCGTCGCCAAGGAGTTCAACACCATCGCGGTCGACGACGGCATCGCCATGGGCCATGACGGCATGCTCTACAGCCTGCCGTCGCGCGAGCTGATCGCCGACAGCGTCGAATACATGGCCAACGCCCACTGCGCCGACGGCCTCGTCTGCATCTCCAATTGCGACAAGATCACCCCCGGCATGCTGATGGCCGCCCTGCGGCTCAACATCCCCGCCGTGTTCGTCTCGGGCGGACCGATGGAAGCCGGCAAGGTCAAGCTGCAGGGCAAGACCAAGGCAGTCGACCTCATCGACGCCATGGTCGCTGCGGCCGACTCCAAGGTCAGCGACGAGGACGTCAAGGTGATCGAGCGCTCGGCGTGCCCGACCTGCGGCTCCTGCTCGGGCATGTTCACCGCCAACTCCATGAACTGCCTGACCGAGGCGCTCGGCCTCGCGCTGCCCGGCAACGGCTCGGTGGTCGCAACCCATGCCGACCGCAAGCGCCTGTTCGTCGAGGCCGGCCACACCATCGTCGATCTCGTCCGCCGCTATTACGAGCAGGACGACGCCAGCGTGCTGCCGCGCAACATCGCGAACTTCAAGGCGTTCGAGAACGCGATGACGCTCGACATCGCCATGGGCGGCTCCACCAATACCGTGCTGCATTTGCTGGCCGCCGCCCATGAAGGGCAGGTGGCGTTCACCATGAAGGACATCGACAGGCTGTCGCGCCGCGTGCCCGTGCTGTGCAAGGTCGCGCCGTCGGTCGCAGACGTCCATGTCGAGGACGTGCATCGCGCCGGCGGCATCATGGGCATTCTCGGCGAGCTCGACCGCGCCGGGCTGATCGACACCTCGGTCTCGACCGTGCACGCGCCGACCATGAACGATGCGCTGGAGCGCTGGGACATCAAGCGCACCAAGAGCGAAGCGGTCCGCACCTTCTATCGCGCTTCGCCCGGCGGCATCCCGACCCAGGTCGCCTTCAGCCAGGAGCGCCGTTACGACGAGCTCGATGCCGACCGCGAGAAGGGCGTCGTGCGCGACCTCGCGCATGCCTTCAGCAAGGACGGCGGTCTCGCCGTGCTCTACGGCAACCTCGCCCAGGACGGCTGCATCGTGAAGACCGCCGGCGTCGACGCCTCGATCCTGAAATTCTCGGGCCCGGCGCGCGTGTTCGAAAGCCAGGACGCTGCCGTCGAAGGCATCCTGGGCGGCAAGGTCGTCGCCGGCGAGGTCGTGGTCATCATCTATGAAGGCCCGCGCGGCGGCCCCGGCATGCAGGAGATGCTGTATCCGACCAGCTACCTGAAATCGATGGGCCTCGGCAAAGCCTGCGCGCTCGTCACCGACGGCCGCTTCTCGGGCGGCTCGTCCGGCCTGTCGATCGGCCATCTGTCGCCGGAAGCGGCGGAAGGCGGCAACATCGGTCTGGTGCGGACTGGCGACATCATCGCCATCGACATTCCGAACCGCAGCATCACGCTGGAGGTTTCCGACGAGGAGCTCGCCAGCCGCCGCGCAGCGGAAGAGGCGAAGGGCGATGCCGCCTGGCAGGCGACGGGCCGCAAGCGCAACGTCTCGACCGCGCTGCAGGCTTACGCCGCGCTCACCACCAGCGCCGCGCGCGGCGCGGTGCGCGAGGTGAAGCGTCGCTCGAACTGAGCACGCGCCGTCCGCCACCCGCGCATGGTCAACAAGTGCTGAACGGCCGGCGAGAGCCGGCCGTTCGCATTAAGGATGCCTCGACGAAGTTCGGCAAAGCGAGGTTTTGCGGCGTATACTGCGCCGACCTTCGCAAATCCATTTCGGGCAACTGGGGCACCACCGCAATGTCTCGTACTCTCGCCGTCGTCTTCTCGACCGCCGTCGCCGCGATTTCCATGACGGGCGCAGCCTCCGCCGGCTGCTACAATTGCTACACGCCGCCGCCCTGCACGACCTGCTATCAGCAGCAATATGTGCCGCCGCAATACCGCACCGTCGACGAGACCGTGATGGTGTCGCCGGGCGCCGTGGTCGCGCACCGCACGCCGGCGCAGTACCGCACCGTGATGGTGCCGCAGACCGTGATGGTCGCGCCCCCGGGCGTCCAGTACGAGCGCATCCCGCCGCAATACGCCACGCGCCAGCGCGTCGAGATGGTCTCGCCCGGCTATTCCTACTATGCCCCGGTGCAGATGAACTGCGCGTCCTGCGGCTACTGAGCCGAACAAGTTACGAAGAACAAGCGCGGCGCTCCCCGGGGGCGCCGCGTTTGCTTTTGCGCGCCTCAGGTGACTCCGGAGCCGATGGCACGTCCCCACCGGACTATCTAACGCGAGAACGCTGACCACGAGCCTGCCAAGTTCGCGTTGCCTTGCGCGGTCGACTGCGTTAAGCGACACCCATCCTGGGCTTGGAAGGGTGGCCGAGTGGTTTAAGGCACCGGTCTTGAAAACCGGCGTGCCCGCAAGGGTACCGTGGGTTCGAATCCCACCCCTTCCGCCAAGGTCGTAAAAATGGCTAATTATTCCAATGGGTTGATTTAGATTTGGTGAAGTGCCCACGACCCTAACCACGACTTACTTTGCCTTGCCCGGTCGTTAGACAATCGGCGCGCTTCAGCCATCGTTCAAAGCTCAACGAAGGCGAGGGAGGTAGGCGTGGAAGTCGGACTTGGAATCGACCCTGGCTCACCTGAGACGGAACTGATCGGACTGCTATTCACGCTCGTCGCGGTCATCGTTGTCCTGATCCAGGCTGGCGGCAGCGCGGTCGGAGGCCGCCAGGGTGAGTCTGGACCGAACGTTTTCCACACCCACGACAGGCAGTAGCTCGCGCTCGTTCCGCGCCCCTATGGATCGATAAATTGACTCTCGAGCGCGGCACGTCTCGATAGGGATGTCCAAGCCCTACACGCGCGTGCGTCTCATCTGCTGCGATGATGGTGACCTGAACCATCGCTACGAGATCCGAGTCTCAACCTTCGTGCAGTTCGACGAGAACCCTGGCCGGCGATCAATCAGCGGCCTACCGAGCAAGAAGGAAGCGGAGGAGATCGCCAAGGAGTTCGCAAGAAGCGAGAGAGATCGAACAGGTGCGCCGGTCTGGAAGGGAGGCCGCTCTGTATGAATGAAGAGGCCGCCGAGTGGGCGGCCTCGCAGCATGCTGACCAAATCTAGTTTGTTTTCTTTTTTTCTTCTTCCTTCTTCTTTGCTTCCTCGGCCTGTTTTTTTTCGTTGGCTTCCTTCATCTTTTTGGCTTCGGCTTCTTCCTTCTGCTTTTGCTGCTCGGCTTTGGCCTTTGCCAATTCTATCTCTTGCATCGAATTCATTTGAGCAACCGAAGGTGATGCTTGGACAATCGTTAGTGCGATAACGCCGAATAAGATTGCAATTAAGGTTTTCATGAACGGTACTCCCTTAAAGAGCCCCACGCCTAGAGCCTATCGCAGTGGTTGTGCGTTCTCTATCAAGTTGTCCCTAGAAGGTCCGCGACAAATTGGCTTAGGCTATGCGCGGTAAAAATACGGACAGAACCGCTGCTGTAAATAGACGCTGGAACGATGAGCATGAAATGCAAATGGGCCAGCGGAAACCGGCTGGCCCATGAACCTTAGCCCGTGGCCAGCCGCTCGATGTCGCGGAAGATCGATTCCGCCATCCTCTCGCCGCAGCTTCCGCAGTCCAAAGAGATATCCGCGACATTACGCGCCTTTGAGTAGGCCTGCGCACAGCGGATCTTGGTCATTATCCCGTCGGCAGTTGATGCAGGCGTTGCCGCAATGCGCTCCTCGATCGAGGCGTAGACCTCGAAAGCCCTGTCGCGCTCCCGCTCCAATTTTTTAAGGCCACGCGGATAGCGCTTGGCATTCCATGCATCAAAGGCGGCAATGATCTCGTCTGCCCGTGCACGCGCTTGGGGCGATGGGGTGAGCAACAGGAACCTCAGGGTCAGGTCATCGTCGGCACCGCTGCGCGCGGTAACTGGCCATCTCTCCTCGCGAAGTCGATTGACGTTGGCAGGACAGTCCCAGGCGTTGCGTACCTCGTCCACATACTGAAACTGCGGGAGACCGAGCTCCAGATCCTCGTCCCGCCATTCGAGAACCTTAGGCATTCTTGCGCGGTGGTCGTCGAACGCCAGGCGATCGACCGCAACATTCAGATCGCACCAGCGCTGCTCTGCCAGGACGTATTCGTCAGCGAGGCTCAATAGTTCAGCGTCAGGATGAGATTGCGGGAGGCTGGCGGCGAACGACGGTGCAATTGTCGGGGTGGCGGCGGCAATAGAAACGGCGGCGACGATCTTGTTCATCAGTGATCTCCTGCTCAGGCCTTCAGCATGGGCGTTACACGTCGAATGGGTCCCGTTTGGTTCTGTCGCGGTGCGCGCGGTCTGGAATGCGCCAGACGGGCTAGCTGAGGTCGGGGGAGATGTGGAGAATCGGACTGCGCCGGCGGCGCTGGTGATCTTGCGTGTCATGCGTAGGGCTCACTGGTTCGTCGGCCTCTCACAGCCGCGCCCGGTGACAGACCAGGCAGCCGGGGGTGAGAGCCTGCCAGTGAGACAGGTGCACCGCTTTTAAGGGAGGGACTGGGAAGCCTTCCCTCTGGACAGAACGGCACGCCCCGGCCATAAAGATCCGGTCGGTACCGCGCCGCCAAGCGCGTCCGTTGAGCCTCAAAGGGCTCGGTCAACCGCCGCCCATCGCTTGCAGGCGATAGGCAATTCCTTGCAGGGAAAAGCGGTCGATATCACTGGTCCGGGCTCTCACACCCAACCGGCATCATCAGCTGATTTGCGCTAAATATCCACCTCCTTTGGGGCGCTTTCGCGCGCCTCAAGGTTGCATTATCGTTGGGCGGCGTGAGGGGGCCTTGATGAGACAGCTTTTCATTCTTCTAGGGCTTTGCGTTCTGGCTGGCCCTGCGGATGCGATAGCACCGCGAAGTGCGACCTACTACTGCACGCCCGACGCAGCAGGAGGGGTCAGCTACGATAAGCAGCTGCAGCGATGGAACGCTGCGAATTTTAGGCCAGCGAAGGCCTTCGTTTTGAAACTCAACCACTTAAGTAGCGCTCGCGAGAAGATGTTCGACGGGGCAGAACTCTCTGCAGTCAATCGCTTCAATGTAGCTCTCACCGAGTCCGGCAGCAGTAAAGACATCCCCTGTCGCAATATGCGGGATTTTTCCAAACCGATTGAGGTATGGGACGAGGGTTGGGTACGCTGCGATTTCAATCTGACCGAGCTACGGTTCAATCCGGAAAACAATCGGTTTCTGACAGCGTACCTGGTTGGGTATGTCAGTGGCGACGATGACAACAGCGACACACCCGTTATCGGTATCGGCGTCTGCACCAAGTTAAATTAGTCGACAATGCATCGCCCACGCCGCGTCGAGTTCGTTCTTTCGCGGCTGCGCTAGTTGCACACCATTGATCTAAGAGCGGCAAGCGATGAATTCCAAGAATCTTCCTGGCCTGACTCCGATAGCAATATTAGGGCTTGCCACGATCCTTGTTGGTCTAATCAGCATCGGTATGCCCTTCACGTTCCCGGCCGAGCCTCTGAAGCTGACAGACTGGCTCGGCTTTGCCGGCAATCTGATTAGCGCAATGATAACTCTTGGCGCGGCAGTCGCTGCCTGGTTTGCCGTACAGTCACAGCTTGCGGCGCAACGTGCAATTTCCAATCGTCAAAGCGCAATCCAAAGCTACGGAGTTCTGCACGAGCTTGCATCCGTACTGGAAAACGAATTACGGCTCTCGCTTAAACTGAACCAGATAGCTCGATCAACAACTATCATTGATGAGTTGCGACGGTCACATCCAATTGGTCCAGCGGTCGCCGCCACCATCGTCCCTATGTTGAAGAAGGCTAAGGTAGACTTAGATGCCACGATGAACGAGTGGGAAATAGCGGACACGAAGCGATGGCAGTTCCAATCAGCACACAACGAACGAATGGAGCTTGAAGAAGCGATCGTCAAACTGAACGGAGAACTCACACGACACATCGCTACACTTGACATCGCGCTTTTGAATTCCGGAGCAATTAGAGACCCCCAGAGACTCATCGACGGCATCACATTTTCAAACAGTGCCAACCACGTCCACAAAAAAAGGCGAGCTTATACCACCAAGATAAACTCGGAGATTGGGCGGCTTCTCCCTAAACTGGCGCGTTTGCGCCAAGAAGGAGATCTGTGATGCCGACCCGCGCCTGCGTGAAGCCGCCGCCTGAGTCGCGGCAGGCTCATGTCGGTCGCGGCCATCGAAAACGCAAGAATCAGAAGCCTTGCCCTTGCGCTCGCCCTCCGGTTGCGGTTGGATCGGGTATGGCCAACCTATCGGAAGAACTAGCCAAGCATATCGAGGCCGCTAACGTCCTGGTGCTCGCCGGCAAGGTCGAAGACAGTCTGGAAAAGCTGTTGCTTGTGGCCGGCCGAGAGATTCCAAACAAAATCGCCAAGCGCATCTTCGCGGGCATGGGTCCGTTGAGCACTTTCTCCGGTAAGATCGAGGTGTGAACTTCCTCCGAATGAGTGGACACCTGTAGTAGGCTCGTTGAGCCTGGAGGTG
>NZ_LSIC01000211.1 GCF_001556045.1 Bradyrhizobium sp. CCH5-F6
AGGTCGCCGCTCTTGAGCGGCTGACGCCGTTGCTTCAGCGCCGGGTCGATGCCGGCGCGTCGTCCCCTGCCGAGACCGGCCGCGCCGAGGTTGCGGCCGCCCTGGTGAAGGCCGATCGCGAGCGCACCAAGGCAAACCTCGCCAGCGCGCGCCGCGAACTGGCGGTGCTCATGGGCGACACTTCCCCGAAGTTCGGCGCCGTCTCCGGACGGCTCGATGCGACCACGCGCGCGCCATCTTTCCGGACGGTGATCGCCGCCATCGACGCCAACCCGCAACTGGTTCGGTGGAATGCGATCTATGCGCAACGCAATGCCGAGCTGCTGCTGGCACGGCTCAGGCCCTATCCGGACGTCCGCCTCTCGGCCGGATGGCGTCACTTCAACGAGACCAACGATGACGCTGTTCGGTTCAGCGTGTCGGTCCCGATCCCAATCTTCGATCAGAACCAGGGCAATATTCTGTCGGCGCAGCAGAACCTTGCCAAGACGCGGGCGGAACGAGAAGCGAACCGCAACACTCTGATCGTCGTCGCCGGACGGGCCTACGACAACGTTCAGGGCTCGCTGCGGGAACTTGCGATCCTTCGCGACTCCGGCATCCCGAAGGCCCAGGCCGCCGCCAACGAGATCGAGCAGGGTTACGGTGCCGGGCGCTTCTCGCTGCTCGAAGTGTTGGACGCACAGGCCAACGTCACCCAGGCTCGTCTGCGCGAGCAGGAGGCGCTGCAGAACTACCATGTCGCCGTTGCCACGATCGAAGGACTCGTCGGTAATCCCTTCGCTCTGGCGCGGGAGAGCGCACGATGAAGACTTCGAGCGCATTTGTCCTCGCAATGGTCGCGGCCGCTGCCGGCGCCTTCGGTTATCGCTGGCTGACGCCGAAGGACGGCTCCGCCGCGACGCAGCAGGTCGCGAAGCAGGACGCCAAGGAAGAGAAGGCCGGCAACGAGCACGCCGAGAAGGACGAGCACGGTGCCGACCGCATAGTGATCAGCGATGTCAAGCTGGCCGCCGCCGGCGCCACTTTCGCCGAAGCGGGCCCGGCGACCCTGACCGAAACCCTATCGTTCAATGGCGTATTGCGTGCCAACCAAGAGACCGTCGTGCAGGTCACGCCTCGCTTTCCGGGCATCGCCCGCGCCATCAAGAAACGGATCGGCGATGTGATCGGCAAAGACGACCTGCTGGCATCCATCGAAAGCAACCAGAGCCTGACCGTCTACGATCTCAAGGCGCCGATCGCTGGAACGGTGATTGACCGTCAGATCTCGCTCGGCGAATACGTCTCCGAGCAGAAGCCGTCGTTCGTCGTGGCCGACCTGTCGACGATCTGGGTCGATCTGTCGATCTACCGTCAGGATCTCAGGCGCGTCCGGATCGGGGACGAGGTCCTGATCGATCCGGATGATGGGGCGGGCGACATCAAGGGCAAGATCTCTTACTTGGCGCCAGTCGGCGCGAGTGAGACGCAGACGGCGATCGCGCGGGTGATCCTGCCGAATCCAGACGGAAGGTTGCGGCCCGGACTGTTCGTGACGGCTCGTTTGGTGTTGGCCGAGCGGAAAGTCGGGGTCGCCGTGCGCACTGGCGCGATCCAGACCTTCGAAAACAAGACCGTCGTGTTCGTGCGCGAGGGCGACGACAAGCTCGAGGCGCGTCCTGTTGAGCTCGGGGATTCCGATCAAAAATTCGTGGAGGTCCGCGCCGGGATCTCACCGGGCGAGAAGTATGTTGCCGAAAACTCGTTCGTTGTGAAGGCGGAGATGGGCAAGGGAGAGGCCGAGCATGATTGAGCGCCTCATTGAGTTCTCGATCCGCCAGCGCTGGCTGGTTCTCCTGTTCGTGCTCGGACTTCTGGCTTTCGGCGGCTGGAACTTCGTGCGGCTGCCGATCGATGCGGTACCCGACATCACCAACGTTCAGGTGCAGATCAACACGCAGGCGCCGGGTTATTCGCCGCTCGAGACCGAACAGCGCATCACGTTCCCGGTCGAGACAGCGATGGGCGGCCTCCCGAAGCTGGAATACACCCGGTCGTTGTCACGCTACGGTCTGAGCCAGGTGACGGTCGTCTTCCGGGACGGGACCGACATCTACTTCGCCCGTCAGCTCGTCAACGAGCGCATCCAGCAGGTTAAGGATCAGCTTCCCGCCGGCGTCGAAGTCGCCATGGGCCCCGTTGCGACGGGGCTCGGCGAGATATTTCTCTATACCGTCGAGGCCAAGCAGGGCGCCAAGGCACAGGGCGGCAAGGAGTTCACGCCGAGCGATCTGCGAACGATCCAGGACTGGATCATCAAACCGCAACTCCGCAACGTGCCCGGCGTTATCGAGGTCAACACGATCGGCGGGTTCGAGCGGCAGTTCCACGTGCTGCCGGATCCCGGCAAGCTCATGGCCTACAAGCTGGGATTCCGCGACGTGATGACGGCGCTCGCCGCCAACAACGCGAACGTCGGCGCCGGCTACATCGAGAAGAACGGCGAACAGTACCTGGTCAGGACTCCGGGGCAGGTAGCCAACATCGCTGAGATCGAAGACATCGTCATCGGCTCGCGCGGCGGCGTACCGGTCCGGGTCAAGGATGTGGCCCAGGTCGCCGAAGGCAAGGATCTCCGTACCGGCGCAGCGACTCTCAACGGGAAGGAGACGGTCCTCGGGACAGCCATGCTGCTGATTGGCGAGAACAGCCGCGCAGTGGCCCAGCGGGTTTCCGCCAAGTTGAACGAAATCGCCAAGTCGCTTCCGGAAGGCGTCGTCGCCCGCGCCGTCTACGACCGAACTCACCTCGTCGAGGCGACTGTCAAAACGGTCGAGAAGAACCTCGTCGAGGGCGCGATTCTCGTCATCATCGTGCTGTTCCTAATTCTCGGCAACTTCCGCGCTGCTTTGGTGACGGCCTGCGTCATCCCGCTTTCGATGGCGATGACCGTCACCGGCATGGTCGAGACGAAGGTCAGCGCCAACTTGATGAGCCTCGGCGCAATCGACTTCGGCATCATCGTCGACGGCGCGGTCATCATTGTCGAGAATTGCCTTCGTCTCCTCGCGGAAGCGCAGCATGAGAAAGGCCGGCTGCTGAACCTGAACGAGCGACTGGAGACGATCCGCAACGGATCGGCAGAGGTCATCAAGCCGAGCCTTTTCGGCACGCTGATCATCGCTGTCGTGTACCTGCCGGTGCTGACCTTGACAGGGGTCGAAGGCAAGATGTTCACGCCGATGGCGCTGACCGTCCTGATGGCGCTTGCTGCCGCAGCTCTGTTCTCGGTCACCTTCGTGCCGGCAGCGGTGGCTATCATTGTCACCGGCAAGATCTCGGAGAAGGAGAACTTCTTTATGCGCGCCGCCAAGCGCGTCTATCTTCCTCTACTGGACCGCGCCATCGCCTTTCGACGCGTTGTTGCGGTCGGGGCGGTCCTGATGGTCGGGGCGAGCGTGTTCGCGGCGACCCGCATGGGCGGCGAGTTCATTCCGAGCCTCGACGAGGGCGACGTCGCCCTCGCAGCGATCCGCATTCCGGGGACGAGCCTGACGCAATCGCTCGACCTGCAGATGGCGCTGGAGAAGAGGATTCAAGAACTGCCCGAAGTGAAGGAGTTCTTCACGCGAACGGGCACGGCCGAGGTCGCGACCGATCCCATGGCGCCGTCGATGTCGGACGGTTACGTCATGCTCAAGCCGCGCAGCGAGTGGCCGGATCCGGAGAAACCGAAGGCGGAGCTGATCGAGGAGATCGAGAAGGCGGCCAACGACATCCCCGGCAGCAACTATGAGGTCTCCCAGCCGATCCAGTTGCGCGTGAACGAACTGATTTCAGGCGTTCGCAGCGACGTTGGCATCAAAATCTTCGGCGACGATCTCGACGTGCTGCAAGGAGCCGCCAGCCAGGTGCAGGCCGTGATTCAGGGTATCCGGGGGGCTACCGACGTGAAGACCGAACAGGTCGCCGGCCTGCCGATCCTCACCGTCAAGCTCGACCGGCGGGCTCTCTCCCGCTACGGCCTCAGTGTCGGCGATGTGCAGAACATTGTGGAGATCGCCGTAGGCGGAAAGAGCGTCGGCAAGCTTTTCGAGGGCGATCGGCGATTCGACATTGTCGTGAGGCTTCCGGAGCGTCTGCGCGGCAATATCGAAGCGATCCGTGCGATCCCGATTCCGTTGCCCGCCGAAGAGCCAGGATCAGCTCCGATCGCCAAGACGGCCTTGTCGGGAGCGCTCGGAGTACAGCCTCGCTACGTGCCGCTGTCGTCGGTAGCGACGGTCGATTCCGCGCCAGGCCCGAACCAGATCAGCCGCGAGAACGGCAAGCGGCGCATCGTGGTGACAGCCAACGTACGCGAGCGAGACCTTGGGTCGTTCGTGTCCGAAGCGCAGGATGCGGTCGCGCAGAAAGTCAAGCTCCCGGCGGGCTACTGGATCGGCTGGGGTGGGCAATTCGAGCAACTGGTCTCGGCGACCAAGCGGCTCACCATCGTCGTTCCGGTGGCGCTGCTGCTGGTGCTGCTGCTGTTGTTCATGAGCTTCGGATCGCTTGCCGACGCGCTGCTGGTGTTCAGTGGCGTGCCGCTGGCGTTGACGGGCGGCGTGCTGGCGCTGCTGCTACGGGGCATCCCGCTGTCGATCAGCGCGGGCGTCGGCTTCATCGCGCTATCCGGCGTGGCGGTGCTCAACGGTCTGGTCATCATCGCGTTCATCGAACGGCTCCGCCATGAAGGAAAGTCCGTGCTCGAGGCCGTCCATGAGGGCGCCGTGACGCGGTTGCGCCCAGTGCTGATGACCGCGCTGGTGGCCTCGCTCGGCTTCGTTCCCATGGCGATCGCGACGGGCGCCGGCGCGGAGGTGCAGCGACCGCTGGCCACCGTCGTCATCGGCGGCATCATCTCCTCGACGATCCTGACGCTGCTGGTGCTACCGGCGCTTTACGTGCTGTTCCGGAAGGACTCTGCGCCGGCCCCTAAGCCGGACAATGTCGACGGCGCTGCGGTGGGAAGCCACGCATGACCGAAGCTGCCCAGAAGATGAGACTTCGGGTCGGCGGAATGGACTGCGCGGCCTGCGCCATTAAGATCGAGAACGCCGTTTCGCGGATGCCCGGGGTGAGGAGCGTCGAAGTCTCGGTGACCGGCGGCAGCGTGTCGATCGATCATGAGGGGGTTGTTCCGCGCGAGGCGATCAGCCGGCAAATCGCAGCCTTGGGCTACGTCGTCGAGGACGACCGGCCCCAGGGTAATGAGCGGCCGACGTATCAGCATGATGATGGTGATGATCACAATGGTCACGGTCACCATCATGTCGCCGGCGGCCAGGAACCATGGTGGCGGTCGAGCAAGGGCGATGCGACGATTGCATGTGGAACCGCATTGGCAGTCGCCTTCGCCTTGGGAAAGGCGGTTCCGAGCATCGAGAACTGGGCGTTCCTGCTCGCGATGCTGATCGGGCTGGTGCCCATCGCGAAGCGGGCATTTTCAGCGGCTTTTGCCGAAACGCCGTTCTCGATCGAGATGCTGATGACTATCGCGGCCGTTGGCGCGGTCTTCATCGGCGCGACGGAAGAGGCAGCGACTGTCGTCTTCTTGTTCCTGATCGGCGAACTTCTCGAAGGGTTCGCTGCGGGGCGGGCTCGGGCGAGTATCCGGGATTTGACCAAGCTCGTCCCGAAGATCGCCCGGCTAGAGCAATCCGATGGCCAAGTCAGCGAGGTGGAAGCCGAGACGCTGTCCGTCGACGCTCTGATCCAGGTCCGTCCTGGCGATCGCATCCCCGCCGACGGCGTCATCGTCTCCGGAGACAGCGCGATCGACGAGGCGCCCGTCACCGGCGAGAGCACGCCTGTCCGCAAGAAGGCCGGGGCGGCTGTGTTCGCCGGAACCGTGAACGGAGAAGCTCTGCTCCGGATCAAGGTCAGCGCCTCCGCCCAAGACAACACCATCGCCCGCGTCGTCAAGCTGGTTGAGGAAGCGCAGGAGTCCAAGGCGCCCACGGAACGCTTCATCGATCGCTTCTCGCGCTACTACACGCCGAGCGTGGTGGTAGTCGCCACCATCGTGGCTATCCTGCCGCCACTCGTCTGGACAGGCGCAAGCTGGCGCGAGTGGATCTACAAGGGATTGGCCATCCTTCTGATCGGCTGCCCGTGCG
>NZ_LSIC01000212.1 GCF_001556045.1 Bradyrhizobium sp. CCH5-F6
GGCTACACAACTCCGCGCTAACCGCCGAAATCCCGCGGGCTGAACGGCAAGTCCAACACCTTCCATTCCGCGTACAAGTCGGCTGGCAGCATTTTGTAGGGCTGGCAGCTCTGGAGCGCGCTCATTGCGGACTTGACGATGGCCACGCCCTTCGCGGACGGCGGGGCCTCGATGAGGATCGGCTCGCGCGCCAGCGTGCCGTCGGTGGCGAACACCGTGCGCAGCTTGACATGGACGTTGTCGGTCGCCGCGACCCCGGCCGGCAGCTTGGCGCAGCTCCTCAAGTGGCGGCGAAGCGCGGCGATGACTTCGGGCGGAAGCTTCGCGGCGATCGTATCCTTGGCATCGCCTCCGTCGTCCTTGGGCGCATCTTTCGGGAGCTCCATCGGCAATTCAGGCGGCAGGCCCAGCATGACGCCGTATTTGACGGTGACATCCGGCTGCGGCGCCTGATAGGCCGGCGGCGGCGGCGCGGCCTGCGGCTGCTGCATTGCCTGAGGTGGCGGTTGGGACGGCGGCGGCGGCTGTTGCGGCGGCGGCGGTTGCACATTGGCCTCGCGCTGCTTCGCCGCCTGTGAAGATTGCGGCTGGCTCTGCTGTGGCTGAGGGGAGGCCTGCGGAGATGGCGATGGTGCAGCAGCTTCCTGCTTGGCCGCGGGTTTCGACGCTGCGTCCGCCTTTTCGGTGATATCCAGCTTCGGCAGCTTCAGATCGGGGAGCGTCTCCGGCGGCTTGTCCTTCGCCTCGTCCCTCAACTTCTCCTCGGCCTTGGCCTCTTCCTGCTTCACCTGCTCCGGGGTGACGATGTCGACGGAAACAGTCTCAGGCGGCGCGGCGTGAAACGGACGGACCTCGCTGATCAGAATGATCAGCCCCACCAGCGTCAGATGCGCGATCGCAGACGCTGCAATGTCAGTCCGTATGATCTTCCGCGGTTCCATCGAATGACTTCGGGTTGCCGCGCTGGTCCTAGCATAATGAAGGCCCCTCTCAATCCCATTTCGGCGCGAAGCCGAAATCGGTCAGGCGGCCCCTGGGATTGACGAGCCCGGCGACCCGGCTCATCTCGTCCTCCGACAGCTCGAAATCGAAGATGTCGATGTTTTCCGACAGGCGCTCGACGCGCGAGGTGCGCGGGATCGCGGCGACATTCTGCTGCACCAGCCAGCGCAGGCAGACCTGCGCCGGCGTCTTGCGGTGGGCGCGCCCGATGTCCGCAAGCGTCTGATCGGACTTGATGCGGCCCCTCGCGATCGGACTGTAGGCGACCAGCGCAAGGCCGTGCTGATCGCAGGCCGCCCTCACCTTCGCCTGGTCCAGATAGGGGTGATACTCGACCTGGTTGCAGACGAGCGGCTCCGCGGACAGCGCCACCGCCTGCTCGATCAGCGCTACCGTGAAATTGGAGACGCCGATGTGGCGGGTCAGGCCCATTTGCCTGGCATGCGACAGCGCGCCCAGCGTCTCCTCCAGCGGCACGTGTGGATTGGGCCAGTGCAGCAGCAACAGATCGACCGAGGGAAGCCGCAAGCGGGCGAGGCTCTCCTTGACCGAGCGCTCGAGATCGTGGGGCGCGAAATGGTTGGTCCAGACCTTGGTGGTGAGAAAGACGTCGTCGCGGCGCACGCCGGAGGCGCGCAGGCCGTCGCCGACATCGCGCTCATTGTCGTAGACCTGCGCGGTGTCGATGTGGCGATAGCCGAGCCGCAACGCCTGCTCGACCACGCGGGCGCAGGTGCGCCTCTCCAATTCCCAGGTCCCGAGCCCGATCGCCGGGATCCTTGCGCCATTGGCCTCGACGAACAGCATGAGGAGTCCTCTCTGTTGCGGCAGCCCCGCAAATCATTATGGACCCCGCCCACGACGGTGCCAACGGAAGCTGCGGCAGCCCGGGCGGATCTTCGGCGCAAGACTAACGGGAGGTGTGCGTCACACCTTGGCAAGCGCCTGGAACACGGTGTCCGGCGCATGCGCGATGACGGCGAGCAGCGCGCGAGCAGGCCCCCGCGGCGCGCGCTTGCCCTGCTCCCAGTTGCGGATGGTCTCGACGGGCACGCCGAGCTTGGCGGCGAACTCCATCTGGGTCAGGCAGGCGCGGCGACGCAAGTCGCGCACCGCGAGCGGGCTGGTATCGGCCGGCACAGCATTGGCCGCCGGCTGGACCGGAAATTCCTGTCCGTCCCGCAATTCGACGATCCGTCCGTCCGCCTTCAGCCGCAGCCGCATGCCCATTCCCCCAAGCGCGGCGATGATGCGGCAGGTCGCTTAAGTTCGGATTAAAGATGCGAGGTCCCGTGCCCCGGACGCTGCGCAGCGCGGCTTCGCAGCGCGCCCGGGACACGAGAGCGCGCGGCAATTGCCCTACTTCAACCCGAACCACAGGGTCGCGATGCCGAGGAAGGAGAAGAAGCCGACGACGTCGGTCACGGTGGTCACGAACGTTCCGGAGGCCACCGCCGGATCGGCCCTGACACGGTCGAGCGCCATCGGGATCAGGATGCCGCCGAGCGCGCCTGCGACGAGGTTGCAGATGATGGCGAGCCCGATGACGATGCCGAGGCCCGGGATCTTGAACCAGGCCACCGCCGCGATCCCCGTGATCAAGGCGAAGGCGAGACCGTTGACGAGGCCGACAAGCGCCTCGCGCATCACCACGCGCCCGGCATTGGAGGAGCCGAGCTCGCGCGTCGCCAGCGCCCGCACCGCCACCGTCATGGTCTGGGTCGCGGCATTGCCGCCCTGGCTCGCCACGATCGGCGCCAGCACGGCGAGCGCCACCATCTTCTCGAGCTGACCTTCGAACAGGCCGAGCACGGAGGATGCGAGGAACGCGGTGGCGAGATTGACCAACAACCAGTTGAACCGCGCGCGCGCGATGGTGAACACGGTGTCGGAGAGCTCTTCGTCGCTGGTGACGCCGCCGAGCGCCTTGAGGTCCTCGTCCGCCTCTTCCTCGATCACGTCGACGACGTCGTCGACGGTGATGACGCCGACGAGGCGATCCTGGGTGTCGAGCACCGGGGCTGCGACGAGATTGTACTTGCCGAACATGCGCGCCACCTCCTCCTGGTCCTCCAGGACGGAGATGCGGCGGCGGTCCTCATCGGTGAGCTCGGTCAGCGGCACAGGACGGCGCGTGCGCAGGAGCACGTCGAGCGGCACGGCGCCCAGCCAGTGCTCTTCCTTGTCGACGACGTAGATCTCGTAGAAGCGGTCGGGCAGGTCCGGCGTCTCGCGCATGTAGTCGATCGCCTGGCCGACGGTAAAATCCTGAGGAACGGCGATGAACTCGGTCTGCATCCGGCGGCCGGCGGAATTCTCCGGGTACAGCAGGCTGCGCTCGAGCGCGACGCGCTCCTTGAGCGGCAGCTTCTCGAGGATCTCATCCTGCTCGGCCTCGTCGAGGGTCTCCAGGAGCTCGACCGCATCGTCGGATTCGAGCTCGCGGACGCCTTCGGCGACCGTCTCCGGCGGCAGCTCCTCGAGGATCTCCTCGCGGACGGCCTCGTCGACCTCGTTCAGTGCCGAGAAGTCGAAATCGCGGCCGGTCAGTTCGACCAGGCGGACGCGGTCGTCGGGCTCGAGGGCACCGATCAGGTCGCCGAGGTCGGCCTCGTGCAGCTCGGCGACGCAGGCGCGCAGCGCCGCACTGTCGCCGGCCGCGATCGCACGGGCAATTTCCTCGACGAATTCGTGACGAATCTCGCCGTCTTCGTTGCGCATCGGCACGTGGTCGAGTACCGAATCCGAGGCGGATGCGGCAACGTCCATATGTTCATCCATGGCGCGCCTCGCCGTTGACAGGTTGGAACGAGTGATCCGGGCTGACGGTCAGCCAATACCCACAAGGCAACTGCGAGCGCAATGACAAAGATGCTTCGACCGGGATGGACCTCGATGACGGCGGGCGCGCTGATCGCTGCGACCATCGGCATTGCCTCGACGGTTGCCGCCGAGTGCCCGCGCAAGGACGCGCTCGGCACCTCGCGCGTCCTGAGCGTCGACGCCAGGACCCATCCGCGCGTGGGCTTGAAGAGCTTTCCCCAGACGCTGCCGCTGGCCGATCGCGAGGTCGTGCTGACCTTCGACGACGGGCCAAATCCGCCGACGACGTCGAAGGTGCTGGCGGCGCTGGCGCAGGAGTGCGTGCGCGCGACCTTCTTCCTGATCGGCCTGCACGCCTCCCAGCATCCCGACATGGTCAAGCGCATCGCCCGCGAGGGCCACACCGTCGGCCATCACACCCTCTCGCATCCCTTTATGGCGCGGATCCCGTTTGACAAGGCGAAGGCCGAGATCGACCGCGGCATCGCTGCCGACGAGATGGCGCTGCACGGCACCTCGACGACGACGCCCTCGACGCCGTTCTTCCGCTTTCCCTATTTCGAGTCGACGCAAGCTCAGCTCGATCTGCTGCAGTCGCGCGGCATCGTCGTGTTCGGAGCCGACCTCTGGGCCAGCGACTGGACCGAGATCACGCCGGAGCAGCAGCTGAAGCTCGTGACCGAGCGCCTGGCTGAGAGCGGCAAGGGTATCATCCTCTTCCACGACCCGAAGGCGCGCACGGCCGCGATGATGCCGGCCTTCCTGCGGTACCTGAAAGAGAACGGCTATCGCGTGGTCCACATCGTGCCGGCCGGCACACCGCAGAAGAATGCCGATATGCGCTGATGCCGGAATGTCACGCCGGCGCAAAATGGGGTGATCTCGGCCCAATTAACACTCTGTTCATGCTAGCCCGTGCAAAGTCGCATTGGGTATTGCACCTGAACCATTTTGGGGCGTCTCCGACCTAATAGGGCGGCAATCGCAGATGAGGGCAGACCAGGTTCATGATCGGAAGTAGCGTTGTTTCGCGGACGCGATCGTGGATCGTCCTCTGTCTGGGAATGCTGACCGTCGGTTCGCCAGCCGTGCTCGCGGCCGACTGCCCCGGCAATCCGGATGCGCTCGGCACCTCCCGCACCCTCGTGGTCGATCCGCGCGAGCATCCGCTGATCGGCACCATGCAGTATCGCGAGACGCTGCCGCTGAAGGACCACGAGGTCGTCCTGACCTTCGACGACGGGCCGCTGCCGAAATATTCCAACCAGGTGCTCAAGATCCTCGCCGACGAGTGCATCAAGGCGACCTTCTTCATCATCGGCAACCAGGCCAAGGCCAATCCGGAAGGCGTGCGCAAGCTGGTCGCGGCGGGCCACACCGTCGGCACGCACAGCATGGACCATCCGCTGACGTTCGACCGGATGCCGATCGAAAAGGCCGAGGCCGAGATCAACGGCGGAATCGAGTGGACCGCGGCTGCGATGACCGATCGGTCCCAGCTCGCCCCGTTCTTCCGCATTCCCGGCCTGATGCGCGCCGAGGGCGTCGAGAACCATCTGATCTCGCGCGGCCTCCAGGTCTGGAGCGCCGATTTCCCGGCCGACGACTGGCGGCATGTGTCGTCGGAGCGCGTCTATCAGCTTGCGATCCAGCGGCTGGAAGCCAAGGGCAAAGGCATCCTGCTGCTGCACGACATCCAGGCCCGCACCGTGGCGGCGCTGCCCAAGATCATCCGCGACCTCAAGGCACGCGGCTACCGCATCGTGCATGTGGTGCCGGCGACCGCCGAGCGGCCTGCGACGCCGACCACGGCGGTGGAATGGCTGCTGCATCCGCCGACGGAGACGACGCCGATCGCACGCTGGCCGCGCGTGCCGAACTTCGTGTTCGCGCAAACTCCGATGCTGCCGGCACCCGCGCTGGCCGACCTCAATGCGCGGGCCGATCATCGGCCGCTGCTGCCGCTCCGGACCATGGCGCAGGCCAATGTCCCGGCCACCCTGCCCGTGCCCGGGCGCGCGCTCTTCACAATCCCGGAAGGCTCGGTCGAGGTGCTGCTATCGACGTCCTTGTCGCGGCGTGCCGCGACGCGGCTTGCGATGGCGGCCGAGACGCACGGAGCCAAGGACAAGGCAGCACAGGCCAAAGCAGCAAAGGGCAAGGCAGCCAAGCTGCAGGGACGGCGTACGGCGCATGCGGCGCCGCTATCCCTGGACCATGCCGCGCAGCCCAAGGCGACTGCAGCCAACGGCACCGCATCCAAGGGGCCGGCATCCAAGAGCGCCATGCCCCGCCCGACCCGCGTCGCCAGCCTGAAAAAGCGCGCCTAAAGCGCGATGCGATTAGGATGAATCGTCATCGCGCTTTAGGTTGTTGTTTAAGCATGATCTTTTCGGAAAACCGCTGCCCACTTTTCCGGATCATGCTTTAAGTCCTCACTGCCGCATGATCGCGGCGACGCAGAGCAGCACGATCAGCGCCAGGAAAAACAGGTCCATATAGGACTTCAGCTCGCCGTCGCGCCGCAGCCGCGCGACGTCGGCGATCACCTGCTTGCGCGCCGAGGTTCCGCCCGAACCGTCATTGATCGGAGCCTGAAGCCGCTTGGTCTCTGCCTCCAGCCTCTCGATCTTCTGGAAGAAGTAGAACGCACGCAGCGTCGAGGCCGCGCGCATGGCGGCATAGACCAGCACCAGAATGGCCAGGATCGCGCGGTTCGGATATTTCTCCATGAAGTTCAGGCTGAAATATACCACCGCCATGAAGGCGAAATTGGTGAGGAAGCGGTAGACGAAGCTGAGAAAGACCATGCAGGCTCGAACCTTCTGGGGGCGCAACCAAACGATGTTGCGAAATTCGGGAGTTGGGACCCAGACCGGAACGGCCGGCCTCGATGCGGTAGCGGCCCGTCTACGCCAAGTTTGTTTCGAAAAGATAGCATCGCCCCGCAACTCGCCGCCTTTTAGCCGGACGCGGCCGTAAGGCAAGCCGGAGCATGGCCGTCCGCCTGCCTGCGCGGCAACCCGCAACGGCTCAATGGCGATTTGGCGGAAGTCGCGGTAAGCTGCCGGCCGCCGCCACATGTGGGGTCTGCCGATGCCGAAGAAGGGAATCACGGGCCACGACGATTGGGTTCTGACCGAGGCACTCGCAACCGCACTGGTCGCGCTGGAGCAGCTCGAACCGAGGCACCAGCCGAGCGCGCATATGGACGACATCCGCAAGCTGCTCGCGAACGGCAAGGAGCCGGCGGCGGTGAGCCTGCACCTCGCCCAGGCCAAATGCCGCCTGTTTCCCGACCTCGATCCGCTGGCGATCTACCGGGAATACGGCATCGGGGAGGAGTATGGCTGAGGAAGCGCGCCTTCAGGATCGCAAGGCGCGGATGGAACGATGCGCTAGTTCTGCGAGGTTCTCAGCAGCGGGCATTCGCTCTGGCTCAGGGGGAGATAGGCATCCTCGGCGGGTATCCTCTCGACGACGTTGTAGTAGTCCCAAGGGGCCTTCACGTCCGAGGGCTTCTTGACTTCGACGAGATAGAAATCATGCACCAGCTTGTTGTCGGCGCGCAGTCGCGCGCCCGGCGCATAGAAGTCGTCGACGGGCATTGACCGCATTTTCTCGAGGACGGCGTTGGTCTCGTCCGTTCCGGCCGCAGCGGCGGCCTTCAGGTATTGCAGGACCGCCGAATAGACCGCGGCCTGCGGCGCGGTCGGCATGGCATTGTGCAACTTGTAGAACCTGTGGGCGAAGGCACGTGTCTGCTCGTTGAGGGCCCAATACCAGGCGGTGACCGTGGTCAGGCCCTTGGCCGTTTCGGGCCCCATGGCATGTACGTCGGTGAGGAACATGAGTTCGGCGACGGCCTTCTGAGGACCCGCGTTCATTCCGAACTCGTTCCATTGCTTCATCGAGGTCACGAGCTGCTCACCCGCATTTGCGAAGGCGACTACCTTCGCCTTCGAGGCCTGGGCCTGGAGCAGAAAGGAGCTGTAGTCGGCGTTTCCCAACGGATGAAACACTGCGCCGAGCGACTTGGCGCCCGTCGCCGCAAGCACGCGCTGGGACACCTCGACCATGTTGCGTCCGAACGCGTAGTCCGACGCGATGAAGAACCAGCTGTCGTATCCTTGCGACACCAGCTTCCGAACCGAGCCGGCCACCAGGTTGTAATTATCGTGCAGCCACATCAGGCCGGTGCGCGAACATTGTTTGCCGCCGATCTCGGTAGTGCCCACGGCCGAATAGATCACGATCTTGTTCTTGTCGCGTGCGATCGACTGGATGGCGAGCGCGACCGCCGAATTTCCGACGTCGGCCACCATGTCGACGCCATCCACGTCGAACCATTTGCGGACGATCTGGGCGCCGATATCGGGCTTGTTTTGATGATCGGCGACGACGATGTCGACCTTGAGCCCCGGCGTGGTCTTTTGAAAATCCTCGACCGCCATCTTCGCGGCGACGACGGAGCCCGGTCCGGCAAGGTCCGACAAAGGTCCCGCCTGATCGTTGATGATGCCGATCCTGACCACGCCGCCGGAGACATCGGCGGCCAGACTCTGCTCGGCGGACAGGAGCGGCGCGAGCGCCAGCACGAAGCCGAAGGCCGAACGGCAAAGCCGGATGTGCCATGACGCCGATGCCCCAATCCCGTGACCCGTCATTTTCCCCTCCTCGGTGACATCGCGACCGACATCGACGTTGATTGGCCCACGCTATGCCTGCTGCGCGACGGCCTTCCTGACGAACTCCAGCCGCCGCGCTTGCGCCGGTGCGACCCGTTCCTTCATGGCCGCGACGATGGCTGCCGGCGCCGTATCCGGCGAGCCGGCCTCGAACGGCGGTGCGGGATTGTATTCCATGCGCAGCTGGATCATCTCCGCGGCCGCGCGGCCTCGCAGCATCGCGACCAGGGTGAGTGCAAAGTCGATGCCGGCGGTGATGCCGCCGCCCGTCAGGCGGTTGCGATCGATGCACACCCTCTCCCGCGACACCGCGGCCCCGAAGAACGGCAAGGCGTCGATCGCGGTCCAATGCGTGGCCGCGCGATATCCCTTCAGGAGACCGGCCGCACCGAGCACGAGCGAGCCGGTGCAAACCGACGTAACGTATTGAGCGCCGCTCGCCTGCCGGCGCAAAAACGCCAGCACCTCCTCGTCCAGCATCAGCTCGTCGGTGCCATAGCCACCCGGGACGCAGATCACGTCGAGCTGCGGGCAATCGGCGAAGGTGACCGTCGGCGTCAGCGCGATCACGGAATCGCTCGGCACCGGCTCGATCCGTTTCCAGATCAGATGAACCGCGACATCAGGCAGGCTGGAGAAGACCTGAGCGGGGCCGGTGAGATCGAGTTGCGTGACGCGTGGGAAAACCAGAAGACCGATCTGCAACGGGCCCGACATATCCACCTCGACATCGCGCTTGACGATGCAAGCCTGCCATGTTGGCCTTGGGGTCGAAACGGCTTAATTCCCTCAATTTTGGACATGGCCATGATCGGCTTCCTGATCTTTTCCGAATTCCAGTTGCTGGATGCGGCCGGACCGATCTCAGTGTTCGAGATCGCGAGACGCCACGCACCACATGCGCCGCGCGTGATAACGGTGGCGGCAAAAGCCGGCGCCGTGCGCAGCTCGTCCGGCACCGAGATGCTGGCGCGCAGCTTGCGATCGGCGAGCTCGGTCACGACGCTCTTCGTGGCCGGTGGCGAGGGCGTCGAGGCTGCGGCGCGCTGCAAGACGACCATCGCGTTCATTCAGAGACTGGCACGCCGCGGCGTGAGAGTGGCCAGCGTTTGCTCGGGGGCCTATCTGCTCGCCGAGGCCGGCCTCCTCAACGGGCGCTGTGCGACCACGCACTGGTCATGCACCCGCGACTTCATCGGACGCTACCCGAGCATCCGGCTCGAGCCGGACCAGATCTTCACCCGCGACGGCACCGTATGGACGTCGGCCGGCATCACGGCCGGGATCGATCTGGCGCTCGCCATGATCGCCGAGGACCATGGCGAGGAGATTTCGCAGGCCACCGCCCGGCAGCTGGTGCTCTATCATCGCCGCAGCGGCGCGCAGTCGCAGTTCTCGACCTTGCTCGAATTGAAGACGCCGAACGGCCGCTTCGGCAGCCTGCTGTCGTGGGTGCGCGAGAATCTGGATGCGCCTCTCACGGTCGAGGCGCTCGCCGAACGAGCGGGCCTGAGCTCACGGCATTTCGTCCGCTCCTTCGTCGCCGAAACCGGGTCCACGCCGACCAAGGCCGTCGAACGCTTGCGGGTCGAGGTCGCACGGGAGCGGGTGCAGTCCTCCGGAGAGACCATCGAGCGCGTTGCGCAGTCCACGGGCTTTCGCGACCCCGAGCGGATGCGCCGAGCCTTCATACGGGCATTCGGTCAACCGCCGCAGTCCCTGCGACGCTCCGCCCGAATTGCGTGAGAGAGTTGGATTGAACTTAAGGGCCGCCGGCAACCGATCCGGCGATCACCATGACCAGCGCGCCAAGATCGACCTTGCCGTTGATTGTCAGCTCTTCCGAACGTGCCACGTCATCCGCGGCCTGGACCTTGAGCGCTTGCGGCCGGTCGGCCGCCTGCCGCGTCAGCTCGTCGATGATGGCCTGCTTGAGTTTTTCTTCCAGCATGGGCTGTTCCTTCGCGCGTCCTGCCCAGTCAAGACGAAGGCCCGCCCTTCGTTCCCGTCAGGCAAAGCGCCGCGGCAGGCTGTTGTGGATGGTACAGGCGGCAATGGCGGCGTGGCCGAAGGCGACCGAGATCTGGTGCAGGTCGGTGACGATGTCGCCAATGCCGTAGAGTCCGTCGATCGAGGTGCGCTGATGGTCATCGACGTGCAAGAAGCCCTCGCCCGTATGTTCGGCGCCGAGCGCTGTCGCGAGCTGCGAGCGCACCTGCGCGCCCATCACCGGATAGATCACCTCGAATTGTGCCGTTCGTCCATCCGCGAACGCGGCTTCGATGCCCTCACCGCTCCGCCGCAGATGCAGGTCCGGCGCAAACACGACCTCGATGCTGGCATCTGTCAGCTCAGAGGTTAACCTCTGCTCGTCATCCGATCCGGTCGCGAGCAGCGTCACATCGCGCGAATAGCCACGCAGGAATAGCGCCTTGCCGGCCGCACCATCGAGCGGGCCGACGACGCCGATGCGGCGGCCGCTCGCCTCGAAGGCGTCGCAGACCGGGCAGTAGCGCAAAAGCCCGTCAGCGACGGCGGCGCGCCATTGCTCGAACGGTGGATGGGTATCGACGATGCCGCAAGCGAGAACGACGGCGGCGGCCGCATGCGTGCGCCCGTTCCATGTCGCCTGAAATCCATCCTCGTCCCGTTGAAGCGCGGTGACCTCGGCGTCCACGCGCGTGACGGCGAGCTCGTCAAGTTGGGCCGACATCCGTTCGATCAGTTCAGTCCCGGACAAGCCGTGGACGAAGCCCGGGACATTGTGACTGCGTGGGATCAGCGCCGCACGGCTCGCGCCGGCGTCCACGACGCAGATGCTCCGGCGGAAGCGCGCCAGATAAATCGCGGCCATCAGCCCGGCGGGACCGCCGCCGATGATCAGGCAATCAAGCGGCACGCCCGTCATTTCGGATTCGGGTCCGCAAGCCCGGCGCCGGGCTCCTCGAGCCGCCCGCTCCGCGCGAGCCGAACGGCGTTTCCGAGCGCGCGCGCCGCGTTGATGACCTCCTGCTGGAATTCGCCGTCGTCGTCGAGCGCCCGGTGGGAGGTCGCGTATGGCTCCATGTAGCCGACATAACCGTCGAGCTCGGCGTAGCGCCCCGCCGAGATCAGCTGCATGTCGGTGAGCCAGTCAGACAAGTCGCGGCGCACCCCTTCGGCGCCAACCGCATCGCCATGCACGACGACGCCGAAATGGCGGCCGGCGAGATGGCGCGGATAGGACCAACCCTTCAGCTCGATGGCCTTGGCCTCGGCGGCCTTCTTGCCGTGGGTCGAGGTCGGATCGGGATTGCCTCCGTCAGCGCAGACCATGCGGTCCAGCATCGCCTTGAGCCCCGACGGCACGTGATACCAGTTCACCGGCGTCACGATCAGGATGCCGTGCGCGGCGACCCAGAGCGGATAGATGTCGTTCATCCAGTCTTGGGTCTGTCCCAGCGAATGGTTCGGATAGCAGCTGCATGGCCAGTGGCAGAGCGGCATCGCAGTGCTGACGCAGGATTTGCAGGGATGGATGTTTTTACCGAACTCCGAGGCGAGCCGCGACAGATCGAGGATGTCGACGGCAAATCCCATCTCGACGAAGACCGGCTCGGCCAGCTTGACCAGTCGCCACGTCTTGGACATCTCGCCGGGACATGTGTGCTCGCTGCGAGCCGAGCCGTTGACGAGGAGAATGCGCGGGGTCTCGTCCGCGTCGTCGTGCCGTCGCTGCGCCTCCAGGATCTTCGCGCGCGCATCGAGCCAGTCGAGCGCGAGATCGTAGTCGGGATCGGAGAAACCCGCGCCCGCCTTCTGTGTCAACGGCGCCTTGCGCGAATGGCTGTAGGCGTCCCAGGCCGCAGCCGTGATGGCATCGAGCTCGCGTTGCAGCGGCGTAAAGGCGGGATCGACGAACTGACTTTTGTAGCGCCGTTCGAACTCCTCGCGCGACAGCTTGACGGGCGGCATCCCCTTGCGAACGTCGGCGTCCGTCATGCTGGCTCCTGGCGAAGTCGATATCGTTCGACCAACCCGGAGTGCAGCGCGCGGTTCCCAAAGCCCTACTGGCGGGCAATTTCCCGCGGCAGATCGAACCGCGCGATCCGCCGGTCGAGCCGCCACAGCTCGATGCGATGGACCAGCACGAGCGCGGCAGCTTCACGCTTGGCCTGCTCGTCGTCGTCGCAAACCAGATTGATGCATCCGAACACGTGCCCGTCCGGATCGATCTGGAATGCGCGGTAGTGCTTGATGCTTCCCATCATGATTGTCCGCGCCTCGGCGAGACGGGTGCGCTCAGCCAGTCGGTCAGGTTTGATGTCACTTCATTCTGCTTGGCGCGTCGCAGCAGCATCTCGCGTTCCCTGCCGGGCGGCAGGTCGTGCGCGCGCTCACGGGCGCTTTCGGCGAAGGCGGCCAGCCGCTCCTGAAGCGATTGGGTCTGTTTCCTGCGGTTACGTTTGGCGGTCATCGTACCTACACAAAAAGATTTCGGATTGGAGAAATGGGCCACGGCGGGAAGATCAGGCGCCGAGGCCCGAGACGCTTGTTCGGCGATCGCATTTGCCGGTTGAGGGCGACCAACCCGGCAATGGTTGCAGCTTCCGCCGCAACCGCCGGTTCCGGCATTTCACTAAGTTAACCCGGGTCGATTTTGCCGAGGGACGGGCCACAGCAGGCCAAGGAACCGAATTGCTGATTCGCATGTTCAAGAACGACTTGAAGGAGGATCATCATGGCGAAAGCAGCATGGAAGCGGCCGGGCTCACCGATCGGCCGCAAGGGACCGCGCAAGTCAAACCCGGCGTACAAGCGGCGTGCGCGGCAGCCTTGGACGCCCGCGGATGTGAGCAAGCTGAAGCAGCTCGCGAAAGGCAACACGCCGACCGGCGTGATGAGCATCAAGCTCCAGCGTCCGGTCGCAGCGATCCGCAGCAAGGCCCAACGCGAAGGGATTTCGCTGAGGCCATCCAACCGCTCGCCCTATAACCGGCGAACCAAAGCCGCGAAGCGGCGTTGATTTCCGGCACCGCCGGGTGACAACCGGACGCAACGGGGACGATGGACGTGGCGCTCATTTTTCCGGTTTCTGCCCACGACATCAGCGCATCGGTACGCGCCGACATCTAACCCGTTCCCGGCGCGTGCCACTTATGTGCAGCACGCGCGCTTTCCGTGCGCCAGCCACACGCGCGTCGGCCCGGCTCCACCCTAATCCGGCGGCTGCAAGCCGGGTGATCGCAGCCACTCGCTCATCTGGGAGCCGGTTTCGGCCTGACGGGCCTTACGCAACATCTCGTCGCGCGCTGGCCCTGGCGGAAGCGAACCGGCTTGTTCGCGCAACCGCTCAGCTTCTGCAGCCAAGCGCGCCTCGAGCGGATCCATTTGCCGGGACCTGCGCCGCGTCAACATAAGACGTTCTCCCTGTTTGTCGGAGCGCGCCGTTGCGTTCTCGGTTAAGTTAAGTCAGCGCCACGCCCGTCGGCGCGGCGAACCGACAACGTTCCTGAGACGGAACGGTTGCCAGATATCCGTGAAAAAGCTGACTCGGCTCCGCCGCCTCCTTTGCTTCGTGGCAGACGGCAGATGTCATCCGTCCCGGGGGCCACGATAGAGTTGCAGATCGCTCGGACACATCCCTTCGCTGCCCCGCTCTCTCGTTCCCATTGCGCGATGCGAACAATTTGCAGTCGGCGATAGCAACCATCATTCGTTCCTGGACTTAGATGGCAACTGGTTCATCCGAAAGGACGGAAGATGAAGGCGCTGGTTTGGCACGGCAAGGAGGACATACGGTGCGACACCGTCACCGATCCGGAGATCTTGGACCCGCGCGATGCCATCATCAAAGTCACGAGTTGCGCCATCTGCGGCTCCGACCTTCACCTCTTCCACAATTTCATCCCCGGCATGCTGCCCGGCGACATCATGGGCCACGAGACCATGGGTGAAGTGGTTGAGGTCGGCTCGGGCGTCGACGGCAAGCTCAAGAAGGGCGACCGTATCGTCGTGCCCTTCACGATCATTTGCGGCGAGTGCGACCAGTGCAAGCGCGGCAACTTTTCGGTGTGCGAGACCACGAACCGCAAGCGTCATCTGGCTGACAAGGTCTTTGGACACACGACGGCTGGTCTGTTCGGCTATACGCATCTGACCGGCGGCTACCCCGGCGGGCAGGCTGAATATCTGCGCGTGCCCTTCGCCGATGCCACTCACATCAAGGTGCCCGCGGGCATTCCCGACGAGCAATTGCTTTTCCTCAGCGACATCTTCCCGACGGGCTGGCAGGCAGCCGTGCAATGCGACATCGTGCCGACCGACACGGTTGCCATCTGGGGCTGCGGTCCTGTCGGACAGATGGCGATCCGCAGCGCCATTCTGCTCGGCGCCAACCAGGTGATCGCGATCGACTGCCTGCCCGAGCGGCTCAGCATGGCGGAGGCCGGCGGCGCCACCACGATCAATTTCGAGACTGAGAGCGTTCTGGAGCGGCTGAACGAGCTCACCGACGGCAAGGGCCCCGAAAAGTGCATCGACTGCGTGGGAATGGAATCGCATGTCATGGCGTCCCTGCCCGACACGCTGCTCGATCGCGCCAAGCAGATGGTGATGGCGGAGAGCGACCGGCCCCACGTGCTTCGCGAGATGATCTATGTCTGCAGGCCTGGCGGCATCATTTCCGTGCCTGGCGTGTACAGCGGTCTCTCCGACATGCTTCCGATGGGCGCCTTCATGAACAAGGGCCTGACGATGCGCACCGGCCAGACCCACGTCAACCGCTGGACCGACGACCTGCTGCACCGCATCGAAGAAGGCGAGATCGATCCATCCTTCGTCATCACCCACACCGTCCCGCTCAGCCAGGGCCCCGAGATGTACCAGGTGTTTCGCGACAAGCGGGATTCCTGCGTCAAGGTCGTGCTGAAGCCCTGAGGAGCAAGACCCATGTTTCATTTCTCCAACATTGTTCGCACCAAGGGCGACCCGAAGATCGTCCAAGGCGGCCCGAGCCTGAAGCAGCCCGCCGACCAGCTCGCTCGCGCGCTCGGCTGGTTCAGCATCGGTCTTGGCGTCGTCGAACTCTTCGCACCCCGGCGCGTCACGCACACGCTCGGCATGGAAGGCCATGAGACGCTGGTCCGCGCTTTCGGCGTGCGGGAGATCCTGGCCGGGATCATGTCGCTCTCGGTCGACAAGAACGCCGGCCTGTGGGCCCGCGTCGGCGGCGACGGCCTCGATGCCGCAGCGCTACTTTCAGGACTGACGCCGGACAATCCCAAGAAGGGCAACATCGCGCTTGCACTGCTGATGGTCGGCGGCATCGCCATCCTCGACTACCGTGCCGCGCAGGACACCAAGCCGCGACGCCCCCCGCGCGATGCATGGCGCAAGCTCTATCCGAACCGCAGCGGTTTCCCCAGGGGTCTCGAGAGTGCCCGAACCGCGGCAAGGCAGATCGCAGCGCACGCTGGGCGCAACGAGGCGAAGCAAGGCGATGAGCGCCGCATCCCGTGACGAAGCTGCGTGGTAAAGGAACCGCCTGAGCACTGGCGTACGCCTGGACGCAGGGATATCGGAGGCAGCTCATGGGCAAGACCAAAGGTCTTCAGCAACGGACCGCCGGCAAGACAAAGCAGGCTGTCGGCGAGATCATCGGCGACCAGGACCTCCATGACGAAGGCAAGGCGCAAGCCGAGCGCGGGCGCGGGCGCGGCGAGCAGGACAAGCCGACCGAGCTCAATCCATTGAAGAAGCTCAAGCAGCTGACGTGAACGCAGAGCCGCGAGCAGCAGCAGCTACTGGAGTGCGGCGCAGCACCTTCGAACGACGGCGGTCGAGCTGGATCGCCGCCGCCGAGCGCAGCCTGATCAGTAGCACGTTCCAGAGTGGCCACCGCCCTCCGAAACATGCTCGGCGCCCAACGTCAATTGAGCGCTTCGCATCCTACTCCCGCCAGAACTCGGCCAGCTCTTCCGCCGTCATCAGGTCGACCTGGCCGTGGAAGCGGGTGCGGTACATCGTCATGAGCGCGTCGTGCCCGACGTCCGACGAGCTGCACAGCGCGTCCTCGACGATGACGATCCTGAAGCCGAGATCGACCACGCTCATCACTGTCGACAGCACGCAGACATCGGTCTCTGCGCCCGAGATCACGACGGTGCCGACGTTCTTCTCGACCAGCAGGCGTGCGAGCGCGGGATTGCTGAACGCAGAATAGGCCGGCTTGTCGATCACAGCGGCCGGCGGAACGAACCCGCTCAGGGCCGGCACCAATTCGAGAGCGGATGGCGCAAGATGCCTGCGGGTCGCCTGGTGCCAGCGCTGGAAATAGCGATGCCACTGTCCTGGCCGGTCTTCCGGATCCTGCGGGGTGATGAAGCGCGTAAAGATCGTTCTTGCCGGATGACGGGAGACGATTGAGGCGATCGTCGGCAGCACCCGCTCCATCCAGGGAGTCGCCCAGAGTCCTCCGGGAGCAAAAATGTTCTGCATGTCGATGCAGAGGTGAACCGCATTCCTGATCTCGGCAACTTCCGAGGCACTGTCCCTCATCGTCCTCCACCGTCTACCGCTTGGCCGCACGCCATCAGCGACGGGTGGCCTCCCCGACTGCAATGCGTCCCGGCGATGACCGTTCCTTGGTCAGTCATTGGCCGGACGGAGCTGCGCTACGCGAATCGATCGTCGCCTGGCGTCGCTGAAAATAACGCAGGTCGCGCGTGGTCAGGACCAGGAACGAAGCTGGCTCATTCCGAGGAGCATTCGAAAATGATGAGGGATTTCAATGCCGATAAGGCTTGGTGCGCTCGGAGGGACTCGAACCCCCACGGTGTTACCCACTGCCACCTCAAGGCAGCGCGTCTACCAGTTCCGCCACGAGCGCTAGGAGATGCCGGCCTGAGGCTTGAAGGCTGGCCGGATCAGCGGTCGCCGATCTAACAAATCCATCAGGGGGATACAAGCCTGCAAAGGCCCCGAATTTCACAAGCTTGGCAGGAATCAGGCCGACCCAGGACGGCCCTATCGCAGGCATACCTTGTCCGGGCCGCTAGCGCGTCCCTGGCGAGCGCGGCAGCATCTGCTTGACCTCGACCGCGATCCGGTTGCGGTCAACCAGCACGACGCCGGATGCGACCGGCAGATTGTTGGCCAGGACCTTGACCTCGTCGGCCTCGGTGGCATCCAGCTCGATGATGGCGCCGCGGGAAAGACGCAATACCTGATGGATCGGCATGGTGGTCGTCCCGAGGACGACCATGAGATCCACGGTGACTTTATCAAGAGTGGGCACTGTCAGGACCGCCGCAACTTGGGACTTTGGACCAAAGGACTTGGCATTTGCACCTGCGATGATCACCACGTTATGGTTAGCCAATGGTTAATTCGCCTCAAAACCCCCGCCAAAACCCGCGTCAAGAGCTCGATCTGACGTCGTTTTCCGCCGCAGGCGGCGAGCCCGTCGAATGGCTGATCTCGGACGCTCCGGTGCCCTATCCGGACGCCGTGGCCAAGATGGAGGCCCGGGTTGCCGCGATCGCGGCAGGCGAGGCGCCGGAATTGGTCTGGCTGCTCGAGCACCCCCCGCTCTACACCTCGGGCACCTCAGGCAAGGAATCCGACCTGCTCGATGCCCGATTCCCGACCTTCGCCACCGGGCGCGGCGGGCAGCTCACCTATCACGGGCCGGGCCAGCGGGTGGCTTATGTCATGCTCGACCTCAAGCGCCGCCGGCCCGATGTCCGGGCCTATGTCGCGAGCCTGGAGGAGCTGATCCTGCGCACGCTGGCCGCCTTCAATGTCCGCGGCGAGCGGCGCGAGGACCGTGTCGGGGTCTGGGTCAGGCGGCCAGACAAAGGCGCGGATCACGAGGACAAGATTGCTGCGATCGGCGTCCGCCTGAAGCGCTGGGTGTCGTTCCACGGCATCGCCATCAATGTCGAGCCGGAGCTGTCGCATTTCGCCGGCATCGTGCCCTGCGGCGTCACTGACGCCCGCTACGGCGTCACCTCGCTGGTCGATCTCGGCCAGCTCGTGACCATGGCCGATGTCGATATCGCGCTGAGGCAGGCGTTCGAACAATTGTTCGGGCCAACCCGCGCGCTGCTGCCGGAAGCGGCCGCCTAGCGCTACCTGGTTCATCGCGGAATCGGCTATAGTCAATTCCGGTGCCGCCCACACCTCCCCCCTCCGCCGGGAAAGCAGACCTCATGCCGGGCGAATAGATCATCGGACCGACTGTTCGAGCGCTGGGCATAAGGAGGGATTGCGATCATGCTCGCAATAGGAGGTTCTCACGATGAGATTGTCTGCGCCGATCTACCATCTCAAGCGCAAGGCGAAGCGCCTGTCCCGCGGGGAAGGCATTCCACTCCACGACGCGCTTGACCGCATCGCTGCGACGGAAGGATTTTCCGCCTGGAGCTTGCTCGCGGCGAAAGCGGCGGCCGTGACGCCGGCCGGCAAGCTGCTTCCTCAGTTCCGGCCCGGCGACCTGGTGCTGGTCGGTGCGCGCCCCGGTCATGGCAAGACCCTCATGAGTCTCGAACTTGCAGTGGAGGCCATGAGATCAGGGAGCCACGCCGCGTTCTTCTCGCTCGAATATACCGAGAAAGACGTTCTGGACCGCTTGCGCACGGTCGGCGCAGATCTCGCGCAGTTCGATAAATTGTTCGAGATCGATTGCTCCGACGCGATCAGCGCCGATTACGTCGTCAAGCAGATGGCCGCAGCTTCGCCCGGTACGGTCGTCGTGATCGACTATCTGCAGCTGCTCGACCAGAGACGGGAGAACCCTGACCTCACCGTTCAAGTGCGCGCGCTGAAATCCTTCGCACGCGACAAAGGGCTGATCGTCGTCTTCATCTCGCAGATCGACCGATCCTATGACCCCTCGGTCAAACCCTGCCCCGATCTCGGCGATGTTCGATTGCCGAACCCGTTGGATCTGAAGCTGTTCGACAAGACGTGCTTCATCAACAATGCCGAAGTCCAGTTTCACGCTGCGAGCTGATGGCTTTGGGCCGCGGGTACGAATGTTCACCCGCGGCCCGCAACCTCACGCCGCCTGCAACGACACTTCGAGCTTGCCGGCAATGTAGCGCCGCTCCTGCGTCAGGCCGCCGAAGCCATAGGCATCGCCCCTGACCTCGTCGACATGTAGATAAGTCTCGGGATGCAGCGGGCCAAGAATCTCGGCCATGCGCTCGAACATCGCGGCGAGATAGGCCGCCTTCTCGTCCTTGGTGTTGGTGCCTTCCGTGACGTGGATGTCGATCCAGTAGCTTGCGAGCTTCTGCTCGGCGAGCGACTTGCCGCCGGCGAACCAGTCGCCCGCATCCACGGACTTCACGATGATGGCGGTGACCTTGGGATCCTTGTGCAGGATTTTTGCGGTCAGCTCGGACACGGCGCCGGCGATGTCGGCCTTGAGCGACGGCGACTGGCGGGACGAGTTGTAGGACACGGTGATCAGCGGCATTGTCGGTCTCCTCGAATGTCGCGCGGGCTTGCGCGGCGTTGACGAAAAAATAGACCTCCCATCGTCATTTTGGTATCTTATCTTTATTGATACCAATGATAACCATTCATAATGACAGCCACACTCGACATCGCCACCATCAAGGCCTTCCTGCTGGTTGCCGAACTCCAGAGTTTTACGCGTGCCGCCGAAGCCCTCGGCACGACGCAGGCGGCCATCAGCCTGAAGCTGCAACGGCTGGAAGCGCTGCTCGGCAGGCGCCTCGTCGAGCGCTCGCCGCGCGCGGTGCGGCTGACCGCCGACGGCGTAGGCTTCCTCGATCGCGCCCGCGCGCTGATGACGGCGCATGACCGAGCACTGTCGAACGACGCAACGGCTGCGCAGTCGCTCTCGCTCGGCATTTCCGATCACGCCGCGGGCCCTGAGTTGATCCCGCTGCTCGAACGCTTGCACGCGATGTCGACGAACCTGACGCTCGCCGTCACCATCGGCTTCTCGCGCGAGATGCAGGATGCCTATGATGCGGGCGAACTGGACGCAGTGATCGTGCGCCAGGAGGGCAGCCGCCGTGGCGGCGAGAAGCTGGCCGAGGACGCGTTCGGCTGGTTCGCATCGCGACGCTTCACGCTCCCGAAGGGCGAAGCACTGCCGCTCGCGACACTCGCCCCACCCTGCGGCGTCCGCGCCATCGCCGTGCGCGCACTGGACAGGGCCGGCATTCCCTGGCGCGAGCGTTTCGTCGGCGGCGGCGTCACGGCGGTGGTTGCAGCCGCGCTTGCCGGACTTGCCATCGCACCGCTGGCGCGGCGGATTGCGCCACCCGGGTTGGTCGATCTCGGACCGGCGCACAAGCTGCCGAAACTCGGCAGCTCCAAGGTGATGCTGCATTCGAAGGTCAGCGATCCCGCCAAGCTCGCGGCGTTGCGTGCGGTGGCGGCGACGTTCCGGAGCGCGGCGGCCTAGCGCGGGGCCAGTCCGCCGACCCGCGCGAATTGCGCGACCGTACCCGGCTGGGGGGCTGCCCAAAATGTCCCTCCAAGCGGGAACAATTCGCCCCTTTCCGCGTTTGTCCCGGTCGAGCCGGGGCCTGGAATGATCAAAAAACTTAGTCAGCAGAGAGACTTGTTCGAAAGCGAACGGAGTTTCCGGCTGTTGGTCGAGGGTGTCGCGGACTACGCGCTCTACATGCTCGACCCCGCCGGGATCATCACCAGCTGGAACATCGGCGGCGAGCGCATCAAGGGGTATTCCCCGGCGGAAATTCTCGGCCAGCATTTTTCCCGCTTCTACACTGAAACCGATCGGGCGAACGGAAGGCCCGCGCGGGCCCTCGGCATCGCTCGGGAAAAGGGCCGATACGAGGAGGAAGGCTGGCGCGTCCGAAAGGACGGCACGTTCTTCTGGGCGAGCGTGGTGATCGACCCGATCTATGAAGACGGCCAGCTGGTCGGCTTCGCCAAGATCACGCGCGACATCACGGAGCGACGCAATTCCCAACTCAAGCTCGAGGCGATGCAGAAGCAGCTGGCCGAGTCCCAGAAATTCGATGCGCTCGGACAGCTCACCGGCGGGGTCGCCCACGACTTCAACAATCTCCTGATGATCATCAGCGGCAGCCTCCACATCCTGAAGAAGAGCGTCGCCGGCGACCCCAAGCTCGAGCGCGCCATGTCCGCGATCGAGACCGCGACCAAACGCGGCGCCGCGCTGACGAACCAGCTCCTCACCTTCGCGCGCCGACAGAGCGTCAACCCGCAGGCGATCGATTTCGCCGAACGCATCGCGGCCATCCGCGAGGTGCTCGACGCCGGCGTGGGCAGTTCCGTTCGCCTCGCCTTCGACATCCACTCCGAAACCTGGCCGATCAGGACCGACGTTTCCGAACTCGAGACCGCGCTGCTCAACCTCGTGATCAATGCCCGCGACGCGATGCCGGACGGCGGCACGGTGACGATCGGGGCCCGGAACGTCGTGCTGAACGAGGCGTCCCTCACCGGCGACTTCGTTGCGATCGACGTCAGCGATACCGGGCTCGGAATTCCCTCCGACGTTCTCGACAAGATCTTCGAGCCGTTCTTCACGACAAAGCCGATCGGAAAAGGCACGGGCCTCGGCCTATCGCAGGTGCACGGCTTCGCCCACCAGGCCGGCGGCACGGTGAAGGTCGCAAGCGAGCTCGGCAAGGGCACGACATTCACCATCGTCCTGCCGCGCGGGACGGAGGTCCCGTCGCGGGAGACGGTGGAATCCTCGTTCCGCGGCAGCGGCACGGTGCTGCTGGTGGAGGACAATCCCGATGTCGCTCTGGTCAGCATCGGTCTTCTGGAGCAGCTCGGCTACCAGGTGCGCCGGGTCGCCGATGCCGAAGCGGCATTGCGCGAGCTCGAGAACGACGGCGTCGACTTCGTGTTCTCGGACATCGTCATGCCGGGCAAGATGGATGGGCTCAGCCTCGCCCATCACCTCCGCCAGATCCGCCCTGGCCTGCCGATCCTGCTCGCCACCGGGTACAGCGAGGTTGCCGCCGACGTGCGCGGCGATTTCCCGATCCTGCGCAAGCCCTACGAGATTCATGAGCTGAGCGAGGCGATCGCAAAACTGCCGCGGTGACATTTCCCATCGAGAGCTTGGGGCACCTCGGCCTACGGCGTCATGCCCGGGACTTCTCTGAAGCTACACCGTCGGCAAGACCGAGAAAGCCTCCCCTGCCCGGCGCAGATTCAGCTCATCCGCGCTGGCGGTTTCACTCGTGACGTTGTCGACGCGCGAGGACGGCGGGCCGTGGCGGCACAGCGCGACCATGTCGGCAACGTGATTCGGCGCGCCGGCGAACAGCGCCTCCACGCTGCCGTCACGTCGGTTGCGGACCCAGCCTTCGAGGCCGCTCGCAATCGCCTGATGCTCGACCCAGGCCCGATATCCGACGCCCTGCACGCGCCCGCGGACCATCACCTGGAGAATCGCCCGGTTCACTTTCTCGGCTCCAGCACATCGGCGCTGCGGGCCCTGACGTCGCTCTCGCGCATGACACGGGCCATCAGCTCCGACGACGCCAAGCCCTTCAGGCTCTTCGGCGCCGTGCCTTCGCGCAACGCCTTCTGCGTCTCGTAGACGGCCTGCGTCGCGGCCGCGATCGGCGCGTGGCCCTGCAGCGCGATCCGCACGCGCTGGCCGGCGAGATAATCGCGCGAGCTCAGCTCGTCCGTCGCACCGCCAAGCACGATCGGCAGATGCGTTGCCGATGCGATGGCCTCGAGCTCGGCGCGCGACTTGATGCCGGTGAAGAACAGCGCATCGACCCCGGCCGCCTCATAGGCCCTGGCGCGGCGGATCGCGTCCTCGATCGAGGTGATCGCGGCCGCGCCGGTGCGGCCCATGATGACCAGCGAGGGATCGCTGCGGCCACTGAGCGCCGCCTTCATCTTGCCGACGCCTTCCTCGAGCGAGATCAATTGCGCCTTGGTCTCGCCGAACGCGGCCGGCAGCAGCGTGTCCTCGATAGTGAGGCCGGCCGCACCCGCCGTCTCCAGCTCCTGCACCGTGCGGCGCACGTTCAGCGCATTGCCGTAGCCGTGATCGGCATCGACCAGCACCGGAAGTGCCGCTGCACGGGACATCCGCCGCATCTGCTCGGCAAGCTCGGTGAGCGTGATCAGTGTGACATCGGGGTCGCCGAGCACCGCGAGCGAAGCCACCGACCCGCCGAACATGCCGAGAGGAAAGCCGAGATCCTCGGCGATGCGGATCGAGATGGCGTCGTAGACGGAGCCGGGGTGGACGCAAGTCGCGCCCGACAGGATAGAGCGAAGTTTCTCGCGGCGGGAACGAAAGGCCATGATTGCCTCACTTTCTGGGACCAAGGCGGTGGCCTCATTCGCCGTCATTGCGAGCGAAGCGAAGCAATCCAGTACCGTATCCGCGGAGACAGACTGGATTGCTTCGTCGCTACGCTCCTCGCAATGACGATGGTTGCGGGCAGACCGCTCGCCCCACGTACAGTTACGCGAACTCCAGGATCAGCGCGTCCACCGCGAGTGTCGCACCCGCGCTGGCATGAATCTTCTTCACCGTGCCGTCCTGCTCGGCGCGCAGCACGTTCTGCATCTTCATGGCTTCGACCACCGCCAGCGTCTCGCCGGCCTTGACCTCCTGCCCCTCGGTCACCGCGATCGAGACCACGAGGCCGGGCATCGGGCACAGCAGCTTCTTGCCGGTATCGGACGCCGTCGTCACCGGCATCAGCCGTGCGGAGGCCGCTTCCGCTTCGGTCCAGACGTAGACGGGCACCTCGACGCCCTGATGCGCGAGGCGGATGCCGTTGGCGATCGGGCGCGCCTGCACGGCGACCAGGTGGCCGTCGATGGTGCCCTGCCAGACCGGATCGCCGGGCTTCCACGGCGACTGCAACAGATGCGCATTGCCGACCTTGCCGTTGGAATCGACGAAGCGGATGGCGATCGCCTCGCCCTCGCGTTCGACTTCGAGCAGGATCTCCTGGCGGTCGAGCCAGACCGCGCGGCGCCGCTCGCGCTGCACGACGCGGCCGCCCATCTGCCCCGAGATCTGCCGCTTGCGCGCACCGAGCACGTGATCGATGGCGGCGCCGACCGCGGCGATCCGCCGCGCGACCTCGCCTTCGGGCACGCGCACCGCAAAGCCCTTGGGGAATTCCTCGGCGATGAAGCCGGTCGAAAGCCGTCCCTCACGCCAGCGCGGATGGTGCATCAGCGCCGACAGGAACGGGATGTTGTGGCGGATGCCGTCGACGTAGAACGAATCCAGCGCGGTCGCCTGCGCCTCGATCGCAGCCGCGCGCGACGGCGCATGGGTGACGAGCTTGGCGATCATCGGATCGTAATGGATCGAGATCTCGCCGCCTTCCTGCACACCGGTGTCGTTGCGGATGGTGATGCCGTCCTGGCTGGCTTCCGCCGGCGGGCGATACTTCACGAGCCGCCCGATCGAGGGCAGGAAGTTGCGGAACGGATCTTCGGCGTAGAGACGCGATTCCACCGCCCAGCCCGTCAGCGTGACGTCCTTCTGCGCGATGCCGAGCTTCTCGCCGGCGGCAACACGGATCATCTGCTCGACGAGGTCGATGCCGGTGACGAGTTCGGTCACGGGATGCTCGACCTGGAGACGCGTGTTCATCTCCAGGAAGTAGAAGCTCTTGTCCTGCCCGGCGACGAACTCGACGGTGCCGGCGGAATCGTAGTTCACGGCCTTCGCGAGCGCGACCGCCTGCTCGCCCATCTTTCGGCGTGTAGCCTCGTCGAGCAACGGCGACGGCGCTTCCTCAATGACCTTCTGGTTGCGGCGCTGGATCGAGCATTCGCGCTCGCCGAGATAGATGACGTTGCCGTGCTTGTCGCCGAGCACCTGGATCTCGATGTGGCGGGGATCGACGATGAACTTTTCGACGAAGACACGGTCGTCGCCGAACGAGGCCTTGGCCTCCGCCTTGGCGAGATTGAAGCCTTCGGCGACCTCGGCCCTGGAATGCGCGATGCGCATGCCCTTGCCGCCGCCGCCGGCGGACGCCTTGATCATCACGGGATAGCCGATCTCGTCGGCGATCTTGACCGCGTGCTTGTCGTCCTCGATCACGCCGAGATAGCCGGGCACGGTCGAGACTTTCGCCTTGGCGGCCGCCTTCTTGGATTCGATCTTGTCGCCCATCGCGGCGATGGCGCCGGGGTTCGGGCCGATGAAGACGATGCCGGCGGCTTCCAGCGCGCGCGGGAACGCCTCGCGTTCGGACAGGAAGCCATAACCGGGATGCACGGCCTCTGCGCCGGTCTTGCGGCAGGCCTCGACGATCTTCTCGATCACCAGATAGCTCTCGGCCGCGGCCGGCGGACCGATCAGCACCGCCTCGTCGGCCATCTCGACATGGAGGGCATCGCGGTCGGCCTCGGAATAGACCGCAACCGTCTGAATTCCCATCTTGCGGGCGGTCTTGATGACCCGGCAGGCGATTTCGCCGCGATTGGCGATCAGAATGCGTTTGAACATGCTTTTCTTGAGTCTCGACCTTGGGCGGGACCCTTCCCCCGGCCGTTGGGCACCTTTGGGACGGGCCGTATGGCCCCCGTGGTACATCAAAATGGGCCGGAGGCAACGGTCTAAATCCCGGGCTCCTGGCGTGCCAGCGCAAGACCGGAATTGACCCGGCGGGCCCTAGGGACGCCGCGCGGCTGCTTGAGGCTGCCCGGCCCTGGCCACGTCCCGGATCAGGTCGTGAATGAAACCCAGCTTGGCGATCACCACGGGCGACAGGATGAATGGATAAAGGTCGCGCAGGCCCATGGCGCGGTTGACGCTGTTCATGGCGAAGGTGAAGGGCAGCCATGCATTGACCAGCGCCTCGACATCCCTTGCCTCGTAAGGGTTGAAGCGGATGCGCGCGGTCAACTCCCCGTCGCGGTCGACCTTCGGGCGCACCTCCATGCCGAATTCGGAGGCCATTTCCAGGGTGTCGACGATATGGAGGTAGTGCGCCCAGGTCTCGGCGAAGTCTTCCCAGGGATGCGTGGTGGCGTAGGCCGAGACGTAGCTTTGCTGCCAGTCGGCCGGCGGGCCTTCGGCATAGTGCCGCTGCAAGGCCTGACCGTAGTCGGCCGTGTCGTCGCCGAAAATGGCGCGGCACTGGTCGAGCTTGCCGCCGTCGCGCACCAGCGCATCCCAAAAATAGTGCCCGACCTCGTGGCGGAAGTGTCCGAGCAGCGTCCTGTAGGGCTCGCCCAGCTCCAACCTGCGCCGCTCGCGCTCGATGTCGTCGGCCTCGGTCAGCGCGATCGTGATCAGACCGTTGTCGTGGCCGGTCATCACCTTCTGTCCGCTGTTGGGATCGTCGGCGAGGAAATTGAAGATCAGGCCATTCCCGGGATTATCCTGCCGGGTCTGGAGCGGCAGCTTCCAGCGGATCAGGGAATAGAATAGACGGTGCTTGGCCACCTCCAACTCGCGCCATCCGGCGAGCTGCGCCTGATCAGAGAGATTCGGCACCGTCCCATTGTGACGGCAGGCGCGGCAATAGCCGGTGGTATCGCCCGCGTCCGTCAGCCAGTTGCAGGCATCGTACTCGGCATTACGGCACAGCATCCGGCCTTCGCCATTGTCGGCCAGCGTCCGCCAGTCCTCTCCGGCGGGCTCGATCGCCGACATTGTCTCCTTCTCCGGCATGAAGGCGACCCGATGCCCGCAGCGTTCGCAGGCGCGGTTCTCGAAGTACAGGATGTTGCCGCAGGCCTGACAGACAAAGAGCTTCAAGGTTTAGCCTCTTCGGAAAGGGAGCTTTATGAGAGAATCGGCGTCTCGCGAAGACTCCCCGGTCGGCCGATCGTTCCAGTGTCCGGAACAAATTGCCAGGCCGGACGTTGCCACCACGCGTTCAGGCATGCGCCCCTGTTTCCCGATACTTGCCCTTTAAACGATGGCCATCACGCTCCGTCTGTGTGAATATCGATCCGGCACGTGCGCACCTGCATGACAACGGCCGATGCCTTGAACGAACCCTTGCCCGAGACCGTCGCCGCCGAAAGGCTGCGCCAGCACCTCGAACACGTCGCGCGCGAGCGCGACAACGCCTATCGCGCGTTGCAGGAGCGCGAGGCCGAGCTCGCGCGCATCCAGCGCATCGGCAAGGTCGGCGGTGTCGAGGTCGATTTCCGCGAAGGCTTCAAGAACCGTCGCTCGCCGGAATATCTGATGATCCACGGCCTGCCGCCGGAAGCTGCCGAGGAGTCGCACGAAGAGTGGGTCAAGCGCATCCACCCCGACGATCGCGACGCCACCGTCAGGCATTTCTTCGAGGCTCTCGCCGGAACGAGCGAAGACTACACTGCCGAATACCGCATCATCCGCCCCAGCGACGGCGAGACCCGCTGGATCCGCGTGGTCGCCAAGATCGAGCGCGACAAGGACGGCCGGGCCGTTCGGCTCGTCGGCGCCCATATCGACATCACCGACCAGGCGCTGGCGCGCGAGACGCTGCGCGAAAGCGAAGAGCGCTTCCGGCTGATCGCCGACAGCGCACCGGTGCCGATCTGGGTGACCAAGCTCGACCGCAAGCGGTCCTTCGCCAACCGGGCCTATGTCGACTTCGTCGGGCTGCCCTACGAGCAGGCCATCGATTTCGACTGGCGCAAGGTGCTGCATCCCGACGACCTGCCGCGCGTGCTCCAGCAATCCGTCGACGGTGAAGCGTCCCTCAAGCCCTTCGTGCTGGAAGCGCGTTACAAGAACGCGATCGGCGAATGGCGGTGGCTTCGATCGGAATCGCAGCCGCGCTGGGATCCGACCGGAAAACATATCGGCTTCATCGGCGTCGCCCACGACATCACCGTGGCCAAGCAGGCCGAGATCGAGCTGCGCCGGCTCAACGAGACGCTGGAAGAGCGCATTGCCGAGCGCACCGCCGAGCTCGAAGCGAACGAGGCGCGGCTGCGCGCGATCCTGGAAACCAGCAATCAGTATCAGGGCCTGGTCAATCTCAGGGGCGAAGTGCTTTACGCCAACACGACGGCGCTCGCCGGCATCAAGGCGAGCCCTCCGGACGTCATCGGAAAGCCGCTTTGGGAGACCCCCTGGTTCAGCGCAACGGAGGGCATGAGTGCGCTGGTGCGCGATGCTTTCCACACCGTGCTCGAGGGCGAAGCGGTGCGGCTGGAAATGCGCCTGCGCCTTCCCATCGGCGAGCGCGATTTCGACTTCGGCATGCGCCCCGTGCTCGACCGCCACGGCAACATCACGGGCGCCGTGCCCGAGGCCGTCGACATCACCGAGCGCCGCCGCGGCGAGGAAGCGCTGCGGCAGTCGCAGAAGATGGAGGCGATCGGCCAGCTCACCGGCGGCGTCGCGCACGACTTCAACAATCTGCTCACCATCATCCGCTCGGCGACCGATTTCCTGCGCCGCCGCGAGCTGCCCGAGGAACGCCGCCGCCGCTATGTCGACGCCATCTCCGATACGGTCGAGCGCGCTTCCAAGCTGACGGCACAGCTTCTGGCGTTCGCGCGGCGGCAGCCGCTGAAGCCGCAGATATTCAACGTCGGCAGCCAGGTCGAGGGCGTGGCGCAGCTGGTCCGGCCGCTCGTCGGCGGCCGCATCGAAATCGCCGTGGACGTCCAGGAAGCCGATTGCTTCACGGTGGCCGACATCGCCCAGTTCGAGACCGCGCTGATCAACCTCGCCATCAACGCCCGCGACGCCATGGAGGGCGAAGGCCGCCTCACCATCGCCGTGCGCAAGGTCTCCGGGATTCCGAGCCTGCGCGCGCAATCGGCGCGCGGCGGCGACTATGTCGCGATCTCCGTTTCCGACACCGGCGGCGGCATCGCGCCGGAACATCTCGACTCGATCTTCGAGCCGTTCTTCACCACCAAGGAGGTCGGCAAGGGCACCGGCCTCGGCCTCAGCCAGGCCTTCGGCTTCGCAAAGCAGTCCGAAGGCGACATTGCAGTGACGAGCACGCAAGGCCAAGGCTCGACCTTCACCATCTATCTGCCGCAGGCGCAAAGCCCGGCCACGGAGAAGGAAGCCGCGACGCTGACCAGCGAGGCCGCGACCACCGGGCGCGGCTACCGCGTGCTCGTGGTCGAGGACAACGATGATGTCGGCCGGTTCTCGACCGAGCTTCTGGAAGACCTCGGCTACGTCGTCCGACGCGTCGCCAACGCCAACGCGGCGCTCGCGATCCTCGGCGAGAACGAATTCGCCGTCGACCTCGTCTTCTCCGACGTGATCATGCCCGGCATGAACGGCGTCGAGCTCGCCGGCATCATCCGCGAACGCTATCCGGGCCTGCCCGTGGTGCTCACCAGCGGCTACAGCAACGTGCTCGCCGAAAGCGCCCATCGCGGCTTCGAGCTGATCCAAAAGCCGTATTCGGTGGAATCGCTGTCGCGTATCCTGCGCAAGGCGATCACGGAGAAGCTGTCGATGGCGCGGCCATGAGCGGCCGATTTTCAGCCTCGCGCGTTCCCTAGCGCATGCGCTCGCTTCGCTCCCGACTGCTCGCCCTGTGGATCATGCTGGTGGTATCAGGCATAGCCACCGGCTATCTCCTGTTCGAATCCTATCGGCAGACCGCGAATGCGCGGCTGGCGCGCTCCGAGGAATTGGCGGCGCGGGCCTGCCGCGAACTCGCCGATCGCTACCAATTCTTCGTCACGGGCTGGAGCGGCGGCGAGATCGATGATCCGCTGAAGCAGCAGCTTGCAGCGGTCGTCCAGAGCGCGCTGTCCGGTGCGGCCGGCGTCGAGGGCGGCATCTGGCAGGCAGATGCGGGCTCCCTCGCCTACGCTTTTCCGACCTACGAAGGCACCGGACCGAAGACCGACCTGCCCTCGGCCGAGCTCAACACCATTCGCGACGTCAATGCCGAGGCGCAGCGATCCGGCCGGCCCTCCTCGATCCGGCAAAGCGGCCGGTCACAAGTGCTGATCGTTCATGCTTGCCCGCTGCGCGGCCCGCTGACCGGCGTGACCGGATGGACCATGACACGGGCGTTCACGGCGGAGGGGCCGGCCTACAATCAGCTGTTGGCCGGACTCCTGTTGCTCGCGCTCACGATCTTCGGCTCGGCCGCGTGGCTCGCGCGCGTGCTCTATGTCTGGTCGCGAAAGATCAACCAAATCGAAGCCGCTCTGGACGCCCCCCACGCCGGCACAATCGATCTGCCGACATTGCCGCGGACCGGCGCCCCAGAGCTAGACCGCCTGGTCGACGCGCTCAACGGCGCCGGCGAACGCCTGTCGGTGGAACGCCGCCGCGCCGCCGCAGCCGAGCGGCTCGCTGCGCTCGGGCGCATGTCGGCGGGCCTCGCGCACGAAATCCGCAATCCCATCGCCGCGATGCGGCTGAAGGCAGAGAATGCGCTGGCGGTCGCCGACGGCTCGCGCAGCGAGGCAGCGCTGACCTCGATCCTGCAACAGGTCGATCGGCTCGATATTCTCCTGCGCGACCTCCTGGAGATGACGCAGGCGCGCGAGCCCCGGCTCGCGGAGGTCGATCTCGAGACCTTCCTGACGCGCACCGTCGAGACTCATCGCGACCTCGCCACGGCACGGAACATCGCCCTGACCGCCGGAACCGGACCGGCGTCTTCGCCGTTACCGCAATTCGATCCGCTCCAGATGCAGCGGGCACTGGATAATTTGATCATCAACGCCATCCAGAATACGCCCGCGGGCGGCAAGATCAGCGTGGACGCGCGCCGGCGAGGCGACCTGTTGCTGCTTCAGGTATCCGACACCGGTCCCGGCATTCCCGACGAATTGCGCGAGCGCCTGTTCGAGCCGTTCGTCACCGGGCGCGCTGACGGCACCGGTCTCGGGCTCGCCATCGTTCGCGAGATCGCGCGCAATCATCGTGGCCATGTCCGCCTGCTCCGATCCGTCGGCGGCGCCGAATTCGAGATCGAGGTGCCATGGCAACCGTCCTGATCATCGACGACGACCGCGCCCTGCGCGAAGGTCTAGCCGAGGCAATCGCCGATCTCGGCCACGAACCCCGCCTCGCCGCGTCCGGCCGCGAAGGTCTGGCGGCAATGGACGACGACGTCGATGTGGTGCTGCTCGATTTGCGCATGCCGGGCGGCATGGATGGGATCGAGGTTCTGCGTCGCATCCGCGCGAGCGCCGGCTGCCCGCATGTCGTGGTGCTGACCGCGTTTGCCAGCGCAGCCAATACGATCGAGGCGATGCGGCTTGGCGCCTTCGATCACCTCAGCAAGCCGATCGGTCGCGTGGAACTGAAGGCCCTGCTGGAGCGACTGCCCCAGCGCGTGCCGGCGATTGCGGCTCCGGCGGACGATGCCGGGGATGGCCTGATCGGATCGAGCGAGCCGATGCGCAGCGTGCAGAAGGCGATCGGTCTCGCGGCCGACAGCGACGCCAGCGTGCTGATCCGCGGCGAGACCGGCACCGGCAAGGAGCTGGTGGCGCGCGCGCTTCACATTCACGGCAAGCGCAAGGACGGTCCTTTCGTCGCGGTCAATTGTGCGGCGATTCCTGCTGACCTGCTGGAAAGCGAGTTGTTCGGCCACGTCAAGGGATCCTTCACCGGCGCGACCGCCGACCGCTCCGGCGCCTTTCGCGATGCCGCCAACGGCACGCTATTCCTCGACGAGATCGGCGACATGCCGCTGCCCATGCAGGCGAAGATCCTCCGCGCCTTGCAGGAGCAGGTGATCACGCCGGTCGGGGGCAAGCCCGTGCGCACCAATGCACGCATCGTTGCCGCAACCCACCGCGATCTCGCCAGGCTCGCCGCGACCGGAGACTTCCGCGAGGATCTCTATTACCGGCTCGACGTGGTGCAGATCGCGCTCCCTCCGCTGCGCGATCGTGTGGCGGACATCGTGCCGCTCGCCCGGCACTTCCTCGCGCGCGCGGGCGCGAGCAACAGCCGTCACAAGCAGCTCAGCGAGGCCGCGATCGACAAATTGCAGCGTCATCCCTGGCCCGGCAACGTCCGCGAACTGCGTAATGCGATCGAGCGCGCCTGCATCATGACACGCGGCGACGTGATCGGAGCGGAGGACATCGACACCAGCGCGAATCCGGTAACAGCAGTCCCGGCGCCGGACGATGCGGACCTGCCCGCGGCGGTCGCCCAGCTCGAGAGGCAGATGATCGAGCGCGCGCTGGCGGCCTGCGCCGGCAATCGCACGGAGGCGGCGCGCCGTCTCAACATCAACCGCCAGCTGCTCTACACCAAGATGCAGCGCTACGGTCTTGCCGAGGCGTCAGAAAAGCTGACGGACCGTGTCGGCAAAGACGACGGCTAACTCCGCAAGCGCGGCAAAAACTCCTTTCGGATCAATCATTTTGCGACTGGCACATGGCTTGCTGAATCCTGCGTAAGCGACGAGGTCGCGATATCGACAGGAGTTGTTCCATGAAGACCACACGCATGCGCGCGCTGTTCTGGGTGCTGCTCGCCACCACAGCGATCGGCAGCGGCGCCGCCGCTTATTCGCAGGTCCGGGATCCCATGTGGGATTCCTCGCAGCTTCCGGAATCTCGCGGGACCGTGAAGCAGTACACGTTGACGCCGCGCGGCGACGTCGACGGAATCATTCTCACCGACGGCACCGAGGTGAAGCTGCCGCCGCATCTCAGTGCCCAGACGGTGTTTGCGATCCGTCCCGGCGACCAGGTTTCGGTGCGTGGCTTGCGCGCCCGCGCCATTCCGCTGGTCGACGCGGCGTCGGTCACCAATGTCGCGACCGGCAAGAGCGTCGTCGACAACGGCCCGCCGGACCGGCGCGGTGCCAATGACGACCAGACCATCAGCGGCCGCATCGCCCTGCAATTGCACGGCAAGCGCGGCGAGGTGAACGGCGTCGTGCTCGATGACGGCACCACGCTGCGTCTGCCGCCACCGGAGGGCGAACGCATGCAGGACCAGCTGGCTCAGGGTCGAAGCATCTCGGTGCGCGGCGACGTCCTCGATACCGCCCTCGGCAAGGTCGTCGACGTGCGCGCGATCGGCGCCTCGCCGGAGCAGATGACCGAGGTGCGCGGCCCTCGCCCG
>NZ_LSIC01000213.1 GCF_001556045.1 Bradyrhizobium sp. CCH5-F6
CGCTCAGGCCCCGCCAAGAACTCATATGCGATAGCCCTGCCCGCAAGCGGGAGAGGGAGCTCACCTCCATCGTTGCAGCGATCAAGCCTCATCCCGTCCTGCACCAGGCCGGGACGACAGCGAGGTTGAGACGGCACCTCCACACCTCACTACCGCCGCTTTCCGCCTGCGCCGGCACTTTTCGTTAAAATTCTTCCGCCGGCCTTAGCTGCTTCGCATCGACTCCCCGGCATCATCGTCACCCGAACCCGCCGCTAGATGCGGAATTGGAGGAGAGTGCCAATGCATCCGCGCCGCCATGTCCGCGTCAAGCCTGCAGGGTTGGTGTCCCGGCAGGCCAAGATCATCACCGATCCGCGCGCGCCGGTGATCCCCTGCACGCTGATCGATTATTCGCCCGGCGGGGCCTGCGTCGATCTCGGCGGGCAGGTGAAGATCCCCGATCGCTTCGAGCTCCTGCACGTCAACACCAGGAAGCGCTGCCGCATCGCCTGGAAGCGCGGCTCGCGCGTGGGCGTGGTGTTCTAAAGCGGAATGGGCTCAGGTTGAATCGATTGCCGCGGCTCGTTCACCTCCCCCGCTTGCGAGAGAGGTCGGCGCGCGCCGGGCGATGCGAAGCATCGTCCCCTGCGCGCGGCGGGTGAGGGCTCTCACCATTTGGGGATTTTCTCCGCAGTTCTCGACAATCTGAACTTCCTCCGAATGAGTGGACACCTGTAGTAGGCTCGTTGAGCCTGGAGGTG
>NZ_LSIC01000214.1 GCF_001556045.1 Bradyrhizobium sp. CCH5-F6
TAAGCATGATCTTTTCGGAAAACCGCTGCACACTTTTCCGGATCATGCTTCACAGGCGTCATCCCTGCGTCGCAAAACCGTAGGCGCGGAGTCAAGAAACCGTAAGCTGGAAGTCAAGGAGCGCAGGCACCTTCCGTCGCGATTCGACGAAGGTCTCCTGAATGGCATCTCTCCGCGCTGCGCGCGCATGGACCCGGCGGCAGTTCCTGGTCCGCTCCGCCTCCAGTCTCGCCATCGCCTCGCTTGCGAAACCTTCCATCAGTCGTGCCGCCGACCGCCCGCAGATCGCAGGCGGCATCCAGTCCGGCGACGTCTGCGACGGCTCCGCCGTGATCTGGGCCCGCGCCGACCGGCCTGCGCGGATGCAGGTGCAGTGCTCGACCGTCGAGAGCTTCAAAACGATCATCGCGTCGGCTTCCGCCGATGCGCTGCCCGACGCTGATCTCACCTCAAAACTGCTGCTGACGGATCTGCCGCCGGGCCAGGACATCTTCTACCGCGTGCGCTTCGACGAGATTGCCACGGGTCTCGTCGGCGAAAGCCGCGTCGGCCATTTCCGCACCGCGCCCGCTCCGGGCCAGTCGATCTCGTTCCTGTGGTCCGGCGACACCGCGGGGCAGGGCTGGGGCATCGACCTCTCGCGCGGCGGCTATCGCAGCTATCGGACCATGCTGGACAACCGTCCGGATTTCTTCATCCACTCCGGCGATCACATCTACGCCGACTGCACGATTCCCGCCGAGCAGAAGCTGCCGAACGGCGAGATCTGGCGCAACCTGGTGACCGAGGAGAAATCCGAGGTCGCGCATACGCTGGCGCAGTTCCGGGGCAATTACAAATACAACCATCTCGACGAACACTTCCGCGCCTTCCATGCCGAGGTGCCGATGTTCGCGCAATGGGACGATCACGAGGTGACCAATGACTGGTCGCCGACCGGCAGCTATGACGAGGCCGGTCATGAGGACGACGGCACGCCACGCCTGGTCGCGCGTGCCCGCCGTGCCTTCTTCGACTTTATGCCGATCCGCGACATCGGTGCGCGGCGGGGCCGGGTCTATCGCAAGATCGCCTACGGCCCGCTGCTCGACGTCTTCTTGATCGACATGCGCAGTTTTCGCGACGAGACCTGGAACAAGGGCGACGACCGTCGCGGCTGGATCCTCGGCGCCGAGCAGCTCGCCTGGCTCAAGCGGGAGCTCGCCGCCTCGCGTGCGACCTGGAAGGTGATCGCGGCCGACTTGCCGATCGGCCTGATCAGCCTGGACGCCGTTGCGCTCGGCAACGGGCCGCCCGACCGGCGCGAGCATGAGATCGCCGATCTGCTCTCCTTCATCAAACGGGCCGGCATCCGCAACGTGGTCTGGCTCACCGCCGACATGCACTACACCGCCGCGCATTACTACGACCCGGACAAGGCGCAATTCCAGGATTTCGAGCCGTTCTGGGAGTTCGTGTCCGGCCCGCTGCATGCCGGCACCTGGGGCCCCGGCGAGCTCGACGACACCTTCGGTCCGATCGCGATGTATCAGCACGGCTGCAGCGAGGTGCAGGGCGAGAACCTCGCGCCCTGTTTCGGCTTGCAGTTCTTCGGCCGCGTCGACATCGATGGCGCGACCGGCGTGATGACGGTGACCCTGAAGGACGTCGACAACCGCGACCTCTGGTCGGTCAACATCGTGCCGCAGCCGCAGTCACGACCGGCCGTGGTGGCACAGCATTCGTAGGTCGCTAACCCGATCTTGATTGGCGGTCCCGCGCTTCCGGCGCTAAGCTGGTCATTCCCGCCCGCCACCTCTTTTCCATCACCGAAGAGTCTGCTCACGCGGCGTTGCCGCGCGTATCTGGCGAAACGACCACGCAAGGAGCCTTTTCATGGATCATCTGAAGACACAGGGCATCAGCATGCCCAAGCTCGGCCTCGGTACCTTCCGCATGCAGGGCGATGCCTGCCGCGCCGCGATCGAGAGCGCGCTGTCGATCGGCTATCGCCACATCGATACTGCCGAGATGTACGCCAATGAGGAGCCGATCGGCTCGGCCATCGCGTCGTCCGGCGTGCCGCGCGGCGAGCTGCACGTCACCACGAAGGTCTGGCACGAGAACCTCGCCCCGGACGCGATCCGCCGCGCTTTCGACGCCAGCCTGAAGAAGCTCCGGCTCGACCATGTCGACCTCTATCTCGTGCACTGGCCGTCGAAGGCTGCGAACTGGGGCGCGGTGTTCGAGACGCTGATGAAGCTCAAGGAGGAGGGGCGCACGCGGGCGATCGGCGTTGCCAATTTCACCACCGCGCTGCTCAAGGTCGCGGTCGAGGACATCAAGGCGCCGATCGCCTGCAACCAGGTCGAATATCACGCCATGCTCGATCAATCGAAGGTGCTGGCCTATCTCCGTGCCAAGTCGATCCCGCTGGTTGCCTATTGTCCGCTGGCGCAGGGACGTGTCGCGACCGATCCGGTGCTGGCCGAAATCGGCGCCCGGCACGGCGCGACCGCTGCGCAGGTTGCGCTGAAATGGCTGCTCGACCAGGACGGCGTTGCCGCGATCCCGAAGGCATCTCGCCGCGAGAGCCAACAGGCCAATCTCGACGCGCTGAAGATCACGCTCGACGATGCCGATCGCGAGAAAATCGCCGCGCTGCCGAAGGACAGGCGTTGCGTCAATCCAGGCTTTGCCCCGGCGTGGGACTAGGCTGTCGCGACGTTTCGAATCCGCAAAGAAAAATGGCCCCCGGTGAGGGGCCATTTCCATGTTGCGTTGCGCGTCAGTCCCAGTGGTGGTGGCGGTGGCTGCGCTTGATCACGACCACGCGGTCCCCGCGATGGTGACGATGCCAGCTGCGATCGTGATGGTGCATGCGATATTCGGCGCGGGCGCCATGCGGGCCATGATGATGATGACCGCGCTTGATCACCACAGTCTCAGCGCTCGCCACCGTCGGCACCGCGATCACGAGCGCACCCAGAGCCGCAACCACATAGCCAAGCTTCTTCATGTCGTACTCCTCCAATCGAATGCACATTCTAAACCGCGCATGCATGCGAACGTTCCGGGGGGAACGGGAAGAGAATTCTGAACGGCTGTTCAGGTGATCAGTCGCAGCGTTTCTGCGCTGGCGTCGGTGCGCCGGTGGCGACGTATTTGCCGTCCCTGATCGTGTACTCGCCGCGCTCGCTGCGATTGTAGATCGCGCGCAGGCTGCCGTCCTTCTGCAACAGGAGTCCAAATTCGCGCGTCTGATGCAGCGCGGGGAAGAACACCATCACGTCGAGCAGGCCCTCGGCATTGACTGTGGCCGACACCACCTCGTTCTCGTCTTTGGCGTCGCCGAAATTGCGCCGGTACATCACCCGGCCGTCCTTCCGGATTTCGTAAGTCAGGAGCGCCCCCTTGTCGCGGTCGGGCCGAGCGGCGCAGTCGACCGCCCATGAGCCGAGCAGGCCCCATTGCTGGACGGTCGCGGCCAGCGTCTCGGCACCGGCCGTGCAAGTGAACGCAACCCACAGCATCGCAGCCGCGATCCAGTGGCTCGAACGACGCATCATGTCCTGAAGAACCCCGCCTCGAAGAATTCCAAAGTGTAGCATCACGCGCGCGGCCGTTCCACGGCAGCCGCCGATCGCTCGCGAATTTGATCCGCGTCAATGAGGCAGGGGAATTCGCGGCTAGGATGGCATTCCCGAAGGCGAACGTGGATAGACCAATGCTGAATCAAGTCGTGGATCTTGCGGGCGAAGTGCTGCCGGGGAGCTGTGCCGTACCGCCTTATTCCGAGGCGGCGTTTCTGACCGAGCTGGGCGATCGCTTACGGTCCTCGCGCATGCGCTGCGACCTGTCGCGCCGCGAGCTGGCCCGCCGCTCCGGGATCTCCGAGCGCTATATCGCCCAGATCGAGGCCGGCAAGGGCAACGTCTCCATCGTCCTGTTGCTGAGGCTCGCCTCCGCGATCCACAGCAGTCAGCCACAGGCGGCCTGACGCTTCGAGGTGACGGCCATGGGGCAGCTCGTACTCGCGGCCAAGGTCACTCATGTTCCATCATTGATGCTGTCGGAGCAGCCCGGCAGCTCGCTCCGTGCCGCGCGCGAGCCGGCGGTCAGCTCCTTGCGTGAGCTCGGCCGGCGGGCCAGAGAGCGCGGCGTCACCAGCTTCGTGGTGTTCGACACCCACTGGCTCTCCAATTTCGGCTACCACGTCAACGCCAATGCGCGGCATCGCGGCTCGTTCACGAGCCACGAGGCGCCGCAGATGATCCAGGATCTGCGTTACGATCTGCCGGGCGATACGCGTCTCGCCGAGGCAATCGCGGGCAGGGCGGCCGATGCGGGTCTCAACGTCATCGCTCACCAGGTGGCCAGCCTCGGGCTCGAATACGGCACCATCGTGCCGATGCACTACATGAACCCGGACGGTTTTGCGAAGGTGGTCTCGGTCGCTACGCCCCTGTTCACCTCGTTCGAGGAGAGCCGCATCCTCGGCGAAGCGACCCGCCGTGCCATCGATGAATCCGGCGAGCGGGTCGCCGTCCTCGCCAGCGGTTCGCTTTCGCACCGGCTCTGGCCGAACAAGAAGCTCGGCCCCGAGGCGTGGACGTCGATCGCCAGCGAGTTCAACCGTCAGGTCGACCTGCGCGTGCTCGAACTCTGGCAGAGCGGCTGCTATCGCGAATTCCTCGACATGCTTCCGGACTACGCCACCAAGTGCAACGGCGAAGGCGGCATGGCCGACACCATCATGCTGTTCGCGGCGCTGGGCTGGTATGACTATCGCGGCACCGCCGAGCAGCTTTGCGACTATTTTCCGTCCTCGGGCAGCGGACAGGTCAACGTGGAGTTTCACGTCGAGGCGTGAGGGAGCGGCCTCAGGCTCGCTTCTCCACATTGGCACTACGGGCCGGCACGCCGAACTCCTTGCGGCAGACCTCGGCCAGCACGGCGACGCCCTCGCGGATCTGCTGATGCGTGGGGCTTGCAAAGCACAGCCGCAGCCGCGAGCTGGAATGGGCCTTGTTGGTCGACCATTCCGGCCCCGGATTGATCGATACGCCGGCCGCGAGCGCGGCCTGGTACAGCTTCAGCGTATCGACCTGCTCGGGCAGCTTCACCCACAGGAAGATTCCGCCCTTGGGCTCCTCGAATTCGGCGGCCGTGCCGAACTGCTCGTTGAGCGCTTCCATCAGCGTGTCGAGCTTGGTGCGTAGCGCTTTCGTCAGCGTCGGCACGTGGTTTGCGAAGTGCGGCTTGCAATAGGCGGCGAGCACCATCTGCTCGAGCGCGCCGGAGCCGGCATCCGTCTTCAGCGCCAGCATCCGCGACATCACCTCCCAGGGCGCGACCACGAAGCCGACGCGCAGCGCCGGCGCGATCGACTTCGAGAACGAGCCGATATGGATCACGCCGCCGTTCGGGCTCATGGCATGGATCGCCGGCGGCCGCTGCCCCGACCACACCAGGTCGGCATAGCAATCGTCCTCGAAGATGGGCACGCCGTATTCGGCCGCGAGCCGCACCAGCTCGGCGCGGCGGCTCTCGGGCATGATGCTGCCGGTGGGGTTCTGCACCGTTGGAATGGTGTAGATGTATTTCGGGCGGATGCCGCGGCCTTTCAGGTCGGCCAGCGTGGAGGCCAGCACGTCCATGCGCATGCCGTCCTTGTCGAGGGGAATGCCGACGACGTTGACGCCGAGCCGCGCCAGACGGGTCAGGGAGCCCTGATAGCTCTCCTGCTCGAAAATCACGGTGTCGCCGCGCGCCAGCAGCGTGGCGTTGACGAGATCGAGGGCCTGGAGCGAGCCCGAGACGATCAGCAGATCGTCCACCGTGCAGGTGATTCCGGCATCGCGCTTGAGTTTCGTCACCAGGAATTCGCGCAAGGGCAGGTAGCCCTGCGGCCCATGGGCCAGACCGTAAGTGGCGAGCGAGCGGCCCTCGCGCCGCAGCACCGCGTTGGTTGCTTCGATCAGCTCGTCGAGCGGTACCTGTTCGGAATCATTGTTGCCGCCGACAAAGCTGTATTTGGCAAGGCCCGTCCAGCGCGCAGACGGGGCCGGCAACCCTGCGGGAAACAGGGGCGCGAAATCAAAGCTGGACGTCATGGGAGCGTTCCTCGTTTTGTTCTTGTTGAGCGGCGGCCTTGCCCGGCCGCGTTACTTCCTGCCGGCCGTGCGGGTCGGGCGGCCCGGGCTGATGAAAGCGTAATGCGCGTTGGCAATGCCGCCAACCATCAGCGCTTCGACCACCGGCTCGGCGATCTCGCCCGTGGCGGCCCAGTCGACGAGAAAATTGGCCCCTGTCCCGCCGCGAACGTCGTCGGTCGGAACGAAGATCGAGACGGTGGCGAGCGGCCGCAGCGCCACCGGCGTCTTCAAATAGCTCTCGACCTGCTTGCCTGCGGTGTCGAAATAGGCGATGCGTTTGAGGACCAGCGGCTGGGTCTCGGAGGCGTTGTGCACGCTCAACGTCACCGAGAAGTCGACACGCAGCTTGCCCTGGCTCATCGCGACGCTGGAATAGGCGGGCACGTAGAACCCGCCGAAGACGGCGAGGTCCTCCTTCGGCAGCGTGGTGAGCGAATCGGCAAAGTTTTGTTCGACATTGACCTTGGATTGCGCGGCGGTGGGCACGGCAAAGGCGAGGGGGCCGAGCAGCATGGCTGCGAAGAGCCCTTTGCGCATGTGACGAATTGCTCGCTTGCCGCACCGCACTCCGTCTCTAGGGTGCGGCAAAACGGACCAATTTGGTATGCACGGGCTCATTCGCGACATCACTCTCTGTATCCTGTTTGCCTGGATGCTGGGCCTGCTCGCCCATTTCTCCCGGCAACCGCTGATCCTGGCATATCTTATCGCCGGCTTCTGCATAGGTCCATTCGGCGCCGGCTGGGTCCATTCGCAGGAATCGATCAGCGTCATCTCCGAGCTCGGCCTGATCTTCATGCTGTTCATGATCGGCCTCGAGATCGACCTGAAGAAGATCGTGCGGGCGGGCAAGGTGATCCTGTTCGCCGCCGGCGGCCAGCTTGTCGGAGGCTGCCTGCTCGGGGTCCTGTTCTTCATCGGAATCGGCCTGTCGCTCGGGGGCGGGCATTTCGATGCGGTCTATCTCTGCGTCGCCTGCGCGCTGTCCAGCACCGTCATCATCGTCAAGGTGCTCTATGAGAAGCGCGAGCTCGATACGCTGCCGGGCCGCATCACCCTCGGCGTGCTGGTGCTCCAGGACATCTTCGCCATCCTGTTCCTGGCGGTGCAGCCGAGCCTGGCCAATCTGCAGGTCAGCGTCATCCTGCTCTCGATCGGCCGGGTCGCGGTGCTGGTCACGGCCGCACTCCTCGTCAGCCGCTACGTGCTGCCGCGCCTGTTCCACCAGATTGCGCGGCGGCCCGAGCTGATCCTGCTCGGCGCGCTGGCCTGGTGCTTCCTCGTCTCCGAGACGGCGGAGCGGCTGTCGCTGTCGCGCGAGATGGGTGCGCTGATCGCCGGGGTCTCGCTCTCGACCTTCCCTTACGCGCTCGACGTGACCGCCAAGGTCACCACGCTTCGCGACTTCTTCATCACGCTGTTCTTCGTCGCTCTGGGCATGACCATTCCCGTGCCCGGCCTCTCGGTGATTGGCCTTGCCTTGATGATCGCGGGGTTCACGGTGGTGAGCCGTCTCGTCACCACCTTCACGCCGCTCTACCTGATGAAGCAGGGCCTGCGCGCCAGCCTGTTGCCGGCCCTCAACCTCGCCCAGATCTCCGAGTTCTCGCTGGTCGTGATCCAGACCGGTGTCGCCGACCGCCACATCGCAGCCGAGACGGCGAACGCGGCCTCCTTCGCTTTCGTGGTGCTGGCGGTGCTCTCGACCTTCGTGATGACCCGCAGCGACGAGATCACCCGCTGGGCGATCGGCCCCCTGAAGCGGATCGGCCTGCGCGATCTCGATCACGGCAGCGGCCATGCCGAGGACGGGCACGAGGGCGGCCATGGCGAGGCCCGCCGCGTCGTCATTCTCGGCTTTTTCCGCGCCGCGAGCGCGCTGCTGGCCGAGATCGAGCGGCAGGCGCCGGTGCTGCTGGAGCAGATCACGGTGGTCGATTTCAACCCCAATGTGTACCAGACCCTGCTGTCGCGCGGCCTGCACGTGATCTATGGCGACATCAGCAATGTCGATACGCTGCTCCATGCCGGCATCGGCAAGTCCGAGATGATCATCCTCAGCGTGCCGGATTCGCTGCTGAAGGGGGCCACCAATGAAAAGCTGGTCCGCCACGTCCGCGCGCTCAACCCGACCGCCCTGATCGTCGCCACGGCCGACCTCCTGGCCGACGTCGATGCGCTCTACGAGGCCGGCGCCAGCTACGTCACCGTGACCCGGCTCAGCGATGCCCACGAGCTGTTCACGGTGATCGAAGCCGCCCAGGCCGGCCTGCTGGCCGAGAAGCGCGCCGAGCTCGATCAGCGCCTCGGCGAACGCCGCGAGGTGCTGCCCTGACGGTGACCGGCCGCCTGTCTCCCGGGCAAATCTGCGCCTATATCGCTGGTATGCCCGGTGCAAGCCTGAAACCCCTTGGCAGGCCTGCCGTCAGGCATATGTGGTTGCGCCGGGAAGACTAGCGCCCCGGCCCAAGTCCGGCTAAGCCTCCGGGCCATAACCGATAGAGATTGGGAAATGCCCGATAGCGTTCAGGAAGTCTTGCAGGCCTTTGCCCGGGGTGAGCTCGTGGTCGTCACCGACGACGAGGACCGCGAGGGCGAGGGCGATCTGATCGTCGCCGCCTCGCTCTGCACGGCCGAGAAGATGGCGTTCATCATCCGCCATACCTCCGGCATTGTCTGCGCGCCCGTGACCACCGAGGACGCACGCCGCCTGCGGCTCGATCCGATGGTCGCCCACAACGATTCCGCGCACACCACTGCGTTCACGGTCTCGATCGACTACAAGCCCGATGGCGGCACCGGCATCTCCGCCGAGGAGCGCGCGTCGTGCTGCCGTGCGCTGTCAAATCCCAATGTCGGTGCCAACGATTTCGCCCGGCCCGGCCACATCTTCCCGCTGATCGCCAAGGACGGCGGCGTGCTGCTGCGCTCCGGCCATACCGAGGCTGCCGTGGACCTCTGCAAGCTCTCGGGCCTGCCGCCGGTCGGCGTCATCAGCGAGCTCATGAACGACGACGGCAGCGTCATGAAGGGGGAGCAGGTCGCCCGCTTCGCCGCCGCGCACAAGCTCAAGCACGTCACCATCGCGGACATGATCGCCTACCGCCAGGCGCGCGAAAAGCTGATCGAGCGGGTCTCGACCTTCGTCACCGAGAGCCCGATCGGCCCCTTGCAGGGCTATGCCTATCGCTCGCCGTTCGATTCCATCGCTCACGTCGCCTTCGTCTACAACGGCGTCGGCGACGGCAAGAACGTGCTGACCCGCTTCCACAAGCCGAACATCGTGAAGGATACCTTCACCGGCCACAAGCGCATGGCGGCCGTGCTCGAGCATTTCAAGAAATCGGGCCGCGGCGTGCTGATCTACTTGCGCGATGGCGCGGCCGGCGTTCCCGTGGCGCCGTTGCCGGACGAGTCGTCGACGGAAGCCGACCGCAACCGCCAGTGGCGCGAGGTCGGCGTCGGCGCGCAGATCCTGCGCGACCTCGGCGTCACCTCGATCCGGCATCTCACCTCCTCGGTGCACGACTACAAGGGCCTCTCGGGCTTCGGCATCGAGATCGTGGCCAACGAGCAGCTCGAAAGCTGACCGCCTCGTTTCCAGGTCGTACCGTTGTGCGAGCCGGAATGACCGAAGCCAGGATGCAATTGAACTTGTTGCCGCGGCGCTTTAACTTGTCGGGCAATTATCGACGGAACCAGACTCGAAAGGACGTTTCATGAGCGTGCGCCCTCAGGCCAAGGACAAGCCGGCTGCGGCTTCTTTCCAGTGGGACGATCCATTCCTGCTCGACGAGCAGCTCACCGAAGACGAGCGCATGGTGCGCGACACCGCTCGCGCCTACGCCCAGGACAAGTTGATGCCGCGTGTCGCCAAGGCCTATCTCGAAGAGAAGACCGACCGCGAGATCTTCAATGAGATGGGCGAGCTCGGCCTGATCGGCATCACGCTGCCGGAAGAGTATGGCTGTGCGAATGCGAGCTACGTCGCCTATGGCCTCGTCGCGCGCGAGATCGAGCGGGTCGATTCCGGCTATCGCTCGATGAACTCGGTGCAGTCCTCGCTGGTGATGTACCCGATCTACGCCTATGGCGACGAGAACCAGCGCAAGAAGTACCTGCCGAAGCTCGCCAGCGGCGAGTGGGTTGGCTGCTTCGGTCTCACCGAGCCCGATGCCGGCTCCGATCCGGCCGGGATGAAGACCCGCGCCGAGAAGGTGTCGGACGGCTATCGCCTCACCGGCAGCAAGATGTGGATCTCGAACGCGCCGATCGCCGACGTGTTCGTGGTCTGGGCCAAGTCGGCCGCGCACGACAACCAGATCCGCGGCTTCGTGCTGGAGAAGGGCATGAAGGGCCTGTCAGCGCCGAAGATCGGCGGCAAGCTGTCCTTGCGTGCCTCCATTACCGGCGAGGTCGTGATGGACGGCGTCGTGGTTCCGGAAGACGCCCTGCTGCCCAACGTCTCCGGCCTGAAGGGCCCGTTCGGCTGCCTCAACCGCGCCCGTTACGGCATCTCGTGGGGTGCGTTGGGGGCTGCCGAGGACTGCATGCATCGCGCCCGCCAGTACACGCTCGACCGCAAGCAGTTCGGCAAGCCGCTCGCCGCGACCCAGCTGGTGCAGAAGAAGCTCGCCGACATGGAGACCGAGATCGCGCTGGGCCTGCAAGCCTCCTTGCGCGTCGGCCGCCTGATGGACGAGGGCAAGTTCGCCCCCGAGATGATCTCGATCGTCAAGCGCAACAATTGCGGCAAGGCCCTCGATATCGCCCGCACCGCCCGCGACATGCACGGCGGCAACGGCATCTCGATCGAGTACCACGTGATGCGCCACGTCCATAACCTCGAGACGGTCAACACCTATGAGGGCACCCACGACGTCCACGCTCTGATCCTGGGCCGCGCGATCACGGGCATCCAGGCGTTCTTCTAGTCGTCACGCATTTCGTGGCGGTTGTTTTGCTGAGCTGTCATCGCCCGCGAAGGCGGGCGATCCAGTATCCGAGAGACCTCGCCCTCGCCACAGGCGCCACGGCGTACTGGATGCCCCGCCTGGGCGGGGCATGACGGTGGGGGTTGGGGCAGCAGTGCACAGGAAGTCCCATGTCCGACAATGACGACGTCCCGTTCAACCGCAACTTTCCGCTGAAGCCCGGCCTCGTCGAGGAGGTCCGCCCCGGCGTGCGGCGCGTCCTCTGCAACAATCCGAGCCCGTTCACCTTTACCGGCACGGTCAGCTACATCGTCGGCAAGGGCAATGTCGCGATCATCGATCCCGGCCCGGACGACGAAGCGCATGCGGCCGCGCTGCTCGATGCGGTGCGTGGCGAGACGGTGACGCACATCTTCGTCACCCACACCCATCGCGACCATTCGCCGAACACCGCGCGGATCAAGCAGGCGACAGGTGCGCCGGTTTACGCCGAAGGCCCGCATCGCGCCTCGCGCCCGCGCTTCGAGAGCGAGAAGCACAATCCGGAATCCGGGGTGGACCGCGATTTTGCGCCGGACGTCAACCTGGCGCATGGCGACGTCGTGGAAGGCGCCGGCTGGCGGCTCGAGGCGGTGGCGACGCCCGGCCACACGGCCAATCACCTGGCGTTCGCCTGGCCCGAGCGAAAATTCAACTTCGTCGGCGATCACGTGATGGGCTGGTCGACGTCGATCGTGGCGCCGCCCGATGGCTCGATGATCGACTACATGGACTCGCTGGACCGCCTCGCGTCACGCGAGGAGGATCTCTATTTCTCGGGCCACGGTCCCGAGATCCCCGACGGCCAGCGCTTCGTGCGTTTCCTGATCCGTCATCGCAAGGCGCGCGAGGCCTCGATCCTGCATCGGCTTGCCAAGGGCGAGGCCGACATCCCGACGATGGTTCGTGCGATCTATATCGGCATTGATCCCAGGCTGACGACCGCCGCCGGCTACTCCGTGCTGGCGCACCTGGAAGATCTGGTCGCACGCGGCGTGGTCGCGACCGATGGGGATCCCGTGATCGGCGGGACGTACCGGATGGCGAACGCCTAACTCGCTGTCATTCCGGGGCGCCGCGAAGCGGCGAGCCCGGAATCCATCGGGCCTCAGCATTGGTGGATGAATGGATTCCGGGCTCGCGCTAACGCGCGCCCCGGAATGACGGTGGGGCTATTTCTTCACCGTCTTTGCCGGTGCCTTGGGCGGCGTAACCGGCGTCTTCTTGACCGGCTTGAGCGCGTCGGCATCGGCAGCGGTGTTGAGGTCGTCGATGAACTTCTTGATGCGCGCGGCGTTGCTGCCGAGATCGCTGTCGAAATTGCGCGAAGCAGAGCGCATGTCGACCCGGGAATCATCGCCATCCGGCACGACCCTTATCGAAACGTCCTCGCGAAAACCCATCATTGGCGTACGGGCGACCGCTTCGATCCGGCCGATGCGGCGCGGCGGCTGCGGCGCGCGCTCGTCGATCACGATCCATTTGCGCTTGTGCACGAGCTGGAGCGCGATCGCATAGGCACGGTCGGCCGAAATCTCGAGCTCGACGGGCTCGATTTCGGGATAGAAGCGGCGTTGCTGCTCCGCCGAATAGAGGCCTGCATAGACCGCGGGGTTGGTGCCCTCGCCGGTGCGCAGCCGCGCCAGCGCGTCGAAGCGCGGCGGATCGATCGGGTCGGTGGTGATGTCGTAAATCGACGGCAGCTTGCGATATTGCAGGCCGAGATAGGCGGGGATCGCCCCGTCGATCAGGAAGGCGAGCAGGATGCGCGCCATGCCCCGCGAGCCGTTCTGCCAGATCGCGGCAAAGCCGGCGAGCCCGAACAAGATCGAGAAGCCGGCGATCGCGAGCCCGCCGAGGAACGTTGCAAGCGCCGGCTTGGGCTCCAGGAAATCGAAGCGGACGATGATGACCGATACCACCACCGCCACCACCGCGAACACGGCCAGATTGCGCGCCCAGCTCGCGAGGCTGGACACGGGCTCCGACTGATAGGGAGCGGAAAACCTGCGGGCCATCGGGTGAGCTCTGCCGGGTGTTGAGGGCGGCGCCGGCCGATTTGGCGCGACGATGCCGTTGAGAACACGGCCCGAGAGCAAATTCAAGGGAGACCGGACTGTTACTGGCTCGTCATCCCGGGGCGATGCCAACGGCATCGAACCCGGAATTTCGAGATTCCCCGGTGCGCAATTGCGCACCTGAGGTCCGGTCGGACATCCCGGAGTGACAGGGCGTAGCCCTGGCGCGTTACGCCGCCGCGTTCGGGAAGCGGTAATCCTTGAACTGGTCGCGCAGCGCCGTCTTCAGGATCTTGCCCGTCGCCGTATGCGGGATGCCTTCCACGAAGACGACGTCGTCGGGCATCCACCACTTGGCGATCTTGCCGTCCATGAACTTCAGGATGTCCTCGCGTGTGGCCTGCTGGCCCTGCTTGAGCTGCACGATCAAAAGCGGCCGCTCATCCCATTTGGGGTGGAATACGCCGATCACGGCTGCTTCCGCCACCGCGGGATGGCCGACCGCCAGGTTTTCGAGGTCGATCGAGGAAATCCATTCGCCGCCGGACTTGATCACGTCCTTGGAGCGGTCGGTGATCCGCATGTAGCCGTCCTCGTCGATCGTCGAGACGTCGCCGGTGTCGAAGAAGCCGTCTTCGTCGAGGATGTTTGTGTCGACGCGGTAATAGGCCTTGGCGACGGCGGGGCCGGACACCTTGAGGCGGCCGAAGGTCTTGCCGTCCCAGGGCAGCTCCTTGCCGGCATCGTCGGTGATCTTCATCTCCACCGCGAAGGGCGCATAGCCCTGCATCTGGAGCACGTCCAGTCGCGCCTCGCCGGTGGCATTCTGGAACGGCGGCTTCAGCGCCGCGACGCTGCCGATCGGGCTCATCTCGGTCATGCCCCAGGCGTGACGGACGTTCGAGCCCATGTCGAGGAAAGCCTTGATCATCGAGCGCGGCATCGCCGAGCCGCCGCAGATCACCATCTTCAGCTCCGGCAGCTTCAGATTGTTGGCGGCCATGTGCTGGAGCAGCATCAGCCACACCGTCGGGACGCCGGCCGTGTGCGTCACCTTCTCGGTCGAGAGCAGCTCATAGACCGAGGCGCCGTCGAGCTTGGCGCCGGGCATGACCAGCTTGGTGCCCTGCGAAGGCGCGGAAAAGGCGATGCCCCAGCTGTTGGCATGGAACAGCGGAACCACCGGCAGCATTGTCTCGGACGCACTGGTGCCGAGCGCATCGACATTGTTGGCCATCAACGCGTGCAACACGTTGGAGCGATGCGAATACAGCACACCCTTGGGATCGCCGGTCGTGCCGGAGGTGTAACACATCGCGGCAGCCGTGTTCTCGTCGAACTCCTTCCACTTGAACTTGCCGTCGGCCTCGGCGATCCAGTCCTCGTAGGCGACGACATTCTTCAACTTGGTCTCAGGCATATGCGCCTTGTCGGTGAGCACGACGTAGCGCTCCACGCTTGGCAGCTTGTCGGCGATCTTCTCCAGGATCGGAACGAAGGTGATGTCGGTCATCACGATGCGGTCCTGCGCATGATTGATGATCCAGGCGATCTGCTCCGGGAAAAGGCGGGGATTGACCGTGTGGCAGATGGCGCCGATCCCCATGATGCCGTACCAGACCTCGAGATGGCGCCAGGTGTTCCAGGCGATCGTTGCGACACGGTCCCCGAGCTTGATGCCGTCGCGTTCCAGCATCTGCGAGACCTTGAGCGCACGCTTGTGGATCTCGGCGTAGTTGGTCCGATGGATCGGTCCCTCGACCGAGCGTGTGACCACCTCCTGCTTGCCATGGATCCTGGCGGCGTGTTCGATGATCCGGTGGCAGAGCAGGGGCCAATCTTGCATCAAACCAAGCATTCCGACGTTCCTCCGAGAAGTCGCTGGGCGCGTTGTCGCTCTCAGCGTTGGGCCAAAGAATTGACATGACTTTTAGCCTGACGGAGTTTCGCCGCAAATGGTCTTGTCGCGGCTTTATGTCCGTTGGGGCGGCAATGGTTACCGCTGCGCTCGGGTTATCGCTTGGGCCGATCGAGAGGGCAGAGGCCCGGAAATATCCTGCGCCACTCGATATCTTCGGCCTTGGTACACCACGGCCGCGCCCGGCCGTTCATGCAGCCAAGATTCCGCTGCCAAGACCCCGGCCCGAGCAGGCGCCCAGGGCGGCGGACAAGCCAACTGACGAGGCACCGCCGCAGGCAGAGGGAAAGCCGTCCCAAGACCAGCCGGGTGCGGACAAGCCCGCCGAGGCTGCGTCGCCAGCCCAGAAGCCGCCCTCGGCCTGCCGCCTCGCGCTGACCGAGGACGTCGCGATTGCGCCCTCAATCCCGGATATCCGCGGCCCCGGCGCCTGCGGCGGCGAGGATCTGGTGCGGCTCGAGGCCATCGTGCTGCCGGACAAGCGCAAGGTGGCGGTCAAGCCGGCGGCCATCCTCCGCTGCACCATGGCCTCAGCGATCGCCGACTGGGTGCGCAAGGACATGGCGCCGCTGGCGACCAGCCTCGGCTCCTCCATCAGCGACCTCGACAATTTCGATTCTTTCGAGTGCCGCGGCCGCAACCGTGTCGCCGGCGCGCTGCTGTCCGAGCATGGCAAGGCCAATGCGATCGACATCCGCGCCATCAAGCTCGCCAATGGGCAGTCGATCGGCTTCACCGACCGCACCACGTCCCGCGAGATGCGCGAGCGCGTGCTGCATTCGGTCTGCGCGCGCTTCTCCACCGTGCTCGGCCCAGGCTCGGACTGGTACCATGAGGACCACATCCATCTCGACCTGGCGCAGCGGCGCAACGACTACCGGATCTGTCAGTGGCACGTGTGGGACCCCCTGCCGCAGGTCGCCCCGCTGCTGCCGGCGGAGCGGCCCGAGGAGGCGCCGCCGCGCGAGGTCGCGGCCAAGCCCGAGGCGAAGGAAGGCGCTGACGACGAGGCGGCGGAGAAGTCCACTTCGCCCGAAGACAAGTCGGTACCTGAGAAGAAGGCTCAATCGACCAAGCCGGCAACAAAAAAGCGCCGGTGAAACCGGCGCTTTTGAATGTCTGGAGGTCGGAAGGCGATCAGTAGCTGGCCGCCTGGCCGGTCTGGCTGCTGCCGAGCGCAAGACGCGAGTTGTAAGGGGAGTCGCCATGCTTGGGCTCGAGCACCACGACGAGGGTGCCGACCTTAACGCGATCATAGAGATCGATCGCGTCCTCGTTGGTCAGGCGGATACAGCCTGACGAGATCGAGGCGCCGATATATTCCGGCTGGTTGGTGCCGTGGATGCGGAACAGCGTGTCCTTGCCACCCGAATAGAGGTACAGCGCGCGGGAGCCCATCGGATTGTCCGGGCCGGGTGCGACATAGGTCGGCACGCCCAAGCGCGAAATTTCGCTGGGGGTGGGGTGCCAAGCTGGCCACTCGGTCTTGCTGCCCACCTTGGCAATGCCCGACCAGGCCATGGCCTCTTCGCCGACGGTGATGCCGTAGCGGATCGCCTTGCCGCCCTCCAGCACGTAATAGAGATAATGGTTGTCGGAATCGACCACGATCGAGCCCGGCGTTTCCTTGCGGTGGAACTCGACAATGGCGCGGCGGAACGGCTCTGCGACCGCAGTATTCTCGTACCTGACCTTGGCAAGGAGTTCCTTGTCCTTCGGCTTGAACGCCTTGGTGTCGGTCGCCTCGTAACGCGTGGCCTGCATGCAGCCCGACAGCATCAGGCCAGCGGCCAGAATTCCAAATATAACTTTCAGCGACGACATGGTTTGGTTCCAATCAAAACAATACCGTGCGGACGGCCTGAGCTTGCCGCCCAAGTTCCTCGACTCCGTTAATCCCATTATCGTTGAAATCTGCCACAATTCCAGCGCTGAAGCCCTTCTCCCGCGCTGCGAGAGCCAAGCTGTGGCTTTTGTGCCGCAAATTTGGGGTGTCTGTGGAGGATTCTGGCCCTCACGCGCCAGACTGTCGATTCCGTGCCACAGTTGAGGCCTGTGATCGCCCCAAATGCAAACGCTCCGTTAATATCGTTGTCATCGTGAACCTGTCAGAATCGCGCTAAGGGCTGTCGTTCTGTCGCAGGATCTCTGGAGCTTTTCATGTTTTCTGTGTTTGTTCCCTCCGAGTCCGCCCTCAAGAAGGCTGTCATCGAGGATCTGACGGCGGTGCCGGAGAACGCCGTCTGGATCGACCTCGTCAATCCGAGCGCGGCCGAGGACAAGGCGGTGGAGCGGCTCGCGGGCATCGCCATCCCGACCCGGGAAGACATGCAGGAGATCGAGATCTCCAGCCGCCTCTATATGGAGAACGGCGCGCGCTACATGACTGCGACGCTGATGTGCCACTCCGATACCGACATGCCCCGGACCACGGCAGTGACCTTCATCCTCGGCGACCACCGGCTGGTGACGGTGCGCTACGACCTGCCGAAGCCGTTCGCCCTGGTCGAAGCCAAGCTCGCCCGCTCTTGCACGCCGTCCGTCACCGGCGAGATGGTGCTGATGGAACTGCTGGACGCGGTGATCGACCGCTGCGCCGATATTCTGGAGCGTTGCGGCGCCGAGATCGATCAGGTCTCGCACGACATCTTCGAGCCCGAGAGCGCGCGCCACGGGCAGGCGAAGAGATATTCCCAGATCCTGATCTCGATCGGACGCAAGGGCGACCTGACGTCGAAGGTTCGCGAAAGCCTGGTGTCGATCGGCCGCGTCGTGACGTTCCTGTCCGCGGTGGTCGAGGGCGTGAAATGGTCGAAGGACATGCGCGAGCAGCTCAAGACCATGCAGCGTGACGTGGCCTCACTGACCGACCACGCCTCCTATCTCTCCAGCAAGATCACCTTCGTGCTCGACGCCATGCTCGGCGTCGTCAATCTCGAGCAGAACAACATCATCAAGCTGTTCTCGGTCATGGCCGTCGTCCTGATGCCGCCGACGCTGATCGCCTCGGTCTACGGCATGAACTTCAAGGTGATGCCGGAACTCGAATGGGTGCACGGCTATCCGATGGCGCTGGTGATGATGCTGATCGCGGCGATCGTCCCGTACTGGATCTTCAAGTGGAAGAAGTGGCTCTAGCGGTCATGCCCGAGCAAAGATGCCTACCGGGACCTTACGCCGCTCGCAGAGACATGGTGGGTCGTGTCGCAGAATAGATCGGGATTGAGGCGATGCGGTGATCGAGGCGGCGTGCCGCAATTCCTCCGGTAAAATTTGAGCGGTGGGCTGAACGTTTGCGCGAAACTTGTCTGCGATAAGCAGCGTGTTAGCCGCGAGGAACAGCCATGGTTGAAAAACACATAACGACGGCCCGCAACGTCATCGATCTGGCGAACTATCGTCAGGCCGTGACGGGCGGCAAGGCGCCGTCGATGTCGGCACGCATGTGCCGGCACTGTGGTGCTCCGCTGCTCGATGGTGAGAACGACGACGACTGCTCGACTGCATTCAGCACGGCCGCTCCGCGGCCGCACGAGAGGTCGCGTCGGATTCGACTCGATTGAGGAACGGGGAGGAAGGGCGGGCGATCCAGGTCTTGCGGCGGCGTTGTCTGGATCGCCTTGCTTTCCCGTCTTTCGCGATGAATCGACGAGCGCTTCAATCTTGATATTGCAGGGAGCGGTCCAAAAGAGGTCACGTTCGTCCGTCGGGCAACACACGACGGTCTGGCGATGTCGATTGTCAATCCCATCGCCCAAAAATATTCCGATTTATCGAAATTCGGAAATGGCGTATGTGTCGCGCATCCCGGCTCACCCTTGAGGGGCGGTCACGTGTCGTGATGATCGCGGAGCCGGGCTTGCGGTGGACGCAGCAGCGTCGGGCGCGAACAGCGAAGGGCAGGGCGGATTGCTCTCCGTGAGCCCATGGCTTCGTGCGGACGGACGGCGCTGTCAGGTTCGTCGTGCCGGCATTTCGGCGGCAAAGTGCACAACGCCGTCGAACCCTGTGGCGCCAACGAACCG
>NZ_LSIC01000215.1 GCF_001556045.1 Bradyrhizobium sp. CCH5-F6
GCGCACCGGCACCGCCATTTCAGCGGCGGCAGTCGGCGTCGGCGCGCGCTTGTCGGCGACGAAGTCGATCAGGGTGATGTCGGTCTCGTGGCCGACCGCGGAGATCAGCGGGATCATGCTCTCGCTTGCTGCCCGCACCACGATCTCCTCGTTGAACGACCAGAGGTCCTCCAGCGAGCCGCCGCCGCGCGCGACGATCAGGACGTCGGGCCGCGGAATCCTGCCGCCTTCGGGCAGCGCGTTGAAGCCACGGATCGCGGCCGCGACCTGCTCGGCCGAGCCGTCGCCCTGCACCTTGACCGGCCACACCAGCACGCGGCGGGGGAAGCGGTCCTCCAGGCGATGCAGGATGTCGCGGATCACGGCGCCGGTCGGCGAGGTGACGACGCCGATCACCTCCGGCAGCCAGGGCAGCAGCTGCTTGCGCGCCTCGTCGAACAGGCCTTCGGCGGCCAGCTTCTTCTTGCGCTCCTCCATCAGCGCCATCAGCGCGCCGATGCCGGCCGGCTCCAGCGCCTCGATCACGATCTGGTATTTCGAGGAGCCCGGATAGGTCGTGAGCTTGCCGGTGGCGATCACCTCCAGCCCCTCCTGGGGCTTGAAGCGCATCCGCCCATGCACGCCCTTCCAGATCACCGCCTCGATCTTGGCGCTCTCGTCCTTGAGCGCGAAATAGCAATGCCCGGAGGAGTGGGCGCCGCGAAAGCCCGAGATCTCGCCCCGGACCCGGACATGCCCATAGGTGTCCTCCACCGTCCGCTTCAGCGACTGGGAGAGCTCGGAGACGGTGAATTCGGGCGCGTTGTGCAGTTGTTCCGCAGGAGGCATCGGCAAACGATTCGGCATTTTGGGGTCAGACCCGACGTTAAGGCTTTTCGCCGGCAAGCGCGAATCCTGCCGCCGTCATTCCGGGGCGGCGCGAAGCGACGAGCCCGGAATCCATCGTGCCACAAACGCCGCTGCTTGATGGATTCCGGGGGCGCTAGGCGGTCTATTTCATGCTGTTCTATGCCCTCGCGGGCATCTGGTTCGGCATCGCCTTCGTCGCCATCGGCCTTGGCATCACCGCGCTGACGCTGATCGGCTTCTTCTACATCGGCGAGGTCTTCCCGCTCTGGATGGCCTTCGTCAACGGCGGCGGCCTGATCGTCGGCGGCCTCTGGATGCGGCGGAGCTGATGGCCGAGCTCGACGACATCATCCACCAGCCGCTGCGGCTGAAGATCATGGCGGCGCTCAACGCGCTGCCGGCGACGGCAGGCCTTGAGTTCGCGCGCCTGAAGAAGCTGACCGGGGCCACCGACGGCAATCTCGGCGCGCATATCGAGACGCTGGCGAAGGCCGGCTATGTGTCGGTGGAGAAAGCGTTCGTCGGCAAGAAGCCGCAGACGACGGTGACGGCGACGGCCGCGGGGCGAGGCGCGTTCGCGCGGCATGTGGCGACGTTGCAGGAGATCATTGCGGGGAGGCAGGGTTGATCGTCTGATAGTTAAATAAAATCAAATCGTTGACTGCTTATGCAGTCCGATTTCCATCTCGGGCACAACTTGGGACCTACCCAGTATCCCCAATCGCGGATCAACGCCGAGTTTTTGAACTGCACTTTGCGGAGCCTGCTGCGCACCTGTAGCCCTCAAAACATGGTGGTCGCTGCATTCGCGAACTGGTGAGGAATTTGGGGATTACTGGCACGTACGCCTCCCGAATCGCTATTGCAAGTTGTGTATTGGCGTAGTTTGCGATTCGAGGTGGCAAATTGTGTCTGGCAAACTGCGCATTAAAACCAAAGGGATTGAAATCGAATGGGAGGGCGACGTCGAGTTTTTGAAGTCTGAGGTGCCCGAACTGATCGGCTCTATTATCGCAGCGATTGGCAGCGCACTACCAGAGGAGCTCGAAGAGAGTGGTGGGGACACAATCGACTTGAACGGAGGGACCGCATCCAGCCCATTCACCACCGCACAGGCTGCATCGACCTTGAAGGCCCGGACTGCGAACGACTTGCTTAAAGCCGCATTGTTGAAGGTGCAGCTGAGCGACGGCATCGAGCCCGTCTCACGGACACAGATTCACGACGAGATGAAGCTGGCTCCTCGCGTCTACAAACGAGCGATGCAAGGCAACCTGACCAAAGTCATCGACAAGCTAATGGATCAAGGCGAAATGAACGAGCCCTCTCCCGGCAACTATGTCCTTTCCGACTCGACCTACGAACAGCTCGCGCAACGGATTAAATCGTGACGTTGCTTCGAGAGAGTCTAGCTCGCCGAGATGTTTCCAAGACCGACAAGTACCTTCTGATCGTCGCCATGCACGACGGTCCGATGAAGGCCGCTGACATCAGAGCCGTCGCACGACAGAACGGCTGGAAAGATGGGTCCGCAAGCATTCCGGGCAACTACCTCAAGCAGACCAAGAACGCGATCTATCTGCCGAACGGTTGGACGGTCACGAAGGCTTGCAAGGAGAGTCTTGCGGATCGTGGACTGATTGACCCAGCTGGCGTGCTGACGCCGGTTACCGAAGCTCTCGAGCGCTACTTAACTGATGTACATGACCCAGAGAATGCCCGCTTCGTCGAAGAAGCGATACAATGCGCGAAGAACAAGGCTTATCGATCCGCCATCGTGCTGACTTGGGTCGGCGCGGTCTATTTGCTGTACCAACACGTACTGAACAACAAGCTTGCCGAGTTCAACCAAGAGGGCCGTAGACGTTTTCAGAATACAAAGAAGGGTTGGAGCGACGTTGCCGACGTGGACGATCTCGCCAACGCGGTGCAGGAATCCGAGTTCCTGAACATGCTTCAACATATCGGCGCTCTGACAAAGGCTGAACAAAAAGAGCTTCAAACCTGCCTCGATAGACGCAATACGGCTGGTCATCCCAACTCGGCATCATTCGAGGAAGTAACAGTCGGCGCTCACATACACGAATTGATTACAAAGGTTTACAGCAAGTACTGAGAGATCGTCGCTGTCGTGCGAGGTTGAATTGCGCCAAGGCAACGCCATTGCGGCGCATGCTCGACAACCCGCATGTTTTCCTGTCACCACCAGCGTCAGGCTGTTCCTGTACGCAGGCATAGATGAGGGGTTTGCTGTGGATTCTTCCTATGAGCATTTGGAGCTCGCCAAGAGCACATGGCACGCTTTTGTCCGATTCGAGATTGCCCAAAGGTTTTTGCCCGATGGCACCTAAAACCAAGGCGCGGCGTCGCAGGCGAACGCGTGAACCATTAGTTCACCAGCACTTGGAGAATGTGTCCCGCGATCTGTTGGAGAAACATCCCGAGCTAGTCCGAGAGTTCGTCGGGCGCAATGCAGGTGTATACGCGCTGTTTCGTAGGGGAAAGCTCTACTACGTGGGTCTTGCGACGGCTCTTCGCAGTCGGCTCAAAGCCCATGTCAGAAACCGTCACAGTAACTCTTGGGACAGTTTTTCCATCTACCTCACCATTAAGGATCAGCACCTTCGGGAGATTGAAGCGCTTTTGCTGCGTATTGCCAAACCACCCGGTGCTAGACAGCGCGGCAAGCTTGCGCAGTCTAAGGACATGCGAAGGCGCATTGCGCAGGCCATCCGCCGAAAACAATACAGCGAAGTTTCGTCTCTCTTCGGCAGGGGAACGGCACCCACAGCGAAGCACACTGTTCAAGGCGGTGAAAGCGAGTTGACCCGGCTTCTTCCGCAGGGAGCAAGGATCAGGGGCACTTTGAAAGATGAAGTGTTCCGCGCTCGCGTTCTACGAAACGGCACAGTTCGGTTCGGAAACGTAACCTACAAGTCGCTCTCGCTGGCGGCGTCCGCTGCAATCAAACGCCCTACGAATGGTTGGTGGTTTTGGCAGATTGAACGCGGGCGCGGAAACTGGGTGAGACTCACCAAGATTCGAAGAGCGGGAACGCCTGTCTACGTGCGATGACGGTCCTCAACCAGCCCGTCTGGGTTACGGTGACAGTGCACTAAACCTCGCAGCTGATGCTTTGGCGAACGAGTTTAGTGCACTGTCACCGTAACAGCGACGAGGCGAGACGCATCGCGAAGGCGATCTCCAAGCTGCCAGAGCTGCTGAAGCGACCGCAGTATTGACCTAGGAAAATTACGGGGTGCCCGGAATCCGGGTTATGTGATCTCCATTGCATAACGGTTTTGTAAAAAGTTTTTGGATGCGGGGGCTAAACTAAAATTCGCATGGCGTATCAGCAGGTTCTTGTCGGGCGTTAACACCGGTCAAGTTTTTTGATGCCTCCGGTTTGAATCAATTCCCTTGCGAGTCTTCAAATTTCGGGTCTTATGAATCTTGGGTCGGACGCGCTGATCAACAGCAGCTCATAACCAGTCAAATGGAGAGCTGCGCCCATGTCGGACCTTCCCGAGCTTGAAATCAAATACCGCAATCTAAGCCTCAGCGCCAAAGGCGTGCTGGGCGTCGTTGGCGCGATCATCATCATGATCGCCTTCCTCGGTGCGCTCGCCGCTTATGGGCTGAGACTCTTCCATGGATAGCCGGTTAGTTCCGCCCCGCGCAGAACTTCCTCATCCGTTCGATGCGCCCTTGGTACAGCGTGACCTCGTCCGGATTACGGGATTACGGTGACAGTGCACAAAACTAGGTCAACTGACGCTTTGGTAGTTCAGTGCACTGTCACCGTAATTTCGCTGTTATCGAATGCCTAGCGAAGGGCGGCGTTGAGTTTCGTTGCAAATGCTACCCAATGACGCCGATGCTCTCGACGCGCCTCCAGGCCTTTCTTGATTACGTCTCCGGCAACTTTGACGGTGGTCGGGAGTGCGCTGATCGCGGAAACGGCGGGACCGTATCCGCTCGCGAAGAACCCGGTTGCTGTCAGTGCTCCCACCGATATTGTTGCCAAGTCACCGCCGCCAATGCCTTTGACCGTTTGCCATAGTGATTTCGCACTCCTGTTGAATTCTTCTATCTCGGGAATGACCTCTTCCTGTCGGATCTTCCGAAGCGCCATCGCCCGAGTTTCGGAGTCCGACGAGGCTAGAGCACGGCACCATTCGACCAGCTTGCGAGAGAAGCGGTCACGTGCCTCTTTCATTCCGCCGCAAAGATCGTAGAACGCGCTTGCATCGATTTGGCTCAAATTGACTTCCTGCCCGCTGCCCGGCAGTGCCACAGCTAGCAGCTTTCCGATATCGGCCGCATTCCCCGTATCGAGGGTTACGTTGTCGTCCAAGATTTTCTGCGTCCATTTGACGGTTTGGCTGTATTCCCCAAACAAGCCTAAGCGGGGCCACTTATCGTGCTGTTGCGAAAAGCGCTCCATCGTTCGCCGCAACAGTAGCCATTGACTAGCCTCGGCGTAGACGGCCGACGCGACGTAATTCCGTTGAATTGTCGATGCCCCGAATCCACTATTTCTTTCGATGAAGTCATCTAAGCTATCTTCAAACTTCTGAATTGGAATTCGCAGGCCGACAATGCCGAACGATTGGGTCAAAGGGGTGGCCGGAAACTCTCCCGATCCGTTATCATATGCCCATCGGATGCGATGGCCGGCCTCGTGCATCTCAATCTCGGCCTTTCCCGCCGCCAATGCGCGACACATAGCTTCAGAAAGGAGATGCAATAGCCGTTCAGTGTATTGAGGGTCGTCTTGCGACCTGTCTGCGATATAGCTCATGTCGGCCGCGTTCATAAACTGGATGCGCGATGCCCCAATCATTCGCTTGATCTCGGTATCCCACTTCTTGTCCAGATCATTGAACGCAGTAGCGGGAATGACGATCACATCAGAGAAGAGCTGTGCTCTCCGAAGCCCTTCAATTGAGGCTTCGCCGTCAATGAGCAGGTTTATCGAAAGATCGGTTCGCAATGCCATGGAGATGGTTCCTTCAAGTTTGACACACCCATTACTTTGAAGGTCGCTAGACAACGTCGCAGTATGAAAGCCCCTTGGGGCGAATCCTTAAAAACTACTGCTTTGATCGGCACAGCTGGCAATATCGCGGCACAACGCATTTTCGCAATCAATCTGCCGACAAGATCGAGGTTGTGATCGAACAGAATGTCTCCTAAGCAGGTCTCGCTAAGCTCGTGATAGCAACTCAACCGTCAGTAGAACCTAATCTAGCGTCACAGATTTGTCGATAATCCCCAAGGGCAGCACCTCCGATGTGCGCCGACTATAGTGCAACATCGAGTTGTTGTTCGGTCTTTCCTGCGGGGAAAGGTGTGCGAAGCGCCAAGTGAAGTCGCCATCCACGGAGACAGACAGCTCGCCCTAGCAAGCCCGGCATCAAGCGCTCTTCCATGGTGGGAGAAGGCACCGCCGTTGGCTTCGCCATTCGCAGCGCGCCCCGGAATGACGGGGAATGGGCGGTCGCCCCCCTTCACACCACCTCCGCCCCCAGCAGAACCCCTCATTTCGAGCCCTCGATGCACATACTCCTCCTCGGTTCCGGCGGCCGCGAACATGCTCTGGCGTGGAAGATCGCAGCCTCCCCCCTGGTCACCAAATTCTGGTGCGCGCCCGGCAATGCCGGAATCGCGAAGGAGGCCGAATGCGTGGCGCTGGATGTCGCCGACCATGCGGCGGTGATCGACTTCTGCAAGGCCAACAACGTCGAGCTGGTGGTGGTCGGGCCGGAGACGCCGCTGGCGGCCGGGATCGTCGATGATCTCACGGCCGCCGGCATCAAGGCGTTCGGGCCGAGCAAGGTCGCCGCGCAGCTCGAAAGCTCCAAGGGGTTCACCAAGGCGCTGTGCACCGAGTTCGGCATTCCCACAGGCGCCTACCAGCGATTCACCAACGCCGATAACGCGCGCGCCTATGTGCAGAGCCAGGGCGCGCCGATCGTGGTCAAGGCCGACGGCCTTGCCGCCGGCAAGGGCGTGGTCGTCGCCAAGACCGTGCGCGAGGCCGAGGATGCCATCGCGATGATGTTCGAGGGCGCGTTCGGCGAGGCCGGCGCCGAGGTCGTGATCGAGGAGTTTCTGCCTGGCCGCGAGATCAGCTTCTTTGCGCTGTGCGACGGCGAGACCGCCATCCCGCTCGCCTCCGCGCAGGACCACAAGCGCGTGTTCGACCATGACGTCGGCCCGAACACCGGCGGCATGGGCGCCTATTCGCCGACCCCGCTGGTGACGCCCGCCATCCACGACGCGATCATGGCGAAGATCATTCTGCCGACGGTATCAGGCATGAAGCAGCGCGGCACGCCGTTCCGCGGGGTGCTCTATGCCGGGATCATGCTGACGACGCAGGGCCCAAAACTGTTCGAGTTCAACGTGCGCTTCGGCGATCCCGAGTGCCAGGTGCTGATGCTGCGCATGATGAGCGACATCGTGCCGGCCTTCCTGGCCGCCTGTGACGGGCAGCTGAAGAATTTCGATCTGCGCTGGCATCCGGATTCCGCGCTCACCGTGGTGATGGCGGCGAAGGGCTATCCCGGCGACTACCGGAAGGGCACCCGCATCGAGGGGTTGGAGGAGGCCGCCAGGGTCGAGTCGGTCGAGATCTTCCACGCCGGCACGGTCGCGAAGGACGGCGCGATCCTCGCCAATGGCGGCCGCGTGCTCAATGTCTGCGCGCTCGGCAAGACCGTGACCGAGGCGCAGAAGCGCGCCTATCAGGCCGTCGATCGCATCGACTGGCCCGAGGGCTTCTGCCGCCGCGACATCGGCTGGCAGGCGGTGGAAGCGGAGAAGGCCAGGAGCTGAGGGAAGTGGCGCGATCCCGGACGGCGCATAAAGCGCGCGAATCCGAGATCTCGAGGTTTTGCTGCCACCGCGCCGCCACATCTTTCGTCGAGAATGTGCAATCAGCTGTTGGGGTTAGCGGCCCCTCCGATAATACCTCTACTGTGCATGGGGTTGTTTTCGACGTTTTTGTTTGTCGGGGGCGGTTCCGGGACTGACCAGACAAGGATGCAGAAGATGTCCGACCTCGCCGACCTCTATCCGGGCTTCGCCGCCGAATGGATCGACACCTCCTTCGGCCGTGTCTTCGCCCGCGTCGGCGGCAAGGGCCCGCCGCTGCTCCTGCTGCACGGCTTCTCCGAGACGCATGTGATGTGGCACCGCGTGGCACCCGAGCTCGCCGACGCGTTCACGCTGATCATCGCCGATCTGCCGGGCTATGGCTGGTCCGACATGCCCACGAGCGATGCGCTGCACATGCCCTACAGCAAGCGCGCCATGGCGAAAGCCATGGTCGAGGCGATGGAGCGGCTCGGCCACGTGCATTTCGCGCTCGCCGGCCACGACCGCGGCGGCCGCGTCTCGTATCGGCTGGCGCTCGACCATCCCGGCCGGCTGTCGCGCCTCGCCGTACTCGATATTCTGCCGACCTATGATTACTGGGAGCGGATGAACCGCGCCTATGCGCTGAAGATCTGGCACTGGACCTTCCTGGCCCAGCCCGAGCCGCTGCCGGAGACGCTGATCGCGGGGCAGGGCGAGTTCTTCCTGCGCTTCAAGATGGCGAGCCAGACCAAGTCGAAGACGCTGGACGCCATCGACCCGCGCGCGCTCGAACACTACCTCGCCCCGTTCCGCGACCCCGCCCGCATCCATGCGATGTGCGAGGATTATCGCGCCGGCGCCTATTTCGACTACGACCTCGACAAGGCGGATTTCCAGGCCGGCAAGAAGATCACGATCCCGATGCTGGCACTGTGGGGCAATGCCGGCATCGCGCAGGCCGCCGCCACCCCGCTCGACACCTGGAAGCAATGGGCGACGAATGTGAGCGGCATGCCGGTCGATTCCGGCCACTTCCTGACCGAGGAGAATCCCGACGCGACCGCGAAGGCGCTGCGCGAGTTTTTCTCGGCTTGAGGATCTTGTAGCCCGGATGGAGCGCAGCGAAATCCGGGGGCTCTCACCGCAGCGACACTGACCCGGATTGTGCTGCGCTCCATCCGGGCTACGCAGCTCCGCCCTACCGCCGCTCGCGAAAGAACTCCTTCAGCAGCCGCGCCGCCTCGCTCTCGCCGACGCCGGAGTACACGTCCGGCGCGTGGTGGCAGGTCGGCGAGGCAAAGAAGCGCACGCCGGATTCCACCGCGCCGCCCTTGGGATCGGCCGCGCCGTAATAGAGCCGCCGGATCCTTGCAAAGGAGATCGCGCCCGCACACATGGTGCAGGGCTCCAGCGTCACGTAGAGGTCGCAGTCGACGAGGCGCTCGCTGCCGATCTTGCTTGCCGCCTCGCGCAGCGCGATGATCTCGGCATGGGCGGTCGGGTCATGGTCGGTCAGCGTCCGGTTGGCGGCGGTGGCGATGACCTCGTAATTGCGGACCACCACGCATCCGATCGGAACTTCGCCCGATTTCCCGGCATTTTCGGCCGTCAGAAGCGCCAAATCCATGAAAGAAGGGGCTTTCATGCCTCGTATCATCGCCAGAAACCTGCTACTAGCTCCGCCTTCAGCAAGAGTGGATACCGATTTTGCCTGAGCATGCGGCTCGCAGCGAGCGCGCACAATGCTTTCCGGCTACCCCTTAAGTGAGATCATTCATGCCTCGCGACAGCGACAAAGACAACGATTCCCGCGACCGGCGTGACCGCGGCCCGGCCAAGGGCCGTTCGGGCAAGCCCCGGGGACCGGACAAGAAGTTCGCCAAGCGCGGCTTCGCCGGCAAGAACGACCGCGACGAGCGTCCCGCCCGCGGCGACCGTGATAGCCGCCCGTCCCGTGGGGATCGCGACAGCCGCCCGTTCCGCCGCCGCGAGGAGGGCGATGCCCCGCGCCGCGATTTCAGCGACCGTCCCCGCGCCAAGCGCGACGATCGCAGCAGTGAAGGCCGTGGCGAGCGCAGCTTCAAGCCGCGCGGCGACCGGCCGTTTTCCGATCGCACCTCGCGCGATGGCGAGAAGCGGCCGTTCAAGCCGCGCGGTGATCGCCCCTCCCATGGGCGCGACGACCGCCCGCGCAGCCGGGATCGTGACGACGCGCGCCCGGCCGGTCGGACCGGTGAGAGGAAGTTCGGCGACAAGCGGCCTTATGCGCCGCGTGGCGATCGTCCGGAGCGCAAGTTCGAGGGCGAGCGGAAGTTTTCGCGAGGCGGACCGGATCGCAGCGAGCGCCCGCGCGATCGCGGCGAGCGCAGCGATTCAAAGCCCTGGCAGAAGCGCGACGCGGCTCCGCGCGGCGATCGGCCGCCGCGCAAGGATTTTGGCAAAGGTCCGCGCAAGGATTTCGGCGGCCGTGACCGCAGTGAAGACAAGCCTTGGCAGAAGCGCGAAGGCGGCGACCACCGTCCGCGCGTCTCGCGATCGCGCGACGATCGCGCATCCGGCGACCGCCCGTTCCGCGAGCGACCGAAATTCGATCGCCCGCGGGAGGATCGTCCCAAATTCGATAGGCCTCGTCGTGACGGCGACGGCGAGCGCGGTGGGCGCGGCGGTGATCGCCCGAAATTCAGTCGTCCACGCGAGCGCTCCGAAGGCCGCTCCGACTGGCACGAGCATCCGCGTAGCGAAGGCCGTTTCGGCGATCGTCCGCGCCGCGAAAACGAGGACGAGACCAGGATCTTCGAGAAGCGGCCCGCCTTCGGGGGGCGCGGCGCCTATCGCGAGCGCGATCGGGATTTCGAGGGTCGGCCGCGCCGTGAAGACACGCCGAAGCCGAAGAAAGCCGGCGAGCGCATCGCAAAGGTGCTGGCGCGCGCGGGGCTTGCCTCGCGACGCGACGCCGAGGAGATGGTCACGCAGGGCCGCGTCACGGTCAACGGCCGGGTGATCAACTCGCCGGCGCTGGACGTGACGCAGAACGACGTCGTGTCCGTCGATGGCAAGCCGTTGCCGCCGCGCGAGCGCACGCGACTGTTTCTCTATCACAAGCCACGCGGCCTGATGACGACGCATGACGACCCCGAGGGACGTCCGACCGTGTTCGACAACCTGCCCGAAGGCCTGCCGCGCCTCATCAGCGTCGGCCGGCTCGACTTCAACACCGAGGGCCTATTGCTGCTCACCAACGACGGCGGGCTCGCGCGCACGCTCGAGCTGCCCGACACCGGCTGGCTGCGCCGCTACCGCGTCCGCGCCCATGGCGACGTCACGCAGGCGCAGCTCGACGAGCTCAAGAACGGCGTCGAGATCGAGGGCGTCAAGTACGGCCCGATCGAGGCGACGCTGGAGCGCGACCAGGGCGCCAATGTCTGGCTGGTGTTCGCGATCCGCGAGGGCAAGAACCGCGAGGTGCGCAATGTCTGCGCCCATCTCGGGCTCGAGGTGAACCGGCTGATCCGCGTCTCCTACGGCCCGTTCCAGCTCGGCGAGGTCCCCGAGGGCCAGGTCGAGGAGATCCGGTCACGCGTGCTGCGCGAGCAGCTCGGCGACAAGGTGATCGAAAAATCGGGGGCGCAGTTCGACGTGCCGCAGAAATCTTCTGCGGCCGATGACGATGCGCCCCGCGAGAGCAAGCCCGCCAGCAAGCGCGCCGTGATCAACGACCGCAAGGGCCGCCGTGTGCTGGTGCAGCGCACCGGCAGCGACGAGGCGCGCGAGCGCAACGAGATGGAAGCGGCCGGCTATGGGCCTCCCCGCCGTCCCAAGCGCGGCTATCACGGCAAGCGCGATCTGGCGCCGCGGGAGGACTGACGCGTGCGCGTGGTCGGCGGTCGTTTGAAGGGGCGCAATCTCGCCTCACCGTCCTCGCGCGACATCCGTCCCACGGCGGACCGGTTGCGCGAGTCCGTGTTCAACATCCTCGTGCACGCCTATGACGATCCGATCGCGGACGCACGCGTGCTCGATCTCTTCGCCGGCACCGGGGCGCTCGGCATCGAAGCCTCCTCGCGCGGCGCCAAGTTCACGCTGTTCGTCGACAACGGCGCCGAGGCGCGGGCGCTCCTGCGCAGCAACGTCGAGGCGCTCGGCTTAGGCGGCGTCACCAAGGTCTATCGTCGCGATGCGACCGATCTCGGTCCCGCGCATCCCGTCGAGCCGTTCTCGCTGGTGTTCCTCGATCCGCCCTATGGCAAGGGATTTGCGGAGAAGGCGCTCGCGAGCCTGCGCGACGGCGGCTGGCTGACGCCGGGCGCGCTGCTGGTGGTGGAAGAGGCGAAGGCCGCGCAATTCGTCACGCCGGAAGGGTTCGAGGAATTGGAGCGGCGGGCCTATGACGATACGGAATTCGTGTTCTTGAAGAGGCCGTAGCCTCACGCTCGCTGCGTAGGGTGGATTAGCGAAGCGTAATCCACCAAGGTCTGCCTTCCTGGATGGCGATGTGGTGGGTTACGCTTCGCTAACCCACCCTACGAAGATCATCGTCTTCCGAACAGCTTCTCCACGTCGCTCAGCTTCAATTCGACATAGGTCGGCCGGCCGTGATTGCACTGGCCGGAGTTCGGCGTCTCCTCCATCTCGCGCAAGAGCGCGTTCATCTCCTCCGGCCGCAACCTTCGGCCGGCGCGCACCGAGCCGTGGCAGGCCATGGTGGCGGCGACGTGCATCAGGCGGCGCTCGAGGGGAAGGGCTTCGTCCCATTCGGCCATGTGCTCGGAGAGATCGCGCAGCAGCCCGCCGGCATTGGTCTTGCCGAGCAGCGACGGCGTCTCGCGCACCGCGACCGCGCCGGGGCCGAAGGATTCGATGGCAAGGCCGAACGAGGCCAGCTCGTCGCTGCGCTCGAGCAGGCGTTCGACGGTCGCCTCGTCCATCTCCACGATCTCGGGGATCAGGAGGATCTGCCGCTGCACGCCGTTGGCAGCCAGCGATGCCTTCAGCCGTTCGTAGACGATGCGCTCATGCGCGGCATGCTGGTCGACGATGATCAGGCCGTCGCGGGTCTGCGAGACGATGTAGGTCTCGTGGATCTGCGTGCGCGCGGCGCCGAGCGGGCGATCGACGAGGTCGCCGGTTGGTTGCGATTCGAACCGCACGTCCGCGCTCGGCGCGCCGACGTCGAAGGCAGCCTGCGTGCGCTCGGCGAAGGCGGGCGCCGCAGAGCCTTCGAAGGACGGCATCGGCGCGACCGGGGCGGCTGGCGATGCCCGCCAGTCCCAGCTGGCGGGGCGCGCCGTGAAGGCGGGCCGGAACGAGGACAATGCGCTCTCGCCGCCGTTGGCGGCCGTGCGCCGGCCCTCGCGCGCGAGGGCTTCCTTCAGTCCGTGCACGATCATTGCGCGCACGAGGCCGGCATTGCGAAAGCGGACCTCGGTCTTGGCCGGATGCACGTTGGCGTCGACCTCGCGCGGATCGAGCGTGACGAAAAGCGCCAGCACGGGATGACGATCGCGCGGCAGGTAGTCGGAATAGGCCGCACGTACGGCGCCGAGAATGAGCTTGTCGCGCACCGGGCGGCCATTGACGAAGAGATATTGCCCGAGCGCGTTGGCCTTCGTGAGCGCCGGCGCTGCGGCATAGCCGGCGACCACGACGCCCTCGCGCTCGGCATGGACCTCGATGGCGTGGCTGCGGAATTCGGCCCCCAGAATATCGCCGAGCCGGGTCAGCCGTCCGGCGGCACCGGGCAGGGCGGCGGCCCAGGTCACCGGCGCGCGCTCCTCGCCCGCGAGCGTGAAGGCGATGTCGGGCCGCGCCATGGCGAGGCGCCTGACGACCTCGCGGATGGCTTCCGCCTCGGTGCGGTCGGTCTTCAAAAACTTCAGGCGCGCCGGCGTCGCATAGAAGAGGTCGCCAACCTCGACGCGGGTGCCGTGGGCCAGCGCCGCCGGCATGATCTCGGATTTCTCGCCGCCCTCGACGCTCAGCGCCCAGGCGTGCGGCTCGCTCGCATGCCGCGTCGTGATCGACAGCCGTGCAACCGAGCCGATCGAGGGCAGTGCCTCCCCGCGAAACCCGAGCGTGCGAATCTGCAGCAGGTCCTCGTCATCGAGCTTGGAGGTGGCGTGGCGCTCGACCGCGAGCGAGAGGTCCTTCGCGGTCATGCCGCCGCCGTCGTCGGTAATGCCGATCCGCCGCCGCCCACCGCCGTCGGTGAAGACGTCGATCCGGCTTGCGCCGGCATCAATGGCGTTCTCGACGAGTTCCTTGACCACGCTCGCCGGCCGCTCGACCACCTCGCCGGCGGCGATGCGGTTGACGACCTGTTCTGGCAATTGACGGACGGGCATGAATTCGATCGGGCTCGGTCTTGGATTCGCTGAGAGCGCTATTCTATGCCGTGTTGCGTCAAAAGCATGTGTTGGGCAACAGCCGTGTCACGGTTGGGGAAGAAGGTCCCCTATCACATTGAAGACATTGGACGTTCGGGAAATCCCGCGGCATCGATGAACCGGCTTTCGGCCGTGGTTGTGATTGTGAGGCGCCGGGCAGCGGTGTAGCATCGTGAAAAAACGGCAACAGGACGGGAGGACGCCATGTGCCATCTCTTCGCGCATCAGCCCCAACGCGACTACGAATCCCAGACCCGGTCTTTGCGGATCGGTGGGCACTGCACGTCGATCCGTCTGGAAATGGCGTTCTGGGACACGTTGGAGGAGATCGCGGCCAAGGAGAGCATGAGCCTCGGCAAGTTCCTGACCACGCTCTACAACGAGGTGCTCGACCATCATGGCGAGGTCAACAATTTCGCCTCGCTGCTGCGCTGCTCCTGTCTGATCTATCGATCTCGAAGCGTTGCGCCGGTCCAGGAGTTCAAGGCAACCGTTGCGCCCATTCTCGACGCGGCCGAATAGTCCCTGCAGCGACAGCCACACCCGCATTATCGATGTCGCTCCGGCCTGGTGCACAATCGCGCACCAGACCGGGACGTCAACTCAGCGTGTGAATACGCAATCCTCCTCAATGTCGTCCTGGCAACGCCAGGCGAGATCAAATCTCCCTCTTCTGCATCGCACCGGCGATGTAATCGGCCTGCCGGATCGCGAGCGCGACGATGGTCAGCGTCGGGTTGCAGGCCGCGCCGCTGGTGAACTGGCTGCCGTCGGAGACGAACAGGTTCTTGATGTCGTGGCTCTGCCCGAACTTGTTGACGACGCCATCCCGCGGCTTTTCGCTCATCCTGTTGGTGCCGAGATTGTGCGTGCTCGGATAGGGCGGCGTCGGATAGGTCACGGTGGCGCCGACGGCGTCGTAGACCGCGGCGCCCTGCTTGTAGGCATGCGCGCGCATCGCGACATCGTTGGGATGATCGTCGAAATGCACGCTCGCGACTGGCTGACCGAACTTGTCCTTCACGACCGGATCGAGCGTGATGCGGTTGGTCTCCTGCGGCATGTCCTCGCCGACCAGCCACATGCCGGCCATGCGCGGGTAGCCGTCGAGTGCGGACGTGAACGAGCGTCCCCAGGCGCCGGGGTTGAGGAACGCCGCCATGAACGGCAAGCCGATCGACAGCGTCTCCATCTCGTAGCCGCCGACGAAGCCGCGCTTGGGGTTGTTGGCGGCCTCGTCGCGGATGATGCCGGCCATGGTGGTGCCGCGATACATGTGCACCGACTTCTCGAACACGGCGTAGACGCTGCCGGTCATGTGACGCATGTAGTTGCGGCCGACCTGACCGCTGGAGTTGGCGAGGCCATCGGGGAACATGGGCGAGGCGCTGTTGAGCAGCAGCCGCGGGCTCTCGATGGAGTTGCCGGCCACCGCAACGATTCGCGCCTTCTGACGCTGCATCGTGCCTTGCTCGTCGGCATAGATGACACCGGTGACCTTGCCGCTTGCATCATGCTCGATCTTCACCACCATGCTGCCGGGGCGGACCTCGAGATTGCCGGTTGCCTCGCCCTTGGGGATCTCGGTGTAGAGCGTCGACCATTTCGCGCCGGATTTGCAGCCCTGGAAGCAGAACCCGATCTGCTGGCACGAGCCCCGTCCGTCGCGCGGCTGACTGTTGATCGCCATGTTGCCGGTGTGCACGGTCTTGTAGCCGATCTTCTTCGCGCCGGCCTCCAGCACCTTGAAGTTATTGTTACCGGGAAGGCCGGGAATGCCGTTGGTGCGAGTCACGCCCATTTTGTTCTCGGCCTTGGCGTACCACGGCTCCATCTCGGCGAGCGTGACCGGCCAGTCCAGGAGGTTCGCGCCGGCAATGTTGCCGTAAGTGCTCTTCACCCTGAACTCGTGCTCGTCGAAGCGCAGCGAGGCGCCGGCCCAGTGTACGGTCGAGCCGCCGACCGCCTTGACGATCCAGGCGGGAAGACCCGAAAAATCCTTTGCGACGCGCCATGTGCCTGACGTGGTGCGCGCATCAGTCCATGCGAGCTGGGAGAAGCTCTCCCATTCGTCGTTGATGAAATCGTGGTTCTCGATACGGGGACCGGCCTCGAGAATGACGACCTTGACGCCCTTCTGCGCGAGCTCGTTGCCCAGCGTACCGCCGCCGGCTCCGGAGCCGACGATCACCACAACGCTGGAGTCGTTCAGATCGAATTTTGCCATATGCGTTCTCCTGAACCGTGGGGTGGCGATCTAAGCCTTCGGCAGCCAGTCGATGTCGGCAAAGCCGCGGTTGATGTAGCCGCCAAGCTCGGCGGAGGAGCCCTCATATCCGAACCGCGGCCAGACCTCTTTCTGGTTGTAGAGCGAGACGACGAGATCGCCGCGCACCTTCTGGAAAAAGCCGCTTTGCTCGATCTCCTTCAGGAGCACCACGCGATCGGCTTCCCAGGCCACTTCGACATAAGGCACTTTGTGGCGGTCGCGCGCGTTCTGATCGAGCCGCGCAATACCGTCGCTGATCAGCGATTTGACGGCGGGATCCTTCGCCGCCTTGCCGTCCCAGGGCTTGATCGCGGTGATGTAGTAGCTGTCGCCGAGCACGTCGTGCGGATAGATGTCGCGCGCGACCTTCAACAGCGTCTTCATCGTCGCGGGCGAGAGCGCGCTTGTCTCTTCGGCCCAGGCGTTTTCGATACTGATACCGACGCTGGTCGCAACGGCCGCGGCCGGCACGGCGGTTGCCGCGCCCTTGAGAAAGACGCGGCGGCTGTGCTTGCTTCGACGATCGATTTCTCTCATGGCATGTCCTCCGTGGATTTTGATTTTGGTTTGATCAGTTGAAACGGCCGCCCCGCTGGATCACCTCGATCTTGTAGCCATCGGGATCACTGACGAAGAAGAAACGCGCCAATGTTCGGCCGTCATGCTTGAAATCGCGTAAGGGTCCCGGTGCGAGCTTCTCGCGTTCGAAGCGGGCATGCTCGGCATCGATGTCTTCAACCACCACGGCGAGATGGCCGTAGCCGTCGCCGAGCTGGTACGGCTCCTTACGATCGAAGTTCACCGTCAGCTCGACCTCGAAAGGTGAGGAGGGGTGACGCAGGTAGATCAGGGCGAAGTCCGCGAACTTCAAATGGTCGGTGACCTCCAGGCCGAAGGCACGCTTGTAGAAGTCGAGCGAGCGCGTCTCCTCCAGCACGCGGATCATGGAATGGACTGGCTTTGCCATTCAGTTCAGCTCCTTGAGGTAAGTGATGATCGCAGCGCGCGTCTCGGGCCTGGCCTGCCGAAAAGCCATGGTCGCACCAGGGATGACGGCTTGCGGATTGGCCAGCCACGCATCCAGCCGGGCCTCGTCCCAGGTGAAGTCAGCTTTGGCGAGACCGGCTGAATAATGAAAGCCTTCGACCTTGCCGGCGGCGCGGCCCACGATCCGAACCAGCGGCGGACCTTGCCGCATCGGATCCGATAGATTGGTGGTATGGCACACAGCGCATTGCTGCTTGAACAGCGTCGCGCCATCCGGCGGCTTTGCCGACGGCAGCGGCATCTGCGCGTCGGCGCCTCGCACCATCAGCATCATCGCGGTGCACAATCCCAGCGCGATCGTGCGTATCGCCAAGTGTTCGCTCATCCACGTCAAATCCAGCGTGTGCAAACTCTAGTCGGCGTCAAAGATATGGTGGTAGTAGCGGGCTGTTTCGCGGCAAGTGGAGATGTGTGGGACGCGTGCGATGTTCCGCGGCGCCTTATATGCGGAGCACAATTCCGCGAAACCGCCGTCAAATCCCTAAACGATCACCACACCATCCGGATTGCATGACGGTCACGCCGCTCGAACTCTCTACGCGATGACATGGCCGGTGCAGATGAGCGGCGTGGGCCGCCGCGCCGTTCCTCGCGAAAGAATCCAGGAGAAATGGATGAAGTTGGTCAAGACATCGATGATCGCATGCGCGCTATCGGCTCTCGTTGCCACGCCCGTTCTCGCGCAAGGCGCGCCATCTGCCACGACAGGCGGCGCCGTGCAGAGCAAACCGATGCAAGGCAGCACGATGGGCAGTGGCGACGAAGAAATGAGTTCTCAGCCAAGCGCGGCGGGTGAGAAGACGGGAATGAAGTCGACCAAAGGCACCAGGGGCACGGTCGGCACCACGGGCAGCGCTGCGCGGAAGGGGGCGGCCGACGATTCCACATCGGGTGGGGCGGCTCCATCCAAGCGTTACTAGCTCCTCGGGAGCAATAGCAGAACTCCGGCCGCGTCGCGGCCGGAGTTTTTTTGGCTGTCTCGTGGGCCAAGCTAGTCGTCGAAGCGGCCGCCCCGTCCGGCCTTGATGTCGCTGCGGCGCTTCTTGCCCTCCAGCCGGCGCTGCTTGGAGCCGAAGGTCGGCTTGGTCGCGCGCCGCGGGATCGGCCGCACCATGGCCTCGCGCAGCATCTCCGTAAGGCGGTCGATGGCGTCCTGCCGGTTGCGTTCCTGGGTACGGAAGCGCTGGGCATGGATGACGATGACCCCGTCCTTGGTCATGCGCTGGCCGGCGATGCGGGCGAGCCGGATGGCAGCGTCCTCCGGCAAGGTCAGCTTGCGCGTGTCGAAACGCAGCTGTGCGGAGGTCGCGACCTTGTTGACGTTCTGACCGCCCGGGCCGGAGGCACGGACAAAGCCGATCTCGATGTCGTCCTCGTCGATGACGAGATCGCGGGATATCCGCAGCATGATGGCACCATCCGTGATCTCCGGACATATCGCGGACGTCCGGCTTCGGCAATGGCATCTGCAAACGCAAATGGCCGGGACGAGCCCGGCCATTCAGGAAAGTTGAGCGGACGTCAGTTCGACTTGGTCGCCGGTGCGGCCGGCTGCGCGGCGGCCTGCGGGGTACGGCCGACGACGACGGTGAGGAGGCCTTGGCCCCACAACCGCTTGGCCGCGGCCTTGGCGTCATCCAGCGTCACGGCGTCGACGATGGCATTGCGCTTCTCGATATAGTCGATCGGCAGCTTGTCCTGCTGATATTGCAGCAGCGCCTGCGCCAGCTTGGAGGAGGTGTCGAGCGCCAGCATCTGCGAGCCCTTGAGGTAGGACTTGGCCTCGTCGAGCTCCTTCTGCGTCGGGCCCTCCTCGGCCATGCGGCGCACCTCCTTCTCGATGGCGTCGACGGTGTCGCCGGCGCGGTCGGCGCGCGTGCCGGTGTTGCCGATGAAGAGCGCCGAATGCTCCATCCAGAGCAGCGATTCGAACACCGAATAGGCCAGCCCGCGCTTCTCGCGGACCTCGCGATAGAGCCGGGAGGACAAGCCACCGCCGCCGAGGATGTGGTTGACGACATAGGCCGCCATGAAGTTCGGATCGTTGCGCTTCACCCCGGGGCCGCCGAAGGTGATCACGGTCTGCGGCACGTCGAGCGTCACGAAGGCGCGTTGCGGCGGCTTCGATGCCTCTATGTCGGGGACCGGCACGAGATTGGCCTTGGCAGGCAGGCTACCGAACGTGTGGTCGAGCAGCTTGCCGAGGGTCGCCGGATCGACGTCGCCGACGACCGCGATCTTCAGCCCATCCTTGGCGAGGACGCGGCCGACATAGTCCTTCATGTCGGCGACCGTGATGGTCGGCACGCTGTCGAGGTTGCCGTTGGTCTGCCGGCCGTAAGGATGATCGCCGAAGGCGACCTCCAGGAACTTGCGGCTCGCCAGCGAGGTCGGATTGGTGGTCTCGCGACGCAGGCCAGAGATGACTTGCGAGCGGATGCGTTCGACGTCGGCGGTGTTGAAATGCGGCGAGGTCAGCGCGCCCTTGAGCAGGTCGAAGGCCTCATCCTTGTTGTCGCGCAGCATGCGCAGGCTGCCGCGGAACGTGTCGCGCGTGGCGTTGAAGGAGAGCTCGATGGCACGGCGGTCGAGCCGTTCATGGAACGTCTTGGAGTCGAGATCGCCGGAGCCTTCGTCGAGGAGATCGCCGACCAGATTGGCGACGCCGGGCTTGTCCTTGGGATCCTGTGACGAGCCGCCGGCAAAAGAATATTCCATCGCGATCAGCGGCACGGTTGCGTCCTGCACGAACCAGGCTTCGATACCGCCGGGCGAGACCAGGCGCTGGATCTTTGCGGCGGCCTGTGACGGCGAGACCGCGGCGAGCGCGAGCGCCGCGCCGGTGGCAAGGGAGAATGCGACGCGTCGAAGGAATAGATAGGTCACGAGCGCTTCTCCTCGCGTTTGGCAGCGGCGGTGTCCTTGATCAGATAGCCGGTCACCGAGCGCTTCTTCTCGAGCCATTTCTGCGCAACGGCGCGAACCTGCTCGGCCGTGACGGAGCGGATACGATCGGGCCAGCTCCTGATGTCCTCGATCGAGAGGCCCGTCGTCAGCGCGCCGCCGTACCAGCGCGCCAGCACCGCCTGATTGTCCTGAGCGTAGATCGCTTCGGCGATGAGCTGGGTCTTGACCCGTTCCAGATCCTCGGCGCGGATCGGGTTCTGCGCAACGCTTGCAATGACGCCGTCGACCGCCTGCTCGACTTCTGCGAAGCTGACGCCGGGTTTCGGCGCGGCCGAGATCGCGAATTGGGTCGGGTCGAGCGAGATGCTCGAATAGCTGGCGTTGGCGGACACCGCGAGCGGCTTGTCGACGACGAGCGCGCGGTAGAGATAGGAATTGCTGCCGCTGCCCATCAGCTGCGCCAGCACGTCGAGAGCCGCGCTCTCGCCCGCCGCAGCGGTGGTCGCCGAGGGGACGAGATAATAACGCCGCATGCTCGGCTGCTCGACGCGCGGGTCGGCCAGGGTGACGGTGCGCGGGGCGGTCGGCTCAGGCTCCTGGGGACGAACGCGCCGCGCGGGAATGGCGGGCTGCGCCGGGATGGAGCCGAAATTGCGCTCGACCAGCGGGCGGATCTCGGCGGCGTCGACGTCGCCCGCGATCACCAGGATCGCATTGTTCGGCGCGTAGAAGCGGCGGTAGAAGGCGAGCGCATCCTCGCGATCGAGCTTCTCGATCTCCTGATGCCAGCCGATCACCGGACGTCCATAGGGATGGTTGAGATAGAGCGCGGCCATGATCTGCTGGTTCAGCCGCGCATCCGGATTGTTGGCGACGCGCATGTTGTACTCTTCGAGCACGACGTCGCGCTCGGGCAGCACGTTCTCGTCCTTGAGGATCAGGCCGGTCATGCGGTCGGCCTCGAATTCCATCATGGTCGGCAACTGCTCTTTCGGCACACGCTGGTAGTAATTGGTGTAGTCGACCGAGGTCGAGGCGTTCTCGTTGCCGCCGACGCGAAGCACGGTCTGGGAAAATTCTCCGGCCGGATGCTTCGAGGTGCCCTTGAACATCAGATGTTCGAGGAAGTGCGCGAGCCCGGATTTGCCGGGCGTCTCGTCCGCCGAGCCGACCTTGTACCAGATCATCTCGGTGACGACCGGGGTGCGGTGATCCGGGATCACCACGACCTGCATGCCGTTGCTGAGCGTGAAGCTGGCGGGCGGAGCCGATGTTACCGTGGTCTGGGCGAGGGACGCGCCGGCTGAGAGGACACTCGTCGAAAGCAGCGCGGCAAGGAGGCAGGCAGCCGATCGGTGAGAGGACATCATGATCCTTTTGAAAGGCCGAGCCCGGATGTCCGGCTCGGAGGCACGGCATGCTACACCGTGCGGCTGAGGCTTCGCGTCACGAAGCAGAGAACGCAACTCTTGGGCAAGTTACTGATAGGCAATATACGGCTGCGCCGGGCCTGCAGGCAGACTCCTGCGCCGGCTTCGCTTTGGGCAGGTTGTCGCAGTGGACGGAACGCTATTGTTCCTTATCCTTGCCGGACATGATGTCGTAGTACATCCGCCGCGATTTGTCCGGTCCAGCGCCATAGGCGTAGTTCGGCGACGGCGTCTGGTAGCCCGGCGGCGGCTCGACCAGCGACTGGCGCGGCGGCTCCGACGTGAACGGCTTGGACTCGGTGCCGTTGCCGCCCTTCATCATGTTCCACAGACCACCGGTGAAACCGAGCTCGGCGGGGCTCAGCGAGGGGTTGCTGTTGGTGCCCGGCTGAATCGGATCGTTGCTCGTGCGGGGCGCTGCGGCGACCTGGCCGGACTTCATCTCGGCGGGCGTCAGCGGCTGGGCGGCCTGCCAGTTCTCCGTTGCCTTGGTGGCCTTCTTCCGCGCGGCGATGGCCTCCTTGCGGCGCTTTTCTTCGGGGTCCTTGGGCCAGTTAGGTGCAGCCTTAACTTCGGTCGCAGGCGGCGGCAGATCGAGCTTGGGCGGCACGACCAGCGGCGAGCGCTCGCGGTATTCGATGCCCTTCTTCTCCATGCTCTTGGCACCGATGCCGGACATCAGATTATCGATGAGCCTCTCTTCGAAGGTCATATCGTCTTCCTCGTCATCGTCAGCGGCGCGAGCCGCGCCGGTCGACATGACGAGACCGATGCCGAGCGCGACAGCGGACAACTTCAAAACCCGCCAGAACCCCCATCGGGTGTCTCGAACCATCGAACCGCTGGTCTTCGAGCTGCGCATCACTTTACCTGTTCCATATTGTGGCAGATTGCCGCTCGCTTGCGGCTCCAACCGTCGCACAAGCAGGTTCCGCCTGCCGGTCCGTATCGGCCGGGATCAGGGCGCTTTTGCGGCGGGTGCTCCCAGAAAGGAATCATACAATAGCGCTGCCACCCCAGCAACGATGGCCACATCGGCGAGGTTAAACACATACCAATTATAGGTTTTTCCAGCGATCTCGATGTGAAACAGGGCGAAATCGACCACCGCGCCATAGGCCAGACGGTCGATGCCGTTACCGAGGGCGCCGCCGATGATCAGGCCGAGCGCGACGGTCGCAAGCATGGTGTGCGAGCGGGCCATCCAGATCGCCAGCGCGACCACCGCGATACCTTTGACGGCCATCAGCGCCAGCTGTGCCGCCTGGCTGTCGTTCTGGAGCCAGCCGAAGCTGATGCCGATGTTCCAGGCCAGCACCAGGTCGAAGAACGGCGTCACCCGAACTGCGCCACGACGGGCGAGTTCGAACACGTTCAAGAGCCAGAGCTTCGAGGCCTGGTCGGCCGCCAGCGTGACCAGGGCCGTGAGGATGCCGGCGCGGAGCGGGGTCATGGTCGGGGATCAGACGCTCACCCCCAGCGCCTTCCATTCGCGCAGCGCCTTCGCATCGCGAGGGGTGACGTCGGGATATTCGGGGTCTTCGCCGACCATCGGCGAAATCTTCCAGGAGCGGGCGCATTTGGTGCCGACCGCCTTCTCCACCACGACCGCGACGCCGGGCACGGCATCGAGACGGAACGCCGAAGCCGGCGCCTCGCCCTCCCGTACCTCGTAGTTCGAGGTGATGCAGATCTCGGCGAGATCGGTGTCGAACAGCATCATCAGCATGTCGCGGTCGGCGACATAGATCACTGGCGAGGCTTCCAGCGAGGAGCCGATGTTCTTGGCCGCGCGTTCAAGCTCGAGCGCCCCGGTGACGACGCGGCGAACGTTGCGGATCGTCTCCCACTTTGCGGCGAGCTTGTCGTCGCGCAGGTCTTCGAGATCGGTCGGGAACAGTGTCAGATGCACGGACGGCTCGGCGTCGGGCCGGTACATGCGCCATGCTTCCTCCGCGGTGAAGCTGAGGATCGGCGCCAGCCATTTCAGGATCGAGGCGCACAACAGGTCGATGGTCGTCAGCGCGGCCTTGCGCGTCAGGGACGACGGCGGGTCGCAGTAAAGCGTGTCCTTGCGGATGTCGAAATAGAACGCCGACAGCTCGCTGTTGAGGAAGGCGGACAGGATCGCGACAACGCTCTTGTAGTCGAACTCCCGATAGGCCTTGCCGATCGCGGCGGCGCGCACCGCGAGCTCGTGCAGCATCAGGCGCTCCAGCTCGGGCATCTCGGCGGGCGTGACCGCGTCGGCCGGCTTGTAGTGATGCAGCGTGCCCAGCATCCAGCGCACGGTGTTGCGCAGCTTGCGATAGGTCTCGACGGTGTTCTTCAGGATCTCGGGTCCGATGCGCTGATCGTCGGTGTAGTCGCAGGACGCGACCCAGAGCCTCAGGATGTCGGCGCCGGACTCCTTGATGACCGCCTGCGGCTCGATGGTGTTGCCGAGCGACTTCGACATCTTGCGGCCGTCCTCGGCCTGGGTGAAGCCGTGGGTCAGCACGATGTCGTAGGGCGCGCGTCCGCGCGTGCCGCAGCTTTCCAGCAGCGAGGAGTGGAACCAGCCGCGGTGCTGGTCCGAGCCTTCCAGGTACATCACCGTGTCGGTGCCGCCGTCGACCTTGCGCTTGATGCCTGATAGCCCCGGGAAATGCACGGGGGCTTCGAGCACGAAGGCGTGGGTCGAGCCGGAATCGAACCAGACGTCGAGAATGTCGTCGACCTTCTGCCAGTCTTCGTTCGCGCGCGCCCCGAGGAAGCGCTCGCGTGCGCCCTTCGCGTACCAGGCGTCTGCGCCTTCTTTCTCGAAGGCCTCGCCGATGCGCGCATTGACGGCCTCGTCCTGGAGGATCTCGGCGGAGCCGTCGCCCTTCTCGCGCACGAACACGGCGATCGGCACGCCCCAGGCGCGCTGGCGCGAGATCACCCAGTCGGGGCGGGCCTCGATCATGCCGTTGATACGGTTCTCGCCCGAGGGCGGCACCCATTGCGTCACCGAGATCGCGTGCAGCGCGCGGGCGCGCAGCGTGTCGCCGCTCTGGGTCTTGCCGCCCGTCGCGATGTCCGTAGCCCCGGCTTTGCCCGGGGCGTCCACAATCGGCTTGTCCATCGCGATGAACCATTGCGGCGTATTGCGGAAGATCACCGGCTTCTTGGAGCGCCAGGAGTGCGGATATTGATGCTTCAGCCGGCCGCGCGCGAGCAGCATGCCTTTTTCCACGAGCGCCTTGATCACGGCCTCGTTGGCATCGCCCTTCTCGCCCTTGTCATTGATGACGCGCTTGCCGACAAAGCCCGGCGCATGATCGGTGTAGGCGCCGTTCTCGTCGACGGTGTAGGGGATCGCGGTGTTGATGCCGCGCGCATCGAGGTCGCGCCCCTGCGCCATCCAGACATCGAAGTCCTCCCGGCCATGGCCGGGCGCAGTGTGCACGAAACCGGTACCGGTATCGTCGGTGACGTGGTCGCCGGGCAGCAGCGGCACGATGAAGTCGTAGCCGCCGGCAAGCCCCTTCAGCGGATGAGCGCATTCGATCGCGTCCATCGTGTCGCCGGGAACCTCGCGGACCTTCTCATAGGCCGTCACGCGTGCCTGCTTGAACACCTCAGCCGCGAGCGCGTCGGCGAGGATGAGGAGATCGCCGGTCTTGGCCCAATTGTCGGCAGGCGCGTCCGTGACCTTGTACAGGCCATAGGCGATCTTCGGTGAGAAAGAGATGGCGCGGTTGCCGGGCAGGGTCCAGGGCGTGGTGGTCCAGATCACGACGCTTGCGGAGGAGAGCGCACCGTGCGCGGGCGAGGTCACCGGGAATTTCACCCACACCGTATCGGAGGTGTGGTCCTCGTACTCCACTTCGGCTTCGGCCAGCGCGGTCTTCTCGACCACGCTCCACATCACCGGCTTGGAGCCGCGATAGAGCGTGCCGTTGGCGGCGAACTTCATCAGCTCGCGTGCGATCTGGGCTTCGGCGGGATAGCTCATGGTGGCGTAGGGATGGTCCCAGTCGCCGATCACGCCCAGGCGCTTGAACTCCTCTCGCTGCACGCCGAGCCAGTGGGTGGCATAGGCGCGGCACTCTTTCCGGAAATCGATCATCGCGGCGCTGTCGCGGAAGTCGGGCTTCTGCTTGCCCTTCTTGCGGTAGTGCTCCTCCTCGACCTTCCACTCGATCGGCAGGCCGTGGCAGTCCCAGCCCGGCACATAGTTGGAATCGAAGCCGAGCATCTGCTGGCTCTTGGTGACGAGATCCTTCAGGATCTTGTTCAGCGCCGTGCCGATATGGATGTTGCCGTTGGCGTAGGGCGGGCCGTCATGCAGCACGAACTTGGCGCGGCCCTTCGCGCTTTCGCGCAGCTTTTCGTAGAGGCCGATGTCGTACCAGCGCTTGAGGATCTCCGGCTCGCGCTGCGGCAGGCCCGCACGCATCGGGAATTCGGTCTGCGGCAGGAACAGGGTCTTCGAATAGTCTTTGGCTTCGGACTTCTGGGACTTTTGCGGCTTTTCGGACATGAGGCTGACTGGCTCGGAAGGGCGCGGAAAACGGATGGCGATAGGGTAATCGCGGGGTGAAACGACGACATCCCGGTCTTGCGCCGAGCCCTCAGGCTCAGGCGGAAGCCGGGCCGCTAATCCCTATGATGCGCCGCGCAAACATGCGGCTCTCCATAGCAGGGGGCCAAGGGAAGCGCAAAGGTTCGGGTGGCCCGGTTTCGGGCTCAATCGACGATGCCCAGCCTCGGAAAGGCGTCCGGGGCGGCGGCGAGCATGGCGCGGGCGCGGGCGGAATCGTCGTCCATCTGGCGGATCAGGGCCTCCAGGCTGTCGAATTTCAGCTCCTCGCGGATGAAGCCGATGAAGGCGCAGTCGAGGAGCTGCCCGTAGAGGTCGCCCTTGAAGTCGAACAGGAAGATCTCCAGGAGCGGGGCGCCATTGTCGAAGGTCGGGCGGCGGCCGAAGCTGGCCACCCCGTCCAGACGCTCGGTGCCCCGGCCGACCCGCACCGCGTAAATGCCGTGCTTGAGGCCGCAATTGGCATCCAGGCGGATATTGGCCGTGGGATAGCCGAGATCGCGGCCGCGCTTTTCGCCATGGATGACCTCGCCGGTGATGAACCAGGGCGCGCCCAGCATGGTCGTGGCTTCGTCGAGCTGGCCCTCGGCGAGGGCGATCCGGATCGCGCTGGAGGAGACGGGACGCTCGTCGATATCGACATGCGGCTGCACGTCGACCTCGATGCCGAGCCGGGGCGCCTCGTTGACGAGGAGGCTCGGCGAGCCGACCCGTCCCTTGCCGAAATGGAAGTCGTAGCCGACCGCGATGCCGCTGACGCCGAGACGCCCGATCAGGTCATGGTGAATGAAATCTTGCGCGCTGGTACCGGCACGCGCCTTGTCGAAGGTCATGACCACGGCGCCGGCGAGCCCGGTGCCGGCCAAAAGCCGCAGCTTGGCCCGCTCGTCCGTCAGGCGGAATTGTGGGGTGTTGGGGCTGAAAAACCGCCGCGGATGCGGCTCGAAGGTCAGAGCCAGGGCAGGGCGGCCATGCGTCCGGCCCATCTCCAGGGCTGCCGCGATCACGGCCCGATGGCCAAGATGAACGCCGTCGAAATTGCCCATGGCGACCACGGCGCCCCTCGGAATCGCGGAATCCGGCGTCGTATCGCGGATAACGGTAAAAGGCGGGGGCATCAGGGGAATTCTCGAAGGGGCAGGACCGGCCCGGACCGTGGCGCGACCCGCCCGGCGAAGTCAAGCGGTGGGAGTGCGGACATCGAACGCGCGATTTCAGTCCTTTGGGGGCGTCCGCAGTTAACGCGCTGTTTAACGCCTTGATGCTAGTCCTTGAGACGTGGAACTGCCGGGCTCCGGCCAGGCAGGTCCGGTCCTAATATTCCTGGTTTGCGTTGGGGGAGTCGAGATGGCGGTTGATTTGTCGATGCCGGTTCTGGTGGTGGATGACTACAGCACCATGATCCGTATCATCCGGAATCTGCTGAAGCAGCTTGGCTTCGAGAACATCGATGATGCCAGCGACGGTTCGGCAGCGCTGAACAAGATGCGCGGCAAGAAATACGGGCTCGTGATTTCCGACTGGAACATGGAGCCGATGACGGGCTACGATCTCCTGCGCGAAGTCCGCGCGGATCCGAACCTCGCCACCACGCCGTTCATCATGATCACGGCGGAATCGAAGACCGAGAACGTGATCGCGGCCAAGAAGGCCGGTGTGAACAATTACATCGTCAAGCCGTTCAACGCGGCGACGCTGAAGACCAAGATCGAGGCGGTCTTCCCGGACATGGCGAGCGCGTAAGGCGCACGCTGAAGCTTTCAGCTCGATCGGAAGGCCCGGGCTTGTCCCGGGCTTTCTGCGTCATTCCGGGTCCAGTGCTGCGCGCTGCCCCGGATTGGCGATCAGATCACCACTTCAATTCGCGCATCAGCGCCTTCGGCGGGTGGCCGAACAATTCCAGCACCGAATTCGGATCGAGCTGGTCGAGGCCTTCGAACTCCTCGGCATGGATGCCGCGGGTCACGAACAGGCAGTCGATGCCGAATTCGCGCGCGCCGGTCAGGTCGGTGCGGACGGAGTCGCCGATCGCAAGCACCTTTTTCCGGTCGATCTGGTAGCCTTGGCGTTCTCCGGCGAGCGCCATCGCGCGCTCGTAGATCGGCCGGTGCGGCTTGCCGTAGAAGATCACCTCGCCGCCGAGCTCGCGGTAGAGTTCCGCGATCGCGCCGGCGCAATAGATCAGCCGGTCGCCGCGTTCCACCACGATGTCGGGGTTGGCGCAGACCAAGGTCAGCTTGCGCTCGCGCGCCTTCAGCATCATGCCGCGATAGTCTTCCGCCGTCTCGGTCTCGTCGTCGTAGAGGCCCGTGCAGACGATGTAGTCGGCTTCCTCCAGCGGCGCGGTCACCGCATTGAGGCCGCGGTAGATCGAGCTGTCGCGCTCGGGGCCGAGCCAGAACATCTTCCGGCCGGGATGCTCGGCGACATAGAGCCGCGTCAGGTCGCCTGACGATACGATCGCGTCATAGGTCTCATCGGGGACACCGAGCTTGCGCAATTGCCGCTGCACGGAGTCGGCCGGACGCGGCGCGTTGGTGATCAGGATCACCGTACCGCCGCGGCTGCGATAGGTGTGCAGCGCCTCGCACGCTTCGGGAAAGGATTCCAGCCCGTTATGGACGACGCCCCAGATGTCGCTGAGCACGACGTCAACACCGCCCACGAGCTCGCGCAGGCCTTCGGCAAAATGCAGCGTGGTCATGATGTGCGCGGCCGATCAGATGCGGCGCGCAAGCGCCGCGTTGCCGGTGATGCGTTGTGGCGGAGGCGCAGAGGACGTCGCGCCTGAGCTGGGTGTGCCGGAGCCATGAGGTCCCTGAATGTCTTTCGCCTGGTTCGGCGGCGCCCCGGCGGTAGCAGATGCCCCCTCCGGTCGCAATGGCCGCGGCGGCGCGAACAGGAACCCCTGTCCGAACCGCACGTCATAGTCGAGCAGGTCCACGACAGCGCGCTCGCCTTCGATCCGCTCGGCGATCAGGTCGATGCCGAAGCGGCCGAGCAGGTCGGAGAGATCGGATGGGTGGATGTCCGAGGTCGAGGCCTGCCTGGGGTCGAGCAGCAGCGTGGCCGGCACCTTGATGAAGCGCACCCCGCGATCGGCCAGCTCGCGCGGCTCGATGCGCAGATCCGTGACATGGTCGATCGAGAAACGGAAGCCGCGCTGGGCGAGCGCCGCGAGATTCTCGGTCTCGGCCGGGCCGAGATTGCGGAACGTCGACTGCTTGAACTCCAGCACCAGCGAGGGCGCCAGCGCCCGATTGGCTTCGAGGAAGTCGAGGCATTGCGCGAAGGTGGTGGAATTGCCGAGCGTGGAGGCCGCGACGTTGCAGAACACGCCGACGTCCTTGTTGCGCACCATCAGGCGCCGCAGCACCTGCACGCAGCGCAGCATCACCATGTTGTCGATGCGTCCGATCAGGCCAGAGGCCTCTGCGATGCCGATGAATTCCTCGGCGGCGATCAGCTGGTCGCGCTCGTCGCGCAGGCGCGTCACCGCCTCGTAGAACCGCACCTTGCGTTGCGGCAGCGTCACCATCGGCTGCAGGAATATGTCGACGCGGTTCTCGTCGATCGCATTGCGCAGCGTCGCCAGCAACTGGGTCTGGTTGCGTCCATTGGCGGTCTGAACCGGGTTGGCGGCTTGAGCCTGAACCGCGGGCGCCGGCCGTGGCGGCGGTGCGGAAAGCGGCGGCGGGGCGACCGGCTTCTCCTCCAAGGGGGCAGCCAGATCGATCTGCGTCTCTGGCTCAGGCCTCGCGACCGGGGCGGGAGCCGGCGCGTTGCCGGCCAGCAGATCCTCATGGGCCGACACGGTGGTGGCGAGCTGCCTCACCAAACCGCCCAGTTCGTTGATCTCGCCGATGACCGACTGGATGCGGTCGGAGTTGGTCGAATTGGACGAGGCGATGCGGCCCTCGATGGCGGCAAGCCGGCGGCCGAACTCGGCCACCTGGCGAGCGAGGTCGGCGGTGCCCCGCGAGAGGTCGGCGATCTGGCCACCGACGTCGCTGCGGTCGCGCATCCGCATCGACACCGCGTTGTAGAGGATCAGGAAGGTCAGCGCGGTCAGCGCCACGATGGCCGATTCCGTTCCACTGATGCCGGCGACCGAATAGAGCACGAGCCCGAGCGAGGCCGCGACCAGGACCATGCAAATGGCGATGAAGATCGTCGAAATGCGAATCATGCCGCGCGTTCGCCTCAAGAGCTGACTGCCTCACCCGGGAAAACACGGGTCGCGTTCGAACCCGTCGCGCCTCATGCTCCCCCAAGCGTGCAAGACCCTAACATCATTTGTTGATTCGAGGGGATAGTGACTGTCCGGCAGCCTGCGTCAGGCCCGCCGCCTCTGTCCGTCGGGAAATCAAGGCGCTCTCAGCGTAAAATAACGCCGCTCTCAAGGCCAGCGAGCCGCATGCGTCCTATCCTCCCGGCGTTTTCAACCCCAGGAGATTGCCCATGTCGACATCCGCAGCCCTCAAGCAGCCCATAGCCCAGCCCGACCTTGCCGCCGTCAAGCAGCGCCAGCACGGCGCCTGGTCGTCGGGCGACTATGCCGTTGTCGGGACCACCTTGCAGATCGTCGGCGAACAGCTCTGTGAGGCGATCGACCTGCGCGCCGGCAGCAAGGTTCTCGATGTCGCCGCCGGCAACGGCAATGCGACGCTGGCGGCGGCGCGGCGCTGGTGCGACGTCACGTCCACGGACTATGTGCCGGCGCTGCTCAAGCGCGGGCAGGAGCGCGCGGCGGCCGAACATCTCATGGTCGAGTTCCGCGAGGCGGATGCCGAGGCCTTGCCGTTTGCCGACGCCAGCTACGACGTCGTGCTCTCGACCTTCGGCGTGATGTTCACGCCGGATCAGGACAAGGCCGCCTCCGAGCTCGCGCGGGTCTGCAGATCCGGCGGCAAGATCGGTCTCGCCAACTGGACGCCGCAAGGTTTCATCGGCCAGCTGTTCAAGACCATCGGCAAGCATTTACCGCCGCCCGCGGGAGTGAAGTCGCCGGCGCTCTGGGGCACGGCGGCGCGACTTGAAGAGATGTTCGCAAGCCAGGCCTCCGAGATCGCCGCCGAGCCGCGCATGTTCGTGTTCCGCTATCGCTCGCCGGACCACTGGCTCGAAATCTTCAAGGCCTTTTACGGGCCTACGTTGAAGGCGTTTGCCGCGCTCGACGAGAACGGCCAGGCCGCGCTGAAGCGCGATCTCCTGGCGCTGCTCGAGGAGTTCAACCACGCCGACGACGGCACGATCGTGGTGCACAGCGAATATCTGGAAGCCGTGATCACCAAGCGCTGACATCGCCTGAGTGGGTCAGGCCGGCCTCCGGCCTGACCGCCACCCATCAAAATGGCGCGGTGGCGCCGACCGTGTCGGCCGAGACGGCCTCGCGGCTGCCAAGCGGCCTCTCCCGCCCGGTGGTCGTGTCGCGCAGCGTCTGCCGCTCGATCTCCGAATTCAGCTCGGCGCCGAACATGATGACGATCGCCGACATCCACATCCAGGTCATCAGGCCGATCGCGGCGCCCAGAGAGCCGTAGGTCGCGTTGTAGTTGGCGAATTCCGAGAGGTACCAGGACAGCAGGGCCGAACCGGCGATCCAGAGGATCGCTGCGGTCAAGGCGCCGAGGCTCAGCCATTGCCAGCGCGGCGCGTCGCGACTGGGCGCGAAGCGGTAGAGGATGGCGAGCGCCACCAGCAGGATCAGGAACAGCAGCGGCCATCGCGCCAGCGCCACGATCAGCTTGCTTTCGGGCGCCATGCCGAGATGATTGAGTGCGAGCGGGAAGGCGACGACGGCCCCTACCATCAACAGCAGCGCCACGATGCCGCCGATGGTGAAGGCCAGCGACACCATGTTCAGTCGGATGAAGCTGCGCTTCTCGCGTTCCTCATAGGCGACGTTGAGGGCGTCGAAGATCGCCTTGACACCGGCATTGGCGCTCCAGATCGCTAGCAGCAGCCCGAAGATGAAGGTGAGCCCAAGCGTCGTACTGCCGTTCGACACCACGCGCGCGACCTGCTCCTCGACGATCTGGAACGAGCCCTCGGGCAGCATGGTCGCAAGCGTGTGCAGATTGGCGCTGATCGTCGCGGGATCGGCGAACAGGCCGTAGGAGGAAACGAGCGCGGTGACCGCGGGGAAGATCGCGAGCAGCCCGAAAAACACGACGCCCCCGGCCGTCGCGAGCAGGCGATCCTCGTCGGTACGCTGATATGTCCGCCAGAAGATATCCTTCCAGCCCGCCCAGGGGATATCGAACGGATTTTTCGCCCGGCGGCCCCGGCCGGGCTGCATTGCCGCACCGGCCGGGTGCGTTTCCGGTGAATTCGCATCGCCCTTGCGACGCTCTTGCGGGGGCCCCGGCCGGATCAGGCCGGAGTCCTGAAAGTAGCGCTCCGCCGTCAGCACGAATACGGCCGTGGCCGCCACCAGCAGCCAGGAGTCGATCTGTTCGGAGCGCCGCGCCAGCATTCAGGCGTCCAATCTTCGACCGTGACGCCTTCGTCGCGCCGCCGTGAACCCCGCCAGTCCAATCGCCGCGAGCATCAGGCCGAGCTGCACGGGCCGGTTGGTGCGAACGGCCCGGGCCATGCTGCCGTGGCCACGCTCGCCTGGTGCGAGCGGCACCAGAGGAATCGTCGTAGCGACTTCCTTGACGGCCTGCTTGACAGTTCCGCGCGGGATGCGCGGGGTGGCGATCGCAACCCGCATCCGGCTGGCAAGCGGCACGATCGCCTTGGTCGGTCGTTTCATCATCGCCATGGCGACGCCGGCGCAAATCGCGGCCAGCACCAGCAGCACTGCGCCGACGGCACCAAACCCCCAGAATTGCCCGTAGGTGATCGCGATCCAGCGGTAGAGGGCGATCAGGCCGACGAAGAAGGTCGCGACCACGAACAGTCCGGCCACGGCGAACAGGCCGGCCGCGACCGCATAGGAGGTCACGCGTCCGGTCGCCTGGCTGGTGCGGTCGCGCAGATACGACTGCATGGCGCGCTTGAGATGGTTGAGCTTGAGCGCCATGCCGGCGCGCAGCATTTCGCCCGATGGCGCGAGCATGCGGTCATCCTCCGAGAGTGAGAACCTGGTCGGGGATGAACGTGGCGGTATTTGACTTGTTCCGACGGAGCGTGATCCGTCGGGCTGAATCAGCCGAGATCGGCGGCTGCGATCCAGAACACCTCGCCCTCGGAATCTTCGGTGTCCAGCCAGAGCAGCGGCAGTTCCGGGAAGGCTTCGTCGACCAGCTCGCGGCCCCGACCGATCTCGCAGATCAGCCCGCCGTCCGGCGTCAGGTGATCGGGCGCATCGCGCAGGATGCGGCGTATCACGTCCAGACCGTCGGCACCGCCGTCGAAGGCGAGCTTCGGCTCGGCCCGGCACTCCGGCGGCAACGCCGCCATGCCTTCGGCATCGACGTAAGGCGGGTTCGTGATGATCAGGTCGTATCTGTTGTCGCCGAGCGGGGCGAACAGGTCGCCGCGATAGAGGGTGATCCGGTCCTCGAGCCCGTATGCGCCGACATTGCGCGCGGCGACTTCAAGAGCACCCCTGGAGACGTCGACGGCGTCGACCGTGGCATTCGGGAAATGATGCGCGGCGAGGATGGCGAGGCATCCCGATCCCGTGCAGAGGTCGAGCACGCGCGTGACGGCCGTGGGGTCGTCGATCAGCGAGCCGGCCTCGCCCTCGCTGCCGAAATGCGTGTCCAGCAACTCGCCGATGAAGGAGCGCGGAACAATGACGCGCTCGTCGACATAGAAGGGCAGGCCGCGCATATAGATCTTGTTGACGAGATAGGCGGCCGGCTTGCGTGTGGTGACGCGCTTGTTGATCAGGTCGAGCAGGATCTTGCTCTCCGCGTCCGTGACGCGGGCATTGGCGAAGACCTCGAACTGTTCGGGATTGAGATGCAGCGCCTCGCAGACCAGGAAGGCGGCTTCCGCGACCGGATCGGTGGTGCCGTGGGCAAAAGCGAGCCTGGCTTCGACGAAACGGCTTACCGCGTAGCGGACGAAGTCGAGCAGCGTGAGAAGCTCGCCGCGCCCGACTTTCGCAAGCTTCGGCGCGGCGCGGCCGCGCGGTGCTCTTTTGGAGGTTTTTGCCATCAGGATTTCGTCCAGCGCGCGGCGGCTTCGTCGTCGCGGGCGTGGGCTTCGACCCAGCCCGTGCCGGTGGCGCTCTCTTCCTTCTTCCAGAACGGCGCACTGGTCTTGAGATAGTCCATCAGGAACTCGGCCGCCTGGAACGCTGCCTGTCGGTGCTGCGAGGCGGTCAGTACCAGCACGATGTTCTGTCCCGGCATGAAGCGGCCGACGCGGTGGATCACCGTGATGCCGTTGAGCGGCCAGCGCGAAATGGCCTCGTCGGCATGACGCCTGATCTCTTCCTCGGCCATGCCGGGATAATGTTCGAGCGTCAGCGCGGCGACCTTGCCGCCGTCATCGTCGGCGCGGCAGATGCCGGAGAAGCTCACGACCGCGCCGATGTCGGTGCGGCTCTTGGTCAGGATCGCGATCTCGCGCGCGATGTCGAAATCGTCTTCCTGGATGCGGATGGTGACGGGGCAGGTCATGGTCTAGCCGCTCCCACACCTCTCCCACAGGGAGAGGTCGCGCCGAAGGCGCGGGTGAGGGAATCCGCACGCTCATACGCTGGTCTGTTCCAGAACATCTGCCTAGCCGCCGGTCATCGGCGGGAAGAACGCGATCTCGCGAGCGCCCCCGATGGCGGCGTCCTGCTTGACATGGGCGTGATCGATCGCGGCGCGGATCACCTTCGGCTTCTCGAAGGCGTAAGCGTAAGCCTCGCTTCGGCCGGACAGCCAGGCGATCAGCTCTTCGACGGTGCGCACGTTCGCGGGCGGCTCGATGGTCTCTTCGGCCTTGCCGACGCGCTCGCGCACCCAGGCGAAATATTTCACCTTCATCCCTCGTCCTCCTTGATGAGGTGATGGATGCCGGCGCGGAAATAGTCGTAGCCGGTGTAGATGGTGAGGATCGCCGAGGCCCACAGCAGCGCCAGACCGATCATCGAGACGACGGGCACCACCTGGTCGGCGGCCGGACCGGCGAGCAGGAAGCCGATCGCGACCAGCTGGACCGTGGTCTTCCACTTCGCAAGCTTGGTCACCGGGACGCTGACGCGGAGCGCGGCGAGATATTCGCGCAGGCCCGAGACCAGGATCTCGCGGCACAGGATCACGATGGCGGCCCACAACGACCAGCCATGGATGATGCCGTCCGCGGCGAGCATCAGCAGGCAGGAGGCGACCAGCAGCTTGTCGGCGATCGGATCGAGCATGCGGCCGAATGCCGATTGCTGATTCCAGATCCGCGCGTAATAGCCGTCGAGGTAATCGGTCACCCCGGCCGCGATGAAAATGCCGACCGCGAGCCAGCGCAGCCAGAGCGGCTGATCCAGGATAGACTGCGCATAGATGCATCCCACCACGACCGGGATCGCGGCGATCCGGCCATAGGTCAGGATGTTGGGGAGGGACATCGCGCGGCTGGTCGTCCCTCGTGTCGTGGCGATGTTCATTCGTCCTACCAATACCGCTCGAGCCTGAACGTCAACCGTTCCGCTTCCCAGATGGGGTGCGGGATACGACGACCATATGACTGCGGTCCCCTTTAATTCACCCCGGCTGGGGATGGAAATACTCGAAAATCCTGCGGGCGCTCTCGGCGCTCACCCCCGGAACCTTGCCGAGATCGGCGATCGAGGCCCGTTCGATCTCCTTCAGGGTCCCGAAGTGATGCAGCAAGGCACGTTTGCGTGACGGGCCGATGCCCGGGATCTCCTGCAAACCGGCCTCGCGGATGTCCTTCTTGCGCAGCTTGCGGTGCGAGCCGATGACGAAGCGGTGGGCCTCATCGCGCAGACGCTGGATGAAATAGAGCACGGGATCGCGCGGCTCGAGCTTGATGGCTTCGCGGTCCGGCATGAACAGGGTCTCGCGGCCGGCATCCCGGTCCGGCCCCTTGGCGACCGACATCAGCGACACCTGGGTCAGGCCGAGATTTGCAAAGATCTCGCGGACCGCGTTGAGCTGCCCACGGCCGCCGTCGATGATCACGAGGTCCGGCCATTGCGGGAAGTCGTCGTCCTTCCTGGCTGCCCCATCCTCGGGCGGATTGATCAGGCGCTTGAAGCGGCGTTCCAGCACCTCGCGCATCATGGCGTAGTCGTCGCCGGGCGTCAGTCCTTCCGACTTGATGTTGAACTTGCGGTACTGATTCTTCACGAAGCCATCGGGCCCCGCGACGATCATCGCACCGACCGCATTGGTGCCCTGGATATGGCTGTTGTCGTAGACCTCGATGCGCTTGGGCGGGTGCGGCAGGTTCAGCGTCGCGGCCATGGCGTCCAGCAGGCGGCTCTGCGTCGCGGTGTCCGCGAGCTTGCGGCCGAGCGCCTCGCGCGCATTGGTCAGCGCGTGGGTGACCAGCTCCTTCTTCTCGCCGCGCTTGGGCGCAGTGACCTCGACCTTGTGCCCGGCCTTGATCGACAGCGCGTTGGCGAGCAGCTCGCACTCCTCGATCTCGTGCGAGAGCAGGATGTTCCTGGGCGGCGGCTTGTCGTCGTAGAACTGGGCAAGGAACGAGCCGAGCACTTCATCAGGCGTATAGGTCTTTTCCGCACGCGGAAAATAGGCGCGGTTGCCCCAGTTCTGGCCGGTGCGGAAGAAGAACACTTCGACGCAGGAGAAGCCGCCCTCCTGGTGGATGGCGAACACGTCGGCCTCTTCGACCGTGCGCGGATTGATGCCCTGCTGCGACTGGATCGCCGACAGGGCGGCGAGGCGGTCGCGGTAGAGTGCGGCGCGCTCGAATTCGAGCTCATTGGCCGCTTTCTCCATCTCGCCAGCAAGCTCCTGCTTCACCGCGTGGCTCTTGCCGGACAGGAAGTCGCTCGCCTCGCGGACGAGCGTCGTATAGCCCGGAAAATCGATCTCGCGGGTGCAGGGGCCGGCGCAGCGGCGGATCTGATGGAGCAGGCACGGCCTTGTGCGGCTCTCGAAGAAGGAGTCGGTGCACGATCGGATCAGGAACGCGCGCTGCAGGGCGGTGATGGTGCGGTTCACGGCGCCGGCGGACGCGAACGGGCCGAAATAGCGTCCCGGCCGGGTCTGCGCGCCGCGATGCTTGAGGATCTGCGGCGCCCAATGGTCGCCGGTGATCAGGATGTATGGAAACGACTTGTCGTCGCGCAGCTGCACGTTGAAGCGCGGCCGCAGCTGCTTGATGAGATTGGCTTCCAGCAGCAGCGCTTCGGTCTCGGTGGTGGTCGAGACGATCTCCACGGTCACGGTCGCGGCGATCATGCGCAGGATGCGCGCCGGCTGCGGCGCACTCTGGCGCGCGTAGTTGGACAGGCGCTTTTTGACGTTCTTGGCCTTGCCGACATAGAGCACGTCGGCGTTCGCATTGAGCATGCGATAGACGCCGGGCGAGGTGGGAGCGAGCCGGACCGCGCGCTCAATCGCCTCGTGGCCGGTCGCCAGCGGCTCCCCGCCGACCGAGCCGCTCTCTTCGAGGATATCCGGCAGGAGCGCCTCGTCCTCGTCGTCGGCGCCCGCTGCCGCGGGATCGAGGTCCGGCGCTGCCAGCTCGGGCGGCGCGTCGCTCGCAGCAGCCTGCGGCAACTTGCGCGCGCGGTCGTCCGGATTGTCGGAGGAATCGTGAACCATGGAGGGAATTTAGGCGCTGGGGGTGCCGATTTGAAGTTCCGCCCACGCGGCACGCACAGGATGGGCGGCGAGTTCCCGGTAACGCTTGCTTAAGCCTGTTAACAGCGCAGTAACCCGGCTTAACAGCCCTTTAACTTAAAACTCTCGATAAATCCTACGCGAAAAGTTCGGGGTTCCGTAACCTTGCGACGGGGCCGGCGCGGCGGCGCGGGTCATCGCAACGGATTGCGGCAGTTGCGTTGGAGTGTGTGATGAAGAGGCTCGTTGTGGGCGCGGCCGCGTTGGTTGCCGCCGGCTGGACAGCTTCGGCAAAGGCCGCCGATCTCAATTACGGGCAGCGTGCGCCCTATACCGTCAATCAGCCGCTCAATGCCTATAGCTGGGCCGGCCCGTATCTCGGCGGCAACATCGGCTATGAATGGGGCTCGGTCGACAACAACCCCTCGAAGCCATCGGGCTTCGTCGGCGGTGTGCAAGCCGGCTACAATTTCCAGAATGGCCCGTGGGTGTTCGGTGTCGAGGGCGACATCCAGGCGACCGGCGCCGACGACACCTTCGCGCCGTGGAAATTCTCCAACCCGTGGTTTGGCACCCTGCGCGGCCGCGCGGGCTATGCGTTCAGCAACGTGCTGTTCTACGGTACCGCCGGCCTCGCCTTCGGCGAGCTGCGCGGGCAGACCTTCGGCTGGACGGAGTCGCACACCACCGCGGGCTGGACCATTGGCGCCGGCGCGGAAGTCGGCCTTGCGTCGAACTGGAGCGTCAAGCTCGAATATCTCTACATCGATCTGTCGACGAGCCAGTTCGCAATCACGGGCGTGTCAAACGGCTACAGCGCCAGCGTCGTCCGCGCAGGCGTGAACTATCGCTTCTGACATATCGAGAAGAAAATATCGGATCAGCCTCCCGGCCGTTCGCGGCCGGGATTTTTTTGCGTCGGGCGCGCCGAGGCATGATCGGGAAAACTGCGCAGCGGTCTTCCGGAAAGATCATGCTCAACCAACAACCTCAAGCGCGATGACGATACATCCAGATCGCATCGCGCCTTAGGAGAGGATTACCAGATTGACCGCCTTCGGCCCCTTCCCCTTCTTGTCCGGCTCGACTTCGAAAGTAATACGCTGTCCTTCGGCAAGGTCCTTCAGTCCCGCCCGCTCCACAGCGGTGATGTGAACGAAGACGTCGCGACCGCCGTCGTCAGGCTTGATGAAGCCGTAGCCGCGCTCGCCGTTGAAGAACTTGACCGTTCCCGTCATGGCCATCGGGAAACTCCCCCTCATTGCTCCTCCGTCGTGACGCAGACTCACGTCACGACATGACCGGGCCTTACGGAGCCCGGGAGCTGGCCATCCTTGGACGGACCTCATCGGTCCGGCGGGATCTTTCTTAGGGCCTTCACTCCGCCGCAACCATTCGCGGAAGCGGAACGTAAAGCCAGTCACGGAAACAGCATAATACGGTTCGTCGCAGATTGACTACCGTTCCTGCATATTTTTCCCAAGAATGCCGGAGCGTTATGGCCTCGGCATCTCCAATCGGAATCTGGCAGCTCCACCCTGGCCGAGCGGCATTTCCAGCTCGGGCAGGATGGTCTTGAGCTCGCCGTGCAGCGTATACGGCGGGTTGACGATCAGGAGACCCGTGGAGGTGAGGGCGGCGCCATCGAGCTGCGGCGCGACGCTGAATTCGAGGCGCAGACATTTCCCGGGCGGTTTTGCTGCAGCTGCGAGCCGCGCGACGGTTTGGGCCAGCGTGTCGGTGGCACGCCGGTTCTTGGCCGGATACCAAATTACGTAGATACCGGTCGGCCATTTTGCGAAGGCCGCCGAGAAGGCTTCGCCGAGCCGTTCGAACTCGTCCTTCGCCTCGAAGGGCGGATCGATCAGCACGAGGCCGCGCCGCTCCTTCGGCGGCACGAAGGCCGGCAGCGCCATCCAGCCGTCGAGATCGACCACACGCGCCTGTTCGTCGCGGCGCAGTACGTCGATCAGCGCTTTCCGCGCCTTCGGCTCGATCTCGCAGGCGACGAGGCGGTCCTGCGGCCGCAGCAGGCCGCGCGCGATCAACGGCGAGCCCGGATACGCCTTGAGCTCGCCTTTCGGATTGAAGGCGCGCACGATGTCGAGATAGGGCTTGGTCAGTGCCGCGGTCTCGTTCGACAGGCGTGCCTGCATCAGCCGCGCGATGCCGGTCAGCCACTCGCCACTGCGGCGCGCCTCGTCGCTGTCGAGGTCGTAGAGCCCGGCGCCGGCATGGGTGTCGATGACGCGGAACGCCGCCGGCTTGTCCTGCAGATAAGTGAGGATGCGCGCCAGCACGATGTGCTTGATGACATCGGCGAAGCTGCCGGCGTGGAAGGCATGACGGTAGTTCATGGCCGAGAGTTACGACATCGCGCGGTGAAAGTAACTCCCGTCATTCCGGGTGTGGTGCGCAGCACAGGGCCCGAAATCGATTTTGCCACGTACGGGGGCGATCGATCCGGGCTCGCACTTCGCGCGCCCGGAAGATGGCCGGCCTAGCCGCCCCTGATCGGCGGCATGGTCACCTGCTCGCGGCGGCAGGCGCGGCGCTCGATCTCGTCGCAGGCGCGGAATTGCAGGTCCTTGTTGAGGCAGATGCGAACCTCGGAGAGCCGCGTCCGGTTGCAGGTGACCGAGACGGCGGCGTTGCTCAGACCCGGGTTGGCCTTGATGAAGGCCTCCTCGACCTCCGCCGGCGCCACGGTCTTGGCCTGCGACAGATCGAGATAGTCGGCCGGGATCTTGATCGCGGCGCGCGCTTTCCTGATCATCTCGAAATAGCTGCGGCCCTCGAGCCCGGAGCAGGTGCCATGCTTGTCCCATTCGTTGAAGATCAGGCCCGGCGCCGGCATCAAATCGAGCATCGAGGAGACGATGTTGCGGTTCAGCCGCGGCGCCGGCCGCCGGCAATATTCCGGAAAACCGTTCTCATATTGCGGCCACAGCCCATGCACCACGAAAGCGTAGGGCCGTCCGCCGCATTGCATCTGTGACCGGCCGCCGCGTTCGGCCGCCTCCTCGCAGAACGAAGGCGACCATGACAGCGCGAGCACGTAGAAATCGAACTCGCCCGGCGCGTTCTGTCGCTTGTCCTGGGCCTTGGCGCCACCGGCGAGCACGGCCAGCCCCGCGGCGAGAGTCAGCGAGATCATCAAGCGGGACAACGAACGCAATCTGGGATCAAACATGACGACGCCCCTCAACTAGACTGTGCATACAGCCTAGCAGGCAATGGGAACATTTCAAGAACAAAAATTCGTCGGCCGTCGTCTGCCGCCTCGATCCACCCGAATCAGGCGCCCTTCAAATCAAGGCTTGGCGGCCCGGCAGGCCGGATTGTAGGCCCAGTTGCGGTCAACCCCGACCACGCACCATTCGACACCGTCGCCGTAGCCGGCGAAGCCGCCGTCCTCGATGATCGAGAAGTGCACCTTGCGCACCTTGCCGTCATTGAGCATGGCGTCGCCGGTGCAGTAGCGGCGCGGAATGTTGTCGGACTGCCAGGGGCGGAATGCGACCTCGCGAACGGCAGAGAAAGCCGTGATCTTCAGCGACGAGTTCCAGAACGAGCTTTCCTTTTCCCAGAACTGGGTGGCGATCGTCGGTAGCGCCCGGTCGCAATCGGCGACCGCGCCGTCGTAGCGGGGGCCGTTCAGCCAGAAATTCAGCTCCAGCGGATTGGCGGCCCTGACCTCGCCGAACGACAGCGCCCCGAACATGAGGCCGAGCACGGCGGCAAAGCGGAGCGATTTCAGGGAGGGGGCGCGCATGATCAATCCGGACAGCTAAGGTCTTGCGAAGGTCGGACGGTGCCGCGAAGGCCGGGGGAGGTCAAGTGCAGCGCGGCAACACTTCGCCAGGAGTTGACCGGGACATGCCCGCTGACTGGCTTCGGTTCTTTTCACTTCCATCCCGGCACCGTACACTGGCGCTCAGCCAATTGGAGTGACGGGAATGCGAATCATTGCGGCCGCGGGCCTTCTTGCCCTGGGTATGATGGCGAGCCAGTCGGCGCGCGCCGATCTCCTTCCTGTGCCGCCGTTCAAGGGCAACGACACCGGCGGCATCATCGCCTATTCCATGGCGATGCAGGTCGATGCGCGCCAGGTCGCGGTCGATCATTGCGCGCGCTACGGCAAGGTCGTGAAGTTCCTCGCGGTGCAGCCCTCTGACGGCGGTTATGTCTCGTTCTCCTGCCGCTGGGTGCCCTATGGCGCCGCCGCGCAGCCGATCCGCACGCTCTACTGAGACGCTGTCGTAACGCCGCATTCTTTCGGCCGGGAGCCATCCACATGACGCGCAAACTCGCTTTGCTCGGCTCGACGCTTTGCCTTGCGTTGTCGGCAGGCAGCGCCAGCGCCGAGGATTTGCCGGTGCGCAAGGCCGGCCTGTGGGAAATGAAGCTGGTCACGACCGGCTCGCCCGTCCCTGAAATGACCATGCAGCACTGCACCGACGAGACCGTCGACAAGGAGATGAGCAACAACGTCTCTCCGATGGCCAAGCAGGTCTGCGCCAAGCAGGAGATCAAGAAGACCGCGACCGGCTATGTCAGCGATTCCGAATGCAGCGTCGCCGGCGTCAGCACGACCTCGCATGCCGAGATCACGGGTGATTTCAACTCGGCCTATACGGTGAAGACCACCTCGCATGCGAAAGGCGGCGTCGCCGGCGCGGCCGGCCGCGATGGAACCATGACGCTGCAAGCCAAATGGCTGGGCGCCTGCAAGCCGGATCAGAAGCCCGGCGACATCGTGATGCCCGGCGGCTTCAAGATGAACGTGCGCGACATGGACAAGCTGAAGGCGCTGCTGCCGAAGTAGGAGAGCAAGCGGCAGGGAGTCAGTGCGCTCCCCCTGTACCCCCACCCGGATCGCAAGAGCGATCTGAACTTCCTCCGAATGAGTGGACACCTGTAGTAGGCTCGTTGAGCCTGGAGGT
>NZ_LSIC01000216.1 GCF_001556045.1 Bradyrhizobium sp. CCH5-F6
GTTGCGACGAACGGTTGAATCCGCCCTGGATCGCCCGGTCAAGCCGGGCGATGACGGCGGAGAATGAGGCGGGCGCCGCCCTCTGTCAAAACTCGTTGGCGATCTTCGAGAGCATCCCGAGCAGGGCCTCGCGGTTGCTCTGGCCGAGCAAATCGTTCAGCCGGGCCTCGTGCTTGGTGGCGACGAGCTTCTTGGCGCGGGCCAGCACCGCCTTGCCCTTGTCGGTCAGCACCAGGATGTGCGAGCGGCGGTCGTTGGTGGAGCGAATCCGCGTGCAGAGGTCGCGGCTCTCCAGATTGTCGAGCATCGCCACGAAGTTCGGCCTGAGGATGCCGAGCGTGGAGGCGATCTCGGTCTGGTTACGGCCAGGGTTCTTCTCGACCAGGAGCAGCACCGAGAACTGCGCCGGCGTCAGCTGCAGCGAGGCCATGCAGCGCAAAAAATTCTCGAACACTTTGAGCTGCGCCCGCTTCAGCACGTAGCCGAGCTGCTCGGAGAGCTCGCCGAGCTGGAGCGCCTCGTTCTGGGGCTCGGCCGCGTCCTTGCGGGCCTTGGCCGCGTCGGCCGGCTTTTCGGAGGACTTTTCAGCGGTTTTGGAAACGGTCATCGCCTCGTGCTCGCAATCCCGCTAAATTCGGGACGGGTCGGCCCTCACCCTTGAAGTTATATTTGATAATTGTTATGGATCATATCAAATATCGTCAGCGTTTTTCAATGGCTGTGAGCGGACCGTCCACCACTATCGAAGGGACCGGTCCGGATTAGGGGGAGCGTCCGGTCTTGAATACCACCATTATGCTGTTCCTGGTGCAGGACGGCATCACCAATGGCGCGATCTATGCGCTGCTCGGCCTCGCGCTGGTCCTGGTGTTCGCCGTCACCCGCGTCATCCTCATTCCCCAGGGCGAGTTCGTCACTTATGGCGCGCTGACTTACGCCTCGCTGGCGGCGGGCCAGATGCCGGGCACGGCCAAGCTCGCGCTTGCACTCGGCGTCGGCGCCTTCGCCTTCGACCTGTTCGTCGCACGCAAGGCGCTGCACGGGCGGCTGGTCGTGCGCAGCTTCGTCACCAACATCGTGCTGCCGGCCATCGTGCTGGCGCTGACCGTGTACTTCGCCGCCCAGAAACCGCCGGTCGCAATCTGCATCGTGCTGTCGCTGGTGATCGTCGCCATGATCGGCCTGTATCTCTACCGCATCGCCTTCCAGCCGCTGGCGCACACCTCCGTGCTGGTGCTGCTGATCGCCTCCGTCGGCGTCCACCTCGCGCTGCAGGGGCTGGGCCTGTTGTTCTTCGGCGCCGAGGGCCAGCGCGGACCTGCGGTGCTGTCCGGCGCCTTCACCGCCGGGACGCTGCGCTTCACCGGCCAGAGCATCACCGTCTACGGCATCACCATCGCCTTCATCGTCGGGCTCTGGCTGTTCTTCGGCCTGACGCTGTACGGCAAGGCGCTGCGCGCAACCGCCGTGAACCGGCTGGGGGCGCGGCTTGCCGGCATCCGCACCACGCTGTCCGGGCAGATCGCCTTCCTGCTGGCGTCCGTCATCGGCGCGCTCTCGGGCATCCTGATCGTGCCGATCACGACGCTCTATTACGACAGCGGCTTCCTGATCGGCCTGAAGGGCTTCGTCGCCGCGATCATCGGCGGGTTCTCGTCCTTCTATGCCTCCAACTACAAGGAGGTCATCGTCTTCATGCTGCTGATTCCCGTGCTGCTGCTGCGCTCGCTCGCCGCGCCGGCGGTCGAGGAAGAGAAGGACTGACGCCAAGATGCAGAGCCGGCTTCCCATCATCATCTTCGCAGCCGTCATGGCGGCGATCCCGTTCATTCCGGGCGTGCCGCCGTTCTGGATCGTGCTGCTCGACAATATCGGCCTCGCGGCGCTGGTCGCGATGGGCCTCGTGCTGCTCACCGGAGTCGGCGGCCTGACCTCGTTCGGGCAGGCGGCCTTCGTCGGCTTCGGCGCCTACACCACCGCGGTGCTGTCGACGGCCTACGGCATGTCGCCCTGGCTGACGCTGCCGCTGTCTCTGGTCGTCAGCGGGTCGCTGGCGGTGCTGCTCGGGCTGATCACCGTCCGCCTCTCCGGACACTATCTGCCGCTCGGCACGCTCGCCTGGGGGCTGGGGCTGTTCTATCTGTTCAGCAAGCTGGAGTTCCTGGGCCGCAACGACGGCATTTCGGCGATCCCGCCGCTGTCGATCGGCTCGTTCAAGATGCTCTCGCCCGGCTCGATCTATTACGCGATCTGGATCGCTGTGATCCTCTCGGCGCTGCTGACGATGAACCTCCTGGACTCCCGCACAGGCCGCGCCATCCGCGCGCTCAGGCGCGGTCACATCGCCGCCGAAGCCTTCGGCGTGCACACCCCGCGCGCCAAGCTCCTGGTGTTCATCCATGCCGCGGTGCTCGCCGGCCTCTCCGGCTGGCTCTACGCGCATCTCCAGCGCGCGGTGAACCCGACGCCGTTCGGCGCGCATATGGGCATCGAATATCTCTTCATCGCGGTGGTCGGCGGCGCCGGCTATGTCTGGGGCGGCGTCCTGGGCGCGGCGATCGTCGTGGTCCTGAAAGAGGTGCTGCAAAGCTATCTGCCGCTGGTCCTGCCCGGCTCCGGCCAGGTCGAGACCATCGTGTTCGGCATCATGCTGGTGGCGCTGCTGCAGCTCGCGCCCGGGGGTCTCTGGCCCTGGCTGATGTCGTTCCTGCCCGAGCGCGCCAGCGGCAAGAAGCCCGACACCTCGCTGAAGCTCGGGCACCGCACCCGCGCGCCCGGCGAGACCGGCGTGCTGCTTCAGGTCGAGAAGGCGCGCAAGCAGTTCGGCGGCGTGGTCGCGGTCAACAATGTCTCGTTCGACGTCCAGGCCCGCGAGATCGTGGCGCTGATCGGCCCGAACGGCGCCGGCAAGAGCACGACGTTCAACCTGATCACCGGCGTGTTGTCGGCGACCTCGGGCTCGATCTCGGTGCTCGGCAAGAAGGTCGACAACGCGCCGCCGCAGGAGATCGTCAAGCTCGGCATCTCCCGCACCTTCCAGCACGTCAAGCTGGTCCCCGACATGACCGTGCTGGAGAATGTCGCGATCGGTGCGCATCTGCGCGGCCATTCCGGGCCGATCTCTTCCATGCTACGCCTCGACCGCGCCGACGAGGCGAAACTGCTCGCCGAGGCCGCCCGCCAGATCGAGCGCGTCGGCCTCACCGAACAGATGCACCAGCTCGCGGGCAGCCTCTCGCTCGGCCAGCAGCGCATCGTCGAGATCGCCCGCGCGCTCTGCGTCGACCCGATGCTGCTGCTGCTCGACGAGCCGGCCGCGGGCCTGCGCCACATGGAGAAGCAGCGGCTCGCCACGCTGCTGCGCGACTTGCGCGACGGCGGCATGAGCGTTCTGCTCGTCGAGCACGACATGGGCTTCGTCATGAACCTCGCCGACCGCATCGTGGTGCTCGATTTCGGCACCAAGATCGCGGAAGGCACCCCCGCCACGATCAAGACCAATCCCGAAGTGATCAAGGCCTATCTCGGAGTGGCGGCATGAGCGCGCTGTTGTCCGTCACCGACGCACATGTCGCCTATGGCAAGGTCGAGGCGGTGCGCTCGGTCTCGCTCGAGGTCGGGGCCAACCAGATCGTCACCATCGTCGGCGCCAACGGCGCCGGCAAGACCACGCTGCTCTCGGCCATCATGGGCATCCTGCCGCTGAAGGGCCGCGTCGCCTTTGCCGGCCAGGATCTCGCCCGGCTCGATATCGAGGACCGCGTCGCGATGGGCCTCGGGCTCGTCCCCGAGCACCGCGAATTGTTCGTGACCATGAACGTCGAGGACAATCTCGAGCTGGGGGCCTTCCGCATCGAGCGGAGCAAGGCCAAGGCCTCGATGGAGCGGGTCTATGCGCTCTTCCCGCGCCTGAAGGAACGGCGCAAGCAGCTCGCCGGAACGCTCTCCGGCGGCGAGCAGCAGATGCTCGCGATGGGACGGGCGCTGATGGGCGAGCCGAAGCTCCTGATGCTGGACGAGCCGAGCCTCGGCCTCGCGCCGATCATCGTCGCCGACATTTTCCGCATCGTCACCGAGCTGCGCGCCGCCGGCGTCTCCGTGCTGCTGGTCGAGCAGAACGCGCAGGCCGCGCTGAAGATCGCGGACCAGGCCTATGTGATGGAGCTCGGCGAATTCGTGCTCAGCGGCAAGGCCAGCGACATCGCGGCGAACGAACGCGTCGCGGCGAGCTATCTCGGCTTCCAGCACGAAGGCGAGGGCGCGGTCTAGGTCTCTCCTCTCCCTCTCCCCGTTCTTACGGAGAGAGGGTCGGAGTGAGAGGTTGCCTCCACGCAGACGGTGATGACCGAACTTGCAATCTCTCCTCGTCATTGCGAGCGCAGCGAAGCAATCCAGAGCCCCACCGCGGAAAGATTCTCGATTGCTTCGCTGCGCTCGCAATGACGATGTGGATGGAGTAGGCGCGCCATCAACCGGACCGATTCGCGGAAACTCCCCCTCACCCGGAATTTGCTTCGTAAATTCCGACTCTCCCCGCTTGCGGGGAGAGCGAAGAGTCGCTCAACTCGCCTTCTCTCCCTTCAACGCCGCGACTTCCGCCTCCAGCTCCGCGATCCTCGCGTCCCTCGCCGCCAGCGCGGCGGCCACATCTGCCGCGTCGAACTTCTGCGGGATGTGCTGTGGGCAGTTGGTGTCCCAGGCGGCGATCTCGAACAGGATCACCTGCTCCGGCCGCGCACGGTAGCCCTTTGGCATCAGCGACGTGGTCAGCGCCTCGTCGTCCTCGACCACCCGCGCCTCACCCCAGATCTTCACGCGGCGGCGGTGGGCGTAGTCCATCACGAAGATATAGGCCCGGGGATTCTCGGAGAGGTTACCCTGGGTGATGAACTGCTGGTTGCCGGCATAGTCGGCGAAGGCGAGCGTCTGCTTGTCGAGCACCTTGAGGAAGCCCTTGGGCCCGCCGCGGTGCTGGATGTAGGGCTGGCCGTCCGCCGAAGCGGTGGCGAAATAGAAGCTGTTGGCGTCGGCGAGGAAGGCTTCGAGGTTCTCGTCGACCTCGGTGCGCCAGCCGCGCTGCTCGCTACGCGCATAAGCCTCGCGCGAGCCCTTGCGCGCCTGGATCGCCTTCACCGCCGGCGAGAAGGCGACGTCGCTGGCATAGGTGTTGACTGCGGTCGTCATCGGAACATCTCCTGAAAATTCCGGCGCATGTCTGCGTCTTCGCTGCTCAAGATGGACCTGTCGCCCGCTAAAACAATCCAGCCTATTGACACTTCATCATTGCAATATATGCAATAATGCCATGGACCGGCTCGAAGCCATGCACGTCTTCGTCACCGTCGCCGATCTGCGCGGCTTCGCGCCGGCGGCGCGCAAGCTGCGCCTGTCGCCCTCGGCGGTGACCCGGCTGATCGCGGCTCTGGAGGAGCACCTCGGCGCGCGGCTGTTGCAGCGAACCACGCGGCAGGTGACGCTGACCGACGTCGGCGCGCGCTACCTGGAGCGCGCGCGGCGTATCCTCGCCGATGTCGAGGAGGCCGACGGCTCGGCGCGACAGGAGCGCAACCGGCCGAGCGGGCGGCTGGTGGTGTCGGCGCCGGTCGGCTTCGGCCGGCTGCATGTCGGGCCGGTCATGACCGCCTATCTCAAGCGCTATCCCGAGGTCACCTGCGAACTCAGACTATCGGATCATCTGGTGAATCTCGTCGAGGACGCCGTCGATGCCGCCGTCCGTATCGGCCATCTCGCCGATTCCTCGCTGGTTGCGCGCCAGGTCGGCGAGATGCGGCGGATCGTGGTGGCCGCGCCCGGCTATCTCAAACGCCATGGCGAGCCGAAGACGCCGGAGGCCCTGCGCGAGCACCAGACCATCCAGTTCGGGCCGTGGTCCGAATGGCGCTTCCTGCACGACGGCCGCGACATCGAGGTCACGCCGATCCCACGCTACGCCAGCAACAGCGCCGACGCGGCGCTGCAATATGCCGAGGCCGGCGGCGGCGTGACGCGGGTGCTGGCCTATCAGGCCGCCGAGGGCTTGAAACGCGGGCGGCTGAAAATCGTGCTGGCGAAGTATGAGCAGCCGGCACTTCCAATCCACATCGTCTATCCGACCTCGCGCCTGCTTTCGGCCAAGGTGAGGGCGTTCGTCGATCTCGTGGTGGAGACGGCGGAGTGGAGGTTCGGGTGACCATCGTCATTCCGGGGCTCGCGAAGCGAGAACCGGAACGACAACATTAGCCCTTCTTCGGCACCACGCGGAACGTTCCGCTCGCCCGCGCGATTACGGCATCGTCCGCCTTCACCAGGCATTGCGCAAAGCAGATCGTGGAGCCGGTCTTGATGACCTCACCCTCGACCGCGAGCCATTGGCCGATCTCGGCGGCGCCGACGTAATCGACCGACAGCGAGATCGTGACGAAGGACGTCGCCCAGCCCGTCGCCTGCGCGCAGCTATAACCCATGGCGGCATCGGCCAGCGCCGCGATCAGCCCGCCATGGATCAGCCCGCGCGCATTGGTGTGCGGCATCGCCAGCCGCAATCCGATGGTAACGCCCCTCTCGAACTTCCTCGAATAGAGCGGCTCCCAGGGATCGGTGAGCGGTGATTTGCGGAAATGCGGCTCGAAACCGGCGGGGATGTTGGTGGAGGTCATGGCTGTCTCGCGTTGCTGATTGACGGCATTGAACGCGATGTGGATGACGGTTGCACCAATTACAAAGTTTCAAACGGAATTTGCGCGGGCGTTTGAAACGGGCGCGCCTCGTCATTGCGAGCGAAGCAATCCAGGCTGTCTCCGCGGAGGGATTCCTGGATTGCTTCGCTTCGCTCGCAATGACGATGCCGAGAGAGCGATGCCGCTTTAAAATGGCAGCCCGACATAATTCTCCGACAGCGACGTCATCGCGGCCTGCGACTGCGTGACGTAGTCGAGCTCGGCGAGCTGGATGCGGGCGCCGATCGTGCCGGTGTCGGGGAATTTGTGCAACATCGAGGTCATCCACCAGGAGAACCGCACGGCTTTCCAGACACGTGCCAGCGCCTTGGCGGAGTATGCGTCGAGGCCGGCGCTGGATTTCTCGTCGTAGAACTCGCGCAGCGCGCTCGACAGATAATGTGCGTCGCTGGCAGCCAGGTTCAATCCCTTTGCGCCGGTCGGCGGCACGATGTGGGCGGCATCGCCGCACAGGAACATGCGGCCGAAGCGCATCGGCTCGGCGACGAAGCTGCGCAGCGGCGCGATGCTCTTCTCGATCGAGGGGCCTGTGACGAGGCTGTCGGCCGCCTCCTGGTCGAGCCGGCGCTTCAATTCGTCCCAGAAGCGGTCGTCCGGCCATTGGTCGACATGATCGTCGAGCGAACATTGCACGTAGTAGCGGCTGCGCTTGGTCGAGCGCATGGTGCACAGCGCAAAGCCGCGGGCGTGGTTGGAATAGATCAGCTCGTGGCTGACCGGCGGCGTGTCGTACAAAATGCCGAGCCAGCCGAACGGATAGACCCGCTCGAACTCCTCGATTGCCGAAGACGGGACGCTGGCGCGGCTGACGCCGTGGAAACCGTCGCAGCCGGCGATGAAATCGCAGTCGATCGTGTGGGTGACGCCGTCCTTGACGTAAGTCACGCGCGGGTGACTGCCGTCGAAATCATGCGGTTGCACATCCTTGGCCTCGTAGACGGAGATGAGACCAACGGCCTTCCTCGCATTCATCAGGTCGAGCGTGACCTCGGTCTGGCCGTAGATCATCACCGTCTTACCGGTCGCGCCCTTCATGTCGATGCGGTGACGACGACCGGAGAAGGCCAGCTCGATGCCTTCATGCACCAGGCCTTCGGCATGGGCCCGCGCCCCGGCGCCGACCTGGTCGAGCAGGGCGACGGTTCCCTCCTCCAGCAGGCCCGCGCGGATGCGGCCGAGCACATAGTCCGGGCTCTGCCGCTCCAGGATGACGTTGTCGATGCCGTATGCGTGCAGCAGTTGCCCAAGCAACAATCCGGCCGGTCCAGCCCCGATGATTGCGACTTTTGTCCGCAATACTTGCTCCTCTCGATCCTGTAGGCTTTCGTCGCGGCCTGCTTGTCGCAAGGGCCGGCAGACGATAATTATACCATATAATCGTTGGGCAAAAGGGGAGCGGTGGTCGCCCGGGCAGCGACAGATCAATGCAACATGGCTGACGTGGATGGCGCGACGAGCGCGCGTCAGTTCCGGCTTGAACGCGCCGGCCAATTAGATAACATGTTAATTAACGAGACCGGGCCATTGAAGCCCGCCGTCGAAAACAGGGAGAGACGCGTGATGAGAAAAGCCTGTCTGGCGTTGCTGCTGGCAGCAAGCGTGAGCCCTGCGCTCGCGCAGGACAAGACCTTCGATCTGAAGATCTCGCACTGGGTGCCGGCGTCGCATCCGCTGCAAAAATCGCTGGAGGACTGGGCCGCCGCGGTCGAGAAGGATTCCGGCGGCACCATCAAGGGCAAGGTGTTTCCGGCCCAGCAGCTCGGCAAGGCGTTCGATCATTACGACATGGCGCGCGACGGCATTGCCGACGTCACCTATGTGAACCCCGGCTATCAGCCCGGCCGCTTCCCGGTCATCGGCGCCGGGGAATTGCCGTTCCTGATCTCGGACGCCAAGGGCGGCTCGATGGGGCTCGACGCCTGGTACCGCAAATATGCCGAGAAGGAGATGAAGGACGTCAAATATTGCCTCGCCTTCGTCCACTCGCCCTCCTCCTTCCACTCCAAGACCAAGAAGATCGTCAATCCCGAGGACGTGAAGGGCATGAAGATCCGCCCCGCGCACGCCACCATGGCGAACTTCGTCACCTCGCTCGGCGGCACTAATGTGCAGTCTTCGGCGCCGGAAGTGCGCGACATCATCGAGCGCGGCGTCGCCGATGGCGTCACCTTCCCCTGGGGCTCCCTGGTTCTGTTCGGCATCGACAAGGTGACCAAATACGACATGGAGGCGCCGCTCTACACCACGACCTTCGTGTTCGTGATCAACAAGGACAAGTACAATGCGATGTCCGACAAGCAGAAGGCCGCGATCGACAAGAACTGCTCGGTCGAAATGGCGGGCGTGGTCGGCGAGCACTGGGGCAAGTTCGAGGATGCCGGCATTGCCAAGGTGAAGGCGGAATCCGGTCACGAGGTCTACAAGCTGACGGCCGAGCAGACCGCCGCCTGGAAGAAGGCCGCCGAGCCGCTGGTCAAGACCTGGGGCGACAATGCCAAGAAGGCCGGCGCCGATCCCGATGCGGCGCTCGCGGAGCTGAAGGCATCGCTGAAGAAGTACAACGCGCTGGCGGAGTAGGGCTTCGTCAAGGAGCGCGGCGGCGAGGGACATTCTCGCCGCCGTTGTTCTGCAAGTAAGCCGTTAGGAGCGCACGACGCTTGCCCTCCCTCTCCCCGCTTGCGGGGAGAGGGTTGGGGTGAGGGGGAGTCTCCGCAAGGACAGTGACAGCTGGACTCGCGGAGAGTCCCCCTCACCCGGAATCCGCGCTTTCAGCGCGCATTCCGGCCTCTCCCCGCACGCGGGGAGAGGCGAAGGACACCGCCGGAATCGAGAGCGAGAATGACATCACACAGGACACACCCATGAAGCGCGCCTGGATGGATCGCGTGATCGACTCGATCGAATGGATCGCGGCCGGCTTCGTCGGCATCGTCGCGCTCGACATCTTCCTGTCGGTGCTGCTGCGCAACACGCTGAACTATTCGATTCCCGACAGTTTCGACATCGGCCGCATGCTGCTCGGCATCCTCATCTTCTGGGGCATCGCCGCGACCTCCTATCGCGGCACCCACATCACCGTGGACCTGATCTGGGCCAATGTCGGGCCGCGCTACCAGCGCATGATCGACGTGTTCGCGACGCTGGTGCTGCTGTTCGTCGTGACGGTGCAGACCTGGACGCTGTTCGACAAGGTGCGGCTGACCTACAACGACAACGTCCAGACCTTCGACCTGCACATGCCGACCTGGCCTTTCTTTCTCGTCGCCTGGATCGGCGACGTCTGCGCCGTGCTGCTGATCGCGATCCGTACGTACCGGCTCATCTTCCACCCCGAAGACATGCAAGAACCGAAGATCAAGGTGACGGAGTGACCATGAGTACCGACGCCGTCGCCGTCATCGGCTTCGTATCGCTGTTCGTCCTGATGCTGCTTCGCGTGCCCGTCGGCATGGCGATGGGCCTCGTCGGCGTGACCGGCTTCAGCTACCTCGTCGGTTCGACGCCGGCGCTGAAGATGGTGGGCCAGGTCACCATGCGCACGGTGACCGACTACACGTTCGGCGTCATCCCGATGTTCCTGCTGATGGGCTCCTTCGTCAGCAATTCCGGCATGAGCCGCGAGCTGTTCCGCGCCGCCAACGGCTTCGTCGGCCATTTGCGCGGCGGGCTCGGCATCGCCACCGTCGGCGCCTGCGGCGGCTTTGCCGCGATCTGCGGCTCATCGGTCGCGACCGCCGCGACCTTCTCCGCCGTCGCCTATCCCGAGATGCGCCGGTTCGGCTATCCGCAGTCCTTCGCCACCGGCGTGATCGCGGCCGGCGGCACGCTGGGCGCAATGCTGCCGCCTTCCACCGTGCTCGCGGTCTATGGCATCATCACCGAGCAGGACATCGGAAAACTCTTCATCGCCGGCATCATTCCCGGCCTTCTGGCGATGACCATGTACATGATCACGATCTTCCTGATCGGCCATTTCCGCCCCGATTTCCTGCCCAAGGGCAAGGCGACATCGTGGCGCGAACGCTTTGCCGGACTGAAGGACATCTGGGCGCCGGTGCTGCTGTTCATCTTCGTGATCGGCGGCCTCTACGGCCTGCCCTTCCTGCCGCGCTTCACCCCGACGGAAGCCGGCGGCGTCGGTGCCACCGGCGCCTTCATCATCGGCGTGCTGACGGGCCGGCTCGATCGCGAGAAGGTGCTGGCCTCGCTGCTGCAGGCAACGCGCACCGCGGCCGCGGTGTTCACCGTGCTGATCGGCGCCCTGATCTTCGGCTACTTCCTGACGATGACGCAGACGCCGCAGAAGGTCACGGAATTCCTCACCGGCCTCGGCCTCGGCCCCTACGGCGTGCTCGCGCTGATCATGGTGATGTATCTTGTGCTCGGCTGCCTGATGGACGCCATGGCCATGATCATCCTGACCGTGCCGATCATCTTTCCCGTGATCATGCATCTCGGCTTCGACCCGATCTGGTTCGGCGTCATCATCGTGATGACCGTCGAGCTCGGCCTGATCCATCCGCCGGTGGGCATGAACGTCTTCGTCATAAAAAGCGTGGTGAAGGACGTCTCCTTCACCACCATCTTCAAGGGCGTGATCCCGTTCGTGGCGACCGACCTCGTGCGCCTCGTGATCCTGATCGCCTTCCCGCTGCTGGCGACCTGGCTGCCGACGCGGATGATGGCGAACTAGGAAATGCAAAGCGCCACGCGACGTGCTGTTGTTCCCTCTCCCCTTGTGGGAGAGGGTGGCTCGCCGCGCAGCGGCGTGACGGGTGAGGGGTCTCTCTCCGCGAGTGAATCTTTCGCGTCAGAATTCGCGGACGCAACCCCTCATCCGGCGCTTCGCGCCACCTTCTCCCACAAGGGGAGAAGGAAAGGCAGCACCGCTGCCGCGATAAATTGGAGGTGACACATGCCCCCTACCCTCGAAACCAAATACGTCTTCACCATCACCGCCCGCATCGGCGACGTCGTCACCGCCGGCGAGACGGGGATCGGCGTTCGGCGCATCATTCCGATCATCGGCGGCGAGGTGACGGGCGCGATCACGGGCAAGGTGCTGCCCTTCGGCGCCGATTTCCAGACCATCCGCCCCAACGAGCTGATCGATCTCGAAGCGAAATACGCCTTCGAGACCGACGACGGCGCGATCGTCTATGTCGAGAACAAGGGCATGCGCTTCGGTCCGGTCGAGCTGTTGCAGAAGCTCAAGCGCGGCGAGCCGGTCGATCCCAAGCTGATCTATTTCCGCACCGTGCCGAAATTCGAGACCGGCCACGAGAAGTATCGCTGGCTGATGGAGCACATCTTCGTCGGCTCAGCCGCGCGGCACGCGGATCGCGTGGTCATCGACGTGCACCAGGTCATGTGAGGGGCTGCCACCGCGTCATTGCGAGCGCAGCGAAGCAATCCAGAGTCCCTCCGCGGAAAGATTCTGGATTGCTTCGCTGCGCTCGCAATGACGGAGGATGTGGCAACAGCAGCATGTCAAATACTCCCCGAAGCCTCTGACCGCCGGGTCAGGCCCCAGCAATCCAATCCCTGCCCCGGGGGTGATATCGTCCACCTTGACTCCCCCAGAATTCGTTATACAACATAACTATTCTGACAAGGACGCAAATGACACAGGGAAACGCCGAGACCGCTGCCGCGGGCCCGTCCGGGCTGCTCCGGATCGAGAGGGCGGACCGGGTTCTGACCGTTGGTCTGAACCGGCCTGCCAAGCGCAATGCGCTCAATGACGGCATCATCCTGGAAATCGGCGAGTGTTTTGCGAACCTGCCCGAGGACATCGGCGCGGTCGTGATCCACGGCATCGGCGACCATTTCTCCTCAGGTCTCGACCTGTCCGAGCTGACCGAGCACGACGCGACCGGCGGCCTGCTCCATTCCCAGATGTGGCACCGGGTGTTCGACCGCATCCAGTACAGCCGCGTGCCCGTGATCGCCGCGCTCAGGGGCGCCGTGATCGGCGGCGGCCTCGAGCTCGCCTGTGCCGCGCATATCCGCGTCGCCGAGCCCTCGACCTATTTCGCCCTGCCCGAGGGGCAGCGCGGCATCTTCGTCGGCGGCGGCGGCTCGGTGCGGCTGCCGCGGCTGATCGGCGTCGCCAGGATGATGGACATGATGCTGACCGGGCGCGTCTATAGCGCGACCGAGGGCGCGTCCTACGGCTTCGCACAATATCTGACGGAGGCCGGCAACGGGCTCGGCAAGGCGCTGGAGCTTGCGACCAAGGTCGCCTCCAACGCGCCGCTGACGAACTTTGCCGTGCTCCAGGCGCTGCCGATGATCGCGGAGGCCAATCCGCAGACGGGCCTGTTGATGGAATCGCTCATGGCGACCGTCGCGCAGAGCGACAAGGAAGCCAAGCGCCGGATCCGCGAATTCCTCGAGCACAAGACCGCGAAGGTGAAGCCAAAGCCATGAACGCGCAGCCGTCCTCTTCCAGCACGGAGCGCGGCGCGAGCACTTTCCCGCTGCGGCCCATCTCGTTCGGCGATCCCGTCGTCAACATCGAGCGGCGCGACGACGGCACGATTTACCTGCGGCCCAAGCAGCCGCTCGGCGACTATCCCCTCCGCATCACCGATCGCCTGCATCATTGGGCGAATACGACGCCGGACCGCGTTTTCATGGCCGAGCGCGAAGGCGGCCGCGGCTGGCGCAAGATCACCTATGCCGAGCTGCTCATCGCGAGCCGGCACATCGCCTCGAGCCTGATTGCGCGCGGATTGTCCGCAGAGCGACCTGTCGTCATCCTCTCCGGCAATTCGATCGACCACGCCCTGCTCGCATTTGGCGCGTTCTATGCCGGCGTTCCGTTCTGCCCGGTGTCGCCGGCCTATTCGCTGGTGTCGAAGGATTACGGCAAGCTGTCCTATCTGATGAAGCTGCTGACGCCCGGCCTCGTCTTCGCCGAGGAAGCCGACAAATTCGCCGACGCGCTCGCCGCCAACGTCTCGCTCGGCACCGAGATCGCGGCGTCCTACGGCCGCGTGCCGGGCCGCGACGTCACCCTGCTCGCCGACCTCATGGCGACGCCGATCCGCGGCGATCTCGACGACGTCCACGGCCGGATCGGGCCTGATACGATCGCGAAATTCCTGCTGACCTCGGGCTCGACCGGCAACCCCAAGGCCGTCATCAACACCCAGCGCATGATCTGCGCCAACCAGGTGATGCTGCGCGAGACACTCGCCTTCCTCAAGGACGAGCCGCCCGTCATCATCGACTGGCTGCCCTGGAACCACACCTTTGGCGGCAACCACAATATCGGGCTGACGCTCTACAACGGCGGCTCGATGTATCTGGACGCCGGCAAGCCAGTGCCCGGCGGCATCGAGGAGACCGTGCGCAATCTCCAGGAGATTTCGCCAACCGTCTATTTCAACGTGCCCAAGGGCTACGAATCGCTGCTGCCTTACCTGCGCGACGACCAGGGCCTGCGCGCAAGGTTCTTCGACCGGCTGCATGCGATGTTCTTCTCGGGCGCGGCGCTCTCGCCGTTCGTCTGGAACAGCCTCGACGAGCTCGCGGTGAAGGAAAAAGGCTACCGCGTGCCCATGCTGACCGGCCTCGGCGCCACCGAGACTGCGCCGTTCTTCATGTCGGTCAATCCGCGCACCAGCCGCTCCGGCCATGTCGGCCTGCCCGTCTCGGGCAACGACGCCAAGCTGGTGCCGAACAACGGCAAGCTGGAGGTCCGCTGCAAGGGGCCGAACGTGATGCCCGGCTACTGGCGCCAGCCCGACATCACGGCAAAATCGTTCGACGAGGAAGGCTTCTACAAGCTCGGCGATGCGCTCAAGCCGGCCGATCCCGACGATCTCAACGCCGGCTTCGATTTCGACGGGCGGATCGGCGAAGACTTCAAGCTCGCCAGCGGCACCTGGGTCAGCGTCGGCCCCCTGCGGGCGCGCTTCGTGGCGGCCTGTGCGCCGCTGGTGCGCGACGTCGTCATCGCCGGCATCAACCGCGACGAGATTTCGGCGCTCGTGGTGCTCGATCTCGACGGCTGCCGGCTGATCAACCCGACGCTGCCGACCGACGATCTCGTCGTCGCGACACGCGACCGCCTGGTGCGCGAGGCGTTTCGCGAGCGCCTGACCGGTTTTCTCGCCTCGGCCACGGGCTCCTCGACACGGATCACGCGCGCGATCCTGATGGACACGCCGCTGTCGATCGACAAGGGCGAGGTCACCGACAAGGGCTCGATCAATCAGCGCGCGGTGCTGGAGCATCGCGGCGAGCTGATCGAGGAGCTCTACGCTGCCAATCCATCGAACCGTGTGATATCGGTCGGGTAAAATCATCGCCAAAGGAGAACGCCATGTTGTTGAAGGATCAGGCAGCCATCGTCACCGGCGGCGCATCGGGACTGGGCGCTGCGACCGCGCGCAAGCTGGCGGCGCAGGGCGCAAAGGTCGCTGTGTGCGACCTCAACACCAAGCTCGCGGAAACCGTCGCCGCCGAGATCAAGGGCGTCGCGGTGACCTGCGACGTGTCCGATGCGGCTTCCGCTGAAGCCGCGATCGCGCAAGCGGCGAAGGCCCACGGCCCGGCCCGCGTGCTGGTCAATTGCGCCGGCATCGGCGTTGCCAAGCGCGTGGTCGGCCGCGACGGCCCGATGGCGCTCGCCGATTTCGACAAGGTGATCAAGGTCAACCTGATCGGCACCTTCAACATGCTGCGCCTCGCCGCGACGGAGATGTCCAAGCTCGAGCCGCAGGCGACCGGCGAGCGCGGCGTCATCATCAACACCGCCTCCGTCGCCGCCTATGACGGCCAGATCGGGCAATCCGCCTATTCGGCATCCAAGGGCGGCATCGTCGGCATGACCTTGCCGATCGCGCGCGAGCTCGCGCAGTTCGGCGTCCGCGTGCTGACGATTGCGCCCGGCCTGTTCCTCACGCCGCTGCTCGCCAACCTGCCGCAGGAGGCCCAGGACTCGCTCGCCGCCGCGATCCCCTTCCCGCGCCGGCTCGGCAATGCCGACGAGTTCGCCGCACTCGCGCTGCACATGGTCGAGAATGCCTACCTGAACGGCGAAGTGGTGCGCCTCGACGGCTCGCTGCGCATGGCGCCGAAATAAGGCGCCCCGCATGTTCGTGAACCGGCGCGAGGTCCAGATCCAGTGGGGCGATTGCGACCCCGCCAACATCGTCTATTACCCGCGCTATTTCGCGATGTTCGACGATTCGACCTCGACCCTGTTCGAGGTCGCCGGCTTCTCCAAGCAGGACCTGGTCCGCAAATACGGCCTGGTGGGCATTCCCATGGTCGACACGCGGGCCAAGTTTTACATCCCCTCGACCTATGGCGACTGGATCACCATCGAAACCAAGATCGAGAGCATCAAGCGCTCGAGCTTCGAGGTGAAGCACAACGTCTACAAGGGCGAGGCGCTGGCGATCGAGGGGTTCGAGACCCGCGTCCTCGTCGGCCGCGACCCCGTTAACCCCGACAAGCTGAAATCGGCACCGTTCCCGGCGGAAATGGTAGCCAAATTCACGGGGAGCTAGAGCCCGGAGCTAAATCGCCGCATCACCAAAAGAGGGGGCTGAATTACCCCCCGATTTCTGCTTTCAAAGAAACACGTCAAGGGAGGAACAGATGAAACGCTTTTATTTGACCGCTGCCATCACTGCGGCCGCGCTGGCGCTGCCCGCATTGCCTGCGCTCGCCCAGACCAGCGAAATCACCATCGGCATCACCACCACCACGACCGGCCCGGGCGCAGCCCTCGGCATTCCCGAGCGCAACGCGCTGGAATTCGTGCCGAAGGAGATCGGCGGCGTGCCGCTGAAGGTGATCGTGCTCGACGACGGCGGCGATCCAACCACCGCGACAACCAACGCCCGCCGCTTCGTGACCGAATCCAAGGCCGACATCATCATGGGTTCGGCGCTGACGCCGCCGACCATAGCGGTCTCCAACGTTGCCAACGAGGCCGGCATCCCGCATTTCGGCCTGGCGCCCTTCCCGATCACGCCCGAGCGCATGAAGTGGTCGGTCGCGATGCCGCAGCCGATTCCGATCGTGGGCAAGGTGCTGTACGATCACATGAAGTCCAAGGGCGTGAAGACGCTCGGCTACATCGGCTATTCCGATTCTTACGGCGACCTCTGGTTCAACGACCTCAAGGCTCAGGCCGTGCCGATGGGCATGACCATCGTTGACGAGGAGCGTTTTGCCCGTCCGGACACCTCGGTGACCGGACAGGTGCTGAAGCTGGTCGCAGCCAATCCCGACGCGATCCTGGTCGGCGCCTCCGGCACCGCAGCCGCGCTGCCGCAGACCGAGCTGCGTGAGCGCGGCTACAAGGGCCTGATCTACCAGACCCACGGTGCCGCCAGCATGGACTTCATCCGCATCGCCGGCAAAGCCGCGGAGGGCGTGCTGATGGCCTCCGGTCCGGTCATGGACCCCGAGGACCAGCCAGACAGCGCCCTTACCAAGAAGCCGGGCCTCGCGCTGAACTCGGCCTATGAAGCCAAATATGGGCCCAACAGCCGCAGCCAGTTCGCCGGCCATTCCTATGACGCGTTCGAAATCCTCAAGCGCGTGATCCCCACGGCGTTGAAAACCGCAAAACCTGGCACGCCGGAATTCCGCGAAGCCATTCGCCAGGCGCTGCTGACGGAGAAGGAGCTGGCGGCGAGCCAGGGCGTCTACAACTTCACCGAAAAGGACCGCTACGGCCTCGACGAGCGCTCGCGCATCCTGCTCACGGTGAAGGACGGCAAGTACACGCTGGTGAAGTAGCCGCTGCGAAGGGTTTGAGACGACGAGAGCCGGCTCACAGAGCCGGCTCTTTTTGTTTTGGCGTTGAGAATAGGCGGTGCGCCGGTGGCGGTGCGCTCCCTCTCCCGCTTGCGGGAGAGGGCTGGGGAGAGGGTGTCGCCGCGTTGGGATTGCCAAGGCTTAGAGAAAAAATCCCCTAGCGGAGAGAACCCTCACCCGACGCTTCGCGTCGACCTCTCCCGCAAGCGGGAGAGGTGCATCGAGCCCGTGGCTGCACCGAACGCTAAGCCGCCTGCCGCAGCGGGGTCCAGGCGAACTCCGGATAGTAATTGTCCATCATGCGGTCGACATAGGCGGTGAGGTTCAGAAATCCTTCGGCGCGCTCGCGCAAGGCCGATTCGAAGAAGGGCGTCAGGATCCCCGCCAGCGCGCCGAAGGCAGTGGCATCGACGCCGCAGGGCTTGTTGCCCATCATGTACGCCTTGTCTCCGAGCTGCACCGACAGCGCGAACAGCGAGCGCACCGCGAGATCGACATCGTCATCGGGCGCATGGCGGCCGAGCCCGGAAAGCAGATAGTTCTCGGCGACGCGGAATTGCGCGTCCTCGCGCAGCTTCTCGCGGTTGTGCTCCGGCGCGCCATCGAAGAAATGCGCAGGGCCCTTGGCGAAGTTGACCGGATCGACCCAGCGCGCGCCGACCAGCGCCCAATAGACGTGATGCTCGATCATGCGCTCGAACGCCCAGGCCTGCGCGCGTTCCTGCAACGAGAGTCCCGCGTCGAAATCGAAGCCGTAGCGGCGCTCGATATGGGCGCGGATGAAGGTGGAATCGGCCACCGCCTCGCCGCCGTCGTCGATGAAGGGCAGCTGACCCTTCGGCGAAGCGGGCGGCATCGCCCGCTCCTTCCGGTAGGGCAGTCCCGCCATCTTGAGCTGCACCTCCGTCTTTGTGACGAAGGGGCTGATTTCCGGCAGGCCAAAGCCGGCGCCGAAACCGTAAAGCGTGATCATGCAAGCTCTCCTGAACCTGTCGAACGAGTTGATGGAACCTAGCGGTCGGCTGCTGCCACCATGGTGGCAGCAGCCGTGATATCTTCTGCGAAGCGGGCTCCTCGCCAGGCGCGACCCATCAGTTGGCGGACCAGCGCATCCGCGGCATGGATCAACGAGCGCGTCACGGCGGTCGCGAGCGCAAGGCGGAGGTCGACGACCGTGGAATCAAGTGAAACGAGGCGGCTGAATGCCCAAGCCTGCCACGCCTGGACCTGGAAAGGCTGGCTCCGCCACAACGGGCCGGCCGGGCCGAAATGGGTTGGAATGATCATGGACAAATCCTCTTCAGTCGATGTGTTGTCCCGGTATAGAACTCCCCTGCTGCCAACCTTCTGTCAGCAGCCGCGCGCCGCCTTCTGAAAAGACCACCTAAAAAGCAGCGACAAGAGACCCGTCATGAGACGCGCCGACCGGCTGTTTCAAATCATCCAGGTGCTGAGGCGCACGCGTAAGCCGCTGACGGCGGACGCGATTGCGGCCGAGCTCGAGACCTCGAAGCGCACCATCTACCGCGACATCGCGACACTGATCGGCCAGCGCGTGCCGATCCGCGGCGAAGCCGGCATGGGTTACATCCTGGAAAAGGGTTTTGACCTCCCGCCGCTCATGCTGACACCCGACGAGATCGAGGCGGCGGTGCTGGGTGCACAATGGGTCGCGGGCCACGCCGACTCCACGCTGGCGCGCGCGGCCGAGGACTTGATGGCCAAGATCGCCGACACCGTGCCTGAGCGCCTGCGGCCCTTCGTGCTGGAGCCGGCGAGCCGGGCGCGGCCGAGCTGGAACAGGGAGCCGGACCGCCTGGACATGGCGCGCACCCGCACCCAGATCCACGAAGGCAAGAAGATCATGCTGCGCTATCGCGACGAGCAAGGCCGCCCCAGCGAACGCGTGATCTGGCCGATTTCGGTCGGCTATCTCGAAGCGGTGCGGCTGCTGGCGGCCTGGTGCGAGCTGCGCGGCGACTTCCGCAGCTTCCGCACCGACCGTGTGGTCGAGGCGACCTATCTCGACGAGAAATATCCGGAGCGGCGCGACGTGCTGCGGGCAAGATGGCGGCAGAGCCTGGTCTGGGGCCCGCCGAAGGACACGTGACGAGGATGGAACGGACCACGCCCCACGATCTGTCGAGCTGTTGCCAGGGCTGCGGCGCCTGCTGCGGTTATTCGGCGAACTGGCCGCGCTTCTCGATCGAGAGCGACGAGGAGCTTGCCGCCATTCCCGAATCGCTGGTCAACGAACGCCAGTCCGGCATGCGCTGCGAGGGCGATCGCTGCTCGGCCTTGCAGGGAGAGATCGGAAAGATGACGGCCTGCGGAATCTATGCCGTGCGGCCGGAGGTTTGCCGCACCTGCATGCCGGGCGACGCCGAATGCGCGATGGCGCGGCGGAAGTTTGGCTTGCCTGCGATAGAGGTCGCTTAGGCGGGAACGGCTTCGCCGATCTCGTCGTCGAGCTCGTCATCGAGCGGTGCGAGCACCGAGAGCGGCTTGGTCGACAGCGTGATCGGCTTGCGCCCGCCCGACAGCGACGGCGAGGATTTCGCCGTGCTTTCGCGCGACAGCGCGTAGAGCGTCGAGCCGACGCGGCCGCCATTCTCGATCAGGTCGCGCTCGCTGCAGCTTGCGGCGATCGCGACCGCCAGCGAGTGCAAATGGCTGCGCCGGTAGCAGAACAGCGCCAGCTTCGCGCGCGCGTCAGGGGAAACACTCTCAACCAGCCTCGGCAGCCCACTCTCGCTGGCGCGATACATCTCGCCAAGGAGTTCGTCGCGGACCGGGCAGAAATCGCTTTCAAAGGCGTCGCGGCTTGAAAACATTGCAGTTCTCCCTCGTGTCAGGAAGATGCCGCGCAATTCTCTAATGAAAGGTTAACCACGCGGCCCGGTAGTCACCCGGAGTGCTTGCGCCGCGGCCGCGAATCAGAGGCGCCGGGGGCGCAAATGCTCTCCCAGCGTGATGGCCGGGCTTGTCCCGGCCATCCACGGAGAACCAAGCGGCACGAAGAACGTGGATGCCCGGGACAAGCCCGGGCATGACGACCATTCGTGATGCACGCGATAGCTTCCAGCCAGACGCCGCAAGAGGGCAGCAGTCAGTTCGCCGCCATGAAGATGGAGAGGCCGAACCCGGTAAGGTGATGCAGCGCCTGATCGAAGCCGATCAGGGTCCAGAACCAGGGATGCGCAAGGTCGACGCCGAAATTCGCGGAGACGAACCCCTTGGCGCGGTCGATCGTGATATGGATCACGAAGTCGATGAACGCCACGAACCAGAATTTCGGGGCCACGATCAGGATCAGCGGCAGCGCAACCGCGAGGTGAACGAGGCAGTGCACCAGGAGCGGCAGGGCCCAACCATGTTTCTGGTCCTTGCCGTGCGCCATCCAGGCGGTCTGGAGAACGAAATCGCCGATGATGTGCTTGAACGTGAGCAGCAACATCCAGCCAATGAGCGCTTCAACCGGAATCGCCGATGACATGGGTGGAAACGACAAGCTGACGCCTCATTGACGTGACGAGAAGAATTTGGAGCGTTCAGCGCAACTTCTTCTTGGACCGGTCAAAATCGCCGGGACGCGTGATTTATGACATCTCTCGCGGCGGAATGCAGCCGGGGGGAACCGGAAAATCGCCAACTGTGGCTAACTGGTGATAGGACGACCAATCGCCGCGCCAGCGTCGAGTAAGGTTACCTTCGGCTCGAAATTTGCATTCCGTCACCTCCGCGCTATCATCGGTGACAGAAAATACCGTTCTTTTTTCAGACGTTTACGATTGCAAGGCGCCCGGCCAAAAGCCGCAAGCCGTCCGAGTACAAGGCCAGAGTGCTGCCATGAGTACTGAGGGCCCGACCGCATCATTGACACCGCCGCCACCCCGGCGTCCCAAGGTGATCAAGACCAATCAGCAGCAAGTCCTGCTCTACGTCGTGCTGACCCTGCTGTTGTCGTTCGCCACCGTCTGGGCCGGCCGCGCCTTGCTGCACAATTCGGAGACGCTGACCTTTGCCGTCGGCGCTCCCAACAGTGACGAGGCGCTGTTCGCGGCCAAACTCGCCACGGTGCTGAAGAACAATGCCTCCCGCGTCCGGATCGAGATCGTCAACCACGCGGACAACGCCAAGGCGGTCGCGCAGTTCGACCGCAAGCAGGCCGACCTCGCCGTGCTGCGCACGGACGCCAAGGTGCCGCTGCGGGCGCGCACGCTCGCGATCCTAGAGCACGATCTCGTGCTGTTGCTCGGGCCCGGCAACAAGAAGATCAAGTCCCTCTCCGAGCTGAGGAAGAAGAAAGTCGCGGTCGTCGCCGAGAACGACGCCTCGCTCGCCTTCGTCCGTAGCATCCTCGAAGTCCCCGCCGGCCCCGAGGCTGCGAGGGTCCAAATGGCGCCGCAGGGCGCAACGCTCGACAGGCTGTTTGCCCCTCCAAATGGCTTTGGCGCGGTGATTGCCATCGTCCACGCCTCCAGGGCTGTCAGGGACAAGTCCTATGAACAAGTCGCCAGACGCGGCGGCTTCACGCTGAATGCCATCGACGAAGCCAAGACGCTGGCCCGCAAATTCCCCGGCATCTCCGGCGAGACGCTGACGGCAGGCACGTTGTCGACATCTCCGCAAATCCCCGACGACGATCTCGACACGATCGGGCTCGAATGGCTCCTGGTCGCACAATCCAGAATGTCCCCGACCACGGCAGGGGAGCTCGCGCGGATCGTCTACGAGAACAAGTCCGCGCTCGGGCTCGACAACGGCTTCGCCACCAGGATAGAGCCGGCCTCCGTCGAGAAGGATGCGTTCGTGATCGCTCACCGGGGCGCCGCCGACTACATCAACGACGACACCAAGTCGTTCATGGATAAGTACAGCGACCTGATGTATGTGGGCGTTGCCGCGCTCAGCATCATCGGTTCGATCTTCGCCGCGATCTACGCCAAGATCACGAGGATCGCGCCGGAGAAGGCCAGCGAGCTCTCCACGGCCATCCTCGACATCGGCGAGCGGATCGAGCATGCCCATTCGCTGGATCAGCTCGAATGTCTCCAGGACGAGCTGGAAGCGATCCTGCGCGGCGCCGTTATCGGCCTCAGAGACGGCACGATCAGTACCGACGGGCTGGACACTTTCAAGCTCGGCTATGAATTCGTTCGCGACGAGATCGGCATGCGCCGCGACTACTTGAAACGTCATGCCGGCGAAGCTGACAAGACGGTGCGCGATGCCGGCCCGCCCCAGCCGGACGACAGCAATGTCGTGGTGGTGAAGACCGCCCAGAGCGCCTGATCCACAGGTTGCGGCGGCTCCAGGTCTGGCCGACTTTCATCCCGGTAAATCGAGCGCCGAAACCGAGGAACCGCCTCGACCCGCAACCGTTGGTTTCCGGCTGCAACCGGAGAACGCGGCATGCGTGCACTCCTCATCATCCTCCTTCTGGCAATGCTGGCGGCGGCCGGCTACTTCGCCTACGCCGCAATGGCGGTTGAAGGTGAGCCGATCCCGACGGAAGGCTACGTGGCGCTGGCGCTGGGCGCGGGATTTTCCGTCATCGTCGGCGTCGGACTGATGGTCCTGCTGTTCTTCAGCAGCCGCCGCGGCTACGACGACCCACCGCATTTCAGATAAGCATTCCGCCGACGACGGCGACGGACCGGCAGGCACGGCGCAGCGGCGCCAATGAAGCTGCCGGCGCCCCGTCATTGACGGCCTCGGCCCGGGCAGGCACCTTGGCGCCGACAATGGAGACGAGAATGTCGGACACAGCCGACGCAGCCACCGGCCCCCTGCTCGAAATCACCGGCGCACGCGCCACCATCCGCCTCAACAGACCGAAACATCTCAACCGGCTCCAGGCGGAGGATCTCGGCGAACTGACGAGACTGTTCGACCGGGTGGAAACCGATCCTGATATTCGCGTCCTGGTGCTGACCGGCACCGGACGCGCCTTCTCTGCCGGCTACGATCTCAATTCGGTGGCCGAGCGCGCGGTCAGCGCGAGCGAGCAGCAGAGCGCGGGCTCGGCCTTCGAGGTGGTCGTCAACCGGCTGGAGGATCTGGGCGTACCGACCATCTGCCGGCTCAACGGCGGCGTCTATGGCGGCTCGACCGACCTGGCGCTGGCCTGCGATTTCCGCGTCGGCGTCGATACCGCCGAGATGTTCATGCCGGCGGCGCGGCTCGGGCTGCATTACTATCCGAGCGGCATCAAACGCTTCGTGACCCGCCTCGGCGTGGACAATGCGAAGAGACTGTTCCTGACCGCGCAGAAGATCAGCGCCCCGGAGATGCTGCGCATCGGCTATCTCACTGCGATGGTGCCGGTGGAATTGCTGGACGAGGAGGTCGACGAGCTCGCCGCGATCCTCGCCGGCAACGCGCCGCAGGCAATGCGCGGCATGAAGCGTGCGATCAACGAGTTCGCCCGCAATGAGCTTGATGAGGCAGCCGCCGACCGGCGCCACCGCGACAGCATGCGCGGCGACGAGATCAAGGAAGGCATCAAGGCGTTCGCGGAAAAGCAGCCGCCACGGTTCTGAGGGCCTGTGGCGGACAATGCCGCCGCACGATGCAACTCCGAGTCTTCGCAACATCCTGTGACTATAGGTCCCGGGTCTGCGCGTACCCTTGGGACGACAGCGGAGATCGCGGCGCTTGCCGCCTCAGCCTCCCGCAGCCTTGGCATGCTCCGCCGCCATCTCCGCATCCGCCGCATTGATGCGCTGGAACGCCGGTCGCGCCGTCATGCGTTCGGCATAGCGGACGAACACGTCCTTTCTCGGCACGATGCCGAACATCATGGTCCAGCTGAACGCGACGCCCCACAACACGTCGGCGGCCGTCATGCGCTCGCCGAGCAGATACGGCCCATTCGACAGCTGCGCCTCGAGCGCATTCAGCATGGTGTCGTAATCGGCGTAGGGCGATTGCGTGATCGGCGCCGGCTCGCGTTGCATGAACTTGTCGATCAGGGCCGGCTCGAACGACGACCCGTAATACGCGATCCAGCGCAGATAGGGGCCGCGCAGCGGATCGTTCAGGGCAGGCGTGAGGCCGGCCTGCGGGAACAGGTCGGCGAGATAGATCGTGATGGCGACCTGCTCCGTCACCAGCGCTTCGCCATGGCGGATCGCCGGCACCTTGCCGAGCGAATTGATGGCGAGATAGGCGGGCAAGCGCTGCTCGCCGGCCTTCATGTTGAGAACGTGGAGAGCGTAAGGAGCCCGCAGTTCCTCCAGCAGCACCCGCGTGCCGGTGGCGCGCGTCTGCGGCGAATAATACAGCGTGATGCGGTTCGGATCGGTCATGGCAGTCTCCATCTGGGCCGGCTGGCGCTGGGGCTGCTTGTAGCGGACCATACCTGACATCTCCTGTCAGGTATGGTTTAAGGGTTCATGCGCGCGAGCCGGATGCTGTCGATCCTCACCACCCTCCAGGCCAGGGGGCAGGTCACCGCGCCCGAGCTCGCGGAGGCCTGCGAGGTCTCGGTGCGCACGATCTATCGCGACATCGACGCGCTCGCCGCCTCGGGCATTCCTGTTTACGCCGACCGCGGCGCGGAAGGCGGCTATCGCCTGCTCGACGGATATCGCGTGCGGCTGAACGGACTGTCGCAGAGCGAGGCAGGCGCGCTGTTCCTGGCGGGCCTGCCCGGCCCGGCCGCAGCGCTCGGGTTGGATGCGGCGATGATTGCCGCGCAGAACAAGCTCATGGCGGCGCTGCCCGCGAATCTGCGCGAGGACGCCGGGCGGATGCAGGAGCGTTTCCACCTGGACGCCCCGGGCTGGTTCGGCGAGACGGAAGAACCAACGCATCTGCGCACGATTGCCGGCGCGGTGCTTCGCGGGACGCTGATCGGAATCCGCTACCGCAGCTGGCGCGCGGAGAAGCAGCGCCGCGTCGCGCCGCTCGGCCTCGTGCTGAAGGGCGGCAGCTGGTATCTCGCAGGCGATGTCGATGGCAGCGTGCGCACCTATCGCGTTGCGCGCGTGCTCGACTGCTCGGCGCTCGACGACCGCTTCGACCGTCCTGCCGATTTCGATCTTGCCGCCTATTGGAAGGCCGCGACCCTGCGTCTCGAGGCCGAGATGCATCCCAATGTCGCGATCGTGCGGTTGTCGCCGTTCGGCGTCAAACTGCTCGACGCGCTGAGCCAGCCCTACGTGAAGGCACGCACGCAGCTCCAGGACACCACTGATGCAGACGGTTGGCGCATTGCGCGAGTGCCGGTCGGCAAGACGTCGTGGCACGCCGCGGCCGAGTTGCTGCGGCTCGGCCCCGAGGCCGAAGTGCTGGAGCCCGCCGACCTCCGCGACAAGATGACCGAGCTGACGCGGGCGACGGCGGCGCGATATCGCGCGGTGCGAAAAGCCAGATCGCGACGCATCTCGCCGCAGCCGACGAAACATTCCTGAAACACGATTCTTCCCGGGCGCCATGAACGCGTTCGCGTTTCGCCTCGACCGAGATGCAGGGACACAACAATGGCCCTGCGCCAAATGGAGAATGAAGATGTTTCGTAAGCTTGCACTTGGTCTGATCGCCGCCGGCTCGCTCGGTGTGGCCGCTCTCGCCCCCACCGCCGCCTCGGCCGGCGGATTCCATCACCATCATCACGGTCATCACCACTGGGGTCCTGGCTGGGGCTTTGGTGGTATCTACCTCAACACCGGCGTCAGCAACTGCTACCAGGAGCGCCTCGTCCGCACCCGTCACGGCCTGCGCGTGCGCGTCGTGAATGTCTGCGCCTACGGGATCTACTGATACCGCCGTCGGCTGGCGCAACCCCGGTCGCTGCGCGACCGGGGTTCGTCGTCTCAACTCGCCAGGGCCGCCGGGGCCGCGGCCTTTTCGTCCGCGAGAGAATTGCGCTGCGATATCCATCGTTCGGCGCGCGAACGCCGCAGCGAGGGTGCGAAGTAGAAGCCCTGGGCGACGTCGCAGCCGATCCTGCGGATGATCTCGAGTGCTTGCGAGCTCTCGACACCCTCCGCCACGACCTTCATGTTGAACGCCTTCGCCAGCGCGACGGAAGCATCGACGATCTTCATCATGTCGTCGTCGGATTCGCAGCCCTTGATGAAGGACTGATCGATCTTCAACTCGCTGAACGGAAGCCGCGCCAGGGCCGCGAGCGACGAATAGCCGGTGCCGAAATCGTCGATTGCCGTACCGATGTTCTTGAGCCGCAGACGCACCAGAATGTCGTTGGCGCGGTCGACGTCCGCCATTGCCGTGGTCTCCGTGATTTCCACCGTCAGCGACGACGGGGGCACGTTCTCGCGGCGCAGGATCTCCTCGATCCGGTCGGGCAGGGTCAGGTCCGACATCAGCGAGCCCGAGATGTTGACGGCGATGGTGAAGCCGGGATTGCGCTCGATCAGCTTGCGGCCCTGCGAAAGCGCGGACGAGAGGATGCAGTCGGTCACCTCGCGCATGAGGCCGGCCTCCTCGGCGATCGGGATGAAAACCATGGGCGAGACCATGCCGAACTCGGCGGTACGCCAGCGTGCGAGAGCCTCTGCGCCGACGACTCGCTCGGTCCGCAGCGCGATCTTCGGCTGAAATTCGACGAAGAACTCGTGATCGGCGAGGCCCCGCGCAATTCGTTCCGGCGTGATCCGGGGCGGCGGCGCGGCAGATGACGCGGCTGACGGCGAGCGCTGCGGCAGTTCGAGCGCGCAACGCAGGCGGTTGAGATCGAGCGGCTTGGTCAGGCAC
>NZ_LSIC01000217.1 GCF_001556045.1 Bradyrhizobium sp. CCH5-F6
CCGCCGCGACCGGCCCGCCATAGGCGCCACGCTCGCGATCGGCGCGCGGACGCACCTTGATCTTGAAACCCTCCGGCTTGATCGTCAGCGTCTCCTTCAGGTGCATCTGGTAGCGCTGGTGATCAATCAGCTTGAAGCGCTGGAGAATCATGCCGAGCGCGAGCGCAGCCTCGTGCATGGCGAATCCGCGGCCGATGCAGGCGCGTTGGCCGTTGCCGAACGGCTTCCAGGCATTGATCGGCCGCTTTGCCTCAGCCTCGCGACTGAAATTCTCGGGATCGAAGGCGTCGGGATTGGGCCCCCAAACACTGGTGTCACGATGCAGCGCCGTCACCAGGATGGTGGTGAACGTGCCCTTTCGGAGCCTGTACTTGCCGCCGCCGATGGTCTCGTCGGCGAGCGGCGAGATGCCATAGGCCGGCGCCGGCGGCCACAGCCGCAGCGCCTCTTTCAGGATCTGCGTGATGTAGGTGAGCTGCGTCACCTGCTGGTAGGTTGGCTTGGCATTGACGTCGGGACCGAAGACGCGATCGACCTCGTCGTAAGCCTTCTTGAGGATCTCCGGGTACTTGAGCAGCGCATAGAGCGTGTAGGACAACAGGCCGCTGGTGGTCTCGTGGCCCGCGATCAGGAAGGTGTTGATCTGGTAGCGGATGTTGACGTCGTCGAGCTGCTCGCCGGTGGCGCGGTCGATCCCGGTCATCATCGCGGCGAGCATGTCCTTCTTGTCGTCGATCCCCTCCGCGCTCTTGCGGCGCTCGGCGATGATCTCGTCGACCATCTTGTTCATGAAGGCAACGTCTTCAGCGAGCGTCTTGCGACGCTTCTGCATCCAGAGCTGCTCGAACGGCAGGCCGCGCGTCATCATGATGGTTTCGAGCGAACGCACCAGCGACTCGACGTAGGGGTGATAGTCGCTCCGGTAAAAGGAGTTGAAGCGGTAGTCGAAGCCACACAGGCCGATCGTGTCCAGCGTCAACGCGGTCATGTCGTGGACGACGTCGATCTCGTCGTCGGCGTTGAGCCGCTCCCATTTCTGCACGAGCTGCTCGGCGATGTCGACCATGCTCGGGTGATAGGACTGCATGGCGCGGTTGCCGAACGGCTGCAGCAGGATGTTGTGCGCCTTGCTCCAGTTCGGCTCCCTGGTATCGGCCGTGAACAGGCCGTCGCCGCCGACCGCGCGCACGCGCCGCAGCGCGCCGCGCACCGTCTTGTCGAAGCGCTTCTCGTCGGAGAGCTCGTCGACCAGATCGTGGCCGGAGACGACGACGATCGGCGAACCCATCATGTCGAGCCAGAAGATCGGGCCCAGCTCCTTCGCAAGCCGCGTCAGGTTCTGCACGGGGGCAGCCGAGTCCAGCGACAACATGTTGCCGACCACCGGCCTGGTCGGCGGATGCGGGATCGGATCCAGACGATTCTTGGATGACATCGAAATGTAGTCCCCCCTGCCTCAATGTCGTCATTGCGAGCGAAGCGAAGCAATCCAGAATATTTCCGCAGAGGCAGTCTGGATTGCTTCGTCGCTTCGCTCCTCGCAATGACGAGTTCGCGATGACGAGCTCTAGCCAAACCGCCTTCTACGCCATTCGATCAGCTTGGCGCTGACCTCTTCCGGCTTCTCCTGCTGCGTCCAATGGCCGCTGTCCTTGACGAGATACTTCTCGAGATCGGATATGAGATTTTCCATGCCGTCTGCTGCCGACGGCGGCAGAACGGCATCGTTCTCGGCCATGATCATCAACGACGGGACGTGGATGTGATGATCCAATCCCTTCGCACGCTCCCAATTGCGGGTAAAATTGCGATACCAGTTGATGCCGCCGGTGAAGCCGGTCTTCGTGAAGGTGTCGACGAACACCTTCTTCTCTTCCGCCGAGAGGATCGGCGTGCGCGGATCCACCTTGGCATCATAGGCCGCGATCATCTGCGGAAACGCGAGGTTGGTTTTGGGCGATGCGCCGACACCCGCGACCGGCGGTTCTTCCGGTTTGGCCGCAGGGCGCGGCAGCGGCTTGCGCATGAAGGCATCGAAGGTCTGCTCGACGCGGCTGCCGAAAATCCTGTCCGGCTCGCGCGCGGGATCCTGGAACTGGACGATGTACATCTGGTCGCCGAAGCGCTGACGGAACAGCGCGATCGGATCGACCGGAGCGCGGTCCCAATGCGGCGTGTTGACGCCGACGACGCCGGCGACTCGCGAGGGATGCCGCAGCGGCATCTGCCAGACGACGAAGCCGCCCCAGTCGTGACCGACGAAGATCGCCTTGTCGATGTTCAGGTGATCGAGCAGACCGACGAGATCGCCGGTCAAATGCTCCATGTCATAGTCTTCGACCGCCTCGGGCCGGTCGGTCGCGCCATAGCCGCGCTGGTCCGGCGCGATCACCCGGATGCCGGCTTCGCTCAGCGCCTTGATCTGGTGGCGCCAGGAGAAGGCGAGCTCGGGCCAGCCGTGACACAGCACCACCGGCGGTTTGTCGGTCACTGGGCCCGCTTCGTAATAGCGCATGCGGATTCCGTTCGTCTGCGCGAACTTGAGCGGCGGCATTTCGATCATTGCAAGATTCCTGACGATTGTCCTATTCGGCGGCGCCCTTGATGTCGGCCACGGGCGGTGCGTAAGCGGCCTCCAGCGCCGCAAATTCCTCCGGCAGCATGTCACACATCACCTGCACATGCGGAATGATGTTGGCGCCGACGATGAAACCGAAATCGAGCTGGTCGCGATAGCTCTGCACGGTGATGTTGAGCGCCTGCCCATGCGTCGAGATCGACACCGGGAAGATGTGCAACAGCTCGGCGCCGGCAGCATAGAGCGTCTGCCGCGGCCCCGGTACGTTGGACACCGTGATGTTGGCGGCCGGCGGCAGCACGTCGGACAGATTCGAGCGGCTGTAGAGCAACGCCAGGATCTGCACCATCATCGGCGCACCGAGCATCGAGATGTTGGAGACCTGCGGCATCAGTGCGCGCAGCGGGTGCGACATCTCCTTGGACTTCGTCGACTGCGCGATGATGGCCTCGAGCCGTGCCTTGGGATCCTCGATATTGGTCGCGATCGAGCAGATCATGCCGAACACCTGGTTGTTGGCCTCCGTATTACCTTCCTCGCGGAGCGAGATCGGCACGGCCGCCGTCAGGGATTTCGCCGGCAGCGTGCCATATTGCAGCAGGTAGCGCCGGACCACGCCGGAGGCGAGCGCCAGCACCACGTCGTTGAGCTTGCCGCCGGCCTGCTTGGCCAGAGCCTTCGCCCGCGACAGCGGGATCGACACGCCGGCAAAGCTCCGCTCCGACGAGATCGTCTTGTTGAGCATGGTCGGCGGCGACACCATGCTGGCGAGGCTCTCCCGCGACTTGGGATCGGCGATCTTGCCGAGCACGTCGGAGACGCTTCTGAGCACGGTCGGGATGTTGCCGGCGAAGCGCACCGCGCTTTCGATTTGATACATCGCGTTGTCGAACAGGATCGAGCCGATGTCGCTCTTGCCGGTACGCGGAAGCTGCAGGTTCTTCGCGGTCTGCGAAGCGTCGAGCGGTTGAGAGAAGAGCTGCTGATACGAATCGAGCAGGTTCGCGGCGATGTCACGCGGCTCCTGAGCGGGCTTCGCTCCCGGCCTCGGCGGCTCGACCTTCCGCGGGATCTGCGAGATATCGTAGATCATGTTGGTCAGGGCAGCACCGGCGCCACCGTCGATCGCGGCATGATGCATCTTGGAATAGAGCCCGACCTCATTGTCCTTCATGCCCTCGAAGACGTAGAACTCCCAGAGCGGGCGCGCGCGGTTCAGGAGCTTGGCGTGCATCCAGCCGACGATGCGTTCGAGCGTGGCACGGTCGCGCGGCTGCGGCAGGCTGGCGCGAAAGATGTGACGGTCGATGTCGAACTGGTCGTCCTCGACCCAGGAGGGATGGTCGATGTCGAGCGGCGCCTTCTCCAGCCGTGCCTTCAGGATCGGCGCGATGTGCAGGCGCGAGACGATCATCGCCTTGAAGTCTTCGAAGAAGTCGCCCTTGTAGTCGTCCGGCAGGCGGAAGATCGCCATGCTGCCGACATGCATCGGCATTTCCGGCGTTTCCAGATAGAGAAACGACGCGTCCAGCGACGACAGCTTCTTCCCGTCAGCCATTAGGTCCCTCCCGGATATTTGACGGGCGCCTTGGCGGCGCTTCTCGTCAGGCCGATACTGCCTGTTCCGGCGGGGCATATGCAATGGCAAACGGCCCGGCCCGGTCAAATGGCCTGAACTCCCCCTCCGGTTGCGCCAGCCGGTCTGCCACGGCCCACAGCGCCGCGGGGTTCACGCCGAGCCCGATATGGCTCGCCAAGCGCACCTCGATGTTCTCGGCACGGTCGGATGGACGGAGCAGACAGGTCCGCCAGTTCACGACGCCGTCAGCGCGCGAATAGATCGACGTCGTCGGCACCGGCAGATCGCCGGCGATCGCCTCGCGCGCTTCCGCAAAATCCTCGACCCGCTCGCCGGACAGCGCCTCGTAGAGCCGCGTGGCGTTGGTCGCCCGTACGTCGTTGGCGAAAGGGCTGCCGAGCGTGATGACGTAACGGACCTTGTCGGGGGCCCAAAGCGCGAGATCGCGGGCATAGACTCCGCCGAGGCTCCACCCGACCAGGCTGACCTTGCGTCCGCTCGCGGCGTGGATTTCGGCCAGACGGGTGCGCAGCGAATCCCGCATCCGTCCGAGCCCGCCGAGATTGCGGCCCATCCGCCAAGCATGTGCCTCATAACCGAGCTCGCTGAGATAGCGTCGCATCGGTGCCATCGAGAGGTCGCTGGCGAGAAAGCCCGGCAGCGCCAGCACCGGATGGCCATCGCCCCTCGGCGCGCGCATCAGGAGCGGTGACAGCAGCAGGCTCGCATTGAGTTCGAACAAGCCTCGCGCCTCGGCAAGCAGCAGGCCGAGGGGCGGCGGACGAAGCCGGCCTGACTCCAGCGTCCTGTCCGGGCCGGACGACACTATTTCTTCTTGTCGCCGCTGCGCGTCCCGCCGAGGCCGGCCATCGTAACGAACATGTCCTGAAACCGCTCGGCAATCTTCGGATCGAAGGTGAACCAGCTCTGGATCAGGGATTCCGGCGAGACCTTCTCGATGTTGCTGAGAACTTGCTGCTGCAGCTTGTCCATCACCGCCGTCTGCATCGGCGCCACGTCCGGCAGACCGAAGAACTGGCGAGCCTCGAGGGGGGTGCAGTCGATTTCGATGTTAACCTTCATGTCCCCTCCAGATGAGATTCGAGCGGCGTGCCTGAGTATCGCCGCGAGTTGTGGTGCAACGCAAGCGACCTGATGCCGGCGCGACATGCTCCGTCCGGTAATCAGCCGGCATGGTCAACCAAAGTCGAAAGACATGCTCCTCCATGGCGGGCGCCACGGTCAGCATTGCTGCACAGCGGTGCAACTTGGCGCGTTCCTTGCTGGAATGGCGCTTGCACCGGTCGAGAACTCTGGGCAACATGGATTGATCGGCCGGCCGAACCAATCAAAAATCACCGGCACACGGTGTGGAGAGGGTCAAGAATGTCATTGGGTCGAAGTCTGTTTGCGGCGACGCTCGCCGGAACGGTTTTGTTGACAGTCTCGCCGGCGTCGAGCCAGACGCTGCGCTATGCCAACCAGGGCGACCTGAAGTCGCTCGATCCCTACACCCTTAATGAGAGCACGACCCACGCCCATCTCGGGCACGTCTATCAAGGCCTCACCGCACGCGACAAGGACCTCAAGATCATTCCGGCGCTGGCGGAAAGCTGGGAAACGCCGGAGCCGACCCGCTGGCGCTTCCATTTGCGCAAGGGCGTGAAGTTCCACAACGGCGATCCCTTCACTGCTGATGACGTGCTGTTCTCCGCCGACCGCGTCCGCAAGAAGGGGTCCAACATGCAGACCCGCCTCGCGGCCGACGTCAAGGTCGTCAAGGTCGACGACTACACCGTCGATTTCATCCTGCCCTCGCCCAATCCCATCCTGCATAATTCGTGGGATGTCTGGTACATCATGGACAAGAAATGGGCCGAGGAGAACAACGTCGTCGATCCGACGCCCGTGGCGGCGACCACGCCGAGCTACGCCTCGCTTCACGAGAACGGCACTGGCCCCTTCATCATCGAAAGCCATCAGCCCGGCGTGAAGACGGTCTTCAAGGCCAACCCCAACTATTGGGGCAAGGTCGAAGGTAACCTGAAGGAAATCATCTTCACCCCGATCGCTTCCGACGCCACCCGCGTCGCTGCGCTGCTCTCGGGCGAAGTGGACGTCATCGAGCCGGTGCCGATCCAGGACATCTCCCGCGTCGATTCCAGCCCGAACGCCCAGGTGCTGAAAGGACCGGAGCTGCGCACCATCTTCATCGGCTTCGACCAGACCCGCGACGAGCTGCTCTATTCCAACATCAAGGGCAAGAACCCGTTCAAGGATGCGCGCGTCCGCGAGGCCTTCTACAAGGCGATCGACATCGAGCTGATCAAGACGCGCGTCATGCGCGGGCTGTCGACGCCGTCGGCGCTGATGATTGCCCCCGAATTGTTCGCGCTGTCCAAGGAGTTCACGCGGCCGAAATTCGACCCCGATGGCGCCAAGAAGCTCCTGACCGAGGCCGGTTACCCCGATGGTTTCGAGGTCACCATGGACTGCCCGAACGACCGCTACGTCAACGACGCGGCGATCTGCCAGGCCGTCGTCGGCATGCTCGCCCGCATCGGCGTCAAGATCAATCTGCTGGCGCAGCCGAAGGCGCAGTACTTCGCCAAGGTGCTGAAGCAGGGCGGCTACCAGACCTCGTTCTACCTGCTGGGCTGGACGCCGAGCACGATGGATTCCCATAACGTGCTCTACGACATCATGGGCTGCCGCGACGATGCTAATTCCTCGCGCGGCGAGGCCAATCTCGGCGGCTATTGCAACAAGGAGTTCGACGCCATCACCGACAAGGTGCTGGTCGAGACCGACACCGCCAAGCGCAACCAGCTGATCAAGCAGGCCTACGAAATCGGCATGAAGGACTGGGCCTACATCCCGCTGCACCAGCAGGCGCTCGCCTGGGGCGTATCGAAGAAGGTCAACCTGCCGCAGCGCGCCGACAATCTGGTCATGTTCCACTGGGCGACCAAGAAGGAATAGCGTCAGTCGAACACGAGGTCCCGGCGGCGTCAGGCGTCCGGGACCTTTCCTTTCTCGGCTGACAAGGACGTCCGCCGTACGCACACCCAAGGATAGTGGAAGGAATGCTCGCTTTCACTCTTCGCCGCGCCATTCAGGCCATCGGCGTCATGTTCGCCGTCGGCATCATCGCCTTCTCGATGTTCCGCTTTGCCGGCGACCCCGTCAACCAGATCGTTTCCATCGACACGTCGGCGGCCGAACGAGAAGCCGTGCGCAAGTCGCTCGGGCTCGACGATCCGGTGCCGGTGCAGTTCGTGCGGTATTTCGCCGATGCCGCGCAGTTCAAGTTCGGCGTCTCCTACCAGTTCCGCCAGCCGGTCTCGGCGCTGTTGATGGAACGTATGCCCGCGACACTGGAGCTTGCGGTCTGCGCGACCGTGTTTGCGATGGTGTTCGGCATCCTGATGGGCGTCTATTCTGCGCTCAAGCGCGACACCGTGCTCGCCAAACTCTTCCAGGCCGTCTCGCTGATCGGCATTTCGCTGCCGACCTTCCTGATCGGCATTCTCCTGATCTATCTGTTCGCGGTGACATTGGGTTGGTTGCCCTCGTTCGGCCGCGGCGAGGTGGTGAAGCTCGGCTGGTGGACGACGGGCCTGCTCACGCTATCAGGACTGAAGGCGCTGATCATGCCGTCGATCACGCTCGGCCTGTTCCAGATGACCCTGATCATGCGGTTGGTGCGCGCGGAGATGCTGGAAGTGCTGCGGACCGACTATATTCGCTTCGCCCGCGCCCGGGGGCTGACCACCCGCGCCATCCATTTCGGCCACGCGCTGAAGAACACCCTGATTCCGGTGATCACGGTGGCCGGACTTCAGTTTGGCTCGGTTATTGCATTTTCCATCATCACCGAAACCGTGTTCCAGTGGCCGGGCATGGGACTTCTCTTCGTGCAGGCCGTGCAGAACGTCGATATCCCGATCATGGCCGCCTACCTGCTGATGGTTTCGCTGATTTTCGTCACCATCAATCTGGTGGTCGACATCCTCTACACGGTGGTCGATCCGCGCTTGCGCTCGACCGTCGGTCGCGCCGCATAAGGCAGCCTTCATGCCCGACGCAGTCGTTCCCAGGTCCGACAAGCAGAGCGCACAGCCGGCGCATGCCCACGGCTGGATCAGCCGCGCGCTAGACAGCGACCTGTTCTATTCGTTCCGGCGCTCGAAGCTCACCATGGTGGCTGCGGCCATCACGGTCTTATTCTTCCTGCTTGCGATCTTTGCATCCGCGCTGGCGGTGCAGAACCCGTTCGATCCGGCACAACTGCAATTGATGAATTCGCGGATTTCACCGCTGTGGACCGCGGACGGCCAGAGCCCGTTCCTGCTCGGCACCGACGAGCAGGGCCGCGACGTGTTCTCCGCCATTCTCTACGGCATGCGCATCTCGCTCGCCGTCGGCGTCGCCGGCGTGATCTTCGCCGGCGCGCTCGGCATCGGGCTCGGCCTGATCGCCGGCTACTTCGGCGGCGCAATCGACGGCGTGATCATGCGGATCGCCGACGTGCAGCTCACCTTCCCCGCCATCCTGATTGCGCTGCTGGTGAACGGCATCGCGAAATCCATCCTCGGCAACCGGCTGGACGCCACCAGCATGCTGACGGTGCTGGTGATCTCGATCGGCCTCAGCTTTTGGGTGGGATATGCCCGGACGGTGCGCAGTTCCGTGATGGTCGAGAAGAACAAGGACTACGTGGCCGCCGCACAGCTGATCGGCCTGCCGGCACCGAAGATCATGCTGCGGCATGTGCTGCCCAACACGATGGGCCCGATCCTGGTCATCGCCACCATCAACCTCGCGCTGGCCATCATCACCGAGGCGACGCTGTCCTTCCTCGGCGTCGGCCTGCCCGACACCATGCCCTCGCTCGGCACGCTGATCCGCATCGGCAACAATTATCTGTTCGCGGGCGAGTGGTGGATCGTCGCCTTCCCCGGGCTTGCGCTCGCGGCGCTGATCCTGTCGATCAATCTGCTCGGCGACTGGCTGCGCGACGCGCTCAACCCGAAGCTCCGATGAGTATGCCTCGTCCATGACCGAACCCGTCCTTTCCGTGCGCGATCTTCACGTGGAGTTCGCCTCCCGTCGCGGCACGCTACGCGCCATCGACGGCGTGTCCTTCGACATCGCCAAGGGCGAGGTGCTCGGCGTCGTCGGCGAATCCGGCGCCGGCAAGTCCGTCACCGGGCTGTCGGTGATCGGCCTGATCGATCCGCCCGGCCGCATCGCCGGCGGTGAGATTCGTCTCGCCGGCCTGCGCATCGACAATCTGCCGCCGGAGCAGATGCGCCGCATCCGGGGCAAGCGCATCGGGATGATCTTCCAGGATCCGCTCACCTCGCTCAATCCGCTCTACCGGGTCGGCGACCAGATCGTGGAGACGATCCGGACCCATCTCAATCTCTCCGAAGCGGCCGCCCGCCGCCGCGCCGTCGACCTCCTGGCCGAGGTCGGCATTCCCGCACCCGAGAAGCGGATCGACGGCTATCCGCACGAGTTCTCCGGCGGCATGCGCCAGCGCGTCGTGATTGCGCTGGCGATCTGCGCCGAACCCGAGCTGATCATCGCGGACGAGCCGACCACCGCGCTCGACGTGTCCGTGCAAGCGCAGATCATTGCGCTGATCAAGCGGCTCGGCCGTGATCACGGTACCGCCGTGATGCTGGTGACCCACGACATGGGCGTGATCGCGGAGACCTCGGACCGGGTCGCGGTGATGTATGCCGGCCGCATCGCAGAGATCGGCCCCGTCCAGGACGTCGTGAAGAACCCGCTGCACCCTTATGCCAAGGGCCTGATGGGCGCGATTCCGACGCTCGCCGGAGACGACAAGCGTCTCGTGCAGATTCCCGGCTCAATGCCGCGTCTGTCGGCGATCCCGCCGGGCTGCTCGTTCAATCCGCGCTGCGCGTTCGCCTTCGATCGCTGCCGCGTCGAGCGCCCCGAACCGCAGCCGCGCGGCGAGCAATCGGTCGCCTGTCACCTCCATGACGATGTGCCGGCGGAGAGCGCGGCATGAGCGCTCCCTTCGTCCAGGCCACAAACCTGCGCCGCGTCTTCGACGTCTCAAAGCCCTGGCTCAACCGCGTGCTCGAAGGCGGGCATCTCGAATATCTCAAGGCGGTCGATCACGTCACCTTCGATATCCGGAAGGGCGAGACGTTTGCCCTGGTCGGCGAATCCGGCTCCGGCAAGACCACGGTGGCGCGCATGGTCGTGGGCCTGTTGCCGCCAAGTGCCGGCGACGTGCTGATCGACGGCATCTCGATGACCGATCCGCGGCAGGCTCCGGCGCGGCGAAAGCTGCGCCGCCGCATCCAGATGATCTTCCAGGATCCCTATGCGAGCCTGAACCCGCGCTTCCGTGTCGACGCCATCATCTCCGAGCCGATCCGCGCCTTCGACCTGATCCAGGGCGAGCGCGACATCCAGGCCCGCGTCGGCGAGCTGCTCAGCCTCGTCGGCCTGCATCCCGACGACAGGCTGAAATATCCGCATGAATTCTCCGGCGGCCAGCGCCAGCGTATCGCGATCGCGCGGGCGCTTGCCTCCGACGCCGAATTCATCGTCTGCGACGAGCCGACCTCTGCGCTCGACGTCTCGGTGCAGGCGCAGATCCTGAACCTGATGCGCGATCTCCAGGACAAGTTCGGCCTGACCTACATGTTCATCAGCCACAACCTCGCCGTGGTCCGCCACATGGCGAGCCGCGTCGGCGTGATGTATCTCGGCCGCATCGTCGAGATCGCGGAGGGCCGCGAGCTGTTTTCCCGCCCGCGAATGCCCTACACCAAGATGCTGCTCGGCGCCGTGCCTGATCTCGCGATGAGCGGCCGCCAGCGCATTCCGGTCAAGGGCGAGATCCCGAACCCGATCAATCCGCCCCCCGGCTGCGCCTTCAATCCGCGCTGCCCGCTGGCGTTCGATCTCTGCCGCAAGCAAGCACCAGACCTGATCGACGGCGTCGCCTGCCACGCGGTGAACACCGCGCCGGCCCCGGCGTGACGCGCGCGTGCCATGCGGCCTGCGCATTGGCGAGGCGGCATCGCCTGTGATCAATTGCGCGCGCGACACATAAGGTAACGAAGTCCCATGTCCAACATCAATCCCGATCCCTTCACGACGCGCCCCGAGATCGAGGGCACATTCGGGGTCGTCGCCACCACGCACTGGATCGCGACCGCCGTCGGCATGGCCATGCTCGAAAAGGGCGGCAACGCCTTCGACGCCGGCGTCGCCACCGCTTTCACGCTGCAGGTGGTCGAGCCTCATCTGAACGGCCCCGGCGGCGACGTGCCCGTCATCGTCCATGACGTCAAGCGCGGCCGTACCGAAGTGATCTGCGGCCAGGGCCCGGCACCGGCGCGCGCCACCATCGCACATTACAAGAGCGAAGGCCTCGACATGGTGCCCGGCACCGGCCTGCTCGCGGCCTGCGTTCCCGGCACTTTCGAATCCTGGATGATGCTGCTGCGAGACTACGGCACGATGCGCGTGCGCGACGTGCTGCAGCCCGCGATCTCCTATGCTCGGGATGGCTATCCGCTGGTCGAACGTGCCTGCGCCACGATCCAGACCGTCGAGCAGCTGTTCCGCAAGCATTGGCCGACCTCGGCCGCGGTCTATCTTCCGAACGGGGAGGTGCCGACGCCCGGCACGCTCTTCACCAACAAGACGCTGGCCGCAACCTACGCCCGCATCCTCAGCGAGGCCGAGAGCGGCGGCGGTGGCCGCGACGCCGAGATCGAGCGCGCACGCAAAGCCTGGTCGCAAGGCTTCGTTGCGGAGGCCATCGACAAGTTCTGCCGGACCCAGGAGGTGATGGACGTCAGCGGCTCGCCTCATCGCGGCGTGCTCTCGGCCGACGACATGGCACGCTGGCAGCCGACGGTGGAAGCGCCGCTCACCTACGACTACGGCCGCTACACCGTCTGCAAGGCAGGCGTCTGGAGCCAGGGACCGGTGACGCTGCAACAACTCGCGCTGCTGAAGGGCTTTGCGCTCGACGGGCTCGATCCGACCGGGCCGGAGTTCATCCATCTCCAGATCGAATGCGCCAAGCTCGCCTTCGCCGACCGCGAGAAATTCTATGGCGATCCCAAGTTCACCGAAATCCCGATCGCGACGCTGCTGTCGGATGCCTACAATGACGAGCGCCGCAAGCTCGTCACCGATCGCGCCTCGCTCGACTTCGTTCCCGGCTCGGTCGAAGGCTTTGGCGGCGAAGTCAGGCTGCGCCGCGCCGAGGGCCAGCGCGAGGCTGTCGGCGCGCTCGGTGCCGGCGAACCGACGGTGGGGCGCTTCGGCGAGGTGCGCGGCGACACCGTGCATTTCGACATCATCGACAAGGCCGGCAACATGGTGTCCTCGACGCCATCAGGCGGATGGCTGCAATCCTCGCCAATCATTCCGGAGCTCGGCTTCTGCCTCGGCAGCCGCGCCCAGATGTTCTGGCTGGAGGAAGGCCATCCCGCCGCGCTCGCGCCGGGCAAGCGGCCACGCACCACGCTGTCGCCGACCATGGCATTGCGCGACGGCGAGCCGTACCTCGCCTGGGGCTCGCCCGGCGGCGACCAGCAGGACCAGTGGATCACGCAGTTCTTCCTGCGCCACGTTCATTGCAATCTCAATCTCCAGGAAGCCATCGACGCGCCGGCGTGGCACTCCGAGCACTTCCCGATCTCGTTCTGGCCGCGCACGGCGCGCCCCGGCGTGCTCGTGGTCGAGAATCGCGTGCCGAAGGCGGCGATCGAGAACCTGCGCGAACGCGGGCATATCGTCGAGGTCGGCCCCGACTGGTCGGAAGGCCGCCTCACCGCGGCCTCGCGTGTGGGCGTCCGCCGCCGCGCCGCCGCCAATCCGCGCGGCATGCAGGGTTACGCCGCAGGGCGCTGAAGGGCAACACATGACCTGGTCGATCATCGCGCGAGACCCTGCCACCGGCCAGTTTGGCATTGCGGTAGCGACCCGCTTCTTCGCCGTCGGCGCGCGGGTCCCGTACATTGCCGCCGGCGTCGGCGCCATCGCAACCCAGGCCTTCGTCAATCCCTATTACGGCATCGACGGCGTCAAGCTGCTGCGCGAAGGTTTGAACGCGCACGACGTGCTCGCCACCCTGCTCGCGACCGACGACGGCCGCGAAAGCCGCCAGATCCACATCATGGATGCCAGCGGCGACATCGCCGCGCATACAGGGCGCGATTGTGTCGACTGGTGCGGCCACATCGCAGGCAGCGGCTTCTCGATCGCGGGCAACTTGCTCGCCTGCGCCGACGTGCTCGACGAGACCGCCAAGACCTACATCGCCAACGACAGCCTCCCCTTCCCGCGCCGCCTGCTCGCGGCGATGCGCGCGGGTGAAGCCGCCGGCGGGGACAAGCGCGGCAAGCAATCGGCCGCGCTGCTGATCCATGGCGAGGAGGAGTGGCCGGCGCTCGACATTCGCGCCGACGACCATCCCGACCCGCTCGGCGAGCTCGAGCGTCTGGAGCAGGTCAGCCACGAACTCTGGGTGCACTTCCGCGCCTCCATGCCGACCCGGCAGAACCCTTCCGGCAACACCGATCGCAGCGTCATCGACGCCAGCATTGCCGCGGCGCACGCAAGGCGGTCATGAGGGAACGCGCCGACTTTTCCCGTCGGGACAGATGAAGATCGACCGCAACGATCAGATCACGACCTCGCGCATCACGCGACGGCAGTCCATCTCAAATTCGAGATCGACCACCGGCGGCCGCGCGAAGTGCCAGGTCAGGCCGGAGCGCAGCGCGCCGCGACGAACCAGTTCGTCGACCAGCGCGTGGTGGAAGTCGTGCACGGAATAGGCCTGCACGCCGGTCGTATCCTTCCAGCTGAAGCCGAAGGCCGCCATCCGGGTCTCCATCTGCGAGCTGGTGGTGAAGCGCACCTTCTCGCGCAGCCCGTCAGGGCTGAGGTCGCGGTAGCGCACCGTACGCTCAACGTAGGTGCCGCTGCCCTCGCGTGCCTCTGCACCACCCGCGATCACGAAGCTCGGCGCCGTCGAGCGGGTCGGGCGCGTGAAGGAGAACGCGTAGAAAGACGGCTCGGACGGCGGATCGATCTCGGGACAGACGTTGCTGCGCGCCACCGGATTGGTGGTGCCGTCGAAGATGCCCCATTCGGACAACGTCTTCACATAGTGCAGGTTGAAGGCACGAAAGCCTTCCTCGCTGAAAGCCGCCGGCGAGCGCAGCTCGCAGGCACAGAACGCCGTCAGCGGTCGCCCCGCCTCCCGGATGAACTTTGCGGCCAGCGCAAAGCCTTCGGCCAGCGGCACCAGGCGATCGAAGCGGACACGCTCGATCTCGTAGCCCTCCTCGGCAGCCGCGCCGGCCGAATATTGGAACACCGACGGAATGAAGCGGTAATTGCCGGCAGAGAATTCACGGGTCATGTGCAGCGCCCCTGCGTTCGGATGCGGGCGCTCCTTGGGCGCCCAGGCAAGACTAGCAGAGACAACAAAAGCGGCAACGGTGATCGCCGTTGCCGCTTTTGGCTTGGGTCAGGTCGCGGCGTCAGGTCGGCCGCAGCGCCTTGGTGGCGAGATCGAGCTCGTTGACCTGCTTGTTCCGCTCGGAATCGGCCGCCGCGCGATGGTCCGTTGCCAGCACCACGTAGACCGCCGGCAGCACGAACAGGGTGAACAGCGTACCGATCGACATGCCGGCAACGACGACCAGGCCGATCGAGAAGCGGCTGGCCGCGCCCGCGCCGGTCGCGGTCAGGAGCGGGATCAGGCCGGTCACCATCGCCGCCGTGGTCATCAGGATCGGCCGCAAGCGGATGCGGGCCGACATCTCGATGGCGGAACGCCGGTCGAGCCGCTCTCTGACCTGGAGCTCGTTGGCGAACTCCACCATCAGGATGCCGTGCTTGGTGATCAGGCCTACCAGCGTCAAGAGGCCGACCTGGGTGTAGATGTTCATGGTCGCCGCGCCGAAGTACAGCGGGATCAGCGCGCCGACGATCGCCATCGGCACCGAGATCATGATGACCAGCGGGTCGCGCAAGCTCTCGAACTGCGCCGCCAGCACCAGGAAGATGATGATCAGCGCGAAGCCGAAGGTGATCGCGAGCTGGTTGCCCTCCTGCACATATTGCCGGCTGTCAGCCAGATAGTCGTGGCTGAAGCCCTGCGGCAGCTTCTTGGCTTCGCCCTCGAGGAAATCCACCGCGGCGCCGACGGTCACACCCGGCATCGGCACGGCCGAGAACGTCGCCGAATTGAGCTGGTTGAAGTGAGTCAGCGAGTTCGGGTCGGTCTTGGTCTCGATCGACACCACCGTCGACAGCGGAAGCTGCTGCCCGGTATTGGTCGTCACATAGTAACCGCCGAGCGATTCCGGCGACAGCCGCTTGGCGCGTGGCACCTGCGGGATCACCTGGTATGAGCGGCCCTCGAGGTTGAAGCGGTTGATGTAGTTGCCGCCGAGCAGCACCGCGAGCGTGGCGCCGAGGTTCTGCATGTTGACGCCGAGGTCCTGCGCCTTGGTGCGGTCGATCGTCACCTTCACGTTCGGCTGGTTGTAGGCAAGATCGCTGTCTGAGACGATGAACATGCCGCTGTTGCGCGCGGCTTCCTTCAGCTTCTCCATCTGCTCATAGACGGTCTGGAAGCTGGCGGTGGAGTTGATCACCATCTGGATCGGCAGGCCGCCCGGGCCGCCCGGCAGCGGCGGCAGGTTGAACGCGAAGGCCTGCACGCCCTCGATCTTCGACAGCTCGGCCTGCACCAGCGGCTTCAGCTGGATCGCGGAGCGCTTGCGCTCGTCCCACGGCTTGAGCAGCATGCCGGCGATGCCGCCCTGCGGGCCGTTGATGCCGTTCAGCACGAAGCGCAGATCGGTCTCGGGGAACTTCGCGAATTCCCTGTCGAGCTTGTCGCCGTAGAAATCGAGATAATCGATGTTGGCGTATTTCGGGGCCTTGGTCACCGCGAACACGATGCCCTGGTCTTCCTCGGGCGCCAGCTCCTTCGAGGTGTGCATGTAGAGGAAGCCGACCAGCCCCAGGATCGTGACCGCAAACAGGCCGGTGATGGCCTTGTAGTCCAGCGAACGGTCGAGCTTGCGCCCGTACCAGCGCGTCATCGCACCGAACACGCGGTTCACGATCTTGGCGAAGCGTCCCTCTTCGGTGTTCTTGAGCAGCACCGAGCACATCATCGGCGACAGCGTCAGCGCGATGATGCCCGACACGATCACCGAGCCTGCGAGCGTGAAGGCGAATTCGCGGAACAACGAGCCGGTCAAACCGCCGAGGAAGCCGATCGGCGCGTACACCGCGGCGAGCGTAATCGTCATCGAGATGACCGGGCCCACGATTTCGCGCGCCCCTTGGAGCGAGGCCTGGACCGGCGTCTTGCCCTCCTCCAGATGGCGGTGGATGTTCTCCACCACCACGATGGCGTCGTCGACCACGAGGCCGATCGCGAGCACCATCGCGAGCAGGGTGAGCAAGTTGAAGCTGAAGCCCAGCGCCAGCATCAGGGTGCAGACGCCGATCATCGACAGTGGAATGGTGACGACCGGGATGATGACCGAACGCAGCGAGGCCAGGAACAGGAAGATGACCACGATCACGATGATCACGGCTTCGCCCAGTGTATTCTGCACCTCGTCGATCGAAGACTGGATGAACTTGGTCGAGTCGTAGGCGACCTTCATCTTCATCGAGGGCGGGAGGTTGCGTTCGAGCTCGGGGAACAGCGCGCGCACACCCTTGACCAGCGTCAGCGGGTTACCCTGTGGCGTCGCCTGCACGCCAATGAAGATCGCGCGCTCGCCGTTGAAGGCAACGCTCGCGTCCGTGCTTTGGGCGGCAAGCTCGACGGTGGCGATGTCCTCCATCCGCACGAAGCCGCCGTCCTTGGCCTTGACGATCATCTTCTTGAACTGATCGACGTTGGTCAGGCCCGTGTTGGTCGAGGCGTTCGAGACGATGAGATAGCCCTTGGTCTGGCCCGCCGCGGACTGGAAGTTGTTGGCCTGGATCGCGGCCGCGACGTCCGCCGGCGACACGTTGCGGCCGGCCATCTTCATGGGATCGAGCCACAGACGCATCGCGAAGGTCTGGCCGCCGAGAATGTCGGCCGAGGCGACGCCGTCGACGGTCGACAGCACCGGCTGCACCACGCGCGTCAGATAATCGGAGATCGCCGAACCGGACAGCTCCTCGGACGAGAAGCCGAGATACATCACGGCCGTGGTTTGGCCCGTGGTCTTGGTGACGATCGGATCGTTGGATTCCTTCGGGATCAGGTACTTTACCGAGTTCGTCTTCGCCAGCACCTCAGTGAGCGCCTGGTTCGGATCGAAATTCAGCTTGATGTAGACCTGGATCGTCGAGGTGCCGAGCACCGAGGACGAGGTGATGTAATCGACGCCCTCGGCAGAGGCGACGGCCTGCTCGATCGGCGTGGTGATGAAGCCCTGGATCAAGTCTGCGGACGCGCCGGGATAGACGGTCGTGATATTGATGACCGTATTCGACAGCTTGGGATATTGCCGGATCGGCAGCATCATCGCCGCGCGCAGGCCGATCAGCAGGATCAGCAGGCTGACGACGACCGACAGAACCGGGCGCTTGATGAAAATATCGGTAAGGGCCATCGCGGCGATCTCGATTTCTTTGGCTCAAGAGACGTGATCCGGCCGAGCCGGATCACGCGCATGTTTGGTCAGTAGCGCGGCGGCTGCGCCGGGATCGGCGGGGCCGGGTCGGTTGAAATCGAAACCGCCGCGCCCGATTGCAGCTTGAGCTGGCCGACGGCGACGACCTTGTCGCCCGCTTTCAGACCCTTGACGATTTCGACGCGACCTTCGACCCGGTTGCCGGTCTGCACGAAGGTGCGTACCGCCGAGAGGCTGGTCTTGCCGTCCTCTTCCTTCTTCTCGGTGATCACGAACACCGAGTCGCCGTAGAGCGTATAATCGACCGCCGTCTCGGGGACGGTGATCACGGCCGGCTTTTCCGGCAACACCACGGTCGTGGTCACGAACATGCCGGGCTTGAGGATCTTTTCCGGATTGGCGATCGTCGCCTGCACGCGGATGTTGCGGGTATCGGTCGAGATCTGCGGCTCGATCGTGGTGATCTTGCCCTCGAAGGTGCGGCCCGGATAGGCGTCGACCTTCAGCCGAACGGCCTGGCCGACCTTCAGATTGCCGGAGTCCTTTTCCGTCACCGTGAAGTTGGCCCACAGCTCGGACAGATCGGTCAGCGACACGATTGCCGTGCCGGCGGTGAGATACTGGCCGACCTCGACCTTGCGGACGCCGAGATCGCCGGAGAACGGCGCGCGCACCAGCTTCTGCGAGATCAGCGCTTCGGTCTTGGCGATGCCGGCCAGCGCCTGGTCGTAGGCAGCCTGCGCATTGTCGACGGTCGCCTGCGGACCGAACTGGCGCGCAGCCAGCTGCTTGGCACGATCGAGCGACAGCTGGGCGACGGTCGCCTGCGCCTTGTAATTGGCGAGGTCGCCCTGCTCCGGCGCGTCGAACAGTTGCACCAGCGGCGTGCCGGCCTCGACACGCGTACCCGGCACGAACTTGATCTCCGTCACGCGACCGTTGACGTCGGCGCTGACATCGACCTGATGCACGGCGACCAGGCTGCCGACCGCGGTGAGCAGGTTCGGCACCACCTCGGACTTCGCCTCGGCCGCACTGACGGCGACCGGCGGCGGCTTGTTGTTGGCGAAGAATTGCTTGATCATCTGGCCGCGGAAATAATTGAACCAGACGAGGCCTCCGACCAGCGCGGCCAGAAGCGTACCGACGATCACGAACCACAGCACCGGCCGGACCGGACGCTTGGGAGCCTTGTTGTCGATCGGTTGGCCCGAAATCTTGTGTTCGGCTACGATGTTCATGTCATGCGCTTTCTGCAATCGCCGCCTTGCCGGCATCCGGGGCCTGATCGCGGCCCAGATGCGAAGCAATTGCGGCGTCGTTAAGTCCGATACCCCTCAGGAGAAACTCACAGAGCTGCCGCTCCAGATCGTTCGCCTTACCGTAAGCCAGACAAGGCGCGGCCGGCAGCCTGGTCAGCGCCGCCATCATCATCGCATGATGTGCGAACCAGAACAGGTTGAGCGGATCGCCAGCGTAGGGCCGCGCATCCCCGGCGGCCACGGCGCGCTCGAGCGAGCCGACAAAAACCGGCCCAATGAGCGTCTCGATCTTGGCATATAGCAAACGAGCGAATTCGCCGTCATCCAAATGGCTCGTGGCCATCAGTCGCAGGCGTTGGGCCTCTTCCTGATCGGGGCAATCAGCAATGTGCAGAAAATGCCCGACCATCCTGCGGATCACTTCGACCAGCGTGGCGGTCGAGGGCTGCCGCTCGAGAAGCTCGATGAACGCCGGATCCGCTTCGCATTCGTCGCTGAGGATTTCGGCGTAGAGTGCCGCCTTGGAGGGGAAGTGCTTGAACAGCAGCGCCTCGGAAATGGCAGCGGCGGCCGCCACGCTCTTCGTCGTGGTGCCGTTATAACCGTGTCGGGCAAAGCAGCGCTTTGCGGCACCGAGGATCAATTGACGCCTCAGGTCGCTCGTCATACGCAATGAGCTCATGCTTGGTGAGTAATCACTCACCCACGCAAAAGTCAAGCACTATGTTGCATCGCAACCTCTGGATTCAACCAGATTGCACCTCCGCCCTCAGCACCTACGGGACGGGCTTCTGGATGGACGCGGGGCGGCGTAGCTAGATCGGCTGGAAGCCGAGGTCGGCGCGAATCCGGTTGACGATGTAGGTCCCGTCCCGGCTTGGCAGGATCCGCTCGAGTTGGGCGCTGTCGATCTTCACGTTGGCAAAGCGCGGCCCCGCGGAGACGTCGTGGACGGCCTTCGCAAAGGCCTCCACCCCAGCCATGGTCGTAACGGAGCGGCTGTCCTCGATGCCGCAGGCCCTGGCGACGCCGACGAGGTCCGCGGCGGCGGAGGTGTGGCTGGTCTGGCCGCCGGTCTCGCCATAGGCCTCGTTGTCGAGCACGACGATTGAGAGGTTGGACGGTTTCTGCAGCCCGATGGTGGCAAGGCTGCCCATCCCCATCAGCATCTCGCCGTCGCCGGTGATGACCAGCACCGGCAGCTTCGGCTGCGCCAGTGCGAGCCCGAGCCCGATCATCGCGGCGCCGCCCATGCCGCCCCAGAGATAGAAGTTGCGCGCATGATCGCCGGCCGCACACATGTCGTTGGTGGAGGCACCCAGGCCTCCGATCGCGACGACGTCCTTGCGGTCCGCAAGCAGCGTGGACACTACCTGGCGGCGGTCGAGGAGATTGGCCTTGCTCATTTGGTGAAAACCTTGGCGCCGATCAGGCGCTGCGACAACAGGACGGCCGTGGGCGTGAGCGCATTGTAGGCCTGCGCGGCGGCGGCCTCCAGCACGGCCGGCACCTCGGCCGCGTGCGAGGCGCGCAGCACCTTGACGCCGGAGAGTTCGAACACGCCTTGCGTGGTCGATCCCATCGGCACCTGCCACGGATTGAACTCGCCCCACTCGCCGCGCATGGTCACCAGCGTGAGGAAGGGAAAGCGCAGGATCGGGATCAGCGAGAGCATGTTGATGCAATTGCCGACGCCGCTCGACTGCATAAGCAACACGCCGCGCTGGCCGCCGGCCCAGGCGCCCGCGAGCAGCGCTACGCCCTCCTCCTCCGTCGTCAAAGGAATGCCGCGCATGGTGGAGGAGTCCAGCACGCGCTCAATCAGCCTGGAATGACCGGCGTCAGGCACATACGGCACCTGCCGGACATCGAAGCGCTGCAATGCCGCGAAAATATCATCGGGCCAGTTCGGGGCCGTCTCGGGAGCGTCAGCGCGCGCGTGCATTTTCCTGTCCGGTCGGCTAGCAGTGTCCGAAGACTGTAGACGCATGCAGGCGTCGACCAGAACAACAAAAACGGCATATCGGCTTTAACCGGCGAGAATAACGGGATGAACGCAGATGCGAAGGCGCTGGCGGCCAGCTTCGATCTCGAGAAGCTGACTCCGGAGTTCTACGACAACCCCTACCCGACCTATCGTGCACTGCGGGAGAACGAGCCGGTCAAGCGCCTGCGCAGTGGCACCGTGTTCCTGACGCGCTATGACGATCTCGTCACCACCTACAAGAACACCAGGTCTTTCAGCTCGGACAAGAAGCGCGAGTTCGCGCCGAAATACGGCGACACGCCGCTCTACGAGCACCACACCACCAGCCTCGTCTTCAACGATCCACCTTCGCACACCCGCGTGCGCCGCCTGATCATGGGCGCTTTGTCGCCGCGGGCGATCGCCGGCATGGAGGGTGACCTCATCAAGCTGGTCGACGGCCTGCTCGATGCCATCGCAGCCAAGGGGGCTTGCGAGCTGATCGAGGACTTCGCCGCCTCCATTCCGATCGAGGTGATCGGCAATCTGCTCGACGTGCCGCACGAGGAACGCGGGCCGCTGCGCGACTGGTCGCTGGCGATCCTCGGCGCGCTCGAACCCGTGGTATCACCCGAAGCGGCTGCGCGCGGCAACAAGGCGGTGCAGGACTTCCTGGCCTATCTCGAGACACTGGTCGCGCGCCGGCGCCAGAAGCCCGGCAATCCCGAGCGCGACGTGCTGACGCGCCTGATCCAGGGGGAAGAGAACGGCGAACGGCTGACCGAGAAGGAACTGCTGCACAATTGCATCTTCCTGCTCAATGCAGGCCACGAGACCACCACCAATCTGATCGGCAACGGCCTCGTGGCGCTGGACCGTCATCCCGACCAGAAGCAGCGGCTGATCGACAACCCCGACATGATCAAGACGGCGGTCGAGGAGATGCTGCGCTACGAGAGCTCCAACCAGCTCGGCAACCGCATGACCGCGGAACGTGTCGAGCTCGGCGGCGTCATGCTGGAGGCCGGCACGTCGGTCACGCTGTGCATCGGCGCGGCCAATCGCGATCCCGCGCAGTTTGCGGACCCCGAGCGCTTCGACATCGCCCGCACGCCGAACCGGCACCTCGCCTTCGCCACCGGCGCACATCAATGCGCCGGCATGGCGCTGGCGCGGCTGGAAGGCGCGATCGCGATCTCGCGCTTCCTGGCGCGCTTCCCGAACTATGGCGTGAGCGGGCAGCCGGTGCGGGGCGGACGGGTGCGGTTTCGGGGGTTCTTGAGCGTGCCTTGCTCGATCGGCTGAGGGGCGGAAAGCAAAAACTGCGAAAACAACCCCATGCACAGTAGAGCCCGGGTTATTGAACGACGCCCGGTGGGTCAGCAGAACCATCTGACATTTCAGCCAAATCAGGCCGCGCCCACCATCGGGGGCAGGCAGACTTAAAAGTCGGTTGGCTGACACCCACATCAGGGTTGACGGCCTCCGGTCCAGTCGGTTGACGCCGCCGCGCAGCAATGGAGTGACGACAGATGAGCTCGTCCATCATTGATTTCGTCGCGACAGAAGCACGCTTTGGCGCCCATAATTACGAGCCGATCAGGGTCGTCCTGTCGCGCGGCGAAGGTGTCTGGGTCTGGGATACCGAAGGTAACCGCTATCTCGATTGCCTCTCGGCCTATTCGGCGGTCAGCCAGGGCCACTGCCACCCCAAGATCCTGGCGGCAATGATCGAACAGGCACACAGGCTGACGCTCACCTCGCGCGCCTTCCACAACGACCAGCTCGCCCTGTTCTACGAAGAGATCGCCGCGCTCACCGGCTCCCACAAGGTGCTGCCGATGAACAGCGGCGCCGAGGCAGTCGAAAGCGCGATCAAATCGGTGCGCAAATGGGGCTATGAGGTGAAAGGCGTGCCGGACGGCCAGGCCGAGGTCATCGTCTGCGCCAACAATTTTCACGGACGCACGCTGGGCATCGTCGGCTTTTCAACCGCCCCCGAGACACGCACACATTTCGGGCCGTTCGCGCCGGGTTTCAGGATCATCCCGTTCGGCGACGCCGCGGCGTTGCAAGACGCAATCACCCCAAACACCGTCGCCTTTCTGGTCGAGCCGATCCAGGGCGAAGCCGGCGTCATCATTCCTCCGGCCGGCTATTTCACTGAGGTGCGCCAGCTCTGCACCGCAAACAACGTGATGCTGGTGCTCGATGAGATCCAGACCGGGCTCGGCCGCACCGGCAAGCTGCTCGCCGAGCAGCACGAGGGAATCGAGGCCGACGTGACGCTGCTAGGAAAGGCCCTTTCCGGCGGCTTCTATCCGGTGTCGGCCGTGCTCTCGAACAACGACGTGCTCGGGACGTTGAGACCCGGGCAGCACGGGTCGACCTTCGGCGGCAACCCGCTTGCCTGCGCAGTGGCGCGCGCCGCGCTGCGCGTGCTGGTCGAGGAAGGCATGATCGAGAACGCGGCCAGGCAGGGCGCGCGCTTTTTGGAAGGCTTGAAAGGCATCCGCGCCAATACGATCCGCGAGGTGCGCGGGCGCGGCTTGATGCTGGCGGTCGAGCTGCATCCCGAGGCCGGCGGCGCTCGCCGCTACTGCGAAGCGCTTCGGGGCAAGGGCATCCTCGCCAAGGATACCCATGAGCACACGATCCGCATCGCCCCGCCGCTGGTGATCACCAGTGATCAGGTCGACTGGGCGCTGGAGCGGCTCGCCACCACCCTGACGCACGATTTCTCTTGAGGCTGCCTGCGTCGGAAGATCGCACGCCGGCCACGGCCGACAGAGAACGATTCCGCCGGCCGCGCGTTGACCATCGTGGGCGGTTACGAGCTGGGAGCCAGGATCATGCTTCCGCGTGGCGTTTGCCTGACGGCCGGTTTGGTTGGTGTTTCGATGCTGGCAGCGAGCGTCGGCGCGCTCGCCCAAGGGCCCGGCGGACACGGAAGAGGCGGACCACCGGGGCTGGCC
>NZ_LSIC01000218.1 GCF_001556045.1 Bradyrhizobium sp. CCH5-F6
TCTTGTTGAAGTCCTGACGGATCTGCACCACCGAGAGGTTCGAACCGAGGCTCGAGGCTTCCGAGCGCAAGGTGCTCGAGGCGGCGTTCAGATTGGTCAGCACCCTGTTGGCGGCGGCGTTGTCGATGAAGTCGACGCCCACGGTCAGCGAGGCGAGGCCGAGGCCCTTGGAGTTGTAGGTCACGCCGGTGATGTTCAGGCTCGACTTTCCGGTCTCGTCGAACACCAGCTTGAGCTGATCGCCGTTCAAGAGGTTGACGCCGTTGAACGAGGAGTCCTGCGCCGTCGTGTCGATCTGGTTCAGGATGTTGTTGTACTGAGATACCAGGTTCGCACGGGACGTCTGTGCGACCGCATCCTGAACGGGAGTGGAAGCCGTCGAGAATGTCAGCGCAGATGTGAGCGTACCGCCGATCGCACCGCCCGCTGCAGTCGAGCCCAGCGTGGAGGAGGCATAGTCGTTGGACGCGGTGATGGTCAGGAGGCCGTTCGCGTCGATCGTCGCAGACAGGTTGTTGGCCTGGAGCTTCGAGTTGAGCTGGTCCA
>NZ_LSIC01000219.1 GCF_001556045.1 Bradyrhizobium sp. CCH5-F6
TATTCCACTTTACCGAAATTCGGAAACGGCGTATGTGTCGCCGCAACCCGGCCCATGGAAGAGGGGCCGTATCGCGATCGTCACGACACGCGGGCCGGGCGGCGGTGGACGCTGATTGCATCGGCGCGAAGAGCTTCGCAGGGCGGGCAACCGTGAGCGAAGCCGTCGCGCACACGACCGGTGCCATCAGCGTACGGCAAAATCGTGTGGGCCTGGCGCCCGGGGTCTGTGCGCCAAGTCTTGCGGTGATGTGTACTGTCCGACCGGATACGCGCATCACTCATCCGCAAGGCGACGGGGGCAATAGTGCATCGCTCCCCGGGGAGAGCACGACATAAGCCGTAAAACCACTGCGCAGGGAAGGCCGGGATGTCTCCGGTTGCCCTGTTACCCGCTATGCATCGAAGCGCACGCAGTTTGCGTCCGGCATGGCGGTCGATGGGAGCCAACCGGCTCCCGGTCTTCCCTGCGCCCTTGTTCATCGGGGGTGAGGCATCGACGCAAAGCTCGGGCGAAATGCGCCGCGAGGATGCGCTCGTGCGTCTACAATAAAGATGCAATCGAAAAAGCCGCCGGTACCCCAAACTCCGTCATTGCGAGCGAAGCGACGAAGCAATCCAGAATCTATCCGCAGAGAGACTCTGGATTGCTTCGCTTCGCTCGCAATGACGGTTGAGCCAGTTGCATTCCAAACATCGATTGCCTTCGCACAACCGTCATAGTCTCTAACGTCCACTAACCAACGCCCGACTTAAAACTGTCATAATCGCTGAATGGAACCCGCGCCTGCGCGCTTTTTACACGGCGTTAAGCGCGCCTGCATTGGATGCAGCGGCAAAGTGCGTTGGGGACTGCAATGACTGCCGCAAAGAAGACGCCGGGGAAACCGGTCGCCGAAATGTTCGATGACATCCCGGTGCTTCAGCGCAAATGGTATGCGGCCCTGAAGCCGGGCGCGCGGCTGCCGCGCTACGAGGACGTCATGCTCGGCAGCCTCGGGCGGCTCGCCGATCACATCGCATTGTTGAAGAACGACGGTGTGCTCGAGCTGTCGCGCAGCGGGCGTTACGTGCAGAAATGGCTCGGCGAAGAACGCTGGGACATTCCGGTCGCCGAGCTCTCGCCCGATTGCGCCACCGCGCTGTCGGAGGCAGCAAGAAACGCGCTTGCGACCAGACGGCCGCACCGGGCGAGCGCGCATTGCGTGCGCGACGGCATGGTCAGGACCTACGATTTGCTGGCGCTGCCGACAGCCTCGCGCTGGGGCGCCACGCTGGTCGGCACCTACGTCAACGAGTCCGGCACGCAATACAATCTGCTGGACGCAATCTTTTCCTCGACCGACGACGCGGTGGTCTCCCTGGTGACGCTGCGTGATGCCGGCGGCAAGCCGTTCGATCTGCAGGTCGTGCACCACAACAAGAGCGCGAGCGAGCTGCTGGAGGTTGCGGGCGGAAGCCTGTTGTGGCGGCGGATCGGCGAGGGCGGCACGCTGCTGGCCAAGCCTGAGGTGTTTGAATTCCTGCTCGAGGCCCTTGCGGGCCGCGGCTGCGAGCAGCTCGAGCTCGAAAGCGATGGACGCTCCCTCAGGCTCAGCGCCACCGCGTTCGCGGACGTGGTCTCGCTGACGATCTCCGACGTCACCGCGCTGAAGCGGCGTGACGCTTCGTTCCGCCTGCTGTTCGACAACAACCCGATGCCGATGTGGGTGTTCGACGCAGAGACCAGGGGTTTCCTCAGCGTCAACGACGCCGCGGTCCAGCATTACGGCTACAGCCGCGCCACCTTCCTGCGCATGAAGCTGCATGAGATCTGGCCCGAGGACGAGTGGGAGCGCCACGCCGAGGCGCTCGAACGCGTCGGCGACGCCTATCATTCCCCGCGCAACTGGCGGCACCTGCGCGCCGACGGCAGCGAGATCGAGGTGCTCACCTTCGGACGCCGCGTCGCCTTCGACGATCGCGACGGCTACCTGGTCGCGGTCGTCGACATCACCGAACGGCGCAAGGCCGAGGCGCGGATCGCCCACATGGCCCATCATGACGGGCTCACCGATCTGCCGAACCGCGAATATTTCCAGGAGCGGCTGAAGCAGGCGCTCGACCAGGCCGGGGGAAGGCCGGTCGGTGTGCTCTACATCGATCTGGACCTGTTCAAGAACATCAACGACTCGTTCGGGCATCCGGCGGGCGACCGCCTGCTCAAGCAAGTCGCCGAACGACTGTCCACAGCGGTCCGCGGCGCCAATCTCGCGGCCCGGCTCGGGGGCGACGAATTCGCCGTCATCCTGGCGGCCGACATCTCGCCGAACGAGGCCAGCGCCTGCGCGACCCTGCTGATCGACATGTTGAAGGCACCCTATGACATCGACGGCCAGGAGATGGTGATCGGCGCCAGCATCGGCATCGCGCTGTCGCCGGGTGACGGCACGACGTCCGAGGAACTGATGCGCAACGCCGACATGGCGCTGTACCGGGCGAAGTCCGACGGCGGCGGCGTGCATCGTTTCTTCGAGCGCGAGATGGATCTGCAGGCGCAGAAGCGCCGCGACATGGAGCTCGACCTGCGCCGCGCGTTTGCCAATGGCGAGTTCGAACTGCACTATCAGCCGCTGGTGTCGATCGCCTCCGACCGCATCTCCGGCTTCGAATCACTGCTGCGCTGGCGTCATCCGGAGAAGGGCATGATCTCGCCCGCCGAGTTCATCCCGGTCGCCGAAGACATCGGCTTGATCACCCAGCTGGGTGAATGGGTGCTGCGAGAAGCTTGCGCCGAAGCCGCCAAATGGCCCGCCGACGTCAAGGTCGCGGTCAATCTGTCGCCGGCGCAATTCCGCAGCCGCAATTTGGTTCAGATCGTGATCTCGGCCCTGGCGCAATCCGGCCTGTCGCCGAAGCGGCTCGAGCTCGAGATCACCGAGTCGATCTTCCTGGCCGAGACCGAAGCCAATCTCGCCATCCTGCATCAGTTGCGCGAGCTCGGCGTCTCCATTTCGATGGATGATTTCGGCACGGGCTATTCCAGCCTGAGCTATCTTCGCAGCTTTCCCTTCGACAAGATCAAGATCGACCGGTCCTTCGTCAAGGATCTCGCGCAGCGGCCCGATTGCAGCGCGATCGTGCGCGCGATCTCCGGGCTCGGCCGCAGCCTCAACATCACCACGACCGCGGAGGGCGTCGAGACCGAGGATCAGCTCGACTGGCTGCGCGCCGAAGGCTGCCACGAGGTGCAAGGCTTCCTGTTCAGCGCCGCGCGACCGGCCGCCGAGATCGGCAAACTGCTTGCCGATTTCGGCCAGCGCGCCTCACGGGCGGCGTAGGCCCTCGGGGTAGCAGTCGTAGACCAGCGCCTTGAACGCCGGCGTGATGCGGCCGCGCTCGTTCTGGGTCTGCTGCATCATGAGGTAGACCATGTCGAGCTTGGGATCGACGCCGAAATAGGTGCCGGCGCCGCTGTCCCATTTCAACTCGCCGAGCGAGCCCGGCGGCGGCGGTTTCGCGTTGCCGGGATCGGTCCGCACCGCAAGGCCGTAGCCATAGCCGAAGCCGTCGCCCGGGAAGTAGAAATAGTCGCGTCCGACGCCGGAGCCCGGGCCGATGTGATCGGTCGTCATGGCCTTGAACGCGGCTCGGCTCAGATAGCGTTTGCCCTCGAACTCGCCGCCGTTGAGCAGCATCTGCGCGAAGCGCTGATAGTCGGTGATGGTCGAGAGCAGGCCGCCGCCGCCGGATTGCCATTCGGGATGGGCGAGGCGCTCGCGTTCGCCGGCAAGCAGGATGAAGTCGTTCGGCAGCGGCCGTGCCATCCGCGCCAGTTCGTTCTCCGTCGCGAGCACGAATCTGGTGCTGTTCATGCCGAGCGGATCGAAGATGCGCTGTTTCAGGAACTGATACAGCGTCTGCCCCGAGATGATCTCGATGACGCTGCCGAGCACGTCGGTCGAGTGGCCGTAGCGCCACAGCGTTCCAGGCTGCCGTGCCAACGGCAGCCTGGCGATGCGATCGGCGAACTCCCTGTTGTTGAACGGGCCTTCGAAGATGTTGGCGGCCTTGTAGGCCTGCTCGACCCATTCGCTGCCGATATAGTCGTAGCTGATGCCCGAGGTGTGCCGCAGCAGGTCCTCGATGTTGACGGGACGGAGCGGCGGAACGAGCTCGAGCTCCAGCTTGCCGTCCGGCCTGGTGATCTGGAGGCCCACCTTGGTGTCGGCAAAGAGGGGGACGTATTTCGACACGGGGTCGGTGAGCGCGAGCCTGCCCTCGTCGATCAGCATCATCGCGCCAAGGCAGGTGATCGGCTTGGTCATGGAGTGGATGGCGAAGATCGTGTCCGGCGTCATGGCGAGGCCCGTCCTGGTGTCGCGCACGCCGAAGGTCTTCAGGTAGACCGGCTTGCCATGCTGCTGCACCAGGATCACTGCGCCAGGCAGCCGGCCGCTTCCCACCTCGTTGTCGAAGTACGCCGTGATGCGGTCGAGCCCCTCGGACGAGGGGGCGGGAATATCGGCAGCACGGCTTCGCGCCATCGAGCCGGCGAGCATCGCGGCCCCGACAAGAAATTCACGCCGTCGCATCTGGGCTTCCTCCCTCGCGGGATCAAAGCCGTACAACGTTCTTGGCGTCAACAAGACATCGATTAAAATCGCGTCACGATTTCCGAAAGGAACGGCCGCGGACGGTCCTCGCTCGGCTTGGTCGGCTTGCCGATATGGATGAAGCCGGCGAGCTTTTCGTCCGGCTTGAGGCCGAGCCCATCGAGCACGTCGCGGTCGAACGAGAACCAGCCGGTGAGCCAGCAGGCGCCGTAGCCGAGCGCGGTCGCGGCCGTGACGACGTTCATGGCGCTGGCGCCCGCCGACAATTCCTGCTCGAAGGCCGGCACCTTCGGATGCGGCTTGGTGAAGCTGACGATGCCGATCACCAGCGGCGCATCCATGAGGCGGTTACGCTCGGTCTCGACGTCGGCGGCGGGCGCGCCGGGATTCTTGCGGGCGAAGACCTTCGCGATCACCTCGCCGGCGCGCTGGCGGGCGTCGCCCTCGAAGATGATGAAGCGCCAGGGCGCGAGCTTGCCATGGTCGGGCACGCGCGCGCCGATGGTGAGGATCGTCTCGAGCTCGGCCGGCGAGGGGCCGGGGCCGGTCATGTCGCGCGGCTTGACAGAGCGGCGGGTCTTCAGGAGTTCGATGGCGTCAGGCACTGCGGCGTCCTTATGGCATGGCTTGCTGTTCTCGCCCGGAGATAGGCCCGACAGACGACGAATGGAAGGGATTTTAGAGCGATTATGAGGTCGACAGCTGCGCCCGTCCAGAAAGTTATGGTCCCAAGATGGGACTATGCTAAGATGGGTTGAATGAGGATCATCGCGCTCAGCACGATCAAGGCTTTTCTGGATCGGGCCGGCGAGTCGGCCTCCGATGCGCACGATCCCCTGATGGCCTGGTTTCGGCAGGTCAAGCAGGCCGATTGGGCGAAGCCCGCGGACGTCAAGAGAGATATCAGAACCGCCAGTATCCTCAGGGATGGCCGCGTCGTCTTCAACGTCGCCGGCAACAAATATCGGGTCGTGGTCTGGATCAACTACCCATACCGCGTGGTCTACATCCGCTTTGTCGGAACGCACCGGCAGTACGACGCAATCGATGCGCAAACCATTTAGAAGGTCGATGATGGAAATCGCGCCAATCAAGTCCAACCGAGACTATCGTCGCGTGCTCAAGGAGATCGAGACGTTGATGAGTGCACGCCGGAACTCGCCTGAGGGCGATCGGCTGGATGTTCTTGTGACGCTCGTGGAAGCGTGGGAGCGGAAGCATTACCGGCTCGACCTTCCAGACCCGGTCGAAGCCATCAAGTATCACATGGAGCAGAGCGGTCTGCAGCCGAGGGACCTGATTCCCTTTATTGGCAGTCGCAACCGGGTTCACGAAGTGCTCAACCGGCGGCGCGAACTGACGCTCAGCATGATCCGACGTCTGCATGAGGGGCTCGGCATTCCCGCCGAGTCCCTCATCAAAGTTGGGCAAGACAGAGCCGCTTGAGCGCCGTCAGACCGCGCCGCGCGCTCGCTTCACGTCCGGCGGGGTCGCCTCGTCGACGAGGGCGGCGATCGCCTCGGCCGTCGTCATCACCTTCTGGCCGTCGCTGCCGAGCCGGCGGACGGAGACCGAATGCGTCTCGGCTTCCTTCTTGCCGACCACGAGCAGCGCCGGAATCTTGGCCAGCGAGTGCTCGCGGACCTTGTAGTTGATCTTCTCGTTGCGCAGGTCGATCTCGACGCGCAGGCCGGCGCGCCGTGCCTGTTCGAGAACCTGCTTGGCGTACTCGTCGCCTTCCGAGGTGATGGTCGTGACCACAGCCTGCACGGGCGAGAGCCAGAGCGGGAAGTTGCCGGCATAGTGCTCGATCAGGATGCCGATGTAGCGTTCCATCGAGCCGCAGATCGCGCGGTGCACCATCACGGGCGGCTTCTTGCCGCCGTCATGGTCGATGTAGAACGCGCCGAACCGCTCCGGCAGGTTGAAGTCGACCTGCGTCGTGCCGCACTGCCAGTCGCGGCCGATGGCGTCGCGCAGAACGTATTCGAACTTCGGCCCGTAGAAGGCGCCTTCGCCGGGATTGATCTCGGTCTTGATGTGGTTGTTCTGCGACTGGATCTCGCGCAGCACCGTGGCCATCACGCGCTCGGCGTGATCCCACATCTCGTCGGTGCCGACGCGCTTCTCCGGCCGGGTCGAGAGCTTGACCGTGAGGTCGCCGGTGAAGCCGAAATCGGCATAGGTCGACAGGATCAGATCGTTGATCTTCAGGCATTCCTCGGCGAGCTGGTCCTCGGTGCAGAAGACGTGCGCGTCGTCCTGGGTGAAGCCGCGCACGCGCATCAGGCCGTGCATGGCGCCCGAGGGCTCGTAGCGATGCACCACGCCGAACTCGGCGAGCCGCAGTGGCAGGTCGCGATAGCTCTTCAGCCCGTGCTTGAAGATCTGCACGTGACCGGGGCAGTTCATCGGCTTGAGCGCAAACCAGCGCTTGTCCTCGGCCTCGTCGCCGGCCGACTGCGCCGCGAACATGTTCTCGCGATACCAGCCCCAATGGCCCGAGGTCTCCCACAAAACCTTGTCGAGGATCTGCGGCGCATTGACCTCGTTGTAGTCGCCGGTCAGGCGTCGCCGCATATAGGCGATCAGCTGCTGGAAGATGGTCCAGCCCTTCGGATGCCAGAACACCACGCCCGGGCCTTCCTCCTGGAAGTGGAAGAGGTCGAGTTCGCGTCCGAGCTTGCGATGGTCGCGCTTCTCGGCTTCCTCGATCTGCTTGAGGTAGGCGTCGAGATCCTCCTGCTTGGCGAAGGCAGTGCCGTAGATGCGGGTCAGCATCGGGTTGTTGCTGTCGCCGCGCCAATAGGCGCCGGCCACCTTCATCAGCTTGAAGGCGTTGCCGACCTTGCCGGTCGAGGTCATGTGCGGGCCGCGGCACAGGTCGAACCAGTCGCCCTGGTAGTAGATCTTGATCGGCTCGTTGCCGGGAATGGCGTCGACCAGCTCGACCTTGAAGGCCTCGCCCTTGTCGCGGAACACCTGCTTGGTCTTCTCGCGATCCCAGACCTCTTTCGTGAACGGTTTGTCGCGCGCGATGATCTCGCGCATCTTCTTCTCGATCGCGGCAAAGTCTTCCGGCGTGAACGGCTCGTTGCGGAAGAAGTCGTAGTAAAAGCCGTTCTCGATCACGGGACCGATGGTGACCTGGGTGCCCGGCCACAGCGTCTGCACGGCTTCCGCCAGCACGTGCGCGCAATCGTGGCGGATCAGCTCGAGCGCGCGCGGGTCGTCACGGTTGACGAACTCGATCTTGGCGTCGGCTTCGATCGGATCGTTGAGATCGGCGAGGGTGCCGTCGAGTGCCATCGCCACCGTGCGCTTGGCCAGCGACGGCGAGATGCCTTTGGCGATGTCGAGGCCGGTGATGCCCTTGTCGAAATGGCGCTGGGCGCCGTCGGGGAAGGTGAGGCTGACTTTGGGAGCGGGGGTCACGGGCTTCAGATTGGACAGGCTGTACTGGAATCCGGACTCGGATTTGGGCTGGTCGGTCATTGCTTTTCTCCTGAGGCTCACTCCTGCGAACGAGCGCAGGTAAGCGGGAACGAGCGATATATCAGGCGATTCGGCCTGCGCAATCCGGCATTTCCAAGAAAGTGGCGCGCAAAAGCGGACAGTGCGCCAACTAATTGGCTTTGTGGCCTTTAACTCGTCGCGAGCGGCCGCTAGATGCGTTTGCATGGAAAAAGCCCCCGCCATCGGCCGTTTCGCGCCCACGGCGCTCATGCTCGGCAATCTCGTCACCGGCTGCTCGGTGCTGGCGCCCGCGGGGATGCTGCCGGAATTGGCGACCGGGCTCGGTGTCGGTATCCATGCGGCCGGGCTTCTGATCACCTTCGGCGCCGTCACACTGTGCATCGGCTCGCCGCTCACGGCCTGGCTGACCAGTCGCATCGAGCGGCGGATGCTGCTCACGGCGACGCTTGCTGTGCTGGCCTTCGGCAATCTCGCTTCGGCCTTTGCGCCCGACTACACCAGCCTCCTCGTCATCCGCCTCGTGATGCTCGCGGTGGGCGCGCTCTACACGCCGCAGGCCGCCGGCACGGCGGCGCTGATCGTGCCCGCGGCGCGGCGCGGCAGCACCATTGCGTACATTTTCCTCGGCTGGACGCTGGCGGCCGACGTCGGCCTGCCGCTGATCACCTTCATCGCCAGCCGCTACGGCTGGAGCGCGGCCTTTGGCGGGATCGGGGCGCTCGGCTGCATCAGTTTTCTGCTGTTGCTGCTGCGTCTGCCGGCGGGCTTGAAGGGCGCAGCGGTGGATCTGAAGACATGGGCTGCGGTTGGCCGAAGCAGGACGATCCTGCTGCTGCTCGCGATCACGATGCTGCAAATGTCGGGACAGTTCGTCGTTTTCACCTATATGCGCCCGCTGCTCAACAAGCTCGCCGGCGCCGGGCCCGATGCGGTCGGCATTGTGTTCGCGCTTTACGGCGTCTGCGGCTTCCTTGGCGTCGTCATCGCGACGCGCATCGTCGACACCTCGGGGCCCTATCGCACCTCGTTGCTGTTCACCTGCCTGCTGCTTGCCGGGATGACCGGCTGGGCGCTCGGCGCCGGCTCGCTCGTCTTGATGGCGGGCGCGGTCGCGATCTGGGGCCTCGGCTTTGCCTCGACCAATTCGATGCAACAGGTGCGATTGGTCGCCGCCGCGCCGCCGCTGGCATCGGCCACCGTCGCACTCAACACCTCGGTCCTCTATATCGGGCAGGCGGTCGGCTCGGCCATCGGCGGACTGCTTTTCGCCCACGAGTTCCTGCATACGCTCGGCTTCGTGGCGGTGGGTTTCGTCGTGCTGGCGCTGATCCTGGTGGTGCTGACCCGGCCGCGGTCGGCTGCCGCCACGACCGCTTGAACGCCGTCTTTCCTGTGCGCAAGGTGCTTGGCAAACCTCGCGTGAGGGGGCTAGAAGGCCGATCATGGGGACCAAAGAGAGTTGACTGAAATGAGGATGATTCTGGCGGTTGCCGCGGTGCTCTATTCAACCTCCGCATTTGCGCAAGCCGACAAGCCCCCGATGGTGGGGGACAAGCCGCTTGTGCAGGTCAAGCCCAAGGGGACTACAGAGGCTGCGGCCAAGCCCGCCGCCGCGGCGAAGGGCAAGCCGCAGTCGGTCGCCGTCCGACTTCAGGCCTGCCTCGATATCGACGACGGCACCAAGGATCGCCTCAACTGCTACGACGCCGTGATCCCGCCGGCTCCGAAGCCGAAGCCGGCGAAGGCCAAGGGCTACGCAGACTGCCGTTTCTTCAAGGAAGAGGACGAGCGGCTGACCTGCTTCAACGGCTTTGCCGAGAGCATCCCGAAGCTGCCCAAGAACTGATGGTCGTCAGCCTGAAGCGCGATGTGCGCCAAGGCTCGGCCGCCGATCGCGCTGGGCAATATGCGCCTAACGGCCCGATGCGGATGGATTGGTGGAGGCGACGCGCGTAAGCGCGAGCGAGGGCGTCGCCGACATCTTCACCAGCACGTCCTTGAGCGGATCCTGCGTCCAGGCCCGCGTCACGTAATCGCGATGCGTGATGCCCTCGCCGGTCTCGACGAACACCACGCTGCCGGGTTGTAACGGCCCGTCCATATCCTCGGAGAAGCTGATGCCCTTCTGGCGCAGCATGCTCATGAGCTCGCGGTCGCGCCGTGCCGTGTGGCGAGTGTAGGAGCTGACGAAGAAACCGGAACGGTGGTTCTCGATCCAGGAGGCGAACTTGTCCATTTCGCCGTAGACGGCGTCGAGCAACACCACGCCGCGGACGCGGTCGCTGATGCCGCCGACCTCTAGGCTCCAGGCCGTCGGCAGGAAACCGCCGCTGTAGCCGACGATCACGATCGGCATGTTGGCGAAAGCGCGCGCGCTGTTGGGATCGCCGCTGATGCGGGCGAGATGGTCGGCCGATTCCGCCATGAAGCGCTTGAAGCCGCCCGGTTGCCAGAACTTGCCGGCGCTGGAATCGGCGGCATCGACGGCCATCTGTGGTGCAAGGAGCACCGCATTGGCGCCGGAATCGGTGATCTGCTTGGGCACCAGCTGGCGATTGCGTACGTCGCGTTCGAGCGTCGCGCCGTTGCCGTGGAAGAACACCACGATCACGCCCGGCTTGCGCACGTCGAAATGCTCGGGCACGTGCACCAGCACGCGGCTGTCGCTGTAGGTTTCGTCCTGCCAGTAGACGCGCCCCGAATAGCTGCGATGACCGCGGCGCTCGCCCTTGGAGATGTTGAGGAAGGGCGCGTCGGAGGCGGGGTTGTTGCCGAAATAGGGGAAGGCCGAGGACTTCATGCTGACGAGCGTCGTCAGGTCGTCGCGCGGCGGTCGCTTGTAGGGGACTTGCGGCTCGAGCGAAGCCACCTTGTAGGGTGCCTGGTCCGCCGGTTGCTGCTGGACGGCGCGCTTGGGCGAGAAGTCCGACATCTGCCGCTGCAGGAAGCCTTCGCTCGCCGAAGGAAAACGCTCCCTGAACTGCGGGGCCGGAAAGCGATCCTCGAACGTATCGCCGCTCGCTACGCGCGGGTTGGAGGTTTGCGAATTGGTTTTGGCGACGACCTGGACATTGGCCTGCGAGTGCGCCGCCAGCGCCGCCGGATCGGGCGCCTTGCCGCATTGAACCAGCATCAGGGACAACGGCGCCAAGGCCGAGGTCAGGCCGATCCGGAGCGCGCGACCACGCGCGCCGGACGTCGTCCGATCGGCACGAAGGTCAGCTCTCAGTCTCGAAACGGCCCCGAACATCCACCCATGACCCCAAGCCACGACATCAAGTCCGTCGGCATTTTCAAGACAATTGAGCCGACTGGCATTTAGGCGACGTTAAGCGTCCGGAGAAACTTCCCCACATCCGGAACGCTCAAAAGGACCATGCAATCGTGTCCTGATTGTGGGGGCGGGGACGGGCCTTTCCGCCGGCTTGCCCAGGATTATTGGCCAAGACCACGCAAATAGGTGTCGAAATACCCGTTGCGGCTGCCTCATTTAACCCTTGTTAACCCTGCTTGAATTGACTGGATCAATCTGCACGATGCGTCCCACGAGCCGTGACGCCTGAGCTTAAGGACCCCGATGACGGCATCAGATGCGGGACCCGCGCCCTGGATTGGCCGGCTGACCGGGGGAGGGGCCGGGGTCTCCGTTCCGGTCGCAACCGCCATCGTCGTGGCCGACATGATCGGGGTCGGCGTCTTCACCAGCCTCGGTTTCCAGGTCAAGGATATCCCGTCCGGCTTCTCGATCCTGTTGCTCTGGACGATCGGCGGCGTCGTCGCGCTGTGCGGGGTGTTCGCATACAGCGAGTTGGGCGCGATGTTTCCGCGCTCGAGCGGCGAATACAACTTCCTCGGCCGGGCCTATCATCCGGCCTTCGGCTTTCTCGCCGGCTGGGTCTCGGCGACGGTGGGTTTCGCGGCGCCGGTTGCGCTCGCTGCGATGGCCTTCGGCGAATACGCCAAATCGGTCATGCCCGATCTGCCGCCGATCCCGCTGGCCATCGGCGTGGTGTGGCTGGTTTCGCTCGTGCAGCTGACCGGGGTCAGGCACTCCGCCACCTTCCAGCTGATCTCGACGATTCTGAAGGTCGTGCTGATCGTCGCCTTCCTGGTCGCCGGCTTCGTCATCGGCGTGCCGCAGCAGATCGCCTTCACGCCGCAGCCGGGCGACCTCGCCCACATCGTCAGCGCGCCCTTCGCGATCGGCCTCGTCTTCGTGATGTATTCGTTCTCGGGCTGGAATGCCGCGACCTACATCATTGGCGAGATGAAGACGCCGCAGCAGAGCCTGCCGCGCGCGCTGCTCGCGGGCACGCTGATCGTGCTCGTGCTGTACGTCGCGCTGAACGCGGTCTTTCTCTATTCCACGCCGGTCAGCGCTCTTGCCGGCCAGCTCGACGTTGCCAGCGTCGCCGGCAACGCCATTTTCGGCGAACTCGGCGGCCGGATCGTCGGCGCCATGATTTGCGTCGGCCTGATCTCCTCGATCAGTGCGATGATGTGGATCGGGCCGCGCGTGATGATGACGATGGGGGAGGACATTCCGGCCCTGCGCGTATTCTCGAGGCGATCGGTCAGCGGCGCGCCGGCCTATGCCGTCCTGTTCCAGCTCGCCATCGCCAACCTGCTGCTGTTCACGCGCAGCTTCGAGGCGGTGCTCGACTTCATCCAGTTCGCGCTGTTGTTCTGCTCGTTCTTCACGGTTGCCGGCGTCATCAAGCTGCGTATCACCGACCCCGACCTGCCGCGGCCCTATCGCGCCTGGGGATACCCGTTCACGCCGCTCGTTTTCCTGCTCGTGACCGCGTTCATGATGTACTACCTCTTGACCGAGCGGCCGGTGCAATCGCTCTCGGGGATGCTCGTCATGCTTTCGGGCCTGTTGATTTATGCTGTCTTCCGCAGGCGGCCGGTCGCCGCTGCCGCTTCACCGCATCGCGAATAGACATGTTCCGACCCATGAGAATTGCGGCGCTCGCTCTCGCCCTGCTGGCCGCGTCCGTCTCGTCCACGCGTGCCGCCGACGTCACCTTCGACGACACCGCGCGCTTCCTTGCGGGCATGCAGCCTTCGGCGGACTCGCCGCTGGTCCCGCTCACCAGGGACCCGGGCTGGCAGCGCCATGCAAAGTTCTTCGACGGCGCGTTCGCCCAGCTCGAGCAGCGCCAGCTCTCCAAGATCCGCAGCTGGGCCGACACCAATCTCGCCGCGCCCCGGCCGACCATGTTCTACATGTTCAGCGGCCCGGATTTCCTCTACGCCGACGCCTTCTATTCAAAGGCCAATACCTATGTGCTCGGTGCGCTGGAGCCGGTCGGCGCCGTGCCCGATCTGACGCGGCTGCCGCGCGGTTCGGTCGGCGCGGCGCTCTACAACGTCGAGCGCTCGCTCGGCTCGATCCTGAGCTTCTCCTTCTTCATCACCAAGCAGATGAAGGTCGACCTGCGTGCCAACCAGGTCAACGGCACCTTGCCGATCCTCTATGTCTTCCTCGCGCGCTCCGGCAAGACGATCCGCAATGTCGAGATGGTCGCGCTCGACGACAAGGGCGGGGTTCAGGTCGGCGACGACAATCCGGGCCGGAACGCGACGCGCGGCGTCCGCATCACCTTCGCCGGCAGCGATGGGGAAGCGCGCACGCTGTATTATTTCTCGACCGATCTTTCCAATTCCGGCGCGCGCGCGACCGGTTTCCTGAAATTCTGCGAGACGCTCGGGCCCGGCAACAGCCTGATCAAGAGCGCGTCCTATCTGATGCACTCCGGCAATTTCACCGTCGTGCGCGACTGGCTGCTTGCCAACAGCGCCACCATCATCCAGGACGATTCCGGCATTCCGCTTGCGAACTACAACGCGCGGCAATGGCGGTTCTTCCCGTTCGGCCGCTATCTCGGTCCGATCGACGAATTCCCCGGCCGGTATCAGGAGCGCTACGCCGAACTGTTCAGGCGCGCCCAGCCGATCGATTTCGGCGTCGGCTACCGCTGGCGGATGCATGAGTCGAACTTGCTGCTGTCGGTGAAGGTGCCGGGCAGCGAGACCGCGCCTTCCGCGGAGACCACTTCGGCTACCGAGCCGCCGCCAAAGCCGCCGCGACCGAAGCGGCTGCGGCCGCCGGAATCGATCCCGCCGCAGTCCGGGCGCTTCTTCTGGTTTCGCTAAAGCATGATCCGGACAAGTGCGCAGCGGTTTTCCGAAAAGATCATGCTTGAACAACAACCTGAAGCGCGATGACGACTCGTCCTATTCGCATCGCGTCGGGCGGACAGCTCAGGAACGTCCGCTGCGCTGATGAGGTCTGACGTCAAGTTCCCAACAATATCGGTTCGCGCCGGCCTCCGCTGGATTACTTCCGCACGTGATGCTTGGTCGATGTCACCGTGCTCGCTGGCGGCGCGGGCGAGATGGAGAACGTCAGCCAGGTATTCCAGCCGGACGGCCGATTTGCCGCGTCGAATTCTCCATAAGCTTTCACGTTCAAGTAGCCCTGCATGTCTCCGACGGGAAACAGGTAGCCGAATTGCGGGCCAACGCCCAGGACGCGCGAGCGGAATGGGCCGAGAATCGGGTGCTGACCGGAATCGTCGGTGATCTGCTGATAAGCATATCCAACGAAGCCCACGAACGCGTGCTTGGAGAGAAACTTGGATACGCCCCAGTCGAAATGAAAATCGATTCCGCTCTGGTACTGGGTGTCGGGGTTCTTGAAATTGTAGGTGAACCCGGCAACGCCGGAGAATTCCTGCCCCGTCGCGAGATCGAGATAGGTGTATCCGCCGCCGGCATCGATGGCGCCGTGACCGAGGCCGGTGTTGGCCAGACGGGTCGATTGATAATCTCCGACGGGAATGTCGCCAGTCGCATACGTCATCCAGTTGTGAACGCCGTTGTGCCACTTCAGCGACATCACCGGATAGAGATCGCCGACCGACACCAGCGTGTCGGAGAGACTGCCGGTTCGAGTCGAGCCGAACGGGCCGACGTTGGTGGTCAGAGTTCCGTCGATTCCGACGGCGCTCCGCGCGAATGTGCCGGTGAGACCCACGGCCAATCGTCCGCCCAGCACCGGCGTGCCGAACGTATAGCTCGGCGCCAGGATCAGGATATCGGCTTGTGCGTTGAGGCTGGCGTTCAGGCTGACATTGACCGTCGCTGGAAGTTTGCCGGTCGAGATCTGCCGCGACGCGGCGACCCCGCCGGAGCCGCCGACGGAGGTATGGTAATAGACGGTGCCGAGCGACCATCCAGGCATCATCGGCACGGCCGCCAGGCTGCCAAACTGGCCCGGAAGCCAGAACGAAATGCCGTTTTCGTCGGCGAGGGCCACCTGCGGAGAAAGCAAAGCAAGCGCGGCGGCAGCGAGAGCGCCACCCAACCGACGCGCGGGTGTAGCAATGTGCTTCATGGTTGCCGCCTCACAGCCAATCTGATGAAGTCTAGCGATCCCGCCGGGGCGAACCGGGGCTTCCGCCATGCGATTGCTCAATCCGACAAACCTCTCTTCAACATGGCCGCCTTGCGACCCTCTGCAGCTTCCTCGCTGTCGGCCCTCTTCATTTCCTTCAGCTCAATCGTCACCTGACTGATCTTGCCGGAGAATTTGAACGGCACCTTGTAGGCTTCAGTTACGGGAGTACCCTCGTCAGCACCGACGTCCGCGCCTTCGTCAGCCGAGAAGCCGCAGCATTGTGTCCGATCGATCCGGCCTGTCGCAACACTCTTTCCGTTGACGAACAGCGTGCCTACGGCGCCCTTGCCGATTCCGCCGCCATCGTAGGCGAACTCGAAACGGATCGTAGACTTGCCGGCAGGTAACCCCTGCGGGGCAGATATCGTAAATCGCTGGAGACCAAGGAAATTGTAGGTGTAGGTCGGTTTGCCGTCCTTCAGATACAAACTCCAGCCGCCGAACCGGCCGGCCTGGGCGAGGATGGCACCGCTGGTTCCGGCCTTGGGAATTTCCACATCGGCGGTGATCACATGCGAGCGGTTCTTCGTGTTGATGAAGACGTTCTCCGACATGCCGAGCATGCCCTCGTGAACCGTCAGCGAGGTGCGGCCCGCCATCAGGTCGGGGCGGCCGACGAGGGCCGGGTTCAGTCGCTCCAGAGTTCGGTCGTCGAGCGGCAGCACGGAATATTTGACGGCTTCCTTGAGGAAGAGATCCTGAAGCTCTTTTAGTTTGTCCGGATTCTTTGCTGCCAGATCGTTAGTCAGGCTGAAGTCCGATCGCGTGTCGTACAGCTCCCAGATATCCTGCTCGAGCGGCCTGCGGTTCGTCGTTTCCCACGCTGCACGGTGAATCGTGCCGGCCAGCCAGCCGTCGCTGTAAATTGCGCGATTGCCGAATATCTCGAAGTACTGAGTTGTATGCCGGCTCGAAGCGTTGGCATTGCCAAAACTGTAAGCCATGCTCACGCCCTCGATCGGGGCTTGTGCCGTTCCATTCACGCTCTTCGGTTCGGGAATCTTCGTGGCTTCGAGGATCGTCGGCACGATATCGATCACGTGATGCCACTGCGAGCGCACTTCACCCTTCGCCGCAATGCCCTTGGGCCAGTGAACGACCATGCCGTTGCGGGTGCCGCCATAGCTCGAAGCCACCTGCTTGGTCCACGTGAAGGGCGTATCGCCAGCGACGGCCCAACCGGCAGCATAGTGACTATACGTCATCGGGCTGCCCAATTCATCATAGTGCTTGAGAATGTCCTGAACGCTCTCCTGCACGCTGTTGAAATAGGTCATCTCGTTGAACAGCCCGTTCATGCCGCCTTCCGCACTCGCGCCATTGTCGCCGACGATGTAGAAGACCAGGGTGTTGTCGAGCTGACCGGTCGCCTTGACGGCGTCGACGAGGCGGCCGATCTCGGTGTCGGCGTATTCGCCAAAGCCGGCGAACACTTCCATCTGGCGAGCGAACAGCTTCCTTTCGTCAGGGCTCAGCGCGGCCCAATCCTTGATGGCTTCCGGCTTGGGCGCGAGCTTCGTCCCCGACGGCACCACACCGAGCTTGATCTGGCGGGCCAGCGTCTCCTCGCGCAGCTTGTCCCAGCCCTGATCGAACTTGCCCTTGTACTTCGCGATCCATTCCTTCGGCACGTGGTGCGGCGCATGGGTGGCGCCCGGCGCGAAGTACATGAAGAACGGCTTATCGGGCGTCAGCGACTTCTGGTACTGCATCCAGTCGATCGCCTTGTTGGTCATGTCCGTCATGAAGTTGTAGTTAGGATCCTTCGACGGCTCCACCTGCGTCATGCCGTCATAGATGAGGGGAGCCCATTGGTTGGTCTCGCCGCCCATGAAGCCGTAGAACTTGTCGAAGCCCTGGCGGGTCGGCCAGCGATCGGTCGGCCCGGAGGGACTCACCTCCCATGCCGCCGTCTCGTGGTTCTTGCCGAAATGGGCGGTGCTGTAGCCGTTCAGTCTCAGCATCTCCGCGATCGTGGCGACGCTGTTGGGGCGCTGTCCGGTCTGCCCGGGAAAGGTCGTCGCGGTTTCCGCGATCGATCCAAAGTTGTTCATGTGATGGTTGCGGCCGCTCAACAACGCAGAGCGCGTCGGCGAACAGAGCGCCGTGGTATGGAATTCGTTGTAGCGCAGCCCTTCATTCGCCAGCTTCTCCACCGTCGGCATGCGGATCGGACCGCCGAAGGCACCGGACTGGCCGAAGCCCATGTCGTCGATCAGCACAATGAGCACGTTGGGTGCGCCGACAGGTGCCCTGACCTCGAAGCGTGGCGGCGGCGTTGCATTGCGGGCGTCGAACACGATGCTGTGCGGATATGACGGCTCGGGAATCGGCAGCACCGTGCGATCGGTCGGAAGCACGACCGCGGGTGGAGCAACCTGCTGGGCATTCGCCGGAATTGGCAGCAGCAGGATCAAGGACAGCGCGGTGACCGCCGTCGTCATACGTCTCATGTCAGCTACCTCAGCGAAGAAGGAAAAATAGAAATCGATTGATCAAATGGCGGGATGCGACCAGCGCATCCCGCAGATCGACAACAGTTCGATGCCGTCTCAGCGCCGCCCGGCGCGATTGACCGGACCGCCGCGATTCACCGGTGTTCCCACCCGTCCGACTCCGGGGGTTGCCACGGCCCGTGCGACCGGCCGCGGCCGTAGCACGACGCCGGGCCTGACGATGCATCCGACGGGATAATCGACGTACTGGCAGTAGACCACCGCACTGGCCTGGTCTGTGCTCGCGGCTACGAAGCCGGCGACCAGTCCAGCCGTCAGCAGGGCAGACAATGCGATTGAGCGCTTCATCCCGGTGTCCTCCATTGTTGATTACCAAATTTACCCGATCGAACGACCGGTGGATTGACCCAGATCAATCCCCTCGGCGGGCGGTCATCGCCTAATGTTTCGACTTCAAAAGGATCGGCTCATGAAGCGCATGGCGATTGCGATTTCAGCTCTGTCGTTGATTGTGAGTTCTGCGCCGCAGGCACGCGAGCAGCAATACAAGATGCAAACTCCAATTCCGCCAGGCATCGCCTCGCCGGATAAAGTCGAGACGCGCCTCGGTACGCTGAAATTCTTCGACGGCTTCCCCGACAAAGCCACGGTCGAAAAGCTCTACGACAATCTCGACTTCCAAAGAGCGGTGCAGGCTTATCTACTGGCACTTCCCGCGGTGAACATGGCCGGATTACGTGAGGGGTTGCTCCAGGTTGGGCCTGCCAACGCCACGATTCCGACCTTCGAAACGCTGATGGATGCCCGTTCGCTGTTTCTGACGGCCAATGCCAACGTTGCCTACACGTGGATATGGATCAATTTGCACGACGGCCCGCTGGTGGCTGAGATCCCACCCATGGTGCTGGGCATGATCGACGATTTCTGGTTTCGCTACGTCACCGACATAGGAGTGGTCGGCCCCGACAAAGGCAAAGGAGGCAAGTATCTGCTGCTGCCGCCCGGCTACAAAGGAGAAGTACCCGAAGGGTATCTCGTCGTTCGTGTTCCTACCTATGAATCGATTCTCGTCTGGCGCAATTTTTCCGTGAACGGGGACATGACCCCGGCCATCGAAAGGCTGAAGAAACTTACGCGCATCTATCCCTTGTCGAAAGCGGCCAATCCTCCGGCCAACACGTTCGTCAACGTGTCCGGCAGGGCCTTCAACACGGTGGCGCCGGCCGACGACAAGGTCTGGGATTATCTCAATCAGGTCGTTCAGAGCGAGCCGATCGAGTCGCTCGACCCGGTCACGCTTGGCTACTTCGCCTCCATTGGCATCGAGAAAGGCAAGCCGTTCGCTCCCGATGCACGCATGAAGAAGATTCTGACGGAGGCGGGTGCAGTCGGCGACGCTACAGTGCGTGCCATACTCTTCAGAAGCCGGATTCCGGAAGCCTTCTACTATCCGAACAGCACCTGGCGTCAGTGGCTTGGCGGCTACCAGTTTGAATCGCAACCCGGCGTGCGCTTCCTCGATGCCGCGTCGTTTTTCTATTTCTATGCGACCGGCGTGACACCCGCGATGGAAGCAAAAATGGTCGGGCAGGGTTCCCAATACGCAGTTGGGTTGGTGGACTCCACGGGCGCTCCCCTGGATGGCGGCAGAAACTACAAGCTGCATTTGCCCCCGAACATTCCAGCCAAGGAGTTCTGGTCGGTGATCCTCTACGACAACCAGACACGTTCAATGCTCCAGACGGACCAGAAATTCCCGATGGTGAGCAGCCAAGACAAGGACATCCTGACGAATGCAGACGGTTCGGTGGACGTCTATTTCGGACCTGAGGCCCCGGCCGGTAAGGAACACAATTGGGTGCAGACCGTTCCCGGAAAAGGCTGGAATACGCTTCTGCGTCTCTACGGCCCGCTCGAACCGTGGTTCGACAAGACGTGGAGACCGGGAGAAATCGAGTTGCTGAAATGATTTGAGCCGGCATCGCCGCCCTTGCTGACTAAGTGCGCCGGGGCCGCTGAGCAATTCGAGATTCACCCGTGATCCATCGCTTCTCGACTCGATAGAGCTGAGGCTGAAGATTAGTGTGGCCATCTTGATCGATGCTGGACGCCCGATCGCAGGACGGAAGGCCGCCGTTGGCACGCAAGGCACGCAAATCAGGCCGGGATAAACCGAGGGGGCTTGCCCGAGCGCCATCCCCGGCTTCGCAGTCGCCGAAGCACGCTGGGCAAAGTGCCTCGCGGTTGCCGATGCGCCGAATCTGGATTGCCGTCGCTGCGGCTGCCGTATTCGCTTTTGGCGTCGCCTTCCAGTTTCTCAGTCATCGCCACCCAGTCTCGCAGACCCAACCGTCATCCGCCGCGGCCTATGTCGGGAGCGACACCTGCGCAGGCTGCCACCAGGCCGAAGCACAATCGTGGGCCGCCTCGCAGCACAAGGCGGCGATGCAGCACGCCACCGACAAGACCGTGCTCGGCAACTTCAATGATGCGAGTTTCGAATATTACGGCGTGCGTTCACGCTTCTTCCGCAAGGACGGAAAATTCCTGGTCGAGACCGACGGCGCCGACGGCAGCCTTTCCGAGTTCGAGGTCAAGTACACTTTCGGCCTCGATCCGCTGCAGCAATATCTCGTCGCGTTCCCGGATGGGCGCGTCCAGGCACTGCCGATCGCATGGGACAGTCGGCCGCAAGACAAGGGCGGCCAGCGCTGGTTTCACCTTTCGCCCGATGAAGCCATCAAGCATGACGATATCCTGCACTGGACCAAGCTGAACCAGAACTGGAATTTCATGTGCGCGGAGTGCCACTCCACCGGCCTGCGCAAGAACTACGACGCCGCAAGAGATCGCTTTTCGACGACCTGGGCGGAGATCAGCGTCGGCTGCGAGGCCTGTCACGGTCAGGGCTCGCGCCACGCCGCCTGGGCGCGCGAGCAGCAGAGCTGGTGGCCGTTTGGCAAGCAACAGGACGCCGCCAAGGGCTTGCTGGTGCGTTTCGACGAGCGGCACCGCATCACCTGGCCGATCGATCCGCAGACCGGAAACGCAACGCGTTCCGCCGAGCCGGCAGTGCTCCGCAAGGAAGTGGAGACCTGCGGTCTCTGTCACGCACGGCGCGGTGCCTTCGACGAGAATTGGGTTCCCGGCCAATGGCTGTCGCAAACCCATGTCGTCGAGCCGCTCGCGCGCAACACCTATCATGCCGACGGGCAGATCCGCGATGTCGAGGAGCCCTATAACTATACGCCCTTCAAGCAAGGCAAGATGTTTGCGGCCGGTGTCACCTGCAGCGACTGCCACGAGCCGCACAGCGCGAAGCTTCGTTTGCCGGGCGAGGGCGTCTGTCTGCAGTGCCATGCGTCCGACAAATATGCCGACGTGAAGCATCGCCAGCACGCCGAGGTCGGGCCATCGCCGACCTGTATCTCATGTCACATGCCGGTCAGGACCTACATGGTGATCGATACCAGGCACGATCACACCTTCAGGGTCCCGCGTCCCGATCTGTCCGTCACCCTCGGAACGCCGAACGCCTGCAACGACTGTCACCGCGACAAGTCACCACAATGGTCGGCGGCAGCCGTCGAGCGATGGTTCGGTCCGCTCCGGAAGGGCTTCCAGAATTACGGAACGGCATTCCATGCCGCCCGCACCGAACAAGCCGATGCCGCCGCGCTGCTTGCCGTCCTTGCGGCGGATCGCAAAGCGCCCGCCGTGGCCCGCGCCAGCGCACTCGACGAACTTGCATCGCGCGTGACGCCGGCGAGCATCGCGACGGCCCGTGTCGCGCTGGCCGATCCCGATCCGATGGTGCGGATAGGCGCGCTCGACATGCTGGGCAACGTGCCCGTTGATCGGGTCTGGTCCCTCGTGTCCCCGCTGTTGTCCGATCCCGTCCGCGGTGTCCGCATCAGGGCGGTCTCTCTGCTCGCGGGCGTTCCTTCCGCAAGCCAGCCTCAGCCGGATCGTGCGCGCTTCGATCAGGCGGCAGCGGAGTTCGTCGCCGCCCAGCGCGCCAATGCCGAGAGACCGGAGGCCCGCACCGCGCTCGGAGATTTCCTCGCGCGGCGCGGAGAGATACAGGAAGCCGAGGCCGAATACAGAGCGGCCCTCAGGCTGAGCCCGCAATATGCGACGGCAGCGATCAATCTCGCCGATCTCGATCGGCAACGCGGCCGGGACGGCGACGGCGAATCCGTCCTTCGCGCCGCGCTTGCGAGTTCACCGCGCGACGCGGCGCTGCACCATGCGCTCGGCTTGACGCTGACGAGGCTGAAACGGTCCGAGGACGCGCTCAACGAACTCCGTCGGGCGACGGAGCTGGAGCCGGACGAGCCGCGTTACGCCTACGTCTACGCCGTCGCGCTGCACTCCGGTGACCGTCGCGGTGAGGCCTTGGACGTCTTGAAGGAAGCCTTACGCCGTCATCCTAACGACCTCGATATTCTTCAGGCCCTCGTCTCGTTCAACCGAATGACCGGAGATACGGCGTCGGCGCTGAAGTACGCGGAACAGCTCGCGACTTTCCGCCCAGCTGACCAGGGTCTTGCGACCCTGATTCAAGAACTTCGCCGAGCCGTCCGGCCCCGCGCAAAGTGAGCAAAGACCGGGAGTAGTGGCTGCTGGGGCTTGGGTCGGCAACCGGTGGCTCGCGCAATGGGTCCACGCCTGAGCTACCAATGCACGCTCTGGCTCGGCACGATGAAGGTCGTCGTGCTCGGCTGTATCGCAAGGCTTCTGGCCAGATACCAGCCTGAACCGAGGACGAGTGCGAGCAGGGCGATGATGGCGAGCAGGTCGATGGTCCTGGGATCGTGTCCCCTGTGACCGACACTCGGACCGGGCCTGAGGTGAAAATGAGGGCTGATTTTCCAGCGCATTGTTGTTTCCTCCCGTGGGAGCATCAAAACAACGCGGGCGGAAAGGGGCAGTTCCTGTCCGGCAGCGATGCACAGGCATCGCAGCCTTCATCAGGGCGCATTGACCCCGCGCCAGCGGCCGTAGCGCCAGGGCAGATACCAGCGCGCCCCTTGCGGCGCGGCGTGGGGCACGTTGTCGATACCGGACGTGCCGAAGGGATGGCAGCGGAGCAGGCGCGCGAGCGTCATCCAGCCGCCCGCCCAAAGGCCGAACCGCTCGATCGCCTCATCGCCGTAGACGGAGCAGGTCGGCAAGTGCCGGCAGTTGTATCCGACCAGGGGTGACAATGTATGCCGATACAACCAGATCAGCGCGCGGCCGAATCTGCGCGGCAGCCGGAGCACGCCGGAACTGGAACAGTGCTCGCATGCTGAATGCTTCATGTGCGCTTTGCTGCGACGTTAAGCGCCGGATTGCCCGGTTCCGGCGCAGGGAACTGTAAGCTGTTGTTTATGCGCCATATTTTGCGTGCTTTTGGGGGGCAGTGCAGCAAGAACCTATGGACGAGCTGTATTCCCCCGGATACCATTTTTGTGACGTTCGTGTGTAGACTTATTGAAACGACAAGACGGGGCTTACCTGAATCGCTTTGGGGCTTGGGGAAGGGACCAGTTTGAAACTCCTGACGTCGCTCAATCTTCGCGGCTGGTTGCTGGTGGGAACCGCCGTTTGTGGAGTTGTGATGGCCGGCGCCGTCGCGACTTTCGGGTCGTCGGCCCGGGCGGGCAGCACCCTCGAAGAGCGCAAGCTGCCGATGAAATTCAGCTGGGTCGCCTGCGAGCCGAACTGCCGCGGCTGGGTCAGCGCGGTCGGTATCATCACCGCCGATACGCCGAGGGAATTCGAAGAGTTTTCGCGTGGACGTCAGCTCGGGGGCGCGACCGTTGTGCTCGATTCGAGTGGCGGATCCGTCAATGACGCGATCACGCTGGGCCGGCGCTTCCGCAATCTCGGACTCTTGACCACGGTCGGCGTAAGCCTCCGTGGCGGGCCGTCGACTCGCCCGGCGGTCGCGCCCGAAGCCTATTGCGAATCGATGTGCGTATTCCTGCTGCTGGCCGGCAAGAAGCGCTACGTGCCGGAAGCCGCCCACGTCCGTGTCCATCAGATCTGGATGGGCGACCGGGCCGACGATGCCAAGGCGGCGAGCTACAGCGCGCAGGATCTGATGATCGTGGAGCGCGACATCGGCCGGCTCGCCAAATACACCTTCGACATGGGCGGCACCGGCGACTTGCTGTCGCTCGCGCTCAGCGTTCCGCCCTGGGAAGACCTGCACGAGCTTGACGCCGGCGAGCTCAAGCTGACCAATCTGGTTACGACCGATCTCGTGGCAGATGTGCTTCCGCATATGGATCTCTCGACGCCGGCAATGGCGGAGCTTGCGCCGAAGACCCAGGCCAGGTTCGGAGCGGAACCGGAGCAGGGGCAGCCTGCCAAGTCGACCAAGACGGCCGAAGCCCTGGTGCCGACGGGCGGCGTGGGCGCACCGGCTGCGGCAACGCAGAAGTAAGCTCTCCGAATCCGGAATCCAGAAAGTTGTGGCGCAAGATTCCGGCTTCGCCCTTCGGGCGCCCCGGAATGGCGCCGGCTTGGGATCAGCCCTGTGCAGCGGCCGGCTGCTTGGTCTCGGCCTTGGCTTTCGCCTCGATCTGGCCGATCGCATCGACCACCGCATCGAAGGTGAGAAGCGTCGAGGCATGGCGCGCCTTGTAGTCGCGGACGGGCTCGAGGAACTTGATCTCCTCCCATTTGCCTTCAGGAGGCGCGCCGTTCTCCTTCAGCATCTTGCGAACGGTTTCGCGTAACTCACGGAGTTCGCTCGCAGTCGAGCCGACCACGTGACTTGCCATGATGGATGAAGAGGCCTGACCCAAGGCGCACGCCTTCACGTCATGCGCGAAGTCGGTGACGGTATCCCCGTTCATCTTGAGGTCGACCTTCACCGTCGAACCGCACAGCTTGGAGTGGGCAGTGGCGGAGGCGTCGGGGTCCGACAGCCGCCCGAGGCGCGGAATATTCCCGGCCAGCTCGATGATGCGCTTGTTGTAGATGTCGTTCAGCATGTGATGGAGTCCAGCACTTCCGCACCCGATCGGCCTTGGCGGGCGGCGTCCAGGGTCCTATATAGGGTCGGAACTCGCGGAAAAACAGTCCAGCGGTGCGGCGGCGGTGATCCAGAACCGTGGCTCCGACGTTATAGCTTGCGGACGTTTCGCCAGGAACTGTTCTCTTCAGGCGTCCGGCGGCTTGGCCGCCCCGTCTGCCGGTGACACTCCGGCCCCTTAGGCCGTCGAACGGAGTCGATATGGACGCTGCAATCAAATCCATCCGCCCCAGCAAGCCCTCTGACCGGCAGCCCGAGAGCCGGCCCGCCGAGCTTGATCCTGCCGAATTCCTCGCGGCCGCCGTCCGCGCCGACCAGCCGCGCCCCGCGCGTGCCGAAGCGGAAGCGGCTGTGAAGACGCTGCTCGCCTATATCGGTGAGAACACCGAGCGCGAGGGCCTGCTCGACACGCCGCGTCGCGTGGTCGAGGCCTTCGACGAGCTCTACCAGGGTTACCACCAGTGCCCGGCCGAGGTGCTCGACCGCACCTTTGGCGAAACCGCCGGCTATGACGATTTCGTCCTGGTGCGCGACATCGAATTCACCTCGCAGTGCGAGCATCACATGATGCCGTTCTACGGCAAGGCCCACATCGCCTATACGCCGGTGGAACGCGTCGTCGGCCTGTCCAAGCTTGCGCGCCTGACCGACATCTTCGCCCGCAGGCTCCAGACCCAGGAGCACCTGACGGCGCAGATCGCCGCCGCCATCGACGAAGTCCTCAAGCCGCGCGGCGTTGCCGTGCTGATCGAGGCCGAGCATACCTGCATGTCGGTGCGCGGCGTCGCCAAGCATGGCGCCTCCACCTTCACCAGCCGCTTCACCGGCATGTTCCGCGACAATCCGGCGGAGCAGGCCCGTTTCCTGTCCCTGGTGCGAGGCCTGCAACGCTGACCTCGCAAGTGAACTCGCGAGGGTCCTGTGTCCGCTCACTCTCATGAGATCGAGGAAGGCTTGTCCTTCCAGCCGCGCTTCGACGCGAGCGGCCTCGTCACGGTCGTCGTGACCGACGTCGTAACCGGCGACGTGCTCATGGTCGCGCACATGAACGAGGAGGCGCTGCGCAGGACGATTGCGACCGGCGATGCCTGGTACTTCAGCCGCTCGCGCAATGCCTTGTGGCGAAAAGGGGAGACCTCCGGTCAGACCCAGCGCGTCGTTGAGATGCGCACCGATTGCGATCAGGATGCAGTCTGGATCCGCGTCGAACAGATGGGTGCGGCCTGCCACACCGGGCGGCGGTCGTGCTTCTATCGCAAGGTCGAGGCCGAAGGCGGCGGCGCCAGGCTCGTCTTCGCCGATGCGGAGCGGCTGTTCGATCCGGGCGACGTGTACAAGAAATGATCTCCGTCGTTCCGGGTTCGCGCTGCGCGCCCCCGGAATGATGGCCACGGCCGAATTAACCCCGCATTAACCATAACTGTCCCACGGTGAGACGCACGGGTGCCGAATTGCCGGCGCCGCTCAATGCCGCGCGGGGCGGGCACGTCATCATGTCGGTCGATAATTCCGGTGCCACGCAGACGGTCGGACTCGATCCGTCGCGGGCGCGTGTTGCCGGCGCGATCAAGCAAGCCTCGAACATCAGCGGCGTCAGCTTCCAGTACATGCTGACCACTGCCAAGATGGAATCGGATTTCGATCCGACGGCGGGGGCCACGACCTCGTCCGCGCACGGGCTCTACCAGTTCATCGACCAGACCTGGCTCGGTACGGTGAAGGAGGCGGGCGCCCAGCTCGGCTATGGCAGCTACGCCGAGGCCATCACCAGGACGTCGTCGGGCACCTACACCGTCGACGATCCCGCGATGAAGCGGTCGATCATGAAGCTGCGCGACGATCCCGAAGCCGCATCCACCATGGCGGCTGCACTGACGCAGTCGAACAGCTTCAAGCTCACCGGTCTGCTCGGCCGCAGGCCGAGCGACAGCGAGCTCTACATGGCGCATTTCATGGGCGTCGGCGGAGCCGCGAAGCTCATCGCCAACGCCGAGGACAATCCGCAAGCGGTCGGCGCGCGGCTGTTTCCCAACGCGGCCGCCGCCAATCGATCGATCTTCTACGCCAAGGACGGCCGCGCGCGCAGCGTGTCAGAGGTCTACTCGGTCCTGGATTCGCGCTATGCCAGCGCGGCAAATTCGAAGGTCACCCGCAGCGCGATGGCGATGTATGGCGGCACGCCGTCGACCACTGAAGTTGCGAGCGCCAACGGTGTGCAGCCGACCGCACCGGTGATCGACAATGCCGCCTATCTTCAGACCTTTCCGAACGCACGCGCCGTAACGCCCGTCAGTGCGACTTCGCCGACGACCGTCGCCGACAACGCGCCGAGCACGCCGGTGTTTCGTTCAATCTATCAGCCCGGTGATGCCACGCAGCCGGTCTCGACCACGGTGCAGAAATTGTGGGGCAACAATGCCTCGCTGACCTCGGTCGCATCGGCGGCGCCGGATGTGCGTGCGCCGCAGCCGCTCGATCTCTTCAGCGATCGTAGCGGTACGTTCTCGAGCTAGTATCTCCACTCCTGTCCCGGACAAGGCGCGTCGCGAAGCGCGCGCCTCGCTCTGAGAGTCCGGGCACGGCACGCATCCCGGGCGGCTCTGTTCCCTTAACAAAACGTCAATAATACCAGTCGGTTATGGTGAACGCTTTGTTAAGCGTCGTGGTTTATTTTGTGTTGCAGGTGACGAGCCGTCACCGTTCTCGTTTGTTGTGTAAGCCGGAAGCAGGATGATCGTTCGGCAGTTCATCAATTGGATCAGGACGGCGCCCGCCGGCGAGCGGGCCGAAGCAACACGGGCGTTGGCCCGGGCCTGGCTGATCTCGGACCTTTCTACAGACGACCGCATCGCCGCCGAAGGCGCGCTGCTGATGTTGCTCGACGATCCCTCGCCGCTGGTGCGGCAGGCGATGGCGGAGGCCTTCGCCCGCAGCGCCGAGGCGCCGGCCGCAATTGTCCGCGCGCTCTCGGCAGATCAGCCGACCGTCGCGCTGCCCGTGCTCGAACATTCTCCGCTTCTGGTCGACGCCGATCTCGTCGATATCGTCGCGACCGGCAACGACGAAGTGCAATGCGCAGTCGCCCGCCGCATCGCGTTGCCGGTATCGGTCTGCGCTGCCATCGCCGAAGTCGGCTGCGCCGCTGCTGCGCTGGAGCTGATCGAGAACCCTCACGCCGAGCTCGCGCCGTTCTCCTGGGACCGCATCGTCGAGCGCCACGGCCATCTCGCCGCGATCCGCGAGGCGATGCTGGTGCTGGACGATCTGCCGGCCGCAACGCGTGCGGCGTTGGTGGCCAAGCTCTCGGAGACGCTTGCGCAATTCGTCGTGGCGCGGAACTGGCTGAGCGCGGACCGTGCCGAGCGCATCACGATCGAGGCACGTGACCGCTCCACCATGAATATCGCAGCGCGCTCGCGCGGCGAGGACATGGAGGGCCTGGTCCGGCACCTGCGCATCACCGGCCAGCTTACCGCGGGGCTGATCCTGCGTGCACTGCTCTCGGGCAATCTCGATCTGTTCGACGCGGCGCTGGCCGAACTGGCCGATCTGCCGCTGCCACGCGTGTCCGCGCTGCTGCACGAACGCGGCGGCAACAGCCTGCATGCGTTGCTCCGTCGCGCCGGGCTTCCCGAGACGACGTTTGCGGCGTTCCAGGTCGCGCTCGACGCCTGCCACGAGCAGGGCTTCGTCGACAGCGACGACGGCGCGGTGCGACTGCGCCGGCGCATGGTCGAGCGCGTGCTCACCCATTGCGAGACCGACCGTGGCGCTACCCAGCCGCTGATGGTGCTGCTGCGCCGCTTCGCCACCGAATCCGCGCGCGAAGAAGCGCGGCTGTTCTGCGACGAGCTCGTCGCGGACGACGCGGTCGATCCGGTTTATGATGACCTGATTGCGGCGTAGCTGGACCCGCAAAAGCTGTCATTGCGAGCGCAGCGAAGCAATCCAGACTCTTTCCGCGCAGGGATTCTGGATTGCTTCGCTGCGCTCGCAATGACGAGACGAGAGACCTGCGAAGCCTACTCCGCCGGCGCGATGCTCGGGGCCAGGATCACCTCGAGATGCTCCGGGCGGTCGCGGTTGACGTGGGCGAGATAATCGTCCGCGACCTTGCGCAGGCGGCGGCTGAGCTCGGCCGAGACGCTGCTGCTGTCGAGCCTGGTGTTCTCGTGCACGATGGCGAGAATGGCGTTGATGTGGTGCGTGAAGAGCTCGGCCGGCACCTTTGCCAGATCAGGCGCGTGCTCGATGACGCGACACAGGCTCTCGGCGATTCCAGCCGCCGAAGGAAAGCCGAAAGTCGCCGCATCGCCCTTGATGTCGTGTGCGGCGTGGAACATCTCGTCGCGCAGCTTCTTCGTGAAGCCGTCCTTCTGCACGGCAGCCCAGGCGGCGGACAGTCGCTCGACCTCGATCGCCATCCAGTCCTCGAACTCACCGGCGAGGCTCGCGAGCGCCTGTTCGGCGCGGGCGACCGGATCGTCCATGTCCTTTTCTTCGACGCGGCGCAGGACCTTGCGCAGCGGGTTGGGCTGGGTGATGACGTGATGCGTGGCGAAGGCTTTGACCTCGATGTCCTTTGCGCTGTTCCTCGCCATGATACCTGCCTCGGTTGAAGACGTTGCGCTAGATGGAGGAGCGGGCCTTGTCGAGCAGCGAGGGCTGCTGCAGCACCTCGTGCTTTTCGCCCACGCGGCGCTCGGGACCCATATAGGCGGAGTTGGTGTTGCGGCGCCGGTCGGGCCCGAAATAGGTCTTGGTCTTGATGAAGGGGCGGGGGTTGGCGACCACGTTGAGGATGCGCTGGTAGAGACCCTTTGCCGAGATCGGCTTGGCCAGGAATTCGGTGACGCCGGCATCGCGCGCCACCGTGACGCGGCGCTTCTCGGAATGACCGGTCAGCATGATGATCGGTGCGTAAGGATTGCCCTTGGATTCCGGCTGCCGGATCATCTGCGCGAGCTCGAGCCCGTCGAAGATCGGCATGGCCCAGTCGGTGATGACGATGTCGGGCACGTAGTGGCTGTACATTTCGAGCGCGGTCGCGCCGTCCTCGGCTTCATAGACCTCGCGCGCGCCGAAGGAATGCAGCAGCGTCCGCAGGATGCGGCGCATGTGCGGATTGTCGTCGCAGACGAGGAAGCGCAGCTTGTTGAAGTCGATACGGAACATGACGCCCGGGCCAAAAGCGGGTCAACCTTCGTTAACCATATCGTGGCGGGAGTTAATGAAGGGTTGCCGCTGCGTTTACCGGTCCATCGAAGCAGATGCGTTGAAATATCGTATTTCTGCCATTTTTTATTGTAAAACAATAAAAATACTCAGTCGAACGGGAGCTACTCCGATGAGCGTGATCGTGTTTCCTTTTCCTGTGCCAGCCGAGCCGCGGTTGCGGCGTATCGGGCGGATCGTCAGCGTCGGAGCGCTCGTCTGCGTCGCGGGAGCGGTGCTCGCGGTGCCCTTGCTCTGGTCGAGCGACGAGGTGCTACGGCACTGGATCGCGACCCAGTCCCCACTGGGGGCCCGGCCGTTCACGCTCGATTCCGGTACGCGCCTCGCCGGCGCGTTGATCAGCCTGATCGGCCTTGCGCCTGTTATCTACGCCCTGCTGCAGCTCTCGATGCTGTTCTCTCGTTTCGCTCGCGGCGAGGTGTTCGTGACCGACAATGCCTGGCGCATCCGCCGAATGGGCCTAGCGCTGATCGGCAATGCGTTGATCTCACCGTTGGTGCAGATGCTCACCACGATCAACCTGACGCACGCCAACCAGCCCGGCCAGCTCGTAGTCATGTTCGGTATCGAACAGTCGCATGTGCTGTCGGTGCTGAGCGGCCTCGCGCTCGTCGCCTTCGCAACGGTGATGGCCGATGCCGTTCGTGCGTGGAACGAGAACAGTGAGATCATCTGACCATGCCGATCATCGTCAACCTCGACGTCATGCTCGCCAAGCGCAAGATCAGGTCGCGCGAACTTGCCTCGCGCATTGAGCTCACGGAAGCGAATGTCTCCCTGCTCAAGTCGGGCAAGGTGCGCGGCATCCGCTTCGATACGTTGGAGCGAATCTGCGCCGTGCTGGACTGCCAGCCCGGCGATATCCTCGAATACGTCGCCGACAACGCGGTTGGCGCGTTAGGGCCTCGCGCGGACGGCCAGAAATCGGCCTAGCCAATCCTTCAAATCCAGACTGGAGATGCCTGCGATGAACCGCCTTGCGCGCGTTCTCTTGAATGCGGCTGCGCTCGTGCTTGCCGGATGTGGCTCGGTGCCGTTGACATCAATTCCGCCGCTGGCCCGCATCGATGCCAAGACGACCGATTTGTCGATGTTACGGGTCGCCATCCAGCTACCCGAGACTCTGCGACCGCGCTCGGGCGGCGTCAAACTTGATGTCGTCACCAAGCTGACGGGCGAGGCAGAAGCAAGAACCAGCTTCGCCATGATGGAGATCAGCGAAGCCCGCGAGCGCGCCGGCCTGCAGGCGCCGCCGCAGGGAGCTTCGATCCACGCCTATCGTTTGTCGCCAGCGGATGCGGCGCGCTTCGAGGCGCTGCGTGCGTCGATGATCGAGCAGGGCAAGCAAGGCAAGCGCGGGTCGATGGGGCTCGGCGTCGGCGCCAGGGAATTCTGCCGCGCGAAGGCAGCACCTCAGACATCGCTGCCCGTGACGATCTATCTGATGACATCAGAGACCAAGAGCTTCGTTCCCGTCGTCAGGGATTTCGACCTGCTGAGCGATCCTGCAATGGCAGGCGGGCTGGCATCAATTCAGCCGTGCGGCAGTGAGCCGCGCGCTGAATCTCAATAGCCGAATTGCTCGCGCAGAATACGCTCTTCCAGGCTGTGGCCGGGGTCGAACAGCATCCGCATCGAAATGGTCTTGTCGGAGAGCACCTCGACGCGGCGGACGTCCCGCACCTCGTCGTGGTCGGCGACCGCCGCCACCGGCCGCTTGTCGCCCTCCAGCACCTCGATCACGACATAGGCCGTGTTGGGCAGAAGCGCGCCGCGCCAGCGGCGCGGGCGGAAGGCGCTGATCGGCGTCAGCGCCAGCAGCGCGGCGTTGATCGGCAGGATCGGCCCCTGTGCGGACAGGTTGTAGGCGGTCGAGCCGGCCGGCGTCGCCACCATGATGCCGTCCGCGATCAGCTCGGACATGCGCTCGCGCTCGTCGATCAGGATCCGCAGGCGCGCGGCCTGGTAGGTCTGCCGGAACAGGGCGACCTCGTTGATGGCGTGGTGCAGGTGGACGCGGTCGTTGACGTCGGTCGCGCGCATCAAGAGCGGATTGATCTCGGATTCGTGAGCGGCCTCGAGCCGTGCGCGCAGATCGTGGGTCGAGTATTCGTTCATCAGGAAGCCGACGGTGCCGCGATGCATGCCGTAGATCGGCTTTCCCGTCCGCATGTTCTGATGCAGCGTCTGGAGCATGAGCCCGTCGCCGCCGAGTGCGACAACGACGTCGGCTTCTCCGAGGTCGCAATTACCATAGTCCCTGGTGAGCTGGCTGAAGGCGGCCTGCGCCTCGCTGCTCGGGCTGGCGACGAAGGCGATCCGGTCGTATCGCGAGGGCTTTGTCATGGCTTCCCGGGCAGTGCCGCTGGCTCGAGTAAGTTCCGCCGGGCTCGTCTATACGAGGTAGGCCTGCATTGTCGAGGAGGACCGCCTTCCAAAGCTAACGGAGACTGTCCATCCGGATTTGGACACGACCGTGCGATCTGGACCTGGACGGCGCCTTCAGGCCCCGCCAGACCAATGATCCCCCAAACCGTCGCAATTCCGCGCTAATCCTTCCGTCCGCACCGGCTGTCACAGCCGGGCAGGGAGAACGATCATGGTCACGAATTTACAGATGCTGCGCCGCGCGAGCCTGGTGCTGGCGGTGTCGGCTCTTGCGCTTTCGGGCGTTGCACGCGCGGATGATCCGCCGCAGCCGCGCGCCGAGGCGGCATCGTCGGCCGGACAGAAGGGCGGTCGCAGCAGCAACGCGCAAAGCGTGACGCAGGCTTCCCCATCGGCGGCCGATGCGCGCCGTCTCCCGCCGGATTCGACCACGAAACAGACGCTCGATCTGCCCGGCCGAACCCTCAACTTCGCCGCGACTGCCGGGTCGATCCGTGTGTTCGACGGCAAGGGCGAGCCGCTGGCCGACATCGCCGTCACCTCCTATGAGCTCGACGGTGCCGACCGCGCGACGCGCCCCGTGACGTTTCTGTTCAATGGCGGGCCCGGCGCGTCCTCGGCGTGGCTCCAGTTCGGCGCGGCCGGTCCGTGGCGGCTGCCGCTCGACGGCGAGGCGCTGTCGCCCTCGGCCTCGCCCGAGGTGAAGCCCAACGCGGAGACCTGGCTCGACTTCACCGATCTGGTCTTCATCGATCCCGTCAGCACCGGCTACAGCCGCTTCGTCGCCAGCGGCGAGGATGCGCGCAAGTCATTCTACTCCGTCGACGGCGACGCCAATTCGATCGCGCTCGTGATCCGCCGCTGGCTCGAGAAGCACGACCGGTTGGTCTCGCCGAAATACGTCGCGGGCGAGAGCTATGGCGGCATTCGCGGACCCAAGGTGGTGCGCCAGTTGCAACTCCAGCACGGCGTGGGTGTCAGGGGATTGATCCTGGTCTCGCCGCTGCTCGACTTCCGCGAATTCACAGGCACGAGCCTCCTGCAATATGTCGCGACGCTGCCGAGCTATGTCGCGGTCGCGCGCGAAGCCAAAGGCCCGGTCAAGCGTGCCGACCTCGCCGACGTCGAGGCTTACGCGCGCGGCGAATTCCTGACCGATCTCGTCAAGGGCGAGGCGGACAAGGAGGCGACCAATCGGCTTGCCGACAAGGTCGCCGCGCTCACCGGCATCGACCAGGCGGTGAGCCGCAGGCTCGCCGGCCGTTTCGATGTCGGCGAATTCCGCCGCGAATTCGATCGCAACAATGGCAAGGTGACGGGACGTTACGATGCCTCAGTGCGTGGCTTCGATCCGTATCCGGATTCCACCAGCTCACGCTTCGGCGATCCCTCGGGCGATGCGCTTCAGGCGCCGCTGACGAGCGCCGCCGTCGACGTCCTGACGCGCAAGCTCAACTGGCGGCCCGACGGCTCCTATGAAGTCCTGAACGGCGCGGTCGAAGGCCAGTGGGATTTCGGACGTGGCATCAACCCGCCGCAATCGGTCTCCGAGCTGCGCCAGATCGTCGCCACCGATGCGAAGCTGAACGTGCTGGTCGCGCACGGCCTGTTCGATCTCGCCACGCCCTATTTCGGAACGAAGCGGGTGCTCGACCAGTTGCCGGCCTTCGTGACGCAGCGCGTGAAGTTCGTCGTCTATCCCGGCGGCCACATGTTTTATTCGCGTGATGGTTCGCGGCAGGCATTCCGGAGCGAGGTCGAGGCGCTCATTCGGGAATAGGGCGCCGCTTGCGCGGCTTGTATCGTCGCGCGATCTCGCGTGCCACGGCGCTCGCCGGCTTGACGTTCGCGCCAGCGATCCAGATGTCGCTGACCTTGCCGCGCGCGTTGCGGACGCGGCGCACCGGCTCGCCGTGGCTGGCATAGCCGGCAGCCCAGGCGAGCTTGCCTGTGTCGCGGCCGGTGACCTCGATCTCGGCGGCATCCATGAACGGATTGCTGAACTGCGGATTGGCGACGAGCACACGGTTGCCCGCGGGGACGAGATCGGTCGCCCCCCAGATCGTCCACCAGCGGCCGGTCCAGTCGCGCACGCGCCGGTCCGGCCCGCCGCGCGTCTGGAACACGCGCAGGATCTGCATCGCGCCGTCCATCCAGACCGGTGCCGCACCGTCGATGGAGTTGCTGAGGATGCTGATCGCGAGCTCGCAAGCCGGAATGCAACAGGTCCGGGAGATGTAGCCCTGGAAGCCGCCGCCATGGCCGAACCAGTCCCAGCCGTCGGTCTTGCCGGCATTGACGCCGAGGCCGTAATGGGCCTCGAAGCTCTGCGGGATGCGCCAATGGTGCCGCGTCATCTCGCGGCGGCTCGCGAGCGAGATCACGCTCTTCTTCGCGTTGGGGGCCAGCTGCGCGAAGAAGCGGGCGGTATCGGCGGCGGTGGCGACGAAGCCTGCGGCTGATGCCATCGCATGTGCGGGATTGTCGCCGGGGATCACGCAGCGCTCGCCTAACGGCATCTTTCGCGTATGGCCTCGCGCGAGCGCCGCGCCCCTGGGAAGCGGTGCGTCGGGCTCGGTCTCCCGCAAGCCGGCCGGTTCGATGATCTCACGCTTGATCCAGACCGGGTAGGGCTCCCTGGTCACGGCTTCGATCACGAGACCGATCAGGCCGAACCCGTGATTGGAATATTTGAAGCGGGTGCCGGGCTCGATCGCTGTGCCCAGCTTCAATTCCGCAAGCAGCTCCCTGGCGTCGAGATAGGGGCGGCTGTCGATGAACTGGCCGGAATCGGCGCCGTCGCGCGTCAATCCCGCGCTGTGCGAGAGCACTTGCGCGATGGTCGTCTCGGCGACGCGCGGATGCAGGCCGTCGACATATTGGCCGACCGTGTCGTCGAGCCGGATCTTGCGCTGCTCGCGCAGCTTCATGATGCCGGCCGAGGTGAAGCTCTTGGAGTGGGAGGCGATGCGGAAGCGGTGGCGCGGGGTGAGCTTCTCGCCGGTATCGAGATTGGCGAGGCCGAACGCGTGCTCGGCGACGATCTTGCCGCGATGCGCGAATGCGACGATGACGCCCGGCTGCTGCAACGTCGTCTGCTGGAATTCGATCCAGGAGCCGATGTAGTCGATCGCGGACCGCAACCACTTGTCCATTGCGCACCAGTTTGTGTGGGAAAACAAGGTACGCGAAGCTAGCCGAGAAAGCGGAACGGGCACAACCCGGAAGGTTGTGCCCGTTCTCGTCGTTTAAAACGCCAGGTCGCTATAGACCACTTCTTAGTAGACGAGCGTCGCGCCGGTCGGCTTGTCGAGCGCGGCGGCGAGCGAGCGATACTCCGAGCTATCGGTGCCGGCGAGCGAGGCGATCTTGTTCAGGTGATATTGCGCCTGCTCGCGGTTGCCTTGCTCGAGCTGCCAGAGGCCGTAGTATTGCCAGGTGCGGACGTGGTTCGGATCGTCCTTCAGCGCCAGCTCGTAATAGGTCTTCGACGACTGGTAATCGCCGAGCTTGCGATAGGAGTAGCCGATCAGATTGGCGACATCGGCGACGTCGTCGCGCTTGAGCGACTTCAGCTGGTCGATCGCGCCGGTGTAGTCGTGGCGGTCGTAGATCGCGGTGTAGGCGGTGCGATAGGCTGCCAGGAATTTGGGATCGCTGACGGAGGAGCTCTTCTTTTTCCCCTTCTTGGTCGACGTGTCCGACTTCGGCGGCGACGAAGGTTCATCGCTGCCGGCGGCATAGGCGGTGGTCAGCATCGGCCCGGCCGCCAGCGCCATCGAGACCAGTCCCGGCACCAGAAGCATTGAGAGTCTGCGCATTGATGTTCTCCCGTATGGAACGTGGCGATCCTACACGATTGCCTGAAGACCGGAACACCCGTGGGGCAAAAACATTCCCGCTTGGCACGATCTATTCGTCCGGTCCGGAGATGACAAACGCGTCATCGAGATGAACGGAAGCCTGCAACGGCCTTCAGAACCGGTTCAGTGGGGGGCTCCTAGGCTCACACCACGATCGAAGGGGTGACGAGAGGGCGCCGCCTCAAGATCCTTCCAAGAGGAGACCACCATGCTGAAGACCATTTCCGCAGCCTTGCTTGCGGCTTCCGTGATCGCCGCCCCGGCGTTCGCGGCCGAGACAAACAAGACCACCACGACCGCGCCTGTCATCAAGGCGGACCAGGGCCAGACCAAGGCGGCGAACACCGCCGTGAAGCCGGAGGCGGGCGTCAAGGCCGACACGAAGGCTGCCGACGTCAAGGCGGATGCCAAGACGGACGCCAAGACGGATGCGAAGACGGATGGCAAATCGAACGCGATGAACGCCAACGCGGCCGTCAAGTCCGACGAGCACAAGACCGTGCGCAAGGATCGCCATCCCCACGAGCAGGTCACGGCCAAGGAGCAGCAGAAGGCGCAGCCGGACGCGACCAAGCCGGCGGCATCAGACAAGCGCAACTGAGGCTGATCCCGCGCGGCGGCAATCCCTGGCATTGCCCCGCCGCCGCGTGCGGACTTCAGGCTGGTCCGTTGCCATGTCTCGCGCGAAAGCTCGAGGTGCCGGCGGCGGACCGGTGCGCTGTTTGCGCCTCTGCAAGCGAATTCCCTTCGTGCAGGCTTGGGGCTAGAACGGCCCCTGACCTGATCGAGCGGAGAGCGGGCCTGTGGGGCGATTGGCGACATGTGCGGTGATATTGGCGTTGCCACTGGCGCTCGCGGCGTGCTTCGGCAGCGACGGTGACCGCCCAACCCTGCTGGGTGGGACGCAGGCCGGTGGGCCGCAGCCGTTTCCCGACAATTTCCGGAGCGATACGCTGGCCTTGATGCGGACCTATCTGAACAATCCGGTCGGCGTGCGCGATGCCAGCATGGCCGAGCCCGTGCAGCGCGAGGTCGGCGGCCGGCAGTTCTATGTGAGCTGCCTGCACTTCACCCCGCGCGAGACCGATGGCAGCTACAAGGGCATGCGCGAGCGCGCCGTGATCTTCGTCAATGGCCGCGCGGACCGCGTGGTCGACCGTACCAGCGATCTCTGCGCCGGCGCGGTTTACGCACCCTTTCCGGAACTGGAAAAGATGACGCGGTAGCGCAAAGCCCGCCTTCATCGCCTGATGTTAGACGGGAAGCAGCCGGAGCCGCTGGATCACATTTCGGCGAGCTTTGAACGGGGTGGTTTCGGGTTGCGACAAATCGCTACGGCAGCCCTTGCGCGGACAAAAAACAGACGGCGCAGGGCGATGTGGCGGAACAAAATCGCGTTGTTGCCGACCCGTCACAGTCACGAACGATCAACGTTCCGGCATCGCCGCGAAGCAACCTAAATCACGCCACGTTGTTTCCGGAGTGTCGATTTTGAAAGAACGGGGATGACAATGAAGACGATTTTGCTGGGTGCAGTCGCTCTGCTTGCGCTGGCCGCGCCGGCCGCCGCGGCCGACATGCAGCCGCGCACCTACACCAAGGCTCCGGCCTATACGCCGCCGCAGGTGATCTACAACTGGACCGGTTTCTACATCGGCGGCCATGTCGGCGGCGCGTTTGCCGGCGACAGCAGCTTCCAGTCGAGCGACGCCCGCTTCATGGGCGGCGTGCAGGGCGGCTTCGACTACCAGTTCGCACCCAACTGGGTGGTGGGTATCGAGGCTCAGTATTCCTGGCTGCCGACCAACAACAACGGCGTCACCTTCCCGCTGGGTACGCAGGTCACCTCCAACACCGACCAGATCGGGTCGGTGACCGGTCGGATCGGCTACACTTGGGGACCGACGCTGCTTTACGCCAAGGGCGGTTATGCCTGGCGTAACAACAATCTCGGGGTCAACATTGCTGGCGTGCCGCAGGGTTTCACAACCACCGGCAACGCCAAGGACGGCTACACCGTCGGCGCAGGCCTCGAATACATGTTCGCGCCGAGCTGGTCGGCCAAGGCCGAGTACCAATACTACAATTTCGGCAGCACCACCTTCACCTCCGGCCCGGCCGACGTCGTCGGCGTGCGTGGCCGGGAGGACGAGCATACCGTCAAGGTCGGTGTGAACTACCGCTTCGGATGGGGCGGCCCGGCGGCCTCCCGTTACTGAGCCAGCCGCAACCACGTTCTGACAAAGGCCGGCCCCGCCGGCCTTTCGTTTGTCCCCGTCCGGCCGGCCCCTCGTTTGCCGTGCGTGAACCATTTGGCGCGTCATTTGCTTGCACACGGTCATTGGCGCGCCTTCTCACGGGCGTCATGGGGCCGGGGTAAAGCAAAAATAATTTTTGCGATTTACGGAACTCGCGCTCCGGAACGCGTTATATGAGAATTACCGGGCTGGTGGGACAACGGACATGCGTATCTTGGTGTCGGCAGTGGTGCTCTCGTGCTTCTTCGGCCTGCCATGCTCTGCACAGACAATCCTGAGATCCGAGCCTCTGATGCTGGCACCCTATGAGGTCGCCTTCGTCAAGGACGCATCCTGTCCCTCGGGCAAGGTGATGAAGGTCACCGGTGCCATCCGCGGGCTGCACCGCCGCAAGGCCTGCGTGGCCATGCCGGGCGAGCAGGCCTCGCTTGCGGCCGCCACGCCCTGATCTCCGCGCTTCGATTTCGGGCCGGCGCTCAAGAATTCAGCTCGAGCTCCATCCTCGACTGCTGGTCGGCCTCGGCCTTGTTCCTGGCGGGGTCCTCGCCCTGGGCCGCCTGGCACGGCGCGATCTCGTAGCCGTTGTCGAGCACCCGGCGCGGTCCCGGCTGCCCGTCGTCCGCAATCGCATCCACGACGAGGCCACTCCGCTGCGCGAGCTTCCAGACGTCCGACTCGCTCGGATAGGCCTTGCTGATCTGGGCGTCGTTGCAGAACAGGGCGTAGGGCATTCTTCCCACTCCAGGAAAGCCAGTTAACGAGTTTGCGGGGCAGGGAGTTCCGGCCTCCAGATGATCACGGCGCCGTGATCGAGGTATCGGGCCCTGAGTCCTTAACGAGTCCTGAATCCGCAAAAAAAGAATCCCTGGGACTCTCTGGCCGGAATCAGCAGATGTTTTGGGGCATGACGAGCGACCTGAATACCTCCTGCGGGCACATGCTCCTGCCGCTCACGCTGGCGCTGTTCGGCGCCTGCGCGGCCAATCTCTGGCTGGTGTGGTCCTGGCTGTAAGCCGTTGAGCAGGCGGCCTTATTTCTTGGCCGGCGGGCCGGACGCATCACGGATGGCAGCACGCAATTTGGTCAGGGTTGCCGCACAATATTCCTCACGCTCGCGCTCGAAGCGCTCCTGATGCCTGCGGAAATCGGCGATGCGGGCCTGCATCTCGGTGCGGAAATCACCTCTTGCGCGCGGTGGCGGGAGAGGTGCGGGCGGAGGCGGAAGGGGGGCTTGCGGCGGTTCGATCTCGGCCGCGACTGCCTCCAGGGCGACGATCTCCACTGCGCCTCCCAGGCCAGGCGCGGGCGCATCCGGCTGAACGGCATCATCCCTCCTGCCGGTCACCGATTGGACGAAGGCCATTGTCTGCGCGATCAGTGCGTCGCGCTCCCTGATCCATTTCATGATCCACCTCAGCCGCGCTCATTCCAGCAAAGCGGCCGGATCGAATCAAGAAGCTTCGCAAGGGGATTGCATATTTTTCCCGGCCGCCTGACACTCAGCAGATGATTGCCGGATCAGAAGGGTCGGACGAGGTGGAGGGCCTGAGGCTCGTTCGCGCATTCCTGTCGCTGCCGCCCGAAAAGCGGGCCGAGGTGATCGCGTTTGTGGAAGAATTGGTGCGGACGCATGCCCGGCCCGGGGAGGGCACCGAGACCTCTCCGAAGTGAGCGTTACCGCTCGCGCGGATTGACGTTCGGCTCAAACGGCGCGCCGACCACCCGAACCGCCTGCGCGGTGTCGCCCATCGCCACCCGCTCCGTTGCCGGCTTGTCCCGCGGCGGTCCAGCTGTGGGACCAACGACAGGTTCGAACAGCGTCAGCGTGCCGGCCACGGCGCCGCAGCACAGCGTCACCGCCGTCAGCAGAAACATGTTTCGGTTTTCTTCCTTGATCCGCATGGTTCGAGAACGAACGACCCGCGTCTTTGGTTCCGATCCGGCCTCATCTCCAGGGGCCCTGAAGCTGATGATCGGATCAGATGACGCGCGCCGATGACGGCCGCGAGGCATCGCCTGTACACTGGCTCGCGACCAGGCTTGAGGCTCGTCCGATGATCTCCCGTCGTCCGCCGGTGCTCGCCCACGAGCGCTTCCTCGCCGACCGCGAGAACTTCGCGGGCCTCGATCTTGCCGCCCGCTTCGAGCGCATCGAGCGCACGAATTTGTGGGGCGCGGCGACCTCCGTGTCGGGCCTCGGCTCGGAGGACCCCGCGACAGCCGCAATCCGGGAAGCGCTACCTGCGCTGCTGCAACGGCTCGGCGCGCGCTCGCTGCTCGATGCGCCGTGCGGCGATGCCGGATGGATCGGCCGTTTGAAGCTCGATGTCGATTACACCGGCATCGACATCGTACCGTCGCTGATCGACGCCAACCGCCGGCGCATGGCAGGCGGCAACGCGTCGGTCCGTTTTCTCGTCGCCGACATCACGCGCGATGCATTGCCGCGTGCCGACATCATTCTCTGCCGGGACTGTCTGGTGCATCTGAGCTTTGCGAACATCGATCGCGCACTCACGCAATTTCGGATGAGCGGCGCGCGCTTCCTGCTCGTCACCACCTTTCCGGAATGGGAGGACAATCGGGATTGCGAGGACGGCGACTGGCGCGCGCTGAACATGGAGAAGCCACCGTTCGACTGGCCGGCGCCGCTCGCGCTGGTCAACGAGCGCTGCGAGGAGGGCGATGGCGGTTGGCGCGACAAAAGCCTCGGGCTCTGGCAGCTGGACCAATTGCCGAATGCAATGCCCGATCGCGTCTCGGAATAGCAGCACCCTGGAGGCTTCGAACTAAACCTGCGCGTCAGAGCTGGTGCCGGCTGAGGGGATTGAACCCCCGACCTTCGGTTTACAAAACCGCTGCTCTACCGCTGAGCTAAGCCGGCGACGCTGGGGTGCGGGGCGAGGCCCGGCCTGCACCGGGGCCTGTCCGCCCATGCGCGCGGCAATACCAGACTTGGCTGGAAAGTGCCAGAACCCGCAAATCGTGGTCGCAAACATAAAATCAGGCGGTCCGAAGACCGCCTGATGCGAGCCGCCTGACGTGCGCGTTCGGCTCTCTGCCTTACTGGCAGATGTGCCGGCGGCCGTCTTCGCCCTTGAACCAGGTGCCGGGCGTACAGACGAAGCCGTTGCGCTGGGCGTAGGTGCGGGTGTCCCAGCCACGATTGTCCCAGCCGCGATCCCACGAATTGTCATAGGCGTAGGAATTGTCCCAGGCGCGGAATGGAGCGGCGGCAATCGCGCCAGCGGTGCCGATCGCGGCGCCGGCGACGCCGGCTGCGACGTCGGTCGGCCAGAAGCCGGTGCGGCTCCGGTTCCAGTCGTTGTTCCAGTCGCCATTGGTTTGACCATAGGCCGCGCGGCGCTGACGATATCCGCTATCGGTGTAGGGGTTTCCGGGGCCGAGATTCTGGCAGTTGGCGTTGGGGAATTGCGCCGCGCAGCGGCCGGGATTGGTGATCACGGCCTGCGCCATGGCGGAGCCTGCCAGCATGGTCGCTGCAATCGCCGTTGCCCCGAGAAGCTTGATGTTCATGGTTGTTCGCTCCCACTTTGTTGACGGGGGCTAAACGCTGGCGACACCGGACGTTCCGATGCAATCGAGGGAACCTCGCCGCTGAGCAGTCAAACGGATGTGAGCGCACGGCGATGTTCCGGCGAGGAAGTCCGCGCCGTTAACGCTTCGCTAGTTCGCCTTGCAGCATTTGAGCGGCGCGCAATCCCTACGCATTAGGCTTACCGGAATTTGGTGAGCAGGCCTTAACCCTCTCTGAGTCGCGATCGGTTAGGTTGTCGCCGGACAATCGGGGACTCCTCATGCGCGCCGTGGCGCTCGCCGCCTTTCTGATCGGACTGCCTGCGACGGCGTTTGCCGGCGAGGGCTTCGATATCGTCGTTCCCGGCCGCCCGGGGGTGCCGATCATCATCAATAACATCGACGCATCCTACAGCGTGGTCGAAGGTGTCTGGGGTCTGGGTAAGAACCAGCAGGTGCAGCCAACGATCTATGGCGGACGCTATATCGCCGATCGGCAGCCGGACCATGTCGGCCACTACTATCCGACGCTCGGCCTGCGGCCCGGCTACGGCCGGCTCGAGGTTGAGCCGCCCGCGAACCGCAAATTGCCGAAGCCCGCCGAGAGCTACCACCAGAGTTGGGGCGCGTCGTCCGCGCCGCTGCCGCCGCAGATGGACGCGCCGGTCGATCCGCCGGCGGTGATCTACGCGCCCGAGATCAACGAGCGTCCGCGGCCTCCGCGACCGCGGCCGCGCACAGAGATACCCGGCAGGCCGCCGGGTTGAGCAACGTGAAAATCCAAAAAACGGAAATCAACAGGAGAGAGTAATGCGTCAGATGATTTCGGGACTGGTCGTGGCGGCTGCCGCGATGTTCGCCGCCACCGCGCCCGCCGCGGCCTGCGGCTTCACCACGTGCGCGCCTGTCGCACCCGTCTACTCCGGCTGCAACACCGGCTGTGGCGGCTATGGCTACGGTTACGGCTATGGCGCCTACGAGCGTCTCGCCGAACCGACCACGCAGTACTATTACGTCAACCAGGGGCCGACCTACACCGGCCCGGGCGCCTTCGCGCCGTATCCGACCTATCGTGAGGACGCGGTCGTTGCGCCCGCAAATTACGGCTACGGCTATCGCGCCCACGGCTACGGCTATCGGGCCGCCGTGGCTCCCTATCAGCGCCCCTACTACCGTCCGTATCGCTACGGCTACGGTCCGCGCTACGGCTATCTGCCGCGTGTGCATTACGGCCATGGCCCGCGCTACGGCTATGCGCATCGTTACGGCTATGCCCATCGTCACGCGCCGCACTATCACGGCGGTCACCGCGTGCTTCGCCGCCATTACTGATCTCTGATCGGTTCAACCAACGAGGCGCCCGTTCGCGTGATGCGGACGGGCGTTTTGCTTTTGCTGTGAGGATCGTGTGGTCGCCCGCCAACGCCTGTCGGCTACGGCGAGGCAGCCTTCGCTCGCTTCGCGTGGTGATGTTCTGAGCTGGCTTGCCGAGCCGAAGCTCGCGAAGCGAGCGAAGGCTGGTGGGGGAGGCAGGACTCGAACCTGCGAAGCCATGAGGCGGCTGATTTACAGTCAGCTCCCTTTGCCACTCGGGACACTCCCCCGCTCGACGGCAGCACAATCGGGCCGGGCCTTGCCGGCGACCGAAGACGGCCATGGAACGTGAAGGCCGCGACAACCCGGATCGGGGCGCGACCGGGCGCGTTTATGGGCGAAGCGGAGGGGCAAAGTCAACCGAGGCAAGCAGCTAAAATGGCCCCGGCTCGCACCCAAATTGCCATATTCCGGGACCCGTGACACAAGCGAGCCCATGAAGGATCGAAAATTCGTACCGAAAGGTTCCCGCGGGGGGGGTAAGCCCTTCAAAAGAACGGGAAAATCGTCCGGCCGTCCGGCCTGGCGCGAGCGCGATTCGCACTCCGACGGGCCTGTCATCCTCTATGGCTGGCACACGGTCACCATGGCGCTCGCCAACCCCGCGCGGCGGATCCGCAAGCTGACGCTGACCGAGAACGCCGCAAGGCGCCTTGCGGATGAGAACATCGCATCCCCCGTCGTGCCCGAGATCGTCCGGCCCCAGGAGATCGACCGCCTGCTGTCGCCGGACGCCGTGCATCAGGGCCTGCTTGCGGAAGCCGATCCTCTGCCGTCGCCCGACATCGAGACCTTGGAGCAGGACGGCATGGTGCTGGTGCTCGACCAGATCACCGATCCGCACAATGTGGGCGCGATCCTGCGCTCGGCTGCGGCCTTCGCCGTGAAGGCGATCGTCACCACCGCGCGTCACAGTCCGGAAGCCACCGGCGTGCTCGCGAAGGCAGCTTCCGGTGCGCTCGAACTGGTGCCGCTCATCACCGTGCAGAATCTCGCCCGTGCGCTCACCGCGCTGAACGAGCGCGGCTTCCAGACGGTCGGCCTCGACAGCGAAGGTAGCGAGGACCTCTCGGACGTGGCGCTGCGCGCGCCGCTGGCGCTGGTGCTCGGCGCCGAAGGCAAGGGACTGCGGCAACTGACCCGCGAGACCTGCAGCGTCGTGGCGCGGCTCGACATGCCCGGCGAGATCAAGAGCCTGAACGTCTCCAACGCCGCCGTGCTGTCACTCTATGTCGGCGCAAGCCGGCTCGGCCTGATGAAGCCGCGTCCGGCGTCGTAGAGCGAAGGCGGGCTTTACCCGATCAACTCCCGCACCATCGGCACCACCTTGCGTCCATAAAGCTCGATGCTTCGCATCAGCTTCTCATGCGGCAGGGGGCCGGCCGAGTACTTCAGCTGAAACCGCGAAATGCCGAGGGCTTTCGCGGTCGCGGCGATCTTGCGTGCGACAGTTTCCGGCGAGCCGACATAGAGCGAGCCGTGCTCGGCCTCGCTGACGAACTCGTCGCGGCCCATCGGAGGCCAGCCGCGCTCCTTGCCGATGCGGTCGCGCATGGCCTTGTAGTCGGGCCACAGCTCTTCGCGGGCCTGTTCGTCGGTCTCGGCGACATAGCCGGGCGAATGCACGCCGATCGGCTGGGCCGGGCGGCCGAACTCCTTGAAGGCGCGGTGATAGAGATCGACGTAGGGCGCAAACCGCTTCGGATCGCCGCCGATGATCGCTAGCATCAAGGGCAGATCGTAATGCGCGGCGCGAACCACCGATTGCGGACTGCCGCCGACGCCGATCCAGGTCTTGAGCCGGCCGTTCTCGACCGGCGGATAGACCAGCTGGGCTTTCAGCGCCGGGCGCAGTTTCCCTTCCCATGTCAATGGCTCCTGCGAGAGCAGCGCCGCGAACAGGTCGAGCTTCTCCTCGAACAACTCCTCGTATTTGCGCAGGTCGAAGCCGAACAGCGGAAAGGATTCCGTGAACGAGCCGCGGCCGAGGATCACCTCGGCGCGCCCGCCCGAGAGTGCATCGAGGGTAGCAAAGCGCTGGAAGACGCGGATCGGATCGTCCGAAGAGAGCACCGTCACGGCCGAGCCGAGATGGATGCGTTTCGTGCGCGACGCGATCGCGGCCAGAACGGTCTCCGGCGAGGAGATCGCAAAGTCAGAGCGGTGGTGTTCGCCGAGGCCGATGAAGTCGAGGCCGAGTTCGTCGGCCAGCACGGCTTCGTCCACGACGTTGCGGATCACCTGCGCATGCGGGAGCAGGTCGCCCGCGGCGTCCCTTGTGACGTCGCCAAAGGTATCCAGTCCGAATTGAAGCGGTGCGGTCATCGATCAGGTCTCTGTGGGATGATCGGCCAGATCTAATGGACCGCTGCCGCGCGGCAAGCCGGCTTTCGGAAAAGCTCGGTTTCCGTTTGTGAGTCCTATGGTGCGATCCGCACGACCATCTTGCCGACCGCGGCGCGCGTCTGCATCGTCCTGAACGCCTCGCGAAAATCCTCCAGCGCGAAGACGCGGCCGACTGCCGGCTTCAGCTTGCCGTCGGCGAGCCAGCCGATCAGCTGCGACATCAGGCGCTTCTGCACGTCGGGCTCGCGCACGGGAATCTGCGCGAGGTCGACGCCGAGCAGGGCGCCGCCCTTCAGCAGCGGCAGATTGAACGGCAGCGCGGGGATGGCGCCTGCGGCAAAGCCGACCACGAGATGGCGTCCGCGCCAGGCGATGGAGCGAAAAGCCTGCAACGAGATCTCGCCGCCGACGGGATCGAAGATCACGTCGGCGCCGTGTCCGCCCGTCAATTCCTTGAGCGTGTCGCGCCAGCCGGGCTGCGTATAGTCGATCACCGCGTCGGCACCGTGTTGCTGCGCGAACTCGCGCTTGTCCGGTGTCGAGGCCGCCGCGATCACGCGGGCGCCCAGCAGCTTGCCGATCTGCACGGCCGCGGTCCCGGTGCCGCCGGCGGCGCCCAGCACGAGCAGCTGCTCGCCTGCGCACAATATGGCGCGGGCGCTCAGCGCGTAGAGCGCGGTCAGGTAATTTGCGCGAAACGAGGCCGCGAGCTCGGCCGAAACGCCATCCGGCAGGGGGTGGAGCGCGGCGGGATCAACGACGATCTCTTCGGCGAGCGCGCCCGACCGCGTCATGCCCATCACGCGCATGCCGGGTCGATAGCCGCCCGATGCGCCCGAGGTGTCCTCCACGATTCCCGCGAACTCCGTTCCGGGAATGAAGGGAAGGGGATCCTTGGTCTGATAGAGCCCTTGAATCTTCAAGCCGTCGACGAAGCCGATCCCGGCCGCCTCCACCCGGATGCGCAGCCGTCCGGGCTCGATGGGCGGCGACGGAATGTCCTTCAACCCGATCTGATCGATTGGCGCGTATTGCTCGACGACGACGGCTTTCATGTCGGACCTCTATTGCTCCTGACATCTTGGCAAATCTCGACACCAGCCTCTTGTGTCTATCGCCACATCCCGCGCATCTTTGCCCCGATGTCGATCTTCGGCCCGTGCGCCGCGGTGCGGGCCGCGCCTGCGCCGGCCTTCGGCCAGGCGGTGCGTTCGAACAGATAGACCAGGGATTCCGGGATGAAGCGGGTGCGCGAGGCGTAGACGTGGCGGTCGCCCTTGGCCGCCTGACCGTGCACGAAGAAGCGCTGCGGCACGACGAGGTGCAGATCGTCCTTGGCGCGCGTCATCGCGACATAGAGCAGGCGGCGTTCCTCCTCGAGTTCCGCGGTCGTGCCGGCGCCGAGGTCGGAGGGCATGCAGCCGTCGACGACGTTGAGCACGAACACCGATTTCCACTCCTGGCCCTTGGCGGAGTGGATGGTGGAGAGGATCAGATAGTCCTCGTCGCGCAAAGGCGGTCCGGACTTGTCGCTGGTCGCATCCGGCGGATCGAGCGTGAGCTCGGTCAGGAATTTTTCGCGCGAGGCATAGCCGCTCGCGATCTGCTCGAGCTGCATCAGATCGGCGCGGCGCGTTTCCGAATCCTCGTGGATGCGATCCAGATGCGGCTCGTACCAGAGCCGCACGCGCTCGAGGTCGACGGGCCATTCCGTATAGCGCAGATTTGCGACCGTGCGGACGAAGTCGGTCCAGTCGGCACCGCTGCGTGGCGGCACCGGCATCTGCCCGAGCGCGGCAAGCGGATCGGTGCTCTCGGCCATCTGGTCGAGCACGCGCTGGGCGGTCGCGGGCCCGATGCCCGGCAGCAGGTGCAGGATGCGGAAGCCGGCGACGCGGTCGCGCGGATTTTCGGCAAAGCGCAGCAGCGCCAGCACGTCCTTGACGTGAGCTGCGTCGAGGAATTTCAGTCCGCCGAACTTCACGAACGGGATGTTGCGGCGGGTCAGCTCGATCTCCAGCGGGCCGGAATGCGAGGAGGTCCGGAACAGCACCGCCTGGTGCTTGAGCAGCGCGCCTTGTTCCCGGTTCGCCAGCACCGCTTCGACGATGTAGCGCGCCTGGTCGGCCTCGTCGTGCACGGTGACGAGCTGCGGCTTCTGCCCGGAGGTACGGTCGGTCCAGAGATTTTTCGTGAAGCGCTCGCGCGCGAGGCCGATGACCCCGTTCGCCGACGCCAGCACCGCTTGCGTCGAGCGGTAATTGCGGTCGAGGGTGATCATCTCGGCGCGCGGCGAGAAGCTTTGCGGAAACTCCAGGATGTTGCGCACGGTGGCGGCGCGGAACGAATAGATCGATTGCGCGTCGTCGCCGACCACGGTGAGGCCGCGCCCGTCGGGCTTGAGCGCCAGCAGGATCGAGGATTGCAGGCGGTTGGTGTCCTGGTATTCGTCGACCAGCACGTGATCGAAGCGGCCGCCGATCTCCTCGGCGATCGGCGCATCGCTCATCATCTGCGACCAGTAGAGCAGCAGGTCGTCGTAATCGAGCACGTGCTGGGCCTGCTTGGCCTCGACGTAAGCCGCGAACAGGCCCTTGAGCTCGGTGGCCCAGCCGCTGCACCAGGGATAGTGCACCCCCAACACTTTCTCGATCTCCATCTCGGCGTTGACGCAGCGGGAATAGATCGACAGGCAGGTGCCCTTGGCAGGGAAGCGACTCTCGGTCTTGGACAATCCGCGCTCGTGCCGCACCAGATTCATCAGGTCGGCAGAATCCTCGCGGTCGTGGATGGTGAAGGCGGGATCGACGCCGATCCGCTCGGCATATTCGCGCAGGAGCCGCGCGCCGATGCCGTGGAAGGTGCCGGCCCAGCTGAGCGCATCGCGCATGATCGCGGCGTTGTTCTCGCCCAGCACCTTTCGGGCGATGCGCTCGACCCGGCCGGCCATCTCCGCCGCCGCGCGGCGGGAGAACGTCATCAGCAGGATGCGGCGCGGATCGGCGCCTGCGACGATCAGATGCGCGACGCGGTGGGCGAGCGTGTTGGTCTTGCCCGAGCCGGCTCCGGCGATGACGAGCAGGGGGGCACCCACGGTCGCACCGTCCGCCACGCCATGCTCGACGGCGCGGCGCTGCTCCGCATTGAGCGTGTCCAGATAGGTTGCCACGAATCGCCCCGGTGAAAGGGCGAGAGTCGGCCATTGCCGCGCGAATCGCAATGCGGCTGGACGCAACTCGATTTAACACCTAGGGAAAAGAAGGCCCAAGGTTCCAGCCCGAAAAGCGCACAGCCGGCATGACCGATCCCAAATTCAAGCCCGAGCAGTTCGAGATGCGGCGGCTGGAGTCGCTCAGCAATACCATCTTTGGCGTCGCCATGACGCTGTTGGCCTACGACCTGCCGAAGGCGGCTGTGTTTACCGGCGCGCCCGACTGGAACGATCTGGCCCGGGTCTATTCCGGCAAGCTGATCGGCTTCGCGCTCAGCTTCATCATTGCCGGCGTATTCTGGATCAGCCATCATCGGCGGCTGGCGCGCCAGCCGGTGGGCAGCCGCGGTGCGGTGATGCTCAATTTGTTCTTCCTGCTCTCGATCGTGCTGCTGCCTGTCACCAACGGCCTCTACACCAATTATCCCCTGAGCAGCGCGGTCGCGGTGCTCTATGGCCTGCATCTGAGCGCGATCGCCGGCCTCAACGCCTGGCTATGGTGGAGGATATTGGGGGGCTGGAGCCATGAGATCATGGCCTCGCTGTTTCCGCTGCTCGTGTTCATTCCGGGCACGATCGTGGCGGCCTTCGCGCCGCACGCCGCGCCCTTCCTGTGGTTCCTCGCCTTCGGGGGACTCCTGATCCAGCGCTTCTATCGTGCGCGGAGCGGGCCGGGCGCGTAGGGCGCCAGCTCACCCCTGTGTCGCGCCGAACCCATCGGCCGGCACGTAAAGCTTGACCGGGCGGATTTCGTAGACCGCCGTCGGATTCACCGCACGCAGCTTCCGCGCCGCCGCGATCGCCTCATCCTCGGTTTCGCATTGCATCAGGTGGAAGCCCAGGAGCTGTTCCTTGGTTTCGGCAAACGGCCCGTCCAGCACCATTCCCGCGCCGGGACCACGCAAGGTGCGGGCCTTTCGGGTCTCATCCAGGCGGGCCGCCGGTCCAAACTGTCCGCTTTCCCGGAGAGGCGCCTGAACCTCGATGACTTTGGCCACGACTGCGGCGTCCTGCTCCGGCGTCCAGGACAGGATTTCGTCTTCCACATGGTAGGCCAGGATTGCGTAGAGCATCGTCACCTCTCTTTTTTGCACAGGTCCCAAGGACGTAGCACCGCAGCCCGTCCCGACAATTCCGACGCAAATATTGCGTGCCCGGCGAACGGCGAAACCGTTCTGAAACCCGATTGCGATCCTGCCGTGTGAACGCCGCCGGAGCGGGTCGCGACTGATGGACCATAACAACAAGCTTTTGCTGGAGGCGGCAATGTCGGGTCACACCATCAAGATCATCTGCGACGCGCGGCGGGCGGGACAGTCGGGGCCGGCTGACTTGCACGATCAGGCCGGCCATCACCGCTATTACGGCAGCTCGGCCGAGAACGGCGGCGAGCGAATCGTCGAGAGCCGGCGCGGCAAACGGCCGCGCGCGCCCAACGTCTGCGGCTTCTGAAGCCTCTCGACGCGCCGGTCGTTCAAATGAACGCCCTGCAAATATCGATCGCCGCAATGCCGTTGCTGCTGGCGTTGATAAGCCGGATGCGCAAGGCCATCGCGCTTTGCCTTTTGACCAGCCTCTTCACGGTGCTGCCCGGTGGGACGCCGCACCACGCAGTCGTCGCCTGGTGTGTCGGCATGCTGATCGCCGCCGTCGCGCTGCGCGAACGGCTTCGCGCCGGCTGACCCGGCTTCAAGAAACCCGCAAAAGAAAGGCGCGGCGGGGGAGACCCCCGTCGCGCCCGATTTCTTGCTCGCTGGTCCAGGGCTGAGAGCGCCCCGATGCCAAGCCTCTATTCAAAGCTCAGCGGGCGATCCCAGCGAGGTGACAGCGCTTGGTAAAAGACACTGGATCACCTCCTTTCGTTGGTTTCGGGAGATTCCAATATAGGCGGCATTGCTGCGGCTGTTAAGGGGAGCGGGATCGGCCGGAACCGGGTCTTATCCGCGAGGCTGGCAAGCTGCCGAAAAGGCGTCGTCGCGGCAGTTGAGACCGCCGTCCGGCCGTGTTAGGGAGCGACTTACGCGGGTGTAGCTCAATGGTAGAGCAGCAGCCTTCCAAGCTGAATACGAGGGTTCGATTCCCTTCACCCGCTCCAATAAAAGCCCGATTGCGTCCCGGCTACTTCATACGTCCTGCTTTTTTCCGGCCGCGGTGCGCGGTTCACTGCATCAAAGACCTCTTCGCGCCATATTAGCTGCTGGTTCGATCGCGCTCGGTGGGAATGCCGCGAGTGAGACGGATGTTGATGGTACGGCCGAGCAGCACTGCAATCTGGAGCGCCGGCTTTAGCGCTGCGGGCCGTTGGTATCGGACGCATCGTACCGAAAGGATAGACGGCTTTCGATCTGCGTCGCGGCCAAGGCGCGTCGCCGGCAATCCACTGTCACCCGATTTGCGATGCCGCCCCGGCCGAGACGGTTGTCGGACGATACTGGCCGAGCTCCTCATCTGGTTGTAACAATATACCCGACGTGGGCTACTGGACATCGCTCGTGGACGAACCGATCCACGATCAGGAAGGATATTCGAGCTTGCAGATTGCCGCCTTCCCGTCGGACCGAGCTGAAGAAATCCTCGCGTCAGCTTCGAGGCTATTTGCCCGCCATAGCTATGCGAATGTGACGATGGAGCAGGTTGCAGCGTCCGTTCGATCGGTGCCGGGTGCGCTGTACCATTACTTCCGCGACAAGGAGGACCTGATCTTTCACTGCTACCGGCGGGGCCTTGCGATCTACAGGGACGAAATCGAGACGGCGGCCGAACCCGGTATCGATGGCCTCGAGGTCGTCAGGCGCATCATACGCGCCCGGCTGCGGCCTGAAGGTCAGCGTATGATCCTGTTTTCCGACATCGATGCGCTCGCCGCACCTTACAGCAATGACGTGCACGCCAGGCGCTGGCAGAATGCTGCGCTGCTGGCGGAGATTTTGGGGCGAGGCGTGGCCGACGGTTCGATCGCTTGCGACGAGCCGCTCCTGACGGCGGTGGCGCTCATCTCCATCCTGGACTGGGTTCCGTTCTGGTTCTCCGAGCGCGACTACTACACGCGCCAACAGGCGGTTGATGCAATCGATGACATCATCACGCATGGAGTCTATCGGCGCGAGCTTGCTTTACCGGACATGCCTGAACCGCCGAGCCTCGCGCCGTTTCTCGAGGCTCGCTCGAACTTGAACAAACGCGCCGCGAAGCTGGACAGGATGCTCTCAATTGCCTCGGACAGTTTCAATCGAAGGGGGGCGCTGGGCACGTCTCTCGAGAGCATCGCGGCGGATGCTGGCATGACCCGTGCGGGCATCTACTATCACTTCAGCGAAAAAGAGAGCCTGTTACTGGCCTGCCTGCAGAGAGGGCTCGTCGGCGAGATCGGCATTCGGGAACATCTGCAAGACCAGGGGCTCGGAGCGTTCGATCATATGGTTCAAAGAGTTCGTCTGCTGTTGATGCTGCACGACACCCCATGCGGCCCAAAGGCGACCTATCACAACATCAACTATCTCAACGACGCTGACCGAAAGCACTTTGTCAAACAGGTGCTCGCAACGATCGGGCAGGACCAGAACAACCATCAGCGTTGGATCGACGAGGGGCTCTTCCGGAAGGTTGACACGCACTTCGCGGAACGTGTTTTGACTGGCATGAGCCATTGGTACCCGATCTGGTTCAGGGATGTGCGGGACTGGTCCCCAATTCAGATCGCCGATCATTTTTCGCGGCTGTTCCTCGCGGGGCTCAAGCCGCGGGTCGCCCAGTCTAAGGCGACCGATCCGAGGCCGGATCGGGCAGCTCGATATAAGCTGGGGAAGGCAGCCAAAAGTTGACCCGAATTTCAGTATTCGGCAAGGGCAGACGATCCACGTGCGAAAGACGCAACTGAGGCTTGCGCCAAAAACTTTACACAGTATTCAATATTTGGGATAGCAGAGATGGCGCGACCGAGGCTGTGAGGCAGCTCGATCGCCAAGGAACAAGAACCAACAAAAAGGGAGAGAGCCGAGATGCACAAGCTCGTAATGGCTGCGGCGGCAGCGCTGACGGTATTCGGAGGAGCGGCATTCGCGCAGGAGACCATCAAGATCGGCTACATCGATCCGCTCTCTGGCGGCGGCGCCAGCGTCGGCGAAGGCGGCTTGAAGACTTTCCAATACCTGGCCGACGAGATCAACGCCAAGGGCGGCATCCTGGGCCGCAAGATCGAGATCCTGCCCCTCGACAACAAGACCAACCCGCAGGAAAGCCTGGTGCAGGCGCAGAAGGCGATCGACGCCGGCGCCCGCTACATCACGCAAGGCAACGGCTCGTCGGTGGCCGCCGCGCTCTCGGATTTCGTCACCAAGAACAACACGCGCAATCCCGGCAAGGAGGTCCTTTACTTCAACTATGCCGCGGTCGATCCGAGCCTGACCAATGAAAAATGCAGCTACTGGCATTTCCGCTGGGATGCCAGCTCGGACATCAAGATGGAAGCGCTCACCAGCTATATGAAGGACGTCCCCGCGATCAAGAAGGTCTACTTGATCAACCAGGATTACTCCTTCGGTCAGTCGGTGCGCGCCGATGCGCGCAAGATGCTGGGCGCCAAGCGGCCAGACATCCAGATCGTCGGCGATGAACTGCATCCGTTGCTGAAGATCACCGACTTCTCGCCCTACATCGCCAAGATCAAGGCTTCAGGCGCCGACAGCGTCGTGACCGGCAATTGGGGCCAGGACATCGCACTGCTGCTCAAGGCAGCCGCGGACGCCGGCCTGAAGGTCAATTGGTACACCTATTACGCTGGCGGCGCAGGCGGTCCGACCGCGATCAAGCAGACCGGTCTCGACCACCAGGTGTTCCAGATCACGGAGGGTTTTGCCAATTCGGGGCACCAGCCGGCGATGGAGTTCGAGAAGGCGTTCCGTGCCAAGGTCAACATGTCGCTATGGTATCCGCGCGCGGTCAACGAGATGCGCATGTTCAAGGCCGCCGCCGAGAAGGCCAACTCGCTCGACCCCGTGAAGGTCGCGGCAGCCCTCGAGGACCTCAAATTCGAGGTGCTCGATGGTGGAGAGGGCTTCATGCGCAAGGATGATCACCAGTTCTTCCAGCCGATCTATATCTCCTCGTTCGGCAAGCTTGCTGCAAACGAGCCGTTCGACGAGGAAGGCACCGGCTGGGGATGGCACCTGGTCTCCAAGATCGATACCTCCAAGACCACGGTTCCTACCACCTGCAAGATGACCCGGCCGTAAGCTGTTAAGCTGCGCCGTCCCGCGGCCGACGGGCCGCGGGACGGTCACGATTCGTGTACGGGACGGACGAAGTTGCCGAGGCCTTTGGGCTCGGCCTGAGGTGTGAATGCTGTGCTTGAACTGATCGTTATATCGACACTGAACGGTCTGCTGTTCGGCATGCTGCTGTTCCTGCTGTCGAGCGGCTTGACCGTCATCTTCAGCATGATGGGCGTGCTGAACTTCGCCCATGCCAGCTTCTACATGCTCGGCGCCTTCTTCGGTTTCCAGCTCACCAAATGGATCGGCTTCTGGCCGGCGCTGCTGCTGGCGCCGCTGCTGGTCGGCGCGATCGGGATGGCGGTCGAGCGTTACGGCCTGCGCAACACGCACAAGCATGGCCATGTTGCGGAACTGCTCCTGACCTTCGGTCTCGCGTTCGTGATCGAGGAAATCGTCGCGATGATGTGGGGCAGGAGCCCCGTCGATTATCGCGTGCCGGCGCTGCTCGACTTTCCGGCATTCACGATCTTCTCGACCAATTATCCGGCCTACAAGATCTTCATGCTGGCCGTGTCGATCCTGATCTTCGTCGTGCTGCTGATCGTGCTCAAACGCACTCGGGTCGGCCTGATCGTGCAGGCTGCGCTGACGCATCCCCACATGGTCGGGCATCTCGGCCACAACGTCGGGCGTATATTCATGCTGGTATTCGGCGTCGGCAGCGCGTTGGCGGGAATTGCCGGTGTGATCGCCGGCCCGGCCCTCGTGACGCAGTCCGATATGGCGGCGGCGCTGGGGCCGATTCTGTTCGTGGTTATCGTGTTCGGCGGCCTCGGCTCATTGCCGGGCGCCTTCATCGCCTCGCTCGTCATCGGCCTGGTGCAGACCTTTGCGGTCGCGCTGAATGGCTCGCTCGCCAGCGCCTTCGGTCCGCTCGATCCTGCGGCGGGGCCGTCCGTGCTCACCGACATCTGGAACGTCACGATCGCGCAGGTGGCGCCGATCGTGCCTTACCTGCTGCTGGTGATCATTCTGATCGTACGCCCCATGGGCCTGTTGGGGACGCGCGAATCATGAACGCCACGACGACTTCCACATCGAAGCTTGCAGGCACGTCCAGCGGCGACGGCCTGCGCTTCTACGGGATCTGGTTGGTCGGCATCGCTGCGCTGATCGTGCTGCCGATGATCTTCTCCTCCGGCGGCTCGCTTACGTCCTTCAGCCTGATCGGCATCGCGATCGTGTTCGCGCTGTCCTACAACATCTTGCTCGGTCAGACCGGGCTCCTGTCGTTCGGCCATGCGGTGCATTACGGTCTCGGCGGTTTCGCGGCCTGCCATGTGATGAATGCCGTGGTCTCGCACGGCTGGCCGGTCCCGCTGCCCTTCATCCCGTTGTTCGGCGGGCTTGGCGGTCTCGCTTTCGCAATGATCATCGGCTGGGTGATGACCAAGCGCGCCGGCACTGTGTTCTCGATGATCTCGCTGGGCATTGCCGAACTGGTGGCATCCTCCTCGCTGATCCTGCGTTCCGTGTTCGGAGGTGAATCCGGGATCTCGACCGACCGCACGGCTTTGCCGAAAATGTTCGGATGGACCTTCGGTCCGCAGCTTCAGGTCTATTACCTGATCGCGTTCTGGCTGGTGATATCTGCGATCGCCATGTACGCGCTCACCCGGACGCCGCTGGGGCGGATCAGCAATGCCGTTCGCGACAACCCCGAGCGCGTCCAGTTCATCGGCTATGATCCGCACGTGGTGCGCTACATCGCCTTCTGCTTTGCCGGGTTCTTCGCCGGCGTGGCGGGCGGATTGGCGGCGATCAACTTCGAGATTGCCAATGCGGCCTATCTCGGCGCGATCCAGTCCGGCCTCGTGCTGTTCTCGACCTTCATCGGAGGTGTCGCCTTTTTCTTCGGCCCGATCCTCGGCGCGATCCTCGTGACATATCTGCAGCTTGGGCTGACCAGCGTCACCGGCGTGTGGCAGCTCTATTTCGGCATAATCTTCATCGGCATCGTGATGCTGTCGCCGGGCGGAATTGCCGGGCTGGTCATGATGCACCGGCCGCTGGCGCGTGCAGGAACTCTGCCGACCGTGCTGCCGTCCTATGTCGTCGCGGCCGTGCCGACCCTGGCGTTGGCTTGCGGCGTCATCCTGACGATCGAATCGATCGCCCGGGGGCATAGCGGCCAAAGGAACCCGATCAATCTTTTCGGCATCGCTTTCGATCCGGTCTCCCCGGTGACATGGGCGGTTGCGGCGGTTCTCATCGTCGGCGGCTTCTTCGTGGCGCGCCTGAGTTGGCGACGAGTCGCCGATGCTTGGGACCGCGCGGCGACGGTCGCGCGAGACCGGGGGTATCTGGCATGACGGCAGCCATCGAACTCCGCGCTGTCGAAAAGCGCTTTGGCAATGTTGGTATCATCCGCGACCTCAATCTCAGCGTCGCGCAAGGCGAGCGTCACGCCATCATCGGTCCGAACGGGGCCGGCAAATCGACGACGTTCAACTTGATCAGCGGCCACATCAGACCGAGCTCGGGCGAGGTGAGACTGAATGGCGATATGATCTCCGGCCTCAGGCCCTTCGAGATCAACAGGCGCGGCTTGTCGCGGTCGTTCCAGGTGACCAACGTGTTCTCGCGCATGTCGGTCTGGGAGAACGTACGTTGTGCCGTGCTGTGGGCCACGGGGCATCGTTACGCCTTCTGGAAGAACGTCGACAGCCTGCCTGAGGTGCGCGAGCGTACCGCTCAGATACTCGACGATATCCATCTCACGCACCGGCGCGATGTTCCGGCGGGCTTGTTGACCTACGCAGAACAGCGTGAGCTTGAGATCGGTATCACCATCGCCGGCGGCGCCAGCGTCGTGTTGCTGGACGAGCCGACCGCCGGCATGAGCCATGCCGAAACCGAGCGTGCGGTGTCGCTGATCCGGCGGCTGACGGAAGGCAAGACCCTCGTCATCGTCGAGCACGACATGAGCGTCGTGTTCGGCCTGGCAGATCGCATTTCCGTGCTGGTCTACGGCCACATCATCGCCTCGGGCACGCCGGAAGAGATCCGGCGCGATCCGAAGGTCAAGGAAGCCTATCTCGGCGAGGAAGCCCACTGATGCTCGAGGTCAGGGATCTGCACGCCTACTACGGCAAGAGCCACATTCTCCAGGGCGTCGACCTCGATGTGGCCGCGGGCGAAGTTGTGAGCCTGCTCGGCCGCAATGGTGTCGGGCGTTCAACCACGGTCAAGGCGATCATGGGTGAGGTTGCTCCGCAGGGTACGGTCCGCTTCAAAGGCAAGGACATTGCCGGACTGCCGAGCTACAGGATTGCGCGCCTCGGTCTCGGCTATGTGCCGGAGCATCGGGACATCTTTCCAAGTCTGACGGTTCGCCAGAATCTGCTCCTTGGCATCAAGGATACGCGACGTCCCGGCAAATGGCAGCTTCAGGACATGCTCGACATGTTTCCCAATCTTGCCGCGCGGGCCGACACGCCTGCAGGGGTGCTGTCAGGCGGCGAGAAGCAGATGCTCACGACCTGCCGGACCCTGATGGGCGACCCCGATCTCATCATGATCGATGAGCCGACCGAAGGTCTTGCCCCGCTGATCGTACAGCAGGTCGGCGATCTCATAGCCCGCATCGCGCAAGCCGGAGTCGCGATCCTCCTCGTCGAGCAGAAGCTGTCGATCGCGATGAAGATCTCCAACCGCGTCTACGTCATGGGACACGGTCGTGTGGTTTTCGAAGGTACGCCGGAGGAACTGAAGTCGAACGGTGACATTCGCGCGCAGTGGCTGGAAGTGTGAGGCGGGGGCGCATCCGCCGGGCAGTGTGCAGGGTAGAGCTGTTGGCTTAAGCGGGTGTACTCACGACGTCCGCCTTGCTCCGTCGTAGGGAACCTTCACCCCACGCATGAGTTGGCCGGTCGGGCAGGGCGAAAGTCACGAGGCCGACCGTGCAAGATAACGTGCGCGTGCGTTCCACCGCGCAGATCGCAGGCCATCCGATCCATCCGATGCTGGTGCCGATCCCGATCGCGTGCTTCCTCGGGGCGCTGTCGACCGATATCGCCTATGTCGCGAGCGCCGAGATCATGTGGGCGGATTTTTCCGCCTGGCTTCTGGTGGTCGGCGTCGCCTTCGGTGTGCTCGCCGCCATCGCGGGCCTGACCGATTTCCTCGGCAATCGCCTGGTGCGGGCGCAGCCGCCGGCTTGGCCGCATTTGATCGGCAACACAGTGGCGCTGATCCTCGCGATCTTCAACACGATGATTCACATGCGCGACGGCTGGACCTCGGTGTGGCCGGCCGGGCTCGTGCTTTCGGCGATCACCGTGCTGATCCTGCCCGTCACGGGCTGGCTCGGCTGGGCCCTGGTTTATCGCCACGGCGTGGGAGTTGCACGATGAAGTCTTCGATCGCCCGCACGCTGTTGTGCACGTCGCTGTTGGGGCTTGCCGGCTGCAATGACGGCAGCGGCGACCCCAAAGCACAATTGGGTCCCAACCCGACGATCCCGGACATCCAGCAATATCTGCTGCCGCCGATCAACATCGCTCGTATCGTGGGCTGGAAGAAGGACGAGACGCCGACGGTTGCGCAGGGCTTGCAGGTCAAGGCTTTTGCCACGGGCTTGCAGCACCCGCGCTCGCTCTACGTCCTTCCCAACGGCGACGTGCTGGTGGTGGAATCAAAGGCGCCGAAGCGCGCACCGGTCAAGCGGCCGAAAGAGCTGGTAATGGCCGTCGTCATGTCATGGTCGTCCTCCGGCGGCGACACCGGGCCGGGCAACCGCATCACCCTGCTGCGGGACGGCAACGGCGACGGCGTGCCGGAGACGCAAAGCGTCTTCCTCGAGCATCTCAACTCGCCGTTTGGTGTCGCGCTGGTCGGCAACGATCTCTATGTCGCCAACGCCGATGCGATCGTCAGATATCCCTACTCCGAAGGGGATACGAAGGTTACTGCGCCGGGCACGGTGCTGACGCCGCTGCCGGGCGGTCCGATCAACCATCACTGGACCAAGAGCCTGGTCGCGAGCCCCGACGGCTCGAAGCTCTATGCCGGCGTCGGCTCCAACAGCAACGTCGCCGAGAACGGAATGGAGGCCGAGCATAACCGTGCCGCCATCCTGGAGATCGACCGTGCCAGCGGCCGCTGGCGCGTGTTCGCGAGCGGCCTGCGCAATCCCAATGGCCTCAGCTTCGAGCCGCAGACCGGCGCGCTGTGGACGGTGGTGAACGAGCGCGACGAGCTGGGGCCTGATCTCGTCCCCGATTACATGACCTCGGTGAATGAGGGCGGCTTCTACGGCTGGCCCTACAGCTATTGGGGCCAGCACGTCGATCCCCGCGTCAAGCCGGAGCGGCCGGATCTGGTCGCCAAGGCGATCGTGCCGGACTACGCCCTGAGCTCGCATGTCGCCCCGCTCGGTCTGGCCTTCAACACCGGCACCAGTCTGCCGGCTGCCTATCGCGGCGGCGCCTTCGTCGGCGAGCACGGCAGTTGGAACAGGCATGTGCTGAACGGCTACAAGGTCGTGTTCGTCCCGTTCAAGGAGGGCAAGCCCAGCGGGCGGGCGCAGGACGTCGTGACCGGTTTTCTCAACGACGACAACCAGGCCCGTGGCCGTCCTGTCGGTGTCGCCATCGACAAGACCGGCGCGCTGCTGGTTGCCGACGACGGCGGCAACACGGTCTGGCGGGTGAGCGCGGCGCATCCGCAGCTGACGCAACGTTAAGCTCGATACCGCGTTGAGAGGTCAGAATATCTCAAAACGCCAAGCCAGGAGGAGGACAATGGGTCTCGCTCAATACGCCATCGTGCCGGTGCAGGACGAATGGGGCGTGCTGCATGACGGCGACGTCAAGAGCAGATACGCGACCAAGGAAGCCGCTTTCGAGTCGGCAGTGGCCGCGGCATCCCTGGCCCTTCGCGAGGGACATGAAGTCCATGTCAGCGTGCCCGGCCGCGAAGCCGGCGACAATGCGCTGGGTGTGTAGCTTGCCGCAGACATGGCATTCGGGCGAAGGAGGCCGCGATGACCAGGCCCCGTGAGCAGAACGCCGTCGAGCCGCGCCGGTCCGAGGACGACATCCAGCGCGATCAGCTCGGGCCGCGTGGCGTGCCCGGATCACCCGACCCAGCCAGGGTGACGCCGCAACGCGACAAGAAGACGCCGAAGCCTATTGACCCCGGCCACACCTCCTGACATCCGCCCTGCGGCTGGCGCCGCGGTGCCATTCGGAACCGACATTCCCGCTTGTCCGATCCACCGGGTATGACGTGTTGACGGGCGCAATCTGCCCCTGTCAGGCAGGTGGCGTCTGGAATGCGGTTTCTGAAATCTGACAGCGGGATGATCGGCGTCCTGCTGGTTCTCGCGATCACCCAGCTCATCGGATGGGCTACGATCACTCTCCCGGCCGTCGTCGGCCGCGACCTTGCGGCCGATCTCGGCCTGAGCCTGCCGGCGGTGTTCGCGGGCAGTTCGGTGTTTTATGTCACCATGGGCCTTTGCGCGCCCTGGCTCGGCAAGGCTTTTGCGCGGCACGGTGCACGCAAGGTGATGATGGTGGGCACGGTTGTTACGGTGCCGGGCTACATCGTCCTGTCCTTCGCGCATGAGCCGCTACTGTATTTTGCCGGCTGGGTCATTCTCGGCATGGGCGGCAGCGCCGCGCTGTCGACCGGCGCCTACATCATGCTCAACGAGATTGCCGGGCGGCAGGCCAAGAGTGCCATCGGTGCCTTGATGCTGGTGTCGGGCCTGTCCAGCAGCATTTTCTGGCCGACCACCTCGTTTCTCAGCGGTCATTTCGGCTGGCGCACCACGTGCCTCGCTTATGCGGCGATGCTGATGCTGATCTCGCTGCCGCTGTTGGCCTTCGGCGCGCCGCGGCGGCGTGCGCCAAAGGAAGAGGCCGCTGTGGCAGCTGCGGCAGCCCAGCCTTCCAAACCGTCCAAGGCGTCCGCGCTGCCGCGAAGCACGTTCAACCTCGTGGTCTGCGCGATCACGCTCAACGCCTTCGTCCAGTTCGGCCTCGGCGCCATCCTGATCGAGCTGTTGCGGGCCGAGGGTCTGTCGCCGGCACAGGCGATCGCGTTCGGCTCGATGCTGGGCGTGATCCAGGTCAGCGCTCGTGGGCTGGATTTTCTCGGCGGCGGGCGGTGGGACGGGATCACGACCGGGCTCGTCGCTGGCACGGCACTCCCGGTCGCCATGCTGCTGTTGATGACGAGCGAAGGCGCGACCTGGGCGGTCGCGGTCTTCATCCTGCTCTATGGCGCCGGGAGCGGGGCCATGGCGGTGGCGCGGGCAACGATCCCGCTCGTGTTTTACGACCAGGCCGAGTTCGCCAAGGCGATGTCGATGATCGCGCTGCCGCTCAACCTGGCCTCGGCGATCTCGCCGCCGCTGCTGGCCGGCCTGCTCACCCAGTTCGGCAGCCGCGGCGCGCTGGGTCTTACGCTTGTGTTCTCCTGTGCGACGGTGCTGATCCTGGTCCTGCTCGGCCGCCGGCGGCCGCAAGTCGCGGCGGCGGCTGCGACCTAGCCCCCATCGCAATATTCACGGCGCGGAATTTCGCTGTCGCGGACAACCAAGTCACCGGAGTGGGGATGGCCGTATGCCCAGAGTGCAGTGCTCAGCACAGCAAGATAGTGTATCCGCAGGAGGCGCGGCCTGCGAATTATTCGCCGCGCCAAGATCCAGTTCCCCGGAGGAAATCGACATGTCGGCCTTGCCGCTCTCAGGCATCAAGATCCTTGACCTTACCCGCGTGCTTGCCGGGCCACTGTCGGCCCAGATGCTGGGCGATCTTGGCGCTGACGTGATCAAGATCGAGCGGCCGGGCACCGGCGACGACGCCCGCGCCTTCGGACCGCCTTACCTGAACGACCCCGAAGGCAAGGCCAACAACAACAATTCGTTCTATCTCTGCGCCAACCGCAACAAGAAGTCGGTCACGGTCAACATCGCCAAGCCGGAGGGGCAGGCGATTGTCCGCGAGCTCGCCAAGGACGTCGACGTCTTCATGGAGAACTACAAGGTCGGCGATCTCAAGCGCTACGGCCTCGACTACGACTCCATCAAGGCCATCAATCCGAAGATCATCTATTGCTCGGTGACCGGCTTCGGCCAGACCGGGCCCTATGCGCCGCGTGCCGGCTATGACGCCATCCTCCAGGCCATGGGCGGGCTGATGAGCGTGACCGGCCATATGGACGGCGAGCCCGGCGAGGGCCCGATGAAGGTCGGGCCCTCCATCGTCGACTACATGACGGGCATGAACACCTCGATTGCGATCCTGTCGGCGCTCTACCATCGCGACGCCAATGGCGGCGAGGGGCAGCGCCTCGACGTCTGCCTGCTCGACACTGTGATCGCCTCGCTCAGCCACTGGCTCCAGATCTTCCTCGTCAACGGCAAGACCCCGCCGCGCCGCGGCACCTGGGGCAATGGCGGCATGCCCGCCGGCGTCTTCCGCTGCACCGACGGCGAACTGATGCTGGTGGTCGGCAATGACGGCCAGTTCCAGCGCACCTGCGCCGTGCTCGGCGCGCCCGAACTCGCGACCGATCCGCGTTTCCTCAAGAACAACGACCGCGTCGTTCACGGCAAGGAGATCATGGCGATCTTCGCCGGGCTGTTCCTGAAGCAGCCGGTGGCCTACTGGCTGGAGAAGCTGGAGGAGGCGGGGGTGCCGTCCGGGCCGATCAACAATTTCGAGCAGGTCTTCGCCGATCCCCACGTGCAGGCGCGCGGCATGCGGGTGAAGACGAAGCACAAGTTCGAGCCGGAGCTGTCGCTGATCCGCAACGCGTTGACCTTCTCAGGCACGCCGATCGAGACCTACCGCGCCCCGCCGCTGCTCGGCGAGCACACGGAGGAGGTTCTTGGGGCCAGCCTCGGTTACGATGCGCAGAAGATCGAGGCGCTGAGAAAGCAGGGGATCATCTGAGACGTCCGAACGCGCGCGCCGGGTTGCCCGGCGCGGCGCTACCAGGCGTATCTGAGCGAGCCCTCAGCGGAGACGCCGCGTGCGGCGCCTGCCAATTCTCCGCTCACCCGGGCGCCAAGCGTCACGTTGTTGACGAAGCGCAGCTCGGCGCCGGAGGACAGCAGGGCCGAATCCTTCGGTGCGGCCGCGCCGCAGACGGTGAAAGCCGATCCCGGCAGCGCTTGAAACACCGCGCCCATGGCCCGCTCGGTGTTGGTGTCGTGCACCCATGCGAGCTGCGAACGCAGGGACAGCGTTGCATCAGCACCAATGGCAACTGTCTTGTCGAACCGGCTTCCGAGCTCGGTCCGAAGGCTGGCGGTGCTGCGCGAGGCGTAGGCGAGCGCGAACGCGCCGTTGCCTGACGCCGAGACCTCGCTGTACGCCGGCGTGGAGAAGCTTTGTGCCTGCAAGGCGGCATAGGGGGTGATGCCGACGAACTGCGTCGCCACCCGGTAACCCGCCTCGATGCGTCCGGCGAAGGTCTGGCCGTTGACGCGCGCATTGAGCTGGTCGATGCTGGCGAGATTGACGGTGCGGTTCGTGCTGATGTCGTTCCAGGCATAGGCCAGCGCGCCGGAGAGATAGGCGGCTCCCGCCTTGTGCGTGCCATAGGCGCCGATCTGAAACACGTCGCTCCGCCCGCTGCCGAGGCCGTTGCTCAGGCCCCAGTTCGTGCCGCCGCCACCCAAGGCGAATCCCAGCACCGTATCGGCGCTGGCCCGATAATCGGCGCCCGCGACCACTCCATAGGTTCGCGGCGTCACGTCATGCGAGCCGAGCACGGCGCCTTCGCCGTTGACCTTGCCGGCGCTGCCATAGCTGCCGCCCCACACGCCCCAGCGCCGATCGAGCGCGGACTGAGACTCGCGCGCGGCGCGGGCCGGGGAGACTGCCGCATAGGCCGACGCGAATGCCGGCGGCACGCGGGACTCGTCGGCATAGCCGATGGCGCCGCCATTCGCAGCCGGGCCGCCGAAGGCGGAATGACCGGTGTTGGTGAGCAGCGAGACGAATCCGTTCATGGACTGGAACGCGGTCGTCGCGGCGCCGGTCGCCACCTCGCCGGACAGGCTGTCCAGCGCGGATGCGAGCGCGGCGCCGGACAGCGAGAAGATCGGGGTGAAATTGCCGGAGGCCGCTCCGCCGTTCATTGCGGCGTCGATGCCGCCCGCCACGTTGCGCTGGTTGATGGTGCCGTTGGGAAGCGCGCCGGCGAGGGCCACCCGGTCCACCGTAATCAAGGCATTGTTGGCATCGTAATCGAGATGAGCCGCGATCGAGCCGGAGAGATTCAAGCCGGAGAACGTTCCGCTGAGGCCGCCGGTCGCCGTCAGGATCACGAAGCTCTGTCCGACCACGAAGCCGCCGCCGAGCTGGACCGCGCGCACGATGCCGCCGGTCAGCGTCGCCGTGCCGTAGACGACGGTCTTGTCGGCGCCGCCGGAGGCCAGGTTGACCTGGTAGATGCCGCCGAGGCTGAGGCTTCCGTTGACCGTGACGGTGCCCGTGGGAACGAAGGTGCCCGTGCTGGTGAATGCCAGCGTGTCGCTGTTGAACTCGGTGCCGTTGCCGGCGTTCAGGATACCGGTGTTGGAGAGGGTGGTGCTGCCGCCACCGAAATAGTTGATGCCGGTCGTGGTCCAGGTCCCGTCGTTGGTGATCGTATTGGATCCATTCCCGAGCGAGATCAGGCCGTAGATGGTGCCGCTGTTAGTGATGGTGACGGGCTGCGTGCCGCTGGTGGCGATGATGGCCGAGCGTGTGTCCGGCGCCGCGAGCGTGCTCGTGATGACAGCGCCGGCGGCGTTGTCGATCGAGATCGTGCCGTTCGAGGAGACGTTCACGACGGCGTCAGGGCCAGCGCCATACAGCGAGCCGTGGTTGGTGACGGTCGTCGTGCCGGCGTTGGCCGTGCTGATGATGGCGGAGCCGCTCGCCGAGTTCACCACGCCGTTCGTCGCGATCGTGACGCTTCCGTTGCCGCCCGAGGCGGTGCGGATGGCGGTCTGCGTCGCATAGACGTCAGCCGTCGTGACGTCGATGGTGCCGGCGCTGGTGTGGACGAGAATTCCGGTACCGACGATCGGCGTGGCGGCAAGCCCGATCGAGCCGCCGGTCTGGTGCACCGTGGCATTGCCAGTGCCCTGCTGATCCAGATTGAGGGCGCCAGATCCGAAATTGGTCGATGTGAGCAGGGTGCCGCCGCTCATGTTGAAGATGAGGTTGCCCGAACCGTTGCCATAGAGCGCAACTGCCGTCGAATAACCCGAGACTGTTCCACCGGTGACGGTCACGGTCTGGTCACCGGATCCCCCGCTGGAGGCCGTGATTCCAGAACCTTGGGCCGCGGTGATGTCGAAGCCGGACGTGATGTTCGCGGTTCCGTCGCCCAATTGCAGCGTGTAGATGCCGGAGGTCAGGGCATTGATGCTCGCGCCCGGGGCGATCGTGAAGTCGGTGCTGCCGGAAACGAAGATGCCATATCCCACGTTGCTGATGGCGCCGACACCGGTGATGAACACGCCGCCGCTGCCGTAGGTCCGGACGTTGATGCCGGTTTTATTCGCAGCACCAGAACCGACTCCCGTGATGGAGCCGGTGCGATTGACGGTCACGGTACCGGCATTGGCCCCTTGCTCGATATCGATGCCATCGCCGGAGGTGCCCGTAATGACGATGTTGCCGCTGCCGCCGATGGTGATGTTGCTTGCGCCGCTGTTCGCGTTGAGCGTGTTCACCGAGACGCCGGTTCTGCCGGAAATGTTGCCGGTCCCGTCGAGCAGGATATTGACGGGGCCATAGGATTGAAGAGCGACGCCGGTGCCTGCGCCGATCGAGCCCGTGTTGGTGATATCGCCGTTGACATGCGCGGTGAGATCGCCCGTCGCGGAGGTACTCTGCGAGAACAGCATCAGCGAGGCGATACCGGTGCCGTCGATCGTCGCCCCGCTGGCGCTGTTGTAGGTAATCGCACCGGTGCTGGTTAAGAGGGAAAGCCCGCCGAACACGACGTTGGAGGTCTGGTTGACGGCGCCGTTATTGGTGAAATTGATGCCTGAGCCATCCTCGGACGTGTTGATCACGAGGCCATAGCCGCTGACGGTGACGCCGCTGGCGATCTGGCCGGTGACGTTGCCGCCGGTGGTGAATTCCTGGGTGTCGTCGTTCGACGACGGCGTGGCGGCGTCGGTGTTGGTGTTGTGAACGGTCACGGTGTCGGCGGTGCACGACACGGTGTTGGGGGACGAGGTGACGTCGCAGTTGGCCGCAGCCGGGCCGGCGCTCCAGATCGTTGCCAGGGCGGTCATCGACAGCAGCGCGCCGGAGGGCCGGAAGCGCGAACCTTTACCTTTGTATTCCAACGCGTTTCTTCCCCGTCATCGCATGGCACCGGACGGCCTGCGACCGGCCGGTTGAATCGGAGGCGACAACACATCATCGGCTGGACCGTCGCTATCGGGATTCGACGAACCGGGCAGGATCGGCGATGAAGCGGGCCGGTCCGTGGGGACAAGGCGGCCGGGGGCCGATATCTTCCGGTGCCTGAAGGGAGCAAATGGTCGGGATGCGCGACTTCGATCGATGGAATGTGAGGGGAGACCGGTGCTCCTGGCCCTTGGCCATGGTCGGCATTTGCCTGCTGACGGCTCTCGGCACGCTGGTGCGCATGGCCCATTTCCAGGACTTTCCGCGTGCCTTCCTGATCAGTGCTCTGGTCGATCCCCTGACGCTGCCGATCGTGCTTGCACTCCGGCCGGTGTTCCTGCGGCGGCATTTCGAGTCCGGCTTTCAGGTGTTGCGGATCCTTCTCCTCAACACGCTGCTCTGCATCGGGGCCGCCTTCCTGCTCACCTGCTGGGTCAGGCTGGTGACCAACGTGACCGGCTGGCACGTCCCGAACTGGGGAACGCTTCAGTCGTGGGCGGTGCCGTGGGTCTATTACAGCATCGTCTTCGCGGGTTGGCGCTTTGCGCAATTCTGGAGCGCCGCGGAGCTTGCGGTCCACGCCGAGAAGCAGCGCGCCGCCGCGGCGGAAGCCGAAGCCCTCAAGGCCGAGCTTCGCCATCTCCGCCATCAGCTCGACCCGCATTTTCTCTTCAACGCGCTGAACGGGATCGCCGTGGAGATCGAGGATCATCCGGATGCGGCGGTGGGCATGGTGCGTGAACTGGCGGCCTATTTGCGCTATTCGCTCGATCAGCGCGACCGGACCGTCACCTCGATCGGATTGGTGTTCGATGCGGCGCGCTCCTATCTCGAATTGCAGAAGGCCCGCTTTGGTCCCGAACTCGACTACAGGCTGGTCTCGGACGAGCCGTCGCGCCGACGGATGGCTCCGAGCTTTCTACTGCAGCCGCTGGTGGAGAACGCGGTGAAACATGGCCTAAAGGGGGGCCAGACGCCCGTCGAGGTCGCCATCGAAGCGGAAGCGAACGAGGCGGAACTGCAGATCAGGGTTTCGAGTCCCGGCGTGCTCCGGCCTGACTGGGAGCGCGCCGGCGATCCCGGTGTCGGCCTGTCGGTCCTGACGAGGCGGCTGCAACTGCACTATCCCGGCCGGCACGACTTCATGCTGCGCCAGATCGGCGAGCGTGTGGTTGCCACGTTGCGATTGAGAGGGGAGCCATGCTCCGTGTAGCGATCGTCGACGACGAGGCGCTGGCCCGGCGGGGCATGCGGCGACTGCTCGAGAAGCACCAGCAGATCGAGATAATCGGCGAGGCCGCCTCGGCGAAGCTTGCCGTCGATATGATCCGCGCCGAACGCCCCGATGCCGTGTTCCTCGACATCGAGATGCACGGCGAAAGTGGATTCGACCTCCTGCAGGAGCTGGAGCATGCGCCCGACGTGATCTTTGTCACGGCGCACGACCGCTACGCGGTCAAGGCCTACGACTTCTCCGTGCTCGACTATCTCCTGAAGCCCGTCGATCCGGACCGGCTGGCGGCGGCGATCGTCAAGCTGGAAAAGGCGCAAGCCGCAAGGCAGGCGCTCCTGAAGAGCCAGACGCCGACCTTGCGGTTCAGGACCGGTCGGCGGACGGTGATCCAGCGGATCGATGCCGTCGCAGCCATGCGTGCCGAAGGCGACTATACGCGCGTCTTCCTGGCCAACGGTCCGGCCATCCTGGTCAACCAGTCGCTCGGCAAGTTCGAGGCGCAGGCGCCGGCGCCGCCCTTCCTGCGCATCCACCGATCCCTGATCGTCAACATGGATCGAATCCGCGAGATCGAGACGATCGATCGCGACACCACGCATCTGAGGCTCGAGGGATGTGCCGAGCCGTTCGCCGTGGGACGTGCGAGCGCTGCCCGGATCCGCAAGCTCTATCCGGGACTGCCGCGTCGCGGGCCGACCTCGCCGGCCGATCGCGGCCGGCTCTGATCTGGCACGATACTGCTTGCGCCGTAGAAGAGCGTCGAGCATATCGAGCTGTTCGAGCGCGCGCGCTGCTCAGCCTTGCCTGAGGCTTGCGTACAATCCCCAGATAATCCCGGTCCGTAGTCGCACAGGCTTCCCCTTGGCGCGAGACTCTGATTCGATCCTTCCACTTGAGTTCGGGAGGGAAGTGAATGTCCTACACGATCGGATTCCAGGCCAAGGACCAGAAGGGCATTCTGGCGACCGAGGCGGCCACAGCCAATCAGGCCGTCGCCATCATTGCCGCGCTGCGGCAGAGCGCCGACGAAATAAAGTTCATCCGCTCGCCGCAGGAAGGCGAAATGGGCATCGAGATGCTGCTGCTGCTCGCCAAGGAAGAGGCCGAGGAGATGCCGCAGCGGGCGTAGCCGCTGCTAAACGCGGAATTGCGAGGTCTTGTCGCAAGCGGGACTGACCTCGCATCTGCTTTCGGCCGATATTCACTGATCAGCGCGCATCCCGTGCCAGCGCGCGTGGCTTTGCCTCGACCTTTCCCGCCGTCAGCGCCATCGTCGCCACGCTGACCACGCGCGCGACCACGTCCTCGACGTCGTCGAGATCGCATTGGCCTTCCGACAGCTTCGTCAGCCGCTCGCTCTCGCGGATGGTGTGGTGCGCCATCGCGAGCGCGAAGTTCAGGCCCCAGTAGATATCGACGTCGCTGCGCTCGGGCAGGGCGCGGCGCATCGCGCCGGCGAATTTCCGCAAATGGTCGATCTCGCGGTTCTTGATGCGGCGGATCGGCGGCACGGATTCGATCGAAGCGCGGATCATGAAGCGCGCTGCGGTGGAGCGCTGGTTCGCCGGACCGAGGCAGCCGCGCAAGGTCGGCCCGACCAGCGCGCGCAAGATCACCTCGATCGGCGCGCGGCCGCCGCCTTGTTCCTCCGCCGCCTTCAACTCGCGCAGGCGTTCACGGTTGGTGGCGATCGAGCGCGTCACGAACAATTCCGCGATCAGTTCGTCCTTCGAGCCGAAATGATAGTTCACCGCGGCCAGGTTGACATTGGCCTCCGCGACGATGTCGCGCAGCGTCACGTCGCCGAAGCCGCGATCGGCATAGAGCCGTTCGGCAGCGGCAAGAATGGCAGACCTCGTATGATCGCTGGCCATGGGGCCCTCAGGGAGGGGAGTTGCAATTCAAACAGTTGTATGAAACTATCGTTTGAAGGTCGGGAAAAGTCAATCCGCTTGTCGGGATCCGTTCGCAACTGCGGCGGTCCGGGCTGCGTGGGCATGCGGCGCTTTCTGCGCTTGCGTGCCGCGTCCAGCGGGAGGACAGTCCGGCGCAAAAGCTTTCGAGAGAGAAACGAGGAGCGTCCCATGGATTTTGATCTGTCCACCAAGCAGAAGGAATGGCTCGATCGCGTGCGGTCCTTCATGGCCAAGCACGTGCGCCCGGCGGTGCCGATCTACGACCAGCAGGACAAGGCGGGCGATCGCTGGAAGGTCATCCCGATCCTGGAGGATCTCAAGAAGAAGGCGAAGGCCGAGGGCCTCTGGAACATGTTCATGCCGCCGAACGAGCATGAAGATGATGAATTCCGCGGTGCGGGATTGACCAATCTCGAATACGCGCTCTTGTCCGAAGAGATGGGCCGCATCAGCTGGGCCTCGGAAGTGTTCAACTGCTCCGCGCCGGACACCGGCAACATGGAAGTGTTCATGCGCTACGGCACCAAGGAGCAGAAGCGCAAATGGCTGCGCCCGTTGATGGACGGCGAGATCCGCTCCGCCTTCCTGATGACGGAACCGGCCGTCGCCTCGTCCGACGCCACCAACATCGAGACCCGCATCGAGCGCGACGGCGACCACTACGTCATCAACGGCCGCAAATGGTGGTCGTCCGGCGTCGGCGATCCCCGCTGCAAGATCGCGATCCTGATGGGCAAGACCGACTTCAAGGCGGCCAAGCACCAGCAGCAGTCGCAGATCCTGGTTCCGCTCGACACCCCCGGCATCAAGGTCGAGAAGATGCTGCCCGTGTTCGGCTTCGACGATGCGCCGCACGGCCATGCTCAGGTGCTGCTCGAGAACGTGCGGGTGCCGAAGGAGAACATCTTGCTCGGCGAGGGCCGCGGCTTCGAGATCGCGCAGGGCCGCCTCGGTCCGGGTCGCATCCATCACTGCATGCGCACCATCGGCAAGGCCGAGGAGGCGCTGGAGAAAATGGTGAAGCGGCTCACCTCGCGCACCGCCTTCGGCAAGAAGATCGTCGAGCATTCGGTGTGGGAGCAACGCATCGGCGAAGCCCGCACCAACATCGAGATGACGCGTCTTCTGTGCCTGAAGGCCGCCGACATGATGGACAAGGTCGGCAACAAGACCGCGCAGGCCGAGATCGCCATGATCAAGGTCGCTGCGCCCAACATGGCGCTGAAGATCATCGACGAGGCGATCCAGGCCTACGGCGGCGGCGGCGTCTCGGATGAGGCAGGCCTTGCCAAGGACTACGCCCACATCCGCACGCTGCGGCTCGCGGACGGCCCGGACGAGGTGCACAACCGCGCCATTGCCAGGCTCGAGGTTCGGAAGTATGCAAACTCTCCCGCGCATTGAGCGGGAGGGCCGGGAGGCGCTCCCGGCTTGACGAAACGAGACGGCGTGATCCGCACCCGGAAATGACCGCTTGACGCAAGTGCGTCAGGCGGCACCCGTTAGGATCACGCCTGACCTGAACGGGTCAGGACTGAAGAGGGAGCGTCATCGTGGCTGACGGCGTCAGGAAAGACGAAGAATTCTCCGGCACCAAGCCGGTCGAGGAGCGGCATCGCTTCGACGAAATGCGGCTCGAAGCGTGGATGCGCGACAATGTCGAGGGCTTCGAAGGCCCGCTGGTCGTGCTCCAGTTCAAGGGCGGCCAGTCCAACCCGACCTATCGCCTCAACACGCCGAAGCGCTCTTATGTGATGCGCAGAAAGCCCTTCGGCAAACTGCTGCCGTCGGCGCATGCGGTCGACCGCGAATACCGCGTGATCGCCGCGCTCGGCAAGCAGGGCTTTCCGGTCGCGCGTGCTTACGCGCTGTGCCAGGACGACAGCATCATCGGGGCCGCCTTCTACATCATGTCGATGGAAGAGGGCCGGGTGTTCTGGGATCCGACGCTGCCGAGCCAGGCGCCGGAAGATCGCCGCAAGATTTTCACCAGCAAGATCGAGACGCTGGCGAAGCTCCACATGTTCGATCCCGTCGCGATCGGCCTCGGCGACTTCGGCAAGCCCGGCAACTATTTCGCGCGCCAGATCGACCGCTGGACCAAGCAGTATCGCGCCTCCGAGACCCAGCACATTCCGGAGTTCGAAAAGGTCGCCGAATGGCTGCCGCGGACGGTGCCGGAACAGGCGCGCGTCTCGGTCGTCCATGGTGACTATCGCCTCGACAACATGATCTTCCACGCGACGGAACCGCGTGTGCAGGCGGTGCTGGACTGGGAGCTCTCGACGCTCGGCGATCCCATGGCCGACTTCACCTATCTCCTGATGCAATGGATCATGCCGGGCCTCGAGGGCGCCGACCTCAAGGCGCTCAACATCCCGAGCCTGGAAGAGGCCGCGCAGATCTACTGCAACGTCACCAAGATGACGGTGCCTGATCTGAACTGGTACTTCGCCTACAACCTGTTCCGCCTCGCCGGCATCACCCAAGGCATCGCCGGCCGCGTCCGCGACGGCACCGCCGCCAACGCCAAGGCCCTCGAATCCGCCAAGCGCACCGTGCCGCTGTCAAAGGCGTCATGGGAATACGCGCAGAAGGCAGGCGCGGTTTAGGGACGACCAAGGCGCGGCCGATGGCCGCGCTTTTCTTGTGTCTTGACGCTCGTCTCTCGTGTCCCGGAGAAGTGCTGCTCCGCAGAGCCGGGGATCCAGTTCGTAGCCCGGGTGAGCGCAGCGATACCCGGGACAGTGGCCCCGCATGTCGCTTCGCTCATGCGGGCTACCTCTGTCTCCCACACTCCGTCATTGCGATCGAAGCGAAGCAGTCCAGAGTATCTCTACGGTGGCAGTCTGGATTGCTTCGTCGCTTCGCTCCCCGCAATGACGAGGAGGGGCATCAACCCTTGGCACAATGCGCGATCAGCTTCTCCACGAAGCCCGCGCACTTTTCCAGCTCCGCCATCTCCACGAACTCGTCCGGCGTGTGCGCTTGCGCGATCGATCCCGGTCCGATCACGACCGACGGTATGTCGGCCATGCTGGCGAACAGGCTGGCCTCGGTACCGAAGGCGACCTTGGCGTGGTCGTTGCGGCCCGCCAGGCTTTTGGCCAGGGTGACGATGGGAGCATCGGCTTCTGTGTCGAGCGCGGGGTAGTCGAGGATCTCCTCGAATGCGATGCCGCACTCCGGATTCCTCGCCTTCATCGCGGGCTCGAGCTCGGCCTTGGCCCAGGCGACGATCGCATCGGTCACCTCGCGCGACTCGGTGATGCCGATGCCGCGGCACTCGAACTCCACCGTGCAGGCGTCAGGCACGATGTTCAGCGCCGCGCCGCCATGCACGATGCTGGTGAGCAGCGTCGAGTGCGGAACGTCGTAGAGGCTGTTGCGCTCGGCTTCGCTCGCGAGCTTGATCGCGCGGCGGCGGATCTCGGTGATCAGCTCGGCGGCATATTCGATCGCGTTGACGCCGTCGGGTGCGATCGAGGAATGCCGAGCGAGGCCCTTGAACGTCGCGCGCACGCCGTGCTTGCCCTTGTGGCCGATGATGACCTGCATCTGCGTCGGCTCGCCGATGAAGGCGCCGAGCGGCTTGGTCTTCTTCTTCGCGACCTCGCCCAGCATCGGCCGCACGCCGACGCAGCCGATCTCCTCGTCATAGGAGATCGCCAGATGAATCGGCGTTGCGAGCTTCGCCTCCACCATCTCCGGCACCATGGCGAGGCACACCGCGACAAAGCCCTTCATGTCGGTGGTGCCGCGGCCGTAGAGCTTACCGTCGCGCTCGATCAGCCTGAAGGGATCGTGGCTCCACTCCTGGCCCACGACAGGCACGACGTCGGTATGTCCCGACAGCACGTAGCCTGGTCGGTCGTCGGGCCCGATCGTGACCCATAGCGAGGCCTTTTGCCCGGTCGTATCGACGATGCGCTCGCTCTTGACGCCGAACGCGGCGAGATAGCTTTCGATATGGGCAATCAGGGGCAGATTGCTGCGGTCACTGACGGTGTCGAAGCCGACGAAGTCGGAGAGAAGCTTGCGAATTCGTTCGGGTCTTGAGCTTGGCATTGTCTCGTTCTGTCAGGGCATGGAGGCCGAAATGCTTGCAGGAACCATACCAATGTGGTGGGCCGATGGGCAAATCAACACGGACCCGTAGCCCGGGTGAGCGCAGCGACACCCGGGACCGCTTGCGGTGAGAGCCCCGGATGTCGCTGCGCTCATCCGGGCTACCAGAGCTTGCGTTGCCCGACGGGCAGAACACCCCATCGGTCGGTCAACGCGCGCCGTCGAAAATATTCCACTTTACCGAAATTCGGAAACGGCGTATGTGTCGCCGCAACCCGGCCCAAGGAAAAGGGGCGTATCGCGATCGTCACGAACGCGGGCCGGGGGGCGGTGGACGTGGACCACACCGGCGCGAAGGGCTTCGCAGGGCGGGCAACCGTGAGCGATAGCGTCACGCCAACGACGGGTGCGGTTCGCGTACGGCAAAATCGTGTCGTCCTGGCGTCCGGGGTCTGTACGCCAAGTCTCGCGGTGATGTGGCAACCCAACCGGGTTTGCAGCATCAGTCATCCGCAAGGCGACGGGGGCAATAGTGCATCGCTCCCCGGGGAGAGCACGACATAAGCCGTAAAACCACTGCGCAGGGAAGGCCGGGATGTCCCCGGTTGCCCTGTTACCCGCTGTGCATCGAAGCGCACGCAGTTTGCGTCTGGCATGGCGGTCGATGGGAGCCAACCGGCTCCCGGCCTTTCCTGCGCCCTCTTTCATCGGGGGTGAGACAAGCAAGCAAAGCTCGGGCGAAATGAGCCGCGAGAACGTGAAGGCGTGTCTACGGGTGAGATACGAATCGAAAGAGCGATGTCCGCCGACCCACACTCCGTCATTGCGAGCGCAGCGAAGCAATCCAGAGTCTTTCCGCGGAGGGATTCTGGATTGCTTCGCTGCGCTCGCAATGAC